>OMYY01000014.1 GCA_900315435.1 uncultured Spirochaetaceae bacterium
TTCCTCCGACAGCCATTGATGCTTCATGGTTTTTCTCCTATGAGCAAATGGTAGAAAATACATGGCCTAACTAATACAATGCTTTCGTGTGATACTTACCCGCAGGATGAAGGTCTTTGGCATCTTATGGTATTCTGGCTCTGAAGAATTATTGTGCTAAAAGTTTAAAGACGGGGAGAAGGTGAGCCTTGCCGACCTGGTCTCTTCTTCGAAGAGTTTCGTCATCTGAGGGCAGTTCCTACATTCTTTCTTCCCCTTGACAACAAAAATACCGCTTCATAGTATAAAGCAATCAAAATACGAAGGATTCTGCCGGATGGCAGAGGGGATTTCAGTACATGAAAAAGCAGACTTTGCGGATGCTTGCGCTTGCTGCGCTTGCCACCTTTTTCGTATCGTGCGGGGGAAAGCAAACCCCTTTGCAGGCTTCTGTGGCGAGCCCGTCGCAGACTCCTGTCGCGACTTCAACTTCTTCCAAGAAGACCAATCTCATCGTCGCCTTGGACGGAGAGCCCCAGCAGCTCGACCCTTACGCCCATTCCAACCAGAATGGCTTCGTGGTCTCCCGGCTGGTCTTCGAGAGCTTGATGAAGACCGATGACGAGGGCAATGTCATCCCTTGGCTCGCCACTGCATGGAATATGGTGGATGACACCACGCTCCAGCTGACGCTGCGCGACGACGTTTTCTTCCATGACGGGAGCAAGCTGACCAGCGAGGATGTGGCCTACAGCCTGGCTCTCGCCGCCAAGAGCTCCTTTACCAGCAACCTGTTCGGGTCGATCGACACCGAGGGCTTTGAGATTCCCGATGCCACCCATCTGGTGGTCAAGCTGAAGTTCCCCAATGCCGCCTTGATTCCGGCGATGGCCTCGTACCGTTGCGCCATCGTCAGCAAGAACTACTATGAGACGGCCACCGACGAGCAGAGAAGCCGCCATCCGATGGGTACCGGGCCGATGCGCTTCAAGAATTGGGTGACCGGCGACCGTATCGAGCTGGAGTCGTCCGACTCGTATTGGGGCGAACCGCTTCCCTACAAGAATTTCACCGCACGCGTCATCATCGAGGGTTCCTCCCGTGCCATCGAGCTGGAGACTGGCGGGGTCGATATCGCCTTCAACCTTCCCGATACCGAATGGGACCGTATCGCAGGCAACCCGAAGACCCGCCTGATCAGCGGCAATACCCAAGGGGTCAGCTTCGTCACCTTCAACAGCTCGATCGCCCCGTATGACAACCCGGATGTCCGTCGCGGCTTGGCATACGCCCTGAACCGTGACGCGCTGGTCCAGGTGGGTTGGGGAGGCAAGGCCGATGTGGCCGACAGCTTCTATGCTCCGACCATTTTCGGACACAAGAGCGAGCATCTGCCCGGCTATGACCCGCAGAAGGCCAAGGAGTATCTGTCCAAGGCCGGTTACAACGAGAGCAACCCGCTGCATCTGGTCTACACCACCTATGACAGCACGTTGAACCGCAACTTCAGCGAGGCTGTCCAGGCCATGTGGACGGCTGTCGGCGTCCAGTGCGAGATCAACTTCGTCGACCTTGCCATGTACACCACGATGAACAACGCAGGCAAGATCCAGGTCAGTCTGATGACCAACACTGCCGTCATCAACGACCCGACCGCGGCCCTGCTTGCCTGGCCTACCAGCCGCACCATCTCGATCAGGCACAACGACGTCAAGGTTGACGAGTACCTGAATGCCGGCAGAAGCACCTACGACCAGACGGAGCGTGCGAGTATCTATGGAGAGCTGCAGGATTACCTGGCGGACAAGCTCTACACGTTCCCGATCGCGTTCCCGCAGAACGCTTATGGAAGCACCAGCCAGATTGCCAACCTGCCGTTCTACCCGAACGTGGTTCCCGACCTGAGCCGGATCAAGTTCACCAAGTAAAGGCGATTGATTGCCTGCGGGGAAGAGGTATGGGACGATACATTCTCAAACGTGTTCTGGCAACTGTTCCGGTGTTGCTTTGCGTCACCTTCGTCATTTTCACGCTGATGCACTTCACCGATGGAGATCCCGCCCGGCTGATCCTCGGCGATACCGCCAGCGAAGCCGAGGTGATGGCGATGCGAAGCGAGATGGGGCTCGACAAGCCCTTTCTCGAGCAGTATTTCCGTTACCTTGCCGGGCTGTTCCATGGTGACCTGGGTATTTCCTATATGACGAAGATGCCCGTTTCCAGCGAGATCCTGACCCGGCTGCCGGTCACTGCCCGGCTGGCGTTCCTCTCCTGTCTGTTTGCCATCTGCGTGGGGGTTCCCGCCGGCATCGTCAGCGCGGTGCGCCAGTATTCCCTTCTGGACAACGTCCTGACCGTACTGGCCCTGCTGGGCATCACCATGCCGAATTTCTGGCTTGCTCTGATGCTGATCCTCTTCTTCTCCGTTTCGCTGGGCATCCTGCCGGCAAGCGGCCTGTACGGGCCCGTCTACTATATCATGCCGATCATCTCGATCAGCGCCGCCAGCGTCGCCACCATCACCCGCATGACCCGGAGCAGCATGCTCGAGGTCATCCGCAGCGATTATATCCGCACCGCCCGCGCCAAGGGGCTTTCCGAGCGCGAGGTAATCTTCCGTCACGCTTTGAAGAACGCGCTGATTCCCATCCTGACCATTGTCGGCATCCAGTTTGCCAGCGGCCTTTCGGGCGCGGTGGTGAACGAGCAGGTTTTCGCCATCCCCGGTATCGGGAAAATGATGATCGACGCGATCAAGAACCGCAACTATCCCTTGGTAGAGGGGGGCGTGCTGGTGATCGCCGTCATGTGCTGCCTGGTCAACTTGGCAGTCGACCTGATGTACGCGGTTGCCGACCCGAGGATCAAGATGCAGTACACCAAGGCAAGGCGGAAAGGGACGCAGGGGTCAAAGGAGGAAGCGGAATGAGCAGGCGCGACCCGACCAAGAAGCGGAGCCAGTTTTCCTATGTCTGGCACTATCTGAAACGGGACCGGCTGGC
Organism: uncultured Spirochaetaceae bacterium; assembly: GCA_900315435.1. Taxonomy (GTDB): domain Bacteria; phylum Spirochaetota; class Spirochaetia; order Sphaerochaetales; family Sphaerochaetaceae; genus RUG023. Next base: position 2,982 of record OMYY01000014.1, read on the forward strand.
CATGCTGGGACTCTGCGGGCTGACGGTGCTGGTTGCCTGCGCCATCTTCGCCCCGCTGATCGCCCCCTACGACTATGCGTTGCAGGACTATCTGTCGATGAACCAGGCGCCTAGCTTGAAGCACTTGTTCGGGACCGATAACTTCGGTCGTGATATTTTCAGCCGCGTCGTTTTCGGCGCCCGGATCAGCTTGCTGGTGGGCTTCATCAGCCTTGCCATCGGTGCCTTCCTCGGCAGTCTGCTGGGGGCCGTCGCCGGTTACTTCGGACGCTTCAGCGAGACGCTGATCATGCGTGGCTGCGACATCATGATGTCGATTCCCTCGACGGTGCTGGCCATCACCATCGCCACGACGCTGGGCCCGGGACTGGTCAATGCCGTCATCGCCCTTTCCATCAGCTCGATTCCCTCCTTCTGCCGTGTGGTGCGTGGCTCGACCCTGACGGTCAAGGACCAGGAGTATATCGAGGCCGCCCGGGTCATTGGAGCGAGCGACTGGCATATCATCCGCCGCTATGTCTTCCCCAACGTGCTTGCCCCGATCATCGTCCAGGCGACGCTGGGTATCGGAAAGTCGATCATCATGTGCGCATCCCTGAGCTTTCTCGGTCTGGGCATCCAGCCTCCGACTCCCGAGTGGGGGGCGATGCTCAGCACGGCGCGCACCTTTATGCGCAACTATCCCTACCAGGTCATCTTCCCCGGTCTTGCAATCATGCTGACCGTCCTTTCGCTGAACCTGTTTGGCGACGGACTCAGGGATGCGCTGGATCCGAAACTGAAGAGGTGAGCCATGGAGAACGAAGAAACCATTCTTTCCGTCAAGGACCTGGTGATCCGCTATGAGACAGATGACGGCCTGGTGAGGGCGGTCAATGGGGTGAGCTTCGACCTGAAGCGGGGGGAGACTCTCGGCTTGGTCGGCGAGACCGGAGCCGGCAAGACCACCACGGCCTTGGGGTTGATGCGGCTGGTGCCCGACCCGCCAGGGCGGATCGTCAGCGGACAGATTGTGCTGCAGGGCAGGGACCTGGCCAAGCTGAGCGAGGAGCGGATGCGCCTGGTCCGCGGCAACGAGGTCAGCATGATCTTCCAGGACCCGATGACCAGCCTGAACCCGGTGATGAAGGTGGGGGACCAGATCGGCGAGGTGGTGCGCAAGCACCGGAAGGTAAGCCGCCTCGAGGCGGAGAAAATCGCCGCCCGGATGCTGGAGACGGTCGGTATCCCGCGCGAGCGGATGAACGACTATCCCCACCAGTTCTCAGGTGGCATGAAGCAACGGGTGGTGATCGCTATCGCACTTGCCTGCCGTCCGTCTCTGATCATCGCCGACGAGCCGACCACGGCCTTGGATGTCACCATCCAGGCGCAGGTTCTGGAATTGATGCGGGACCTTCGGGACCAGTACCGGACCAGCATGCTGCTGATTACCCACGACCTTGGCGTTGTCGCCGAAATCTGCGACAAGGTCGCCATCATGTACGCCGGCCTGATCATGGAATCAGGGAGTTTGTCCGATATCTACCGGCACACCGCCCATCCCTATACCAAGGGACTCTTCGGGAGCTTGCCCAGCATGAACACCAGAGAGAAGCGGTTGCACCCGATCCATGGACTGATGCCGGATCCGACCGACCTGCCCCCGGGGTGTCCCTTCGCTCCCCGTTGCTCTCGGGCGACGGAAAAGTGCAGCCAAGAGCTCCCTGTGCTCCGGGAACTGTCACCTGGACACCTGGTACGGTGCATCCATATGGACGAGGAGGCGTGACCGTGGAACTGTTGGCCGTCAAGGAGCTGAAGAAGTATTTCAAGACACCCCGCGGGACGTTGCATGCCGTCGACGGGGTCAGTTTCACGATTGACGAGGGAAGGACCCTCGGGGTGGTCGGCGAGAGCGGATGTGGCAAAAGTACCCTGGGAAGGGTATTGGTCAAGCTGCTTCCCGCAACCAGTGGCGAGGTGCTCTGGAGGGGGAAGCCCATCCTGTATGGAAAACCTTCCCCCCAATTGAGACGAGAGATGCAGATGATCTTCCAGGATCCCTTCAGCAGCCTGAACCCCCGCATGACGGTGGGCGAGACGATCGCCGAGCCGATGGAGATCCACCACATGTTCCCTAGTCGCCGGGAGACCGAGGCGGAGGTGGCCAAGCTGATGGACACCGTCGGCCTTGCCAGCCGATTCGTCAACAGCTATCCCCACGAGCTTGATGGGGGAAGGCGGCAGCGTATCGGCATTGCCCGCGCGCTTTCCCTGAATCCCTCCTTCATCGTCTGTGACGAACCGGTCAGCGCCCTGGATGTCTCCATCCAGGCACAGATCCTCAACTTGATGCAGGACCTGCAGGAAGAGCGGGGACTCACCTATCTTTTCATCACCCATGACCTTTCGGTCGTGCGCCATATCTCCACCGCGATCATGGTCATGTATTTGGGAATGATGGTGGAGAAGGCTCCCTGCGAGGAACTTTTCGCGCATACCTTGCATCCCTATACCCGGGCGCTTTTGGCCGCCATCCCCCGGCCGGTGGTACCCGATGGTCCGGTCCACCACGAACTACTGCGGGGGGAGATCTCCAGCCCGATCGACCCGAAACCTGGTTGCCGTTTTGCCGCACGTTGTCCGTATGCCAAGGATATCTGCTTCCATCAGACTCCCGTCTTGCGGGAAGTGCGGGCGGAGCATTTTGTCGCCTGCCACAAGGTGGAGGAGGAAGTCAATGGGAAAGCGTGACTCGATCAAGAAACAGTATCTGGATTCCATCATCGACTGCTACTACGACCTGCGCTATGAGGATATTCCCCCAAGCGTGCTCCACCAGGTACGGCGCTCGTTGCTCGATTACCTGGGGTGCGCAGCCTATACGGCCCATCACCATGAGTGCGCCACCCTGGTCAAGGTGATTCTTTCCTTGGCAAAGGAAGGGGATGTCCCGATTTGGGGCGAGGAGGTGACGACGAACGACGCCTCGGCAGCCATGGCCAACGCCACCCGGATCAGCCACATCGAGCTGGATGACTGCTCCGCCATGGGAGCCAGCGTCCATCCGGGCGTCTATGTCTGGAGCGCCGCCTTCGCCGCATGGTCGGAAAGCCATGCCGATGCCAGAACGGTGGTCCGCGCGGTGCTTTTCGGCTACGAGCTGGTCCTGCGTATGGGACTGCTTTCCACCCAGCAGGTACGCAACCTCGGACTGCACGGTCCGGGGCTGAACGGAGCGTTTGCCGCCCTGGCGGCAGGGGGCATGGTCGAAGGGTTGACCCGGCAGCAGATGAAGAACGCCGTGGGCATCGCCGGCAGCCTGTTGCCGGTCTGCCCCTTTGTCAGCTTTCTTGACGGCACCGACTCCAAAGACCTGTATGGAGGCTGGGGCACCTATCTGGGACTCTTTGCCGTCCACTGCGCCAAGGAAGGGCTTACCGGCCCCCATGACATCATCGACGGCAAAAAGAGCTTGCTTTCCCTGTACAACGGAAGCACCAGCCCCTATATCCTGGGAAAGGATTTTCTGATCGACCACATCTCTTTCAAGGAGTTCAGCGCCTGCGCCAGCGTCCACCCGGCGCTCAGCGCCCTGCTTGCCATCCTTGCCAGGCACCCCTTCCATGGAGGAGAGGTGGCACATGTCGTCGTGGAGACATATCCCTATTCCTATCAGCTGGACAGCGGGGTGGGAACGGTGCTCAATCCTTCCTCGGCACGGCTTTCCCTTCCCTATACCATCGCGGTCACCATCGAGGAGGGGGCCCTGGGCCCGGCAGCCTTCAACCCGGAGAGTCTGAGAAAAGCGAGGTATCGGAACCTGATGCAGAAGGTGGAGGTGAAGAACCATGGTGCCTACGGCGACGGGGCTTTCGGGATTCGGGGCAGTATCGTCACCGTCACCCTGATGGACGGGACGGTGCTACGAGAGGAATCGCTGGGAAGCCGGTGGTCCAAAGGACCGACGGACGAACAGCTGATGGAGAAGTTCCGGATTCTGAGCGAGGGAGCCTTCCCGGACAGGGACATGGTGGCGTCCCTGGTCTGGGATTTCGGCGGGGGGACGGGCCTAGAGCCTTTGGTACAGGTCCTCAGGCAGATCCGGTAGTGCGTTTGGGCGCCCTTTCCCAGGGTGCCGTTTTTTTTCTTGCCAATGAGCGACAATCTCTTGACATGAGCGACATACATATTTATTAATAAGATTATAGAAATACTAATAAATAGGAGATGTCAACATGGCTCGGATATTTACTGATATCACGAAGGCGGTCGGCCACACCCCGCTGGTCAGGATCAACAAGCTGAACAAGGGCGGCGCTACCGTCCTGGTGAAGATGGAGAGCTTCAATCCGCTCTCGTCCGTCAAGGACAGGGTCGGCGTCGCCATGATCGAGGACGCCGAGAAGAAAGGGCTTCTCAAGCCAGGTGCCACCTTGATCGAGCCTACCAGCGGCAATACTGGTGTCGGACTTGCCTTCGCGGCAGCCGCGAAAGGCTACAAGCTGACCATCGTCATGCCGGAGACCATGTCCATCGAGCGCCGCAAGCTCGTGCAGGCTCTTGGCGCCAACCTGGTGCTTACCGAGGGAACGAAGGGCATGCCTGGCGCCATCGCCAAGGCGAACGAACTGAAGGAATCCACCCCTGGTGCCGTAATCCTCGGCCAGTTCGTCAACCCTGCCAATCCTGAGGTCCATTACCAGACGACCGGCCCCGAGATTTGGGAGGATTCAGGCCACAACGTCGACGTCTTTGTCGCCGGTGTCGGTACCGGTGGAACCGTCAGTGGCGTCGGCCGCTACCTGAAAGAGGTCAATCCTCATGTCCATATCGTCGCCGTAGAACCTGCCACCAGCCCGGTCCTTGCCGGCGGCAAGAGCGGTCCCCACAAGATCCAGGGCATTGGTGCCGGATTCATTCCTTCCACCTATGACGCGAAGGTCGTCGATGAGGTTTACGAAGCCAACGACCAGAAGGCTGGCGAGACCAGTCGCGCCGCCGCCCGCGAGGAGGGCCTGCTGATTGGTATCTCCAGTGGCGCCGCCTTGGAGGCAGCCTTGACCCTCAGCAAGAGCCCGGAATATGCCGGCAAGACGATTGTCGCGCTGCTTCCGGATACCGGCGAGCGATACCTGTCCACCTGGTTGTTCGCGGATCTGGACGCCTGAGGGGAGGCTAGGCGCGGTGGGCTTTTGCCCAGGCATAGGCGAGCTTGAAGGTCGCCCTGATCTGGGTCCCCTGTTTGGTGAAGCCCAAAAGGCGGAGCGTCTCGAGCCAGAGGGCCTTGCGGCTCTGCTGAAGTCCCACCTGCGCCATTACGTTCGCGACCTCGATGACCGGGTATTCGGAGATATCCCTTGGGGAAGGTGCCCGGAAGCTGGTGTATGTACCTTCGATGTCCCGACCTTTCCAGCTTTCCTGCCAGTAGACGGTATGCTCATGGCCGTCGCAGGACCGCTGGGTGGTGGTGACCGCCCCGAGCGAGGCCCGAACCTCGGAGAGCAGCGGCGCGATCCGGCTTCCCCGTTTCACGAGTCCATAGGAGTGAAGCACCCGTTTTTCCAAGAGGTCGTCGAGGATGGGGCCCTCGAGCTCGATGACAAGACGCATGCGCCTGGCAATCTCTCCGCGGTCGCCAGACAAGAGCTGCTCGGCCGTCAGGGCCGTCACCTCCAGTGCCGTTTCCTGATATTCCATAGCTTCCACCTATGGCCATCATAGCACGGGATGATGGAAGTTTTCACCAAGAATGGGGAAACCATGGTAGGATGAGGGAAAGGGGGGCGCTATGGAAGAAAAGGCGATTCTCTACACATCCAAGGCGGGGCATGCCAGACAGTATGCGAAGATGCTCGCGAGCAGGCTGGGGATTCCGGCCATCGAATTCGGGACCGAACATCTGGCCAAGGATGATCCGGTAGTCTTTATCGGTTGGATTCGGGCGGGGAATGTGGTCGGATTGGATGACGCGCTGTCCCGCTACCAGATCCGGGCGATTGGTGCGGTCGGCCTGCGTTACCAGAACCTGCAGCTGGTCGACAACCTTCAGGGCCGTTGCGGCGGGGCCAAGGTCTTGTATCTGCAGGGGGGATTCGAACCGAACAAGCTGAAGGGTTTGAACCGCCTCGTCATCAAGCTCGCCGCCAAGGCGATGGCGAGAAGCCTGAAGCGGAAGAACCCCAGGAACGCCGACGAGGAGGCGATGCTCGAGCTGCTCCAGAACGGGGGCAGCCGGGTCACCATGGATGCGCTGGATCCGATGGTGCACGCCTTGAAGGATTCCCAGGAATAATCAAGGCGGACAGGAATAAGGATGCATGAAGCCGGCCCGAGAGCCGGCTTCATGCGTTTCCCCGGATTGCCTGGCTAGTTGGCATCGTACCCGTTCGGGTTCTGCTTCTGCCAGCGCCATCCGTCGCGGCACATGTCGACCAGTGTCTTCTCCGCCTTCCAGCCAAGGACTTTGGCGGCTTTGGTGCAGTCGGCGTAGCAGGTGGCGATGTCGCCAGGCCTGCGTGCGACGATCCGGTAGGGAATCCGGATGCCGGTGGCCTCTTCGAAGGCATGGACCATGTCGAGGACGGAGTAGCCGACTCCGGTTCCGAGGTTGAAGATCTCGACTCCCTTGTGCTGGTACTTGCAGGCGGCGACGTGGCCTTTCGCCAGGTCGACGACGTGGATGTAGTCGCGCACGCCGGTGCCGTCATGGGTCGGATAGTCGTTGCCGAAAATGGAAAGCTGCTTCAGTTTTCCGACCGCCACCTGGCAGATGTAGGGCATCAGGTTGTTCGGAATTCCGACAGGATCCTCGCCGATCAGGCCGCTTTCGTGGGCTCCGACCGGATTGAAGTAGCGCAGCAGGTCCACAGTCACTTCGGGATGGGCATGGTTGAAGTCCTGCAAGATCTGCTCGATCATGTACTTGGTCCAGCCATAGGGGTTGGTGCAACCGCCGGTGGGCATCGTCTCGGTGAAGGGAGCCGTGTTTGCCGAGCCGTAGACCGTGGCGCTGGAGGAGAAGACGACCTTGCCGACATGGTATTCCAGCATCAGGTCCAGCACGTTCAGCATGGAGTCCAGGTTGTTCCGGTAGTAGGCAAGCGGCTTCTGGACGGATTCCCCGACAGCCTTGTAGCCGGCGAAATGGATCACTGCGTCAAAGTGATTGGCCTGGAAGACCTTTCCCAACGCATCCTTGTCGCAGCAGTCGACCTGGTAGAAGGGGATATCCTTTCCCGCGATCTGGCGGATTCTGTCGACCGCCTCCATCTTGCTGTTGAAGAAGTTGTCGACGAGGACCGGCTCGAGCCCGGCTTTGGCCAGTTCGATGGCGGTATGGCTTGCGATATAGCCGGCGCCGCCTGTGAGTAGAATCTGCATGTGTTTCCTCCAGACTCCTGTATTAACATGTTTTTCCTTCTTTCGGAAGTGCCACTGCTTGACCGTCCAGCGCAGGCAATCTATTGTTAGCGAAGGAGTGTGCAGTATGAAGTTCATGAAATGCAAGCACTGCGGCAATATTGTCGCTTTCGTCGATGAGAAGCAACCGAAAATCATCTGCTGTGGCGAGCCCATGCAGGAACTGGTACCCAATACCACCGACGCCGCGCAGGAAAAGCATGTTCCGGTCGTCAAGGTGGAGGGGACCCACGTCACCGTCACTGTCGGCTCTGTCGCCCACCCGATGGTGGAGGACCACTGGATTGAATGGATCGTGCTGGAGACCAAGACCGGCAACCAGAGAAAGGTGCTGCAGCCTGGTCAGGAACCGAAGGCTGAGTTCGAGATGGTGGAGGGCGACAGCGTCGTCGCTGCCCTGGCCTACTGCAACAAGCACGGACTCTGGCAGGCGTGATCGATCTGGAAGGAACGCTTCTCGGGGGTCAGTGCTTCGGGTGGCGCAGGACGGAGCGGGGGTTCCAATCCGTCCTTGGCGGCCACCTGGTGACGATCCGGGACGAGCGCGACATCCATGCGCAGGGACTGGACCAGTACTTTGACATGGACGGTCCCTATGAGGAGGCAAGGGAATACCTTGCCTCTCTTTGTGCGCCCATGCGCAAGGCTGTAGAGCTGGAAAGCGGCATCCACATCCTTCGGCAGGACCCTTGGGAAGCGACCGTCAGCTTCCTGATGAGCCAGAACAACAACATCAAGCGCATCCGGTCCATGTACCGGGCCCTGTCCGACCGCTACGGAAGCGAGGTGGAGGAGGGATGGCACGCCTTCCCCTCCCAGGAGCAACTACGGCAGGCGACCGAAGAGGAGCTTCGCGAGCTCCATTTCGGATACCGTGCCCCCTATATCGTCGCGATGGCGAGGAACTTCCAGCCGGTTGACAGCGCCTTGTCCACCGGACAAGCCCGCAAGATGCTGACGGGGCAGTTGGGCATCGGCCCCAAGGTCGCCGACTGCATCCTGCTTTTCGGTTACCATCGGATGGACACCTTCCCGATGGATACCTGGATGAAGAAGGTGATGGGAACGTACTTCTCCGGCAAGGACGGCTCCTACTTCGCGCCCTATCAGGCGCTCGCCCAGCAGTATCTCTTCCAGGCGGCACAGAGCGGGAGGCTTCCATGCTGAACGTCTATGGGATCGCTTTCTTTCAGGCTGAAGGGCAAAAGCGGGGGATTTTCCATTTTGAGGAGCGGCAACTTGTCGATGCCATGGTCCGTCTGAAACGGGAGAGCCGGGCGGATGGGGTGGTGGTGCTCGCCACCTGCGACCGGCTTGAGGTCTGGAGCGAAGGGGCGAAAGGGGACCTGTACGAACCGATGTGCCGGGCTCTCGGCATCCCGGTGCTTGCCTGGAAGCGGTATGCGTATGCGCATACAGATGCCGATGCGGTCGATTACCTGTTTTCTCTTGCCTGCGGCCTCTTTTCTCCCCTGTTCGGGGAGGATACCATCATCAGCCAGATTGAGGGGGCCTCGCGGCTGAGCCGCCAGGCAGGGTGCGCGACGCCGGTGATGCAGCGCCTGCTGCAGAGCGCGGTAAGTGCGGCGAAGAAGGTCCATGACCGCCTCAATCTGGAAATCCCCGAGGAGACCCTTCCTCCGGCAATCGAACGGCATGTCCAGGACGTCTGTCCGAAGAAGATGCTGGTCGTCGGCTCTTCCGCCACTGCCCGGATGGTCGCCAGCTACTTCCACGGTCATGGCTGGCAGGTGGCCATGACCCTTCGCGACCAACGCAAGACCGAGCTGGTTCCTCCAGGTGTCCAGGCGGTCGGCTACGACGAGCGTTGCGGGATCCTCGGACACTATCCTGTCATCGTCTCCGCCACCAAGGGGTTGGGCTATGCCCTGGATGGGGACGCCCCCGTCACCCGGGACCAGATGGTCTTCGATCTCGCTAGTCCCCGTGACGTCGATCCCGCACTTGCCAGCCGATGCCGGCTCGTCGGTGATGATGCGCTGGTCTACGAGCGCCGCAATCGGCAGAAGGCGGTTGCGGAAAGCCGTGGCCTGATTGAAGCCAAGAAGGCGGAGTACTATGCCTGGAAGCGGCGTGAGGCTGACCATGACACGCTGAAGGCCCTTGCGGAGCGCGCAGCCCAAGACCTGCTCTACCGCATGCACGGTCCGCTGGGCTCGCTGGGACTCGATGAGGGACGGATCGCCTCGTTCCGCGGACAATTGGCGGATCTCGCCTTCAAGAGCTTTGTCCATGGGCTCTACCGGCAGGGCCTCGGGCAGGTGGTGGACCTGACCCGGAAACTGGAGAATGCGCCCGCGCTCTATCCGTGCGACCCCGCTGTCAGGCTCATCCCGTATCTGGCTGTCGGAAAGGACGGCTGCAACCTGACCAAGCTGGAAATGGGCAGTCATGCAGGTACCCACCTCGACGCTCCCCGGCATCTGTTTCCCGATGGCATGAGTCTGGACCAGTATCCCCCGCAGCGCTTCCAGGGCGAGGCGGTTGTCCTTCGGTTGGACGGGCATCTCGAGATTCCTGACAGGGTTGCCATGGTGCTCTTCGCTACCGGATGGGGGCCGAAGTGGGGGACTGCCGCCTACCGGAGCGGCTATCCGACCCTGACGGGCGAGCAAATGGAAATCTTGGTGGAAAAAGGAATCCAAATGGTCGGATTTGATTGCCCAAGCCCGGATGTGTTGGATGAACTACCCAACCATAAATTCCTTCTTAGGAACGATATTTTAATTCTTGAGAATGTTGCCGATGTGACCGGCCTTGTGGGAAAACGGCTGAAGCTGACCGTTTCTCCCCTGCTTTTCAGCCAGAGCGATGGCGCTCCGGCCCGGGTTTTCGCCTGTTTTTGATGGAAAAAGTCAAAAAGAAATGGTTCTGGGAAAAAGCGCTGTGATATAATTTGGGCAGAGAGGAACAAACGATGAGTGAAGGAACCGTTTACACGATTGGTAGACAATATGGAAGTGGCGGACGCTATGTCGGCCGCAAGCTTGCCGACAAGCTTGGCATTCCATTCTATGACAAGGAGCTCGTCGCCATGGCAGCCAAGGAAAGCGGCTTGAGTGAGGCCTTGTTCCAGAATGCGGACGAGAAGGCTTCCAGCAGCCTGTTCTACTCGCTGGCGGTGGGCAGCTATCCGCTCTCCGGCGGTGCGGCCTTCGGCGCCACGGAGATGCCGCTGAACGACCAGCTTTTCCTGATTGTCAGCCAGACCATCAAGAAACTTGCCGACGAGGGAAGCTGCGTGATTATCGGACGTTGCGCGGACTATATCCTGCGCGAGAGGAAGAATATGATGTCGGTCTTCATCCATGCCCCGATCGAGGCGCGGGTGGAACGTGCGGTCAAGTACTACAAGCTTGAGGGCGGCAAGGCGGCGGAGATCTGCCTTCGCAACGACAAGAAACGCGCCAACTTCTACAACTACTACAGCGACAAGAAGTGGGGCATGTGCCGCACCTATGATCTTTCCTTGGATAGTTCCAAGCTGGGAATCGACGGGTGTGTCGACCAGATCATCGGCTTTGAGAAGGCCTGGAAAGGATACCTTGAGAAGGGACCGTCCGACTAAGGACGGTGCCCGATGCGGAGGTCGTGGCGGCACGGCCTCCGTTTTTTGTAGTTGGAGGCACGATGGCCTATCAATGGGAAATGGTGGAACTGGCCTTCACGGGAACGACCGAGCCGTGGGTTGTCTTTACCTCGGACACGGAAGAGAAACGGGTCCGTGGCTTTTGGGACGGGGGTTCCTCGTATCGTGTCCGCTTTCTTCCCATGCGCTCCGGCCGCTATGCCTGGAGACGGGAAGGGACGGACGAGAGGGGAAGGTTCGAGGCCATGCCCGCGCGGAGCCATGGCCCGGTGGGGGTGCGGGACCAGTATTGGTTCCAGTATGCCGACGGTTCCCCCTACCAGGAAATAGGGACGACCTGTTACGTCTGGGAGCTTCAGGACGACAGGACAATCAGCCAGACGCTGGAGAGCCTGGAAAGAAGCCCCTTCAACAAGGTCCGTTTCTGCCTGTTGCCCAAACACTACCATTACAACTACCAGGATCCGCGGATGTTTCCCTTTCCGGGGACGCCGGTCGACGCCAGAAGCCTGAACCAGGAGACCTACGGGCAGTACGGGCCCGAAAGTGAAGGGAACCATTGGGATTTTTCCAGGGTCGACCCCGCCTACTGGCGCCATGTCGACCACTGCGTCGAGAGGCTTGGTGAGCTTGGCATCCAGGCAGACCTGATCCTCTTCCATCCCTACGACCGGTGGGGCTTCTCTCGGATGGGAAGGGAATACGATGACGCCTACACGCGCTACGTCGTCTCCCGCTACGCCGCCTATCCCCACGTCTGGTGGTCGCTGGCCAACGAATGGGACCTCTGCCGGTACAAGGACGTGGAGGATTGGAACCGGCTGGGCCGTCTGGTGCGTGACGAGGATCCCTACGGACACCTGCGCTCGATCCACAACTGGCACACTCCCTTCGACCCGCATGCCGACTGGATCACCCATGCGTCGGTCCAGAGGTGGAGCCAATACGACCACGCGCAGAAGACGAGGGAACTGAGGGCCAGCTATCAGAAGCCGGTGGTGATGGACGAGGTGGGCTACGAGGGGAACTTGATGCAGTTCTGGGGGTCGCTCCCCGCGAGCGAGATGGTCAACCAGTTCTGGCTGGCGACAGTTCGGGGCGGCTATTGCGGCCACAGCGAGACCTTCGAGGGAGAGCGGATCTGGTGGTCCCATGGAGGGGTTCTGAAAGGAGAAAGTTACAAGCGGCTTTTCTTTCTGAAGCAGTTTCTGGAGCATGTGCCCGGTGGCGAGCTGGAGCCTGCCCGTATCTCCCCGTGGGGGGACAACTCCGCCCGGGCGGCGAAATTTCCCGATTCGTTTCTCGTGCTGTACGCTGATTTCCACACGCTCGGCAGCTTCCACTACCGGTTCCCCGGGCAGGAGCAGTGGCGCGTCACCCAGAAGGATGTGTGGGAGATGACATCCAAGGACCTGGGGGTCCACAGCGGCTGGTTCCACATCCGGCTCGAGGGAAAACCCTGGCAGCTCTTCGTGTTGGAGAGGCTCGCATGAGACGGCTCCTCTGTTATGGCGATTCCAACACCTATGGGGTGGATCCCGACACGGGGCTCCGGTTTGACGAGTCCCGTCGATGGCCCTGCATGCTGGCACACGGACTCGGTCCCGGCTGGCATGTCACGGAAGAGGGGCTCTGCGGACGCAACAGCGGTCTGGACGACCCGTCCAGCCCGATCCGCAACGGGCGGACCTTCCTGCCTGTCGTCCTTTCCAGCCATCGGCCATTGGACTGGGTGGTGCTGATGCTGGGGTCCAACGACTTCAAAAGCTGTTTCCATCAGAGCGCGGATGCGGTCGTCGGACGGGTGGTAGGGCTTGCCAGAGAGATCTCGGCATTCGACTATGGCCCCTATCCGGCACCCCAGGTGCTGGTGGTCGCGCCCATCCGGATGGACCATGCAGCCCTGGCGTCTGGAAAATTCGACGAGGAGAGCCTCAGGGAAAGTGCCCGTTTCCCGGAATTGCTCCGGATCCGATGCAGGGACACGGGTTTTCCCTTTCTGGACGCATCCCGGATAGCCAAGGCGGGAAGTGACGGACAGCACCTGGATGCGCGCAGCCATAGCCTTCTTGCCGAAGGACTTCTCCAGTTCCTGGATACTGCCGCTTCCTGATATACGGGGAACTGGTGTCAACTCTATCGCTTCAAGAGCATTTTATTCAGACCCAGTATGAAAGAAACCAGCCATGATTCCGGAATCGGACGGCAGAGAGGCGAGTTCTCCGCAGGGAAACATACAGGAAAGGTCCTTGCGGTATTTTTTTCTGTAAGTATCTTCCCAAACAAAAGGAATGTGATTTGATAAATACTGTGGGGTGAAACGATGTTCTTGTACGAAAACAGCTTTCCATACGGGTATGGTTTCTTGCGTTACGTCGAAAAAACGCAAGAAGGCAAGAACATATGTCAAAAATATTCCTGTTTGTCGCTCGCTCCACGCGGATGCACTTGTCAAGGACATCCGATTTTGCGTTATTGAAACGGGATGCATCCATCGGTTCCTTGGAGTGGTGGGATGAAAGGTATTTCGGATACCAGGTTGCGGCTCGTGGCGCTCATGGCGGCGGTCATGGTCTTGGCGCCTGCCGTTTCCTTCGCCGCCATTTCCAACGTGTTCTATTTCAACGTGGAAGTCGCCGATACGTTCTCCGTCGAGGAACTGGACACCCATCCGGCGACCATCAGTTACTCCGCTGACTCGGAGACCAACAAGGTCGTCGCCGTGATTTCCGGAGTGAGCGATTCCTCTGCGGCCGATTTCGCGGCGTTGAAGTCCACTCCGGGCACCGCGACAAAGAAGACGTTCACGGTCTCCCCCGAGCATGGCGTGCTGGTTGGCGAGCATGATGCCAGCCACACCATACCTTATGTGCTTTCGTACAAGAAGGACGGAAGCTCGATCTACAACACGATCAGCGCGAGCGGCACCTCCTTCCACTGGACTCCGACTGCCAGCCAGGTGGGGAAGTCCAACCAGATTTGTGTGTTCGCGGTATCGATCGAGCCGACGGCGCTTGGTGGCGCCGCGGGGGATACCTACTCGGATGTGATATGCGTGGAGATGGCGGTGGAATGATGAGAAACCTCTGGAAGAAAGCCCTGTTCCTGTTGCCCGCGCTGGCCATGGCCTCCATGGGACCGGCATGTGCCGACACGAACGAGGCATCCAGTTCTCTGGTCTTCAAGGCGTTCCGTAGGCCGCTGACCACGATGGATCTGGGCGACTTCACCCTCACCATCGAGCCCTATTCGACATCCGGCACCGACAGTCAGGGCATGTGGAACGTCACCGACGCCCTTGCCGACAGCGCTGCGGCAACCAGCGATGGCGCGACCGTCATGAATCCTGTCGGAGTCTTCACCTGGGCGTTGGACTGTACGGTCGAATCGGGTTACAGCGCAACGATCGCGTCGACAATCAAGGTGACGTTCGCTCTCAGCGGAAGGCTGGTCAACTCCACGCTGGGCTCGCAGGATGTCGGCTACACGATGCGGATTACCGCAGAGACACCGGAGATGCTCCTGAATTCCAGACCGGTTTCCGACATGGGTATGGATACCATCGACTACTCCTCTTCCTACTACTACTCTGACACCTTGCGCGGGTACATGGGGTCGGTTTCGACCGGATCAGGCTGGTGGAGCTCAACGTATTATCTGTTCGACGCCATCTCGTTGGACGGGTCTTCCATCCCGTCGAGCAACGCGGATTCCAGCAGTTCCACCTACTTCTTCGATCTGGACTCGGACTCCAAGAAGACCGGTAGCCTCGAGTTCACGCCGTATTACTTGCCTTACAATAGTAGGAGATGGAGGCTTCTTTCCTCGATGTGGATGCCCTATACGATCAAGCGGGGTGGAACAGGATACCTGCTTCTTGACAAAGCGGGATATGAAGCGGCGCAGAGCGTGGCCGGACGTTACCAGGCGACCATCACGGTGACGATTGAGACGGTCGTATGAGAAGACATGGCCTTTGCATCTTTCTGACATTCTTCCTGCTGGTCTCCTCCCTCTGCGCGAAAGGCAGGGTGCTCGAGACCGACCGTTCGGGCATCGAGCTGACGGGCGTCATCGGGTCCACCATGAACCTGTGGGCCGATTTGAACTACAGTGGCGACTATGCCTTCTATCTGAACGACGGTATTGACAACGACAAGGCCGAATACCTTGTCAATTCGAGCGACCATGGGTACCAGATCGGTACCTGGGGGTTGGTGAGCAACCAGGCAAACACCATGGTCACCATCACCCATGACAAGCTGAAGCCGGCCAGTGGAGGCTCTTATGGGGGAATCGAGTACCGACTGTACATCCAGTACCCGGAGCCGGACAACCTGACGGAAACGGCCAGGAGCTATTGCTACAGCTCCACGTCATACCGGCAGTCTTCGTTCTCCGTCACCTACAACACCTCGGCGACCCTGACTTCGTTCAACAAGATGGGGCTTTTCGTGCAGTTGGACATGGACTCGCTGACGAAGCTGGACGACGACAACGCGCCTGCCGGCGAGTATGCGTCGACCATCACCCTGACGGCGTCGGCGGACTGAGGAGGGGCATATGGAAAAGCAGATCCTTACCATACTGGCAATGATGCTCTTCAGTGCTGCTGCAGACCTGTTCGGCGCTACCTCCATCACCTATGAGCAGACCCAGTGGACGGTCACGCAGATGACCGACCAGTCCTACGTGACGGGCGGCATCTTCCCCTACAGCTACGATACCAAGGCTTCGTATTACATGCTGCACCTGGCTGGCAAGGTCGACCTGCAGGACATCAATACCGAGGCCATTTCCTCGCTCACCGTCAATATCACGCCCGATGCCAACGGATATTATTTCGTCTCCTCGGACAGTACCAAGGCGAAGATTCCCTATACGATCGAGGTCTTCGTCCGTTCCCGTCTGGTCAATGCCTACGCGGACACCGACATCGCTGTCACCGGAGCCGACTTCGGGGGTAGCGGCACCTACGGGTATGACGATATCCAGGGAAGCAATTCGACCCAGAAAGTGAAGTTCGTCTGGCTGAAGGACGAGTCGGCCGTCTCGATACCCATTCCTCTTGAGAACGCGGCAGGCACCAAGTACAAGAACACCCACGTGGACATCCTGATCGTCTTCGACCGGAACTATTCCAACGTGCTGACGGACGATTACTCGACCACCTTCTACTGCAACTACACGATGGACAATAGCGACGTGCACACCTTCCCGTTCACCATCTTGGGAACCGGCGCGCAGGAGGAACAGGATGGCCAGACGGTCAAGGACCACACCTTCAACGTCACCGCGCTGGCGCTCGCCGACCAATACCCGCTGGACGACGCCGATACGATTGCAAGCTACCAGAGCGTGGCGAACGTCTCCTATACGGCGGACATGACAGGCAAGGTCCATACCGCGCCTTCGATTGCCGATTCGCTGTACGAGATCGTGCTGAGCCCGACCAGCGACTACACGGCCACCGGTACCTTCCGGTTCGTCAGCACGAAGGATCCCTCTGTCACCATTCCCTATTACGTGACGATGGACAGCACCCAGACGGCGACGCTTTTCATGTCTGACGTCGCCACCTATCGGGATGTCTACACGCAGACCTCCGAGAATCTCTCGGGCGACGAATATTACTCCTACGCCTATGGGACCAGTCCGAGACGTTACGTCGTGGTGCCGATGGTCCTCAGTGGGTCCGACACCGGTGGCGATTATTCGACAAAGTACTCCTACAGCGGCGACATCAAGATCCGGATTCCCGATGATGTGGTCTATGGGGATACCGGGGTCAGCTATCAGCAGGCTCTGGCCGACAATGCCACCGGCGGGTATTTCAATGCCGGTACCTTCCGGAGCACCATCTACGTGTCACTGGTTTCCCAATTCTGAATTTCAAATCCATGAGCCGGGAGTGAGGACAGGTTGCACCCAGTCGTCCTCTTGGGCATGGAGCGAGATTCCGTCCAGGAAGGTCGCCTTGCCATAGGCGGACCAGATGGCATAGAGGGTGCCGGTGAAGCTTCCGTCGAAGGACGCGCTGGTGCTCATGCCGTAGATGGCTGCTTTGGAAAGCTGGATGCCGTCTACCGTGAAGGTGTACCACTGCCGGTCGGAATGGATGCCAAGGGCGAGCGTCCGGGTCCGGTCAAGCAGGATGCTTTCCGTCCGTACCTGTACCCCATGGATCTGCCTGTCCAGGGAGACGCGGACCAAGCCGCCCTCGTTTTCCACGGTAACCGCATAGAAATAGTTCGAGTTGTGGTAGACGGCGATGCCGGCCATCTCCTCGAGGCTGGACAGATCCAGCTTCACCTCGTAATCGGTGACGAATTCCGGTTGGCGCAATCCCAGCAGGGTAGGGTGGCCAAGGTGGCGCCCGATGGGGCAGGTGCCCTCCAGCGTCAAGGTCTTCGTCTCCGGGTCGAGCCGGTACCGGTCGAAAGCGGGGACCCGCACCTTGAGGAATGGGAATCCGGCAAGCGGCCTGTCGAAAGGAACGGAAAGGTCGCTGCGGTCTTCCATCTGCGTGTAGCCACCTGCCATCTGCAGTTCCACAAAGCCGTCATGCCCGACCACCGGCCATCCGTCCTTCCAGGTCACCGGGGCGAGAAACGTTTCCCTTCCCAGGTTCTTGCCCATGGTTTTCATCGGTGTCCTGGTGGCGAGGAACACGGCGTACCAGTCGTTTCTGTCGGTAAGGAACAGGTCGGCATGGCCGGTACACTGGATTTCGTGTCCTTTCCGGTCGGCATGGCTGAGTGCGGGGTTGTGGGGGCCGGGTGCATAGGGTCCGAAGATATCTTTGGAGCGAAGCATGCAGATATGGTGGCCGGAGCCGGTCCCACCCTCGCTGACCAACAGGTAATACCAGTTGTCAAGGTTGTAGATGTGGGGGCCTTCGACCGAATGGCCTCCGCATCCGTACGTCAAGAGCCGCATGGTTCCGGCAAGCTTTCCGGTCATGGGGTCTATGAACTGGCCGAAGATGCCCTGCCTGCCCTGCTCGTCCCTGCCGTTGGAGCAGTAGAAGCAGCGGCCGTCCTCCAAAAAGAGCAGGGAAGGGTCGATGCCGTCGCGGGCGATGAAGGAGGGCTTGGTCCAAGGCCCGTGGATGTCCGGGGCGCTGACGACAAAGTTCTGGTGGGTGAACTTGTTGGTGCAGACCACGAAGAAGCGTCCTTCGTGAAAGCGAATCGTCGGGGCATAGAGGCCTTGGTTGTTCTCGCTGGCAGTCAGGTCCAGATGTTCCTCATCGGTCAGGACGCTGCCGGCATAGGACCAGTTGACCAGGTCTTTGCTTTCCCAGATGGGGAGTCCGGGGAAGTACTCGAAGGTCGAGGTGACCACATAGTAAGTGCCGTCTGCAAAGCAGATGGAAGGGTCCGGATTGAATCCGCGGATGATCGGGTTGTGTATCATGACTGTCCAGCGTATCCCTCTTTCCGGGCATCGTCAAACTGGCAATTTTGCCTCGACCTGCCATTCTTTACCAGGAGAGGAACATGTGATTTCCTGCAAAAACGTAAAACAACGCTTCTGTTTGCGTATTTTGGAGACTTTTGAAGCGTTCTCCTTCCCTTGTCTCGGACAAGGTAAAAAATGGCATGTCAATTTTGAAACTGGCAATTTACAGCTTGGAGAAACCGTTTCGATAATGGATGCATTCAATGGCAGGAGGAACGCATGCGTTTCCAACACACGAAGCAGGGTGCAGGCAGTCCCGGACAGGATCTTCCGCTTTCTGCGAAAATCAAGAAGGACTGGTTGTTGAACAGAAGCCTGTACGCGCTGTTCATTCCGGTGCTTGTCTATTACATCATTTTCCAATACGGGCCCATGTTCGGCTTGATCATATCCTTTGAGAACTACAAGCCTGCAACCGGGTTCTTCCATAGCAGGTGGGTCGGTTTCAAGCATTTCAACGCGTTCTTCCATGATTTCTATTTCCAGCGGGTATTGATGAACACGATCAGGATCTCCATCACCAACCTGGTCTTCACCTTCCCGATGCCGATTCTTCTGGCGCTCTTGATCAACGACCTGAGGACCCGGTGGTTCAGCCGGACGGTGCAGACAATCACCTATATTCCGCACTTCATCTCCATCGTCGTCACCGTCTCGATCATGAAAGACCTGACCAACCAGGATGGCGCGATCAGCCTGTTTTTGGCCCATTTCGGCTGGAAGCCGGTCTCCATGCTGAACGACAAGGCGTTCTTCATTCCGCTGTACGTGATCAGCAACATCTGGCAGAACATGGGATGGAACTGCATCATCTACCTCTCGGCCCTGCTGGCCATCGACCAGGAACTGTATGAAGCAGCCAAGATCGACGGAGCCGGCAAGCTCAGACAGCTGGTCAGCGTCACGATTCCCTGCCTGCTTCCCACGATTGTCATCATGCTGATCATGCAGATCGGGAAGATGTTCAACATCGGTTACGAGAAGATCCTGCTCATGTACAACCCGTTGACCTACGAGGTGGCGGATGTCATTTCGACCTACGTCTACCGCAAGGGCCTTCTGGAAATGAACTGGTCCTATTCGGCCGCCGTGGGCATGTTCAACTCCATTGTCAGCTTCGCGCTGGTCTGGGGTGCCAACAAATTCAGCAAGAAAGTTGCCGGCAGCAGCCTGTGGTGAGGTGAGAGATGAAAGTACGATATACCGCTGGCGAACAGGCTTTCCACGTTGTCAACGTGATCCTGTGCACGTTTTTCAGCCTTTGTGTGCTGATTCCTGTCTTGAACATCGTCTTCGCATCGCTTTCCGATCCGATCGAGGTGATGAAGCACTCGGGCATCTTCTGGCATCCGATGCATTTCTCCACGGTCAGCTACGGCATGGTCATGCGCAACCGCAACATCCTGACCGGGTATGCCAACACGATCTTCGTCGTGGTGGTGGGGACTTCGATCAATGTCGTCCTGTCGCTGATCGGCGCCTACTGCCTGTCCCGCAAGGGAGTCATGTTGAACAAGTTCTTCACCATGGCAATCGTGTTCACCATGTATTTCCAGGGCGGCACGATTCCGACCTATCTGATCGTCCAGAACCTGCACCTGACCGGCAGCCGCTGGTCCCTGATCCTGCCGGGCGCGATCAGCACCTTCAACATGATTGTCATGAGGACCGCCATGGCTGCGGTGCCGGACAGTCTGCCCGAGTCGGCCAAGATCGACGGAGCCGGGCATGTGACGATCCTGTTCCAGATCATGGCGCCATTGACCAAGGCGACCATCGCCGTCATCACCCTGTACTACGCCGTCGCCCACTGGAACTCCTGGTTCCCGGCCATGATCTACCTGCACAAGCAGAGCATGTATCCCTTGCAGCTGGTCTTGCGCCAGATCCTGATCGAGGACGACACCGACATCATGACCAGCGGCGTGGAGGACGCGCTTGCCATGGCCAGTGATACGGTCAAGTACGCCACCATCGTCGTGGCCACCGCCCCGATCCTGGCGGTGTATCCGTTCCTGCAGAAATATTTTGTCAAAGGCGTCATGATCGGCGCCGTAAAGGGGTGAGTGTATGAGAGTGCCGTATGAGACGATGACCAGAGAGTTCGAGCGTGTCTTGCACAAATATGGAATTACCGGAGAGGATGCCAAGCTCAGCGCAAAGCTGTACGCCGACGCCTCCGCCGACGGAGTGTACACCCATGGCCTGAACCGGTTTCCCAAGTTCATCAAGAGCATCCAGCAGGGTGCCGTCGATGTGACCAAGCGGGCCGTCAAGGTGGAGGGATTCGGCAGCATGGAGCGCTGGGACGGACAGCGGGGGCCGGGCAACCTGAACGCCTGGATCTGCACCCAGCGCTGCATCCAGCTGGCCAAGAAACACACGGTGGGCGTGGTCGCGCTTCGGAACAACAACCACTGGATGCGGCCGGGCAACTACGGCATCGAGATGACCAGGCACGATTGTATCGGCATGCTGTGGACAAACACGACTCCGAACATGCCCGCCTGGGGCGGCAAGGACGCCAAGCTCGGCAACAACCCGATGGTGGTCGCCGTCCCCTACAAGGACAGCCCGGTGGTCGTCGATGTCGCGATGAGCATGTTCAGCTATGGAAAATTGGAGAAATACAAGAGGGAAGGGGTCATGTGCCCCGTGGACGGCGGTATCGACAGGGATGGCAATATCACCCGTGATCCCGCCAAGATCCTGGAGACCCATCAAGTCCTTCCGATCGGCTACTGGAAGGGCAGCGGGCTCTCGCTGACCCTCGATCTGATTGCTGCCACGCTCTCGGGCGGCACCACGACCCGCGGAGTAGGCGAGCTGCCCTACGAGACAAGTCTTTCCCAGTTCTTCCTGGCCGTCGACCTTTCCCAGCTCCCCGACCGTGCCGAGCGCGAGCGGCAGATCGGGCTGACGCTGGCTGACATGCAGGAATCGATTCCGGTCACCGAGGGTCGCAAGGTCCACTATCCTGGCCAAGGAATGAAGGCCAAGCATGAGGAATCGATGCAAGAGGGTGTGGTGGTCGACGACGGCATCTGGCAGTCCGTCCTGGAGATGTGAGGATGCTCAGAGCCGGGTTG
Organism: uncultured Spirochaetaceae bacterium; assembly: GCA_900315435.1. Lineage (GTDB taxonomy): Bacteria > Spirochaetota > Spirochaetia > Sphaerochaetales > Sphaerochaetaceae > RUG023. Next base: position 24,549 of record OMYY01000014.1, read on the forward strand.
GTCTCCGCGACCTTCAAGAAACATCCTGCCGACGAGGTGATTGTGCTTGCCGGCTCTGCCGGCCTGTCCGGCATCGAGTGGAGCGAGAACCATCATCTGGAGAAGGGAAACACCGCCATGGCGAGGGAGATTCGTTTGCGGAGTCTCGACGCGGGACTTGCGGTTGCGAGCTACGGTTCCTACTACCGTCTCGGCCAGCACATGGATTTCCGTCCGAGTATGGAAAGCGCCGTGGCTCTCGGCGCCCCGTACATCCGGATCTGGGCGGGGACGAAACCTTCCTCCCAGGTCGGCGCGGACGAGTTCGACAATTTGGTCCGGGAGGCAAAGGACGCCGCGCACCTTGCCCAGGACAACGGGATGGTGGTCGCGCTCGAGTGGCATAAGAACACCCTGACCGACACCAACGAGAGCGGCCTGAGACTGCTTCAGGCGGTGGACAGCCCGGCGTTCAAGACGTTCTGGCAGCCGACGCAGGCCCTTTCCGTGCCCCAGCGCTGCCAAGGGCTGGAGATGGTCGGCGCGTATCTGGCCAACATCCATGTGTACTATTGGGACGCGTCGGGAAGGCGGCCGCTTTCGGAAGGCGAGCCGGATTGGAAACAGTATTTCTCCAAGATCAAGGGTGACCATTGGGCCCTGTTGGAGTTTGTCAAAGGCGATACGGTCGGGCAGTTCCATGAGGACGCAAGGACGTTGCTCGGCTGGGTGAAGAGGAGTGTGTGAGATGGCAGATCTCCATGTTGCGAAATTCGATATGGTCAATCCGTTCGTCATTGCTTCCAGTCCCGCGACCTGCGGGGCTGACAATGTCGTCAAGTCTTCCCGTTGCAGGCCGGGCGCGATCGTCATGCGCAATTTCGGCCATGGCAAGGGCGGAGGCGGGTTCATCTATCCTTCGGCCAAGGCGATGTACGCAGGGGAGCCTGCGTTCCACAGCCACGCGGTTGGCAGGCAGATGCCCGACCCTGTCGACAACCTGGACAAGTACTGCGAGGAGGTCCGCAAGGCGCGGAAGCTGATGCATCCGGAAACACGGCTCTGGGTTTCCATCGGTCACTACTCCGACCTGCTGAAGAAGGCCGACTGGGAGAAGGACTGGAAGAAACAGGCCCACGAGCTGGTCGCGGCCGGGGCTGACGCCTTGGAGCTCCACTTCAACACCCCAGGGGTGGCCGTCGCCGGCGACCGGCGGTTCAACTACTACCAGCTGGTCTACAACTGCACCCAGATGGTCAAGCGCGAGGTGCCGGAGACTCCGGTCATGGTCAAGCTTGCGGTCGAGAACTGCGACCCGCTGACCAGCATGCGCCAGGCCATGTACGCAGGAGCCGACGCCGTCGGCCCTACCGCCCGCTGGAAGGCTTTCTACTTCGACCTTGACTGGAAGGCCACCCAAGCCCGGCCGGGTGCCGGCTACGGGGGCACCCAGGCGACCCCGCTGGTCTGCTACGCGGTCGCCGAAGCAAGGAAGAAGGGCGTCTCCATTCCCATCTACGCCGGTGGCGGCGTCTTCAGTCATGAACCTGCCCTGAAGCTGGTCATGGCCGGAGCCGACATGGTCCAGCTCGGGGCTCTGGCCTGCAGTGGCGGGACGATGGCATGCGCCAACCTGATCAGGCGTTTCAACGATTGGATGGACCAGAACGGCTATCCTGACCTGGCAAGCCTGAAAGGGGATGCCCTGAAGCTGTTTGACATGGATCCCGAGTTCGCCAAGATGCGGCAAAACAGGCTGGCTGACGCCTACCAGCATACCGATGCCGACCCATCCAAGTGCATCGGCTGCGGCCGTTGCCAGGATGTCTGCTGGTACAAGGGAATCGAACTTGTGGACAGAAAGGCGCGCAAGACCAAGGACTGCATCGGCTGCGGCTACTGTTTCCAGGTCTGTCCGGTCGGAGCCCTGCAGGTGGACGCTCCGGCGATCCTGAAGAGCGCTTGGGAGGAGAAGTGATGGATACGGACGTACTGCTCTGTGGCATGGGCGGCTACGGGGAGAACTATGTCAAGGAATACCTCGAACGGGATGTCGAGGGTTCCCGGCTCGTGGCAATCGCCGACCCGTTTGCCGAAAAGAGCCCGCTGTACCGGACGGTGATGGAAAAGCGGATTCCGCTCTACCCGAGCCCGGAGGCGTTCTTTTTGCAGCACAAGGCCGGCCTGACGATTGTCTCCAGCCCGATCCATACCCATTACCCCTATATCATGACCGCCTTGCGGCATGGCAGCAACGTGCTGACCGAAAAGCCCGTGTGCTTCAACTTGGACCAGATCAGGGAGATGATGGCGGAAAGCGAAAGGCAGGGGAAGTTCGTGGCTGTGGGCTACCAGCTTTGCTATTCCCACGACGTGCTCGCCATGAAGAAGGACATCCTTTCAGGCATGTACGGCGCTCCCAAACGGATGAAGACGTTGCGCCTGATGCGCCGTGATGCCGTCTATTATCACCGCAATGCCTGGGCAGGCAAGTTCTACGCCCACGGCGAGAAGGTGCTGGACAGCCCGCTGTGCAACGCCTGCGCCCATCAAGCCCAGAATGAATTGTTCCTCCTGGGAACGAAGATGGACGAGACGGCAGTGGTACAAAAAGTGGAAGGTGTGGTCGTCAAGGTCAGACCGGACATCGAGAACTACGACACGGCCGCCCTGTGCATGACGACCACGGACGGGATTCCCTGCTACTACTACACCAGCCATGCGGTGGACGAGCAGAAGGTCGGGCCGGTGGGCGTGTTCGAGTTCGAGAAGGGGGCCATCGTCGAGGCCGGGCATGGCTTTGTCGCACGCGGGCTTGACGGTTCCGTGTGGAAGGACTACACGACGATGGACAAGGGAGAGCGGATGGAGAAGCTCTACGAGGCAATCCGGTGCGTGAAAGAAGGAAGGACTCCCGTTTGCACGCTGAAGACCGGCATGGAGCATACCCGCGCCGTGCTGATGGCCCAGGACATCGGGATCACAGACCTCTCCGGCCGTGCCGTCGAGAAAAAAGATGAGAAAGGTTCCAGCTATTATACGCTTCCCGGGCTGACGGCCCTGCTTGAGAAGTCGTACGACTCCTGGTCCCTTCCTATGGATTTCGAAAAGCGTATTTTTAGCGGGAAACGCTAAAAAGGAGGAAATAGAATGAAGAAAGCTTTGATTGCGCTGTGCGCCATGATGGCAGTCGCAGCCAGCGCCTTCGCCAATGGAGCGAAGGAATCGGCTCCCTCAGCCGCGGTGGAAAAGAGCGCTGCGGCCGGCCCGACCAAACTGACCTACTGGGCTCCGTTGAACCCGGCAATCGCCGCGATCGCCAACGATTTCGGCGGCACCGCCTACTGGCAGGAGCTGATGAAGAGGACGAACACCGACATCTCGTTCCAGCATGCACCTGCGAAGACGATGGCGGACGCCTTCAACGTGATGATCGCCAGTGGCGACTATCCTGACATCATCGAGTACAAGTGGATCGCCTATCCGGGCGGGCCGCAGGTGGCCATCGATGACGGCGTCATCATCCCCTTGAACGATGTCTTCAAGAAGTACTGCCCGAACATCACCAAGTTCCTGGACGAGCATCCCGATGTCGCCAAGATGATCAGCACCAACGACGGTACCTACTACGCGTTTCCCTACCTGCGTGGCGAGGACTATGTGAACAACCCGCTGCTGTTCAGCGAGGGCTGGGTCTGGAGAAAGGACCTGCTGGCCAAGGCCGGCATCAACGAGATCCCCGAGACTCCGGATGAGATCTATACCGCTCTGAAGGCCTTCCAGTCCATGGGCGTGCAGATTCCTGTCTGCATCAGGCCGGACCATATCAACCGTGTCTTCGGGCCTGGTTTCGACAGCTGGGACGATTTCTACGTCGAGGATGGCAAGGTCCATCACGGCTATCTGGACCCGCAGAGGCGGCAGTTCTTGGAGTATGTGCACAAGCTGTACGCCGAGAAATTGCTTGACAACGACTACCTGGCCGTCGACAAGAAGGGCCTGGGCGTCAAGATCCTGAACAATCTTGCCGGAGCAGGCTACGCCCCCGGCGGGTCGGGTATCGGCACCTGGCTGCCCGCCATGCGGAAAACCGATCCATCGGTCGAGCTTGTTTCCTCCCGCCCGATTTCCCCGAGCAGGGACAGGCTCTCCAAGTTCGCCAAAATGACTGCCATCTACAGCGACGCCGGTCCGTCGGCCGCTATCAGCACCAGCTGCAAGAACGTCGAGGGAGCCGCCAGACTGCTGGATTACCAGTACGGCGAGGACGGCCACATGCTGGCCAACTTCGGTATCGAAGGACTGACCTACACGATGGTCGACGGATATCCGACCTACACCGACCTGATCATGCACAATCCGGAAGGAAAGTCGATGAGCCAGGTCATGGCGAACTACATCCGCGCCACCACCAACGGTCCGTTCGTCGTCGACAAGCGCCATATCGAGCAATACTACTCGATGCCGGAGCTTTCCGAGGCGGTGAAGCTGTGGGCCCAGACCGACTACGGCAAGTACATGATGCCGCCGGTCACCGCGACCAGCGAAGAGGGCGAGCGGCTTGCCCAGATCACCAACAACGTCAGCACCTATGCCAACGAGATGGAGACGAAGTTCATCGTGGGCGACACACCGATTACCGACGAGACCTTCAAGGCCTATCAGGACCAGCTGAAGAAGTTTGGTCTCGAGGAGGCTGTTGCCATCAAGCAGGCCGACTACGACCGCTACATGGCGAAATAATTCCTGGAAGGATTTTCTTGGTCAGGCACCCGGCGCGGGTGCCTGGCCTTTGACGACAAAAGGAACCAACTGCGATATGAATCAGCACAACTACGAGCTTTTCGCCTCCCGTCTGGATTGGGACTACCCGGCTCTCGACGATGCGCGGGCGCTGTATGAGAAGGGAAAGCTGGAAGAGGCAGTCCATCAGGTGGTCGCCCACTTCCGCACCAGAACCAGTCCTGTCTATCTCTTCGAGAAGAAGGATGTCCATTGCGACGATCCCAGGGTGATGGTGGAGGCGGGGGAGACCATGCGGCACTACCTCTTCGGACACCAGTTCGAGGGGCCGATCGACTGGCTCTACAATCCGACGATGCAGGACAGTCAGGACAACGAGTGGAGCTGGTCCCTGTTCCGGACCCTCTACTGGCAGCCATTGGCCCGAGCCTATGCCCAGACGGGAGACGAAACGTACGTACGGGAGTTCGTCGGGCAGATGCGGAGCTTCGTCTCGTTCTGGAAGGTGGAGCCCTTCATGGACGACGGTACCTACGGGCAGACCCATTTCCGCCAGAACGGACATGCCTGGCGGACCTTGGAAAGCGGGGCTCGCATCTACACCACCTGGCTTCCCTGCTTCGAGGTCTTCCGTTCCAGCCAGAGCTTCGACGACGATTCCTTCGTCATCTTCCTCAACTCGCTGTGGGACCATGCCACCTTCCTGGCAAGCCACTATTCCAACCATAAGTCCTCCAGCAACTGGCTCAGCATGGAGGTCAACGCGCTGGTCCAGCTCGGGGTGCTTTTCCCTGAGTTCGCGGATGCCAAGGGATGGCGTACGCTTGCCATCCGTCGCTTCAGCCATGAGATCCGCTACGACTTCGACGAGAACGGGGTGCACATGGAGCGCACGCCGGTCTACCATCTGACCGCGGCGATCAGCTTCCTGCAGGCCTATCTGGTCCTGACCCGGAACGGCTATCCGGTACCCGACTACTGCTGGCCGATTCTGGTCTCTGCCGCCGATTACGTGGCCAAGCTGGTCAAGCCCGACCTGTCCACGCCGATGATCGGGGACGCCGACCGGGAGGACTTCACCCAAAGCCGTGCCGACAGGAGTCCCTTCGAGGGGATGAACCTTTCCTTCTGGCCCCAGGACCTGAACGAGATCCGGGCCTATTTCCTGCTGATGGCACGGATGACGGGAAGGAAAGATTTCCTTTTCCTCGCCACCTGCCGGAAGGAGGGAGAGGCTCCCAAGTGCCTGGATGTCAACCTGCACGAGGGAATCTGGGCCATGCGCAGCGGTTTCGGTCCCGAGGACGACTATCTGCTGGTCCACGGCGTCAATATCGAACGGGGCGAGAAGACCACCCACAGCCACTGGGACCAGGGACATGTGGAGCTGATGGCGAAGGGGGAGGACCTGTTGGTCGACTGTGGCCGTTTTGTCTACAACAGCTCGGTCTGGAAGGACTGGAGGCATTACTTCACCTTCCAGCCAAGCCACAACGTGCTGGATGTCGACGGCCACCAGATGGGACAGTTCCCCGGCCAGACGGAGCGCATCAGGGGGGTACGCTCTTTCCTGCACCACTTCGTCCGGCAGGGCGAGAGCTGGCTGATCGATGTCAGCCACAATGGCTACGCCTATCTGGAGGACCCCGTCTGGCAGAGACGCCAGGCAGTCCGGCTTCCCGGCGAGGTCTTTTTGGTCATCGACCGGGTCACTGGACTGGGCGAGGCGGAGCATGACATGAAGTGGTATCTGAATTTCGCCCCCGGAAAGATGGAAGAGGTGGAGGGCGGCTATCGCTATACCACCGCCAAGGGCAACCAATGGCGGCTTGCCATCCATTCGTCCGTGCGGGTGGAGAGCAGGCTCTACGAGGGTTCCCTGGAACCGAAATACGGCTGGATCAGCTACGGGTACTCGGTCAAGCAGCCCACTCCCGAGGTGGTCGCCTCGGTCAGGGCCCGGGTGCCGCTGGAGATGGTTTGCGTGATCGCCCCGGAAGGAGTCCAGGTGGCGGTGGAACTTGGAGAGGCGGTGAAAGTCCGCTATGATGGCTGCGAGGCCATCGTCAGCAGGGATGGCATGGAGGTGCGTGCATGAGATTCGGATTGTGCGGCAAGAGCGACATATGGGACCTTGCCGAACAACTGGGGTTCGACTACATCGAGCTCCCGCTCAACTGGGTCGCGTCGATGGACGAGCCGTCGTTCCAGACGCTTTTGGAGGAAAGCGGCCGCCACCGGATCAAGAGCGAGCGGATGAACCTGCTCTACCCCAAGACGATGCAGCTTTTCGCCGTGGATGGAAACGAGGAGCAAGCCTATCTGGAAAAAGCCTTCAAACGGATGCGTCTGCTGGGTTCCTCGCTGGTGGTCTTCGGAAGCGGGAAGAGCAGGAACATCCCTGCGGGGATGCCCTTGCGGCAGGCGCTGGAGGTGCTTGCCGCCCACACCCGGCTTGCCTGCGGAATCGCCCAGGACTATGGAGTCCGGATTGCCCTCGAGCCGTTGAACCGGGGAGAGACCAACGTGCTGCACACCGTCACCGAAGCCACGTATTTCGCCGCTTTGGTGGACCGTCCGAACCTGGGGGTGCTGGCCGACATGTTCCACATGGCCAAGGAGCAGGAGGATTGGGACGACATTTCCCTTGCCGGGGTTTTGGCGCACGCCCATATCGCGGTACGGAATGGAAGGGGCTATCCGCTGGATGCGGCCGACCCTGACACGTTGGCCTTCTGCGCACAGCTGAAGGCAATCGGCTATCAGGGAGACCTGTCGATCGAGGGAAAGACGGATGATGTCGGGCGGGACGGAAAGGCCGCGCTCGCCGTCTTGAGGCAAATCAATGGATAAGAAAGTACGTTATGGTTTGATCGGACTTGGCAAGATCGGCACCCAGCACACCAAAAAGCTGGTGGCTGGAGCGGTGCCCAACCTGGAGTATGTGGCGGTCGCCGACACCGATCCGAAGGCGCTTGCCAAGGCGAAGGAGCTGATCGGGGATCAGGTTCTGACCTTTTCTTCCGCGGAGGAGCTGATCCATTCCGGAACGGTGGACGCCATCCACATCTGCGTTCCCCACTACTACCATCCCACCTACGCGATCATGGGTCTCGAGGCGGGACTGCACGTGCTGGTCGAGAAGCCGGCTGGTGTCTATGTCCGGCAGGTGGAGCGGATGGACGAGGTGGCAAGGAGACATCCGGAACAGGTATATGCCATGGACTTCAACCTGCGCACCAATCCGGTCTACCGGAAGGCCCATGATTTGATGGCCGCGGGGGTGATCGGCCAGATGCAGCACACCAACTGGATTGTCACCAACTGGTACCGCCCCCAGTCCTATTACGACATGGGCGGCTGGCGCGCCACCTGGGCAGGAGAAGGCGGAGGCGTGTTGCTCAACCAGAACCCCCACAACCTGGATCTCCTGCAGTGGATCTGCGGCATGCCCAGCAGGATAAAGGCGCAGATGTACTACGGCAAATGGCGGGATATCGAGGTCGAGGACGAGATGGAGGCCCTTTTGGAGTATCCCAATGGGGCCACCGGCCTGTATATGACCACCATCAGCGACTGGCCAGGCACCAACCGCATCGAGATTGATGGCGACAAGGGAAAGATGGTGGTCGAGGATGGCAAGAAGATCACCGTGACCTTGCTTGGGACCTCCTGCAGCGAGTTCAACCGGACGTTCAAGGGAGGACTGGGCAAACCTGACGTCCAGCCTTCGTATGAGGTGCCGGTCGAAGGCGCCTACACCGCCCACATGGGGATCATCCGCAACTTCTGTGACGCGATCCTGGAGCACAAGCCCCTTTTCGCAAGCGGTTTCGAGGGCATCAATGCCCTGCAGGTCTCCAACGCCATGCACCTTTCCTCTTGGCTGGACGACTGGGTGGATGTGCCGGTTGACGGCGACCTCTTTTTGGCCAAACTGAAGGAGAAGGTTGCGCAAAGCAAGAGAAACAACCACTGGTGCGGACAATGAGGATGGAGGGATAGGGAAATGGTGGCGAGACGTACTGGCCAGTTCAAGCGGAGCATGGTGCGCCGCTGGCTCCTCTCGTACCTTGCCGCCAGCCTGATTCCCGTCATCCTTGCCGTCCTGCTGGGGATTTATTGCACCCGGATTGTCGCCATCAGCGCCCGTGATGGTTCGGCCGTGATGCTGCAGGCGCTCTCGCGCAGCTTCGACAGCGCGCTCCGTGACGTGGAGACGATCAGCCAAGGGCTGTTGCTGGATGACCGGTTCCTTCCCTACAACTCCGGTTCCACCGAGCCCACCAGCCTGGAATACTACCAGGCGACGGCTGCCCTGCGCAGTGTCATCCCCCAAGGTCCGGCCAGCGGCGTCATGGTCTTCAATCCGAAGCTTGGCCGCTATATCGGGCAGGAGCAATGGGGGAATTTCAACGACCTGTATCTGCGCAACGAATACAACCTTGGTCTCTCCCAAGGGGATATCGGCTCCATGTTCGGTGCCGAGGTGCCGGGTATCCGGCTTTTCAACGCCGATATCCAGTACTCCGGAGGCGACTCAATCAAGCGCGTCTTGGTGATCAAGCCGCTGAATTACGCCCGTGGGGGCAAGCTGCATGACTGGTATGTGGCCTGTCTGTTCACTTTGGGCGACCTGTTCATGACGCTCTCCTCCGATGAGCGGGATCTGGTGATTCTCCAAGGGGACCGGGTCCTGTATAGCTTCGCGCAGAGCTATCCGGCCGGTTCCCTCCATCCAGAGCTGTTGACCCACAAGCGGCTTGGGGGCGACCTGGTAGGAACCCGCTCCAGCGAGACCGGCCCTTACACCTATGCCATGCTGACCGACCGCAAGGTGATTTTCCATGCGATGGTAGGCTATTTCTGGATGGTGGCGTTGCTGCTTGGCGGGTCGGTAGTGCTTGGCACCTCTATGCTGCTTTCCCGCTTGCGGCGGGACTGGTCCTCCTACGAGGCCGCCATCAAGGCGAGCGGCACCGAGATCGACCAGGATGCCGATGCAAAGGACGAGTACCTGCCGTTTGTCAGCTCGATGCAAGGGTTGCAGCAGCAGAAAGAGGGTATGCGGGATGTGATCCGGCAGCAGACCGAGACGTTGAAGCAGCACACTCTCTCCGAGCTGGTCGAGCATGGCGAGCCGGTGGCTGCCAGGACGCTCGCCGAGTGCGGCATCTTCCTGAAGGGGGAGAATTTCGTCATCGCCCTCTTCATCCTTGGAGAGCAGGGGGAGCCGAAGGCTTTCGGCGAGTTGCTTTCCTTCGCGCTTTCCGCGGAGGCAGTACAGCTTCTTCCGTTTGACAGCTCCCATGGGCTTGCCTATATCCTGAACAGCGAAAAACCGTTGGAGGATACGGCGGTCCGGAAGATCGAGCAGGTTGCCGAGCGGATGGGCTGCAGGTACGCTGCGGCCTCCAGCAGTGTCGTCGGACTAAACAAACTGGGACAGGCGTACCTTGAGGCGATCAATGTGCTGGAGTACGAGCGGGGACGGAACATCAACGAGTTCCTGACCTACAGCGACGTCAGGCAGATGACCAGCCAGATCAACTTCACCTACACCACGGAGGCCGAGCTCGCCTTGGAGAAATCCATCCGGGATGGGGCGGCGATGGAAAGTGTCGCTTTGGTCGACAAGGTCTTTGCGGAGAACCAGGAGTCGGGTGCGAGCCCGAAATGCCTGCGCTACCTGCTCTTCGCCCTTGCCTCGACCGCCTACCGGACTGCCAGCAAGCTGGATGGACGGTACACCGATGCGCTACCCGAGCTGACCCTGCCCCCGATCATCCAGGGGGACAGCCTGGAGCGGAGCCATCGGGAAGTGGACCAGATGGTGCAGAAACTCTGTGAGGCGGTAGCCAAGGTCAACAGCCAGTGTGCCGATTCCTCGAGCAAGAGCTACGCGATCTACCAAAGAGCGATGGAGGAGGTCCAGGAGCACTACAGCGAGCAGAACCTGAATGTCAGCCAGTTGGCTGACACGCTTGGCGTTTCGATTGTATACCTGTCACGGACTTTCAAAAAATATCACACGACGAACATCTCCGACTACATCACCCGCTACCGCCTGTTCATGAGCAAGAAGCTGCTCTGCGAGGGGCTCAAGGTGGGCGAGGTCGCCCAGCAGTGCGGCTTCGGGAGCCTGAGGACGTACCTCAGGGTCTTCAAGCAGGTGGAACGGGTGACTCCAGGGCAGTGGCGCGACGGGAGTTCGGCGAAGATGGAGGAGCAAGCATGAGGGAAGGGAAACTGGTCGTCGCGGTAGTCGGTTGCGGGGCAGTCAGCCGCAACCACGGGAAGGCGATCAAGCAAAGCGGCCGCGCGGTGCTGAAATATGCGGTAGATATCGACGGGGAGAAGGCGATGGCCTTCAGCCAGAACTATGGAGGTGAGCCGACCGGCAACCTCGATCTTGTCCTTCGCGACCCGGAGGTGGACGTGGTGCATGTCGTCACGCCCCATTTCACCCATCCCGAGCTGGCGATCCGGGCTATGGAGGCTGGCAAGGATGTCTTCTGCGAGAAGCCGCTTGCCATCCATGTCAGCGACGGCAGACGGATGATCGAGGTGGCGAAACGGACAGGCCGGAAGCTCAATGTCTGTTTCCAGAACCGTCTGAACGACAGTTCGGTCGAGGCGAAGGCCATTATCGGCCAAGGTACGTATGGCAAGGTGGTCAGCGCCGCTGCGCTGGTGCGCTGGGACCGGGGTGGAACCTATTATTCGGAGAGCCCGTGGCGGGGCAGATACGAGACCGAGGGTGGCTCCTGCATTATCAACCAGTCGATCCATACCCTTGACCTATTGCAGTATCTCTGCGGCCGGGTGGTTGCGGTCAGTGCCGTCGATGCGCACCTGAGGGAATCACGGGATTACGAGACCGAGGATTCCGTCATGGCGAATTTCCGGTTCGAGGGCGGAGCTACCGCCGTCGGCTCCTTCACCAACTGTGCAGCTGGCTTCAAGACCACCAGAATCGAAATCGTGCTTGAGCGCGCCCGCCTGACCATCGAGCAAGGGTCGCTGACCGTAGCTATGCCAGATGGCGGGACCATCGTCCACACGAGCGCCGTCGCCCACGGCGAGAAGAGCGAGTGGGGGCTTTCCCATGGAAGGATGATCGAGGCATTCTACCGGAGCGTCCTGGACGGCACTCCGGTGCCGGTGGACGCTGAAAGCGCGCTCGAGGCGGTGAAGATTGTCAACGCCATCCAGTATTCGAAGGGCAGGGAAGTCCTGCTGGAAAAGTGAGGAAATGAAGATGAGGAAAGTTGCGCTGGTGACCGGAGGCAGCCGTGGCATCGGCTTCGGAATTGTCCGGAAATTGACCGGTGAGGGATATCGGGTGGTTGCCGTGGGTACCCATCCGCTGACACCGGATGACGACCGGTTCAAGTCGTTCAAGGCCGAGGATTTCGCCTATGTGGCAGGCTCGATCGCCGATCATGGGGACCGGATCCGGATTGTGGACGAGACCGTGGAGCGTTTCGGGCGGATCGATGTGCTGGTCAACAACGCCGGAGTCGCTCCCAAGGAACGCAAGGACCTGCTGGAGATGACGGAAGAGAGCTGGGACCGGGTCATCGGCACCAATACCAAGGGGAACATGTTCCTGACCCAGCTGGTTGCCCGGCAGATGCTGGCGCAGCCGATGCTCGAGGGAGCCAGGAAGCGCGGCACGATCATCAATGTCTCCTCCTGCTCCGCCGACGTGGTCTCCGTCAACCGGGGCGAGTACTGTGTCAGCAAGGCGGGCGTCTCGATGCTGACCAAGCTGTATGCCGCCGACCTGGCGGGCAAGGGAATCCTGGTCATGGAGGTCCGCCCCGGGGTGATCATGACCGACATGACCAGTGTCGTGAAGGAGAAGTACGACAAGTTGATTGCCGGTGGCCTGTTCCCCATCGGCCGATGGGGATACCCGGAAGACGTGGCAAACGCCGTCGCCGCCTTTGCGAGCGACTCGTTCCTGTATTCGACAGGGAACTACATCGACATCGATGGAGGGTTCCACCTGCAGAGCCTGTAACGTATGCGAGAGAATTTTTCCACATTGATTGTCGGCTATGGAGCGGCGGCGCTTCGCTGTGCCGACGCGCTGTACCGGATGGGTTTCCGCTCAATCGCCTTGGTTTGCGAGCGTCGGGCCTGGGGCACCAGCCGCAATACCGGCAGCGACAAGCAGACCTATTACAAATTGCAGTTGGGCGGGTCGGAAGGCGACTCGGTCAGGCAGATGGCGTCGATGCTTTTTTCCGGTGGGGCGGTTGATGGCGAGCACGCCATGCAGGAGGCGGCGCTTTCCGCGGAAAGCTTTCTCCACCTGGTCGACCTGGGTGTCCCGTTTCCCCGCAACCGCTGGGGTGAGTATATCGGCTATCGTACCGACCACGACGAGGCAAAGCGGGCGACCAGCGCCGGTCCCTACACCAGCCGCTTTATGGTCGAGGCTCTGGAGCGTGCCCTGGATGGCAAGGTGACCGTCCTAGAGCACGAGCAGCTGTGCAAGATTCTGGTGGACGGGGGACAGGCCAAGGGCATTGTCTGTTTCAACGACCAGGTGGGGCAGTTCGATACGTTCTACGCTACCCATATCGTCTTGGCTACCGGTGGTCCTGCCCACTGCTTCGAAAGCAGTGTCTACCCGGCCAGCCAGCATGGGGCGAGCGGGATCGCCTACCTTGCCGGTTGCCAGGGCCGGAACTTGACCGAGTGGCAGCAGGGGCTTGCGAGCCTGCGTCCCCGTTGGAACGTCAGCGGCACCTATATGCAGGCCATTCCCCGGTTTGTCTCCACCGACGCGGATGGGGGCGATGCAAGGGAATTCCTGCTGGCGGAGCCGAAGGTGAGCCCGAGCCTGGTGTTCCTGAAAGGATACCAGTGGCCATTTGATGTAGAGAAGGCGATGGAAGGTTCGAGCCTGATCGACCTTTTGGTAGCCGACGAGATCCGCAGGGGACGAAAGGTCTGGCTCGATTTCCGGACCAACCCCGGCAATCTCAAGTTCGAGGCGCTTTCCCTTGAGGCGAGGGAGTACCTTGTCCAGGCGGATGCCTTGTCCGGGACGCCGATCCAGCGTCTGAGAAAGATGAACGAGCCGGCCTACCAGTTCTACAAGGATCACGGGGTCGACCTCGAGGAGGAGATGCTGGAAATCGCCTTGTGCGTGCAGCACTCCAATGGCGGGATTTCCGTGGATGGCTCGTGGATGAGCGATGTGAAGGAACTGTATGTCATCGGCGAGGCTGCCTGCACCCATGGCATCAAGCGTCCTGGCGGCAGCGCCCTGAATGCAAGCCAGGTGGGAGCCTTGAAGGCTGCCCGTTCGATTGCCAGGAAGCCCGAGACGGTGGCGGAGATGGGACCTGAGGACACGACGCTGGAGGGCGAAGTGGTCATGGCCATGACCGGAGAGGACCGTGCGGGCACGTTGCTCGGGGAAATCACCCACGCCATGACGCAGAACGCCGCGGTGGTCAGGGACAAGGCAGCGATCGAGCCCTTGCTGCAGCGGGTAGAGTCAGTCCTTGCTGATTGGCCTAGGCAGGCGACTATTGCCGGCAGGGAGGAAATCGGCCTGTTCTTCCGGCTGAAGGATGTGCTTGCCGCGAGCAGGGAAATACTGGTTGCCATGCAGGACTATATCGACCGGGGCATGCCGAGCCGTGGCTCGAGCCTCTATACCGATAGCAGGGGAAAGAAGCCGAGCGAATCGCTTCCCGACAGTTTTCGTTTCCGGACCGGAGATGTCCAGGCCGGCCTGACCCAGGTAGTCAGGGGAAACAAGGCAATCTGGAGGCCGGTCCATCCGCTTCCCGCGGGAGAAGACTTCTTCGAAGTGGTCTGGAAAGAGTTCCGTGAAGGTAAGGGGTAACGCCCTCCGTCACGTCTTCTTTGCGTTCCACTGGCGGAACTGCTCGAACTCGCTCAGGCCTTCGGTGGCGTGTTCCATGCTTGGCAAGGGTGGTCCCATGGGTACGATGAAGCCGCCGTTGTACCATTGGGGAATCGAGCAGACCCATCGGATGCAGGCGCCGCAAAAGTCGTCCAGCTCCTTCCCGTCGGAAAACGAGAGGGCCCATGTGTCGCACAACTCCGACAGGGTTTCTTCTGGCGTATGGCCTGTGCGGGCCATGAAGGCGAGCTGCTCGATGAACTCATCGATATCCTCCGGGTACATCTCCTGCTTGACCTTCAGTGTGTGCCGCAGATTTGCCAACAGGAGAGTAGGCTCTTGGTAGAGGGGGTCGGACCACTTCAGAAACTCTTCCCTCGTCGACGGGTGGAAGCATCCTTCCCCACGACGTTGCCCGTCGATCAGGGCCGCGATGAGTTCGCCTGGATCGGGGTCGAAGAGTGGGATGTCCTCGTGGACGACAATCCTGTCTTCGATGGAAGATGGACTGATTGGTCTGGCAGAGAGGTCGTCATACCCGATAAGGAAGCAGTCGAGGCTGTCGTCATGACGCAGAATCTCGGCGACCTCATAAAACCGTTTTGTGTCGAATTCCTCCTCGTAGGACTGCATGATCGCCTCCACCATAGGAAGCGGACAGAGCCCGTACAGGTTTGCCGCGGCGCAGAGGTACCGACGTTCCCGCTCGACGAATCGAAAGGGAAAAGGGGCAAGGGCATCCCGTACCGTCTCCAGACGCCAAGGAACCGGGATGACCGAGGAAGGCCAAGGGACGCTCGAACCATGGGTGCGGACGACACGCGGAACATCGACCTGCGTGTGCAGGATTTTCTTCACCCGTACCAGATATGTGTAGGCGCGCTCGCTGTTCTGGACGAAGAGAAAGCGGTCTCCTTCCGCAACATGGAACTTTCCGAGAAGAGTGTCGGCGCTCTCGCACGAACCTGCAGTGCCGTAGCGGCGTGCTTCCTGGCGATCCTCGAAATACCAGTCGCTCGGCTCCAGGTTCAAAGCTGGCGCGACAATACGCTGGAGTACCGACAAGGGACAGGACAGGCCGCATTCGACGTGTATCCAGCATCCCCTTCCGTCGCTGATGGAAAGCAATAGGCTGTTCATTTCTTTACAATCTTGCACAATCCGCTCCGTTTGCCAACGGGCCGGGAATTGGCTAGAGTGGTGTCATGATCATCAGCGCCAGCATGCGGACCGACATCCCAGCCTTTTACAGCCGGTGGTTCCTCAACAGGATCCGGGAAGGGTTTGTCCTGGTGCGGTCGCCGTACAATCCCACGCTGGTCAGCAGATACGTGCTCGACCCAAAGGTGGTGGACCTGATTTCGTTCTGCACGAAGAATCCCGAGCCGCTTCTCGGGCATGTGTCCGAGCTTGCTTCCTTCCGCCAGTATTGGTTTGTCACCATCACCCCCTACGGGCATGCTGTCGAGCCTGCTGTCCCGGAGAAGCGTCAGGTCATCCGTTCCACCCATGCCTTGGCACGTGTGGTGGGAAAGGGCAGGATCGCTTGGCGCTACGACCCGGTCCTGATTACCAGCCGGTATACCACCAGCTATCACCTGAAAGCGTTTGAGACGATGTGCTCGCTGCTAGAGGGGGCGACGGAGGTCGTAGTGGTCAGTTTTCTGGACCTCTACCCGAAAACGCTGAGGAATTTCCCTGAAGCCAGGGCCGTGACCCAAGAGGAGCAGGAGGTGCTTGTGCGGGCCATGGTGCCCATGGCCCGTAGGCACGGCATGCGTCTCAGACTCTGCTATGAAAATCAGGCCCTTGGGCGTTTCGGGGCTGACACGCAAGGTTGCATGACCAAGTCCATTTTGGATCAGGCTTTCGGGATCACGCTCGATCCTCCCAAGGGAGTTGGCGTCAGGGCAGGATGCGACTGCTTGCTGGGCGGGGATATCGGGGCCTATTCCTGTTGCCTGCATGGCTGTTCCTACTGCTATGCCAATGAAAACAAGAGGATTGCCGAGGAACGGTATCGGATGCACAATCCGGACTCGCCATTGCTTATCGGTGGCCTTCAGGACGGGGACCGTGTCCATCAGGTGGAGCAGCGCAGCTGGATTGACGGCCAGATGGTCCTGGGGCTTGCAGTTGATGGAAGACGAAGCAACCAGGTTCATGGCTGTTGATCTGACCGTAGGCCTGCATGAAACTGTACAGGGTGACGCTTCCTGCGAACTTGATTCCACGCCGCTTCATGTCGATGGCCATGGCGTCGCTTGCGGCGTTGCGGGTGACCGACGGGTCGACGACCAGTGTCCTACCATCGGTAAACGACCACAGGTAGCGGTCGAAGGAGCCGAATTCGGAGATGATGGAAAGGACGATGTTCGCATTGTTGATTGCCGCAAGGATTTTCAACCTGCTCCGGATGATCGAGGGGTCGGCGAGCAGGCGTTCCACGTCTCTTTGTCCGTAGGCAGCGATTTTGTGGAGGTCGAAGCCGTCGAAAGCGTTCCGGAAAGACTCCCGCTTGTGGAGGATGCAGGACCAGGAAAGACCTGCCTGAAAAAGCTCGAGCAGGAAGAGTTCGTAAAGCTTTTTGTCGTCATGCTCGGGCCGGCCCCATTCCTCGTCATGGTAGGCGAGGTAGAGGGGGTCCTTCTGATACCTTCCGTGGCAGCGTGGCAGGTCGTTCATGCGAGCAGCATCAGGTTCGAGTTCCGTCGGATTTCCCAGGCGACGAACGAATTGTAGCTGGTCTTCGAAAGGTCGAAGGCGAGGGTGTTGAACTCGTAATGCGGCCGCACGTTGACCGCAATCGGACTCGAGTGGATCTTGTGCGCCGAGCGGGAGACTGCCAAGAGCGATGCGTAGCTTTCCCCGCCGGCGTTGAAGGCGCGTTTCAGGTTTCTGATCTGAGCCTCCTGCACGTCGCTCTGCGAAAGGTGGTCGACAAGAAGGACCGAATCCTTCAGGGGCAGGTGGGCCTTGCTGCGATGGACCAGCTGGTTGTCGCTGATGGTCTTGCGACTGCGGAATGCCATATAGCTCTGGGTGGCGCGGAGCGCGTCAAGCGACGAGGCGAAGGTGGAGCTTTCCTTCTTGCCCTTTTTCCCCACCAGTTCCACTCCTACTGTCTCCAGCGTTTCTTTCTGGTAGTCGAATTCCTCCAGCAGGTCCCGTTGGTTGTTTGCGTCCTTGCCGTTGAACCAGTCGTTCTGGAACCACTTCTGCACCTGCGGGCTGTCTTCGAAGAGGGGGAGCATCTGGTCGAAGAAGATGTGGGTCATGGCAACCCCGAAGAAGCCTTCAAGGTCAATCAGGTTCGGGCAACCGAGTCCCTCGGCAATCAGCGGGAGAGTGTGGCCGACAATCTTCTGGGGAAGCGAGCAGTTCTCCTCGGGAAGGAAGGAGTCGATGATCTTGTCCTTTTTTCCCCGTTTGGAAAACAGGATTCTGTGGATGTCGCCGCTTTTGTCCTTGACGACCAAGGCAAGATAAGGGGTCACCGAGCTTGCGAATGCGAGAATCGGGAGGTCGGTCACATAGTCGGCTTGGCTGGTGGAAAGCGTCTTCCACAGGCCGACAGAAAACTGGTTCGAGGTACGCGTGTTCGCCATGAGTCCAGTATACGAGATTTCTCCGAGGGGCTACAATGCCTTTATGGTCACCGCGTTTTCCTTCACCACTGATGCCTGGGCAGACACCCCCGCGATTTCGTTCGATGCCTGGCGGGCGGGAGGTGCCTTCCGCTATCAGCTTTCACTGGACGGGTACCGGAGCGTCGAGTGCGAGGGAACTGCCTCGGAAGAGGAGATCGTACGGCTGGTCGGCCTTGCAAGCGCATGGAAGCCATGCTATTTCCGCCCGGTGCTGGACGACAACAACTGGACTGTCGAATGGCGAGATGGAAACCGGCTGGAAAGCCGGCAGGGCAACAACGCATTCCCACCGGACTGGGGCCAGTTTGTGGAGTTGGTTTCCAAGTTCCAGAACCGGAGCGAGGCGTAATCTACATGACAGTGTGACTTTGCACCTTGCGGTTCGGTCTGGTCTGTGGAATAGATACCTTAGGGGGGATGCTATGGCGATGAACAAAGATGTGTTGTCCCGGCTTTTGAGACAGGAGATGGTGCTGGCCATGGGGTGTACCGAGCCTGCTGCGTGCGCCTTGGCGGGAGCCACGGCGGCCGAGGAGCTCGGCTGTGTTCCTGAGACGGTCAGGGTGGAGACGACCCGCGACATCCTGAAGAACGCCATGAGCGTCTCGATTCCCGGTTTCGAGAAAAAGGGGGTCGGCGCCGCGGTCGCTCTTGGCGCCGCAGGAGGGGACACCCACCTCGGCCTGGACATCCTTTCCCTGCTGACCGACGCCCAGAAGGAGCGTGCCGGCAGGTACGACGTGAGGATTGACGTGGTGGACGCCGGCACCCCGCTGTACATCAAGGTGTGTGTCACCGGAGGCGGCCATAGCGCCGCTGCAGCCATCGGGCCGACCCACACGCATGTCTGCTACCGGGAGAAGGACGGAAAGGTGCTGCTTGCGGAGGACCTGCACGCGCGCAAGCAGGACCGTGTGGACACGGCGGTGCTGCAGGATGTGACGATGGGGGAGATCATTTCCTACGCCACCCACCTTCCCGAGGGGATCGAGGGCCTGCTTCTGGAAGCGGTCGACACCAACATGCGGATCTCGCTGGAATCCCTGAAGAAGCAGTACGGGCTGGGGGTGGGAAGGAGCTTGATGCAGGGCTACCACTATCCGCCGCAGTCGTACGAGGAGGCGCTGAACGTGGGGGCGGCCCTTGCGGCGGGTGGCAGCGACGCCCGTATGGCGGGCTGCCAGATGCCGGTGATGATCAACAGCGGGAGCGGCAACCAGGGGATCACGATGACGGTGCCGCTGGCGGTGGTGGGGACCTACCTGGAAAAGAGCCGGAGCGAGATCGCCCAGGCGCTTTGCATCGCCGAGCTGGTGGGCCTGACCCTGACCGCCATAAAGGGCCGGCTCAGCGCCCAGTGCGGCGCCTTTACCGCGGCGACCGGCATGGGCTGCGGCCTTGCCTGGCTTGGGGGCGGGGACCAGGAGACGCTGGAGCGGGTGGTCAAGAACATGGTGGGGGACCTTGCCGGGGTGATTTGCGACGGAGCGAAGATGACCTGCGCGCTGAAGATCCACTCCTGCGTGCAGAGCGCGTACCTGGCGAGCAAGCTTGCCCTGGAAGGGAAGGCCCCGACGCCGGAGTGCGGCATCATCGGCAGCGACGCCAAGAAGACGCTGGGCTACTTCTCGGAGATGACGCATGCGGGCATGGAGCCCACCGACAGGACTATCCTGGAGATCATGCTGAAAAAACAATAAGAATGGGTGGTTGGCTGTATGGGCCACATCTTCTCCGAGTTCTGCATTGAAACAAACCTCTTGGATGGTGTTTTTGTCGTTAATCACGCACTGTGGCGACAATGTTATCCAAGAGATTTTTCCTTTTATTCGTTGCTATATCCGTTTCTGCAGAGGTTGAGGGTAGTTCCCGGTAAGGATTTTCTGGACCAGCGTATCGCACAGGTTGTAGCCAAGTTCTTTGAATGTCGGACCGATGCAGGGGATGGGAGGAATGCCAGGATAGCGGATTTCGTTTGATTCCGCACCATCATATGCTATGATTGTTCCCTCCTTAAAATGAATATGGAATCGGGAACAGAGAGAAGCAATATTATGGACTGAAGTGTAATCGCTGAGAAATATGCCGGTTTTGGGGGTGATTGCGGACAGGATGTTCATCGAATTCACCATCAAATCAATCCCTGCAAGTTGCTCGTACTTGACGGTTTTTCCGGATTCCTTGACCCCTTGGGCAAAACCGAGCATCCGTTTGTTCTTTTCTGGGTAGGTGCCGAATACGTACAGCGAGTCGAGGTCCAGATTTGCCATATATCTTCCTGCGGCAAAGGCATGCCTATAGTTGTCGGTCTGTACCGCAGGGAGAATTGGAAGGTCATCAAGGATGATATCGCTTACGATGTTTGTCCCTTCCCGAAGGGCGTGGTAGAAGGGAAGCGCAGACTCCTTTGTGTAACTCAAGGTAATAAAACCGGCTGCATGCTGGTCCACCATCCACTGTCCGAATGAGAGCGAGGAGACATCCTGCTTCTCGGTATGGACGATCATGTCTACTTGTGCACCACTGTCTTTGACACGTTCTTTGATTCCATCCAAAAAGCCTTGATAGAAAATCGGGGTGGAGACTTTTGAGAGGACGATGATTCGCTTTCCAAGCAATGGTTTTGCAAGATGGTTGATTCCAGGGCCGACCTTGATGCCAGCTTTCTTCTTTGGTAGCAAGATTTCCTTGTCGGTCAAGACTGCCACTCCACGCTGTGCGGTCTGGATGCTTACATGAAAGTGTTCGGATATCTGTCGGATGCTGAGATAACGGTCTCCTTCTTTATAATGCGTTGATACATCGTTTTGAAGCTGTCCAATGAATTGATTCAGAACTTTTTTAGGCATATGTTTTTGTGATTTCATCCTTTTGTTTGCAAATTTAAGTTTAATTGTACTGACAAAATCAGTCAATCTGTTATGAAATAGAATTATCTTTTCCGTAATCGAGATTTGAATCATAATAAAAATAAAGGAGAAAATCATGAAAAAAGTTCTGAAAATGCTGGGGCTTCTGGCGCTCGTGCCATGTTGTCTGTTTGCAAACGGTTCTGCCGAAAGCTCTCAGTCGGGAGCGAAAACCGGACAGAAAATTACCCTTGATTGGACGTTTTGGGCATCGGAAAAAGAACTGGATTTGTTCTGCCGTCCGGCGATTGCCGAGTTCGAAAAAGAAAATCCAAATATCCATATCAATCTGATTTTCATTCAGAACACGGATTACTTCAAACAGTTGGCGGTGGACATTGCGGCAAACAATGAGGCAGATATCATAACCTTGGATACCGGTGACGGTCTGTCCGCATATTACAACATCCGCAAGGGTGGATCCTTCCTGCCTCTGGAAAATTATTTGAAGGGATATGTTTTGGACGATGGAACCAAACTCGAGGATGTCGATTTGATTGATTCCGTAAAAAAGGACGGACATGTAGTTGCCCTCCCTTGGTTCACATTCGCCGCTCCCGTCACCATCTATCGGAAGAGCCTTTTGCAAGAAGCTGGTGTTGATTCTGCCGAGCTTTCCAAGTCTTGGGATTCCTATTACAAAGCATGCAAGAAACTGACGCAGGATAAAAATGGCGATGGAAAGACTGACGTCTATGGTTTCTCCCATCAGACCGAAGGTTCGGTGTTGCTCCGCTGGTGGACTATGCACTGGCTCTGGGAGAACGGTGGAGGCATCTTCCCGAAAGAGGAGGGCCCGTACACTGCTGATCGATTGATTTGGAACAGCCCAGAGAACGTGGCGGCATGTGAGTATTTGAAGAAGATGATTACCGAGTGCGGACCGTCGGGCAAGTACACCGTCAATGATGCACTGAACATGTTCGCCAACGGATCTGTTGCTACTATGCAGGCTACTACTTGGTGTTTTGCAAATCTGAAGGCAATGATGGACGAGAATTCTTATAATAACGATATCGGCCTTGCCTATTTCCCGAATAACGGAGAAAAGACGCCGGTCAACGTCACTTGGGGCAACCCGCTTGCCATTAGCACGAATTGCAAACATCCAGACGAAGCATTCAAGTTCATTGCCTTCATGCATGGCAAGTATGCACAAAGCCTGCAGACAAATGTGCCTGTCAACAGAGAGGCGCGTATGGAATATGCCAAGAAGAACCCCTATCAGGCCAAGACGCTTGACATGGTGTTGGAGGGAGAACTCCGCCAAGTTCCTGACATTGTGCAGTGGAGAGAGTTGGACAACATCGTGAACAAGTCCTGCGAGGATGCATTCCTTGGCACAAAGAGCGTGAAAGATGCCTTGGATTGGGGACAGAAGGAGATGCAGGCAGTGATGTCGAGGTAAGCTCGATTCAGTCTGCAGTGCAGTTCCCGACTCCGGGAATCGGCGTATGGTTCCCGGAGATGACGCTCTCTAAGAGGCTTTCATGAAAAATATTGAAAAACGGCGAGAACGGCTATTCATCATCGAACTCTTGTTTCCTGCTCTTTTGCTGATTGGTTTTTTCATCGTGTTTCCCATCTGCAAAGTGTTCCAGATGAGTTTCACTAATTGGGACCTTATGCGTGCGGCGGAAGGGCATTATTTCCTCGGGTGGAGGAATTTCACAGATTTCTTTTCCTTGTCATACGCTGGCAAAACCATTCACCTGACAATTCTCTTTGAATGCATTGTCGTCGTTGGAACAATTGTGGCAAGCATCATCTTTGCATTGGTGTTGAACGCAGAGTTTCCCGGTCGTGCGTTTGTTCGTGGGATCGCATTGCTGCCATGGGCACTTCCTTCGTTTGTCATTGCGAAGGTTTTCTTGCTTTCTTTCAATGGGGACTATGGCATGTTTGCCCGGATGTTCAACCTGCTTTTTAAGGTGGACACGAATTCCTTCTTTTCCAATGAGCACCTTGCCTTTGCTCTTGTTTCCTTCCTGACGATTTGGAAGGGATTTCCGTTCAATACCGTCATGCTCATGGCAGCGTTAAGCACCGTACCAAAAGATTATTATGAAGCCGCGGACCTTGATGGAGCAGGAAAAATACGTCAGTTCTTTTCTATCACGATCCCGACAATCAAACCGACGTTGGTGACGCTCACCGTGCTCCAAATCATGAGTACTCTCCGGACGTTCGATATGGTGTACCTGCTTACTCAAGGTGGACCGAATTATGGTACGAATATCATTGGAAACGATATTTATCAGAATGGTTTCAAGCTGTTTAAGTTCGGTGTTGCCAGTGCAGAGGGAACTCTCTTGTTCTTGGTCAGTATGATGTTTGTCATCCCCTATTTCTTCAGAGAAGGAAAGGAGGCGTGAGAATGAAGGCCCAGACAAACAAGTATATTGTCAGGATACTGATGGCACTAGTTCTTGCCTTTCTTTGTTTTTGTGTTCTTGCTCCGTTCCTGGTGATGGTTTCCTACTCATTAAGGACCGAGAATGAGCTCTATGACTTGAGTATTTCTTTCATCCCGAAAAAACCAACACTCGGAGCGTATCGGGAATTGATTGCAAACAACGCAAACCTGGCTCGTTGGATTATCAACACGGTCTCGATTACCGTTATATCAACGGCTCTCGTTATTGTGTTTTCAAGCATGATGGCATATGCAATTGCGAATTATCGGTTCCGTGGCCGCAAGGTCCTCTGGTTCGTAATTGCCATGACTCAGAGCATTCCTTGGATTATTCCGCTGATTCCTCTGTATATCACTCTCAGCGAGATGCAGTTGTTGGATAGGTTGGGAACGGTTACTGTCATCTACACCGCATGTTTTATCCCTATGTCTGTGTGGCTCATGGTAGGTTTTTTTAAAAAGATTCCTCGCGATTTCAGTGAAGCTGCAAGAATTGATGGTTGTTCCAACTGGGGTGTGTTCCTCCTGATTATTCTTCCTCTCTCGACTAATGCGTTGTGTGCTATCGGATTGACTGCGTTTATCGGAGGGTGGGGAGATTATGTAACTGTTACGACCATCATCAGGTCACAAAGTCTTTGGACCCTGCCTATAGCCATTCAAAGCCTAAAAGGACCGTTCTATACGGCATGGACCCAAATCATGGCATTGGGCACCATTATCAGCGTTCCTGTAGTTGTCATTTTCCTTTGGTTGCAGAAATATCTTGTGAATCTGCTTGCCGGTGGTGTGAAAGAATAAAATAAAAGGGGGTGTGGGATGCTTGATGGTTTATATACATTGCAATCATTGCAGAGTCGCTCTATCAGTGCCGAGAATCCACAAGGAAAACCTGGATTTGGTGGCCAGGCGGCGAGCAACCTTGGAGTGGGACGAAAAGGGTCTCCCCAGATTACTCTAAAGCAGGGGAAGACCACGGTTTTGGCAGACATAGATGGTCCTGGTATGCTCAGACATTTCTGGTTCACCGTCGGAGTCCATTCCGTGCATCAGGATTTTATCCTTCGTAATCTTATCTTGCGGTTGTATTGGGATAATGAGGAAGACCCATCGGTAGAGGTGCCGCTTGGCGATTTCTTTTGTTGTGGTTTTGGAGCGGTGAGCGTGGTGAATTCCCTTCCCATCGTGGTGAATCCCCAAGGAGGCTACAACAGCTATTGGGAGATGCCATTCAAAAAGCATGCAAGAATGACGATTACCAATGAGCATGCAGATGATGTGAGCGGCTTTTATTACGCAATCAATTATACTCTTGGCGATCAACTTCCCGAAAATTGTGGCTATTTCCATGCTCAGTGGAGGCGGACGAACGTGGTCAAACTTGGGCATGACCATGTCATTCTCGATGGGGTAAAGGGGAAAGGTCTGTACGTTGGCACCTATCTGGCACTTGCCGCTCTCGGTAGATACTGGTGGGGAGAAGGAGAGATGAAATTTTTCATTGATTCTGACACCAACCGGCCCACCATCTGTGGCACTGGAGTGGAGGATTATTTTGGAGGGGCATGGTGTTACTGGAAAATGGACGAGCAAGATGCGACCGATTACCGAATTGGAACGTATTCGACTCCGTTCCTTGGTTATCATTTCCATACGAACAATGCAAATAGAAAAATCAATAATTATGCTCAGGAAGGAGTTCCTTGTCATGGGCTGTACCGGTGGCATATACAAGACCCGATTTACTTTCAGAAAGGGCTGAGAGTGACAATCCAGGATATCGGGCATGACGATCATGCCCTCTTTGAACGTTCCGATGACTTGTCGAGCGTGGCATATTGGTACCAGAGCGAGCCTCACGCTCCGTTCCCGACTTTGCCATCAGCACTTGAGCGCAGACCCCGATAGGAGGAAATCATGCAGGATAGTTGGTTGTTTCATGCGACTCAGATGCGTTCTCGTGCCGTCAATGCGGAGAACCTGAGTGGTGAAAAGGGCAAAGGTGGAATGACGGCGAGCAAACTTGGTCCTTCAAGAAAAGGGAGTCCCTGCCTAAAACATATCAAGAGCGGACAGACCGTCACGTTGATGGACATACATGCTTCGGGATTGATTACCCATATGTGGATGACTGTAGACCAAAAGACTTCGGACGCACAACGCTATGTGCTTCGAGACTTGGTTCTTCGCATGTACTGGGATGAGGAGGAAAGTCCGTCGGTTGAGGTGCCACTGGGCGATTTTTTCTGCTTGGGGTTCGGCGAATCGTACTTGGTCAATTCTTATTACGTGACTGTTGCTCCAAACCGAGGAATGAACTGCTTTTTTCCCATGCCATTTCGAAAGCATGCTTTGGTGACGTTGGAGAATCAGCATCCGGAAGAAATCAAGGATTTCTTCTATCAGATCGATTTTCTGGAGAACGTGCGGCATGACAACGACACGCTTTACTTTCACGCTCAGTGGAGGCGCGAATCTGTCACCACATTGAAAAAGGATTTTGTCATCCTCGACGGAGTCAAAGGATCCGGTACCTATATCGGCACCTTCATAGGTCTTTCCACTTTGCAACGGTACTGGTGGGGGGAAGGAGAAGTAAAGTTCTATATCGACGGGGACACGGATTATCCAACTATTTGTGGAACCGGTATGGAAGACTACGTTGGCGGGTCTTGGAGTTTCGCCAAGCAGGAAGAAGGCCGGACGGTCGAACAGACCTATGCGGACCTGTATTTCGGTTATCCGTTCTACAGCAGCCATGATACTTCCATTCATAACAGCTATCACATGGATGACCTGCCTCCGATGCGTTCCTTCTATCGTTGGCATGCACGGGATCCCATTTTCTTTCAAAAAGATCTCAAAGTGACCGTCCAGCAGATTGGAGTTTCAAGTTGCGGGCTGTTTGAACGACAAGATGATGTATGCTCTGTGGCGTACTGGTATCAGAATCATCCTCATGTTCCATTTCCGATTCTTCCGAAAGTTGGAGACCGCTGGCCTCGGTAAAGAAAGCCTCCTCCTGATGCGAAAAGAAATGTGGTTATTTCAAAAATTGTGGTTATGATGCAAGAAGAGGCGGTGTATGGCAGATCAAATTGTGCAATTGGTTACGGCATTACGGATGATTGGACGACCGGATGGGGCGACGCTCCGTCAACTCGAGTCGGAGCTGATGATCAGCGAGCGCACCGCCTACCGCCTGCTTGGCAAGCTCCAGGAGTCGGGGTATCCGCTGTACGATGACCAGAACGGACACGAAAAGATCTGGCACATGAACTGGGGTGACGGGCGGGGATGGAGCATGCCGGTCCCGAACACCTCGCTCAATCAGGAGGAACAGGCGGTCCTTGGCATCCTGCTCAGCCATATCGCAACGGTGCCCTCCTTGTCAGGCTGGTCCCAGTCTCTACTCAGGAAGTTGCAATACCTTGGCGCCTACGGCGGGGCGTTCTGGGGTTCGAAAGGGCCGACAATCCAGTTCAGTCAGAGCGATTTGTCCAAGATCTCTCAGCCGGACGAGGCCGAGCATATGGCCGTCCTGCTGAGGACGATCGCCAGCCATCATACCTGCACGGTCACCTACAAGGCGCCGTTCCAGACGGAGACGAAAACCTATGCGATCTACCCGCTGTGCTGTTTCACGGCATCGGGCGGCTTGTACGTGTACTGCGTGACCGTCAACAAGGGACAGGAGCGGCTGATCATGCTGGCGCTGGAGCGGATCCATGCGCTTGGCGATGACGGGAAGGCGCAGTTCACCCCCTCTGAGTCCTATGACATCAAATCCCTTCTGGATGACCCGTTCGGCATCATGCTCGAGAAGGAGTGGATCGAGACGGATGTGGTCTTGGATTCCAGACAGGGCTGGTACGAGACCCAGAAGCAGTGGCCGAACCAGTTCGTCACCTTCGGAGAGAACGAGGATGGATCGTGGTGTTTCCATATCCGCACCCGCGGCGCCTATGCTCTGGTCATCTGGCTGCTCTCCTGTGCGGGTCATGTACGTTCCATTTCCAACGCAAAAATCAAGTCCGACTATCAGGAAACCCTGAAAAAAGAACTCTCCTTGCTTCAATCCTGACGCAATCTGTCAGTCTTAATGGTATCATGGACCCAAGAGGTTCTGGATGGGTGTCAAAGAAGACTATGTGTTCAGTCAGATGGAGAGTGGCGATATCTGCGTTTTCCCAAGCGAGGTTTCCGCTCGTGGATGGCTGATTAGCTACGCCCGGAAGCGTGGTGCTGTGTTTGCCGGGCAAGCAATCAGTTACGATGATTTCTGCAGGTTGTTCGTCCAAGAGCGGGGGCGGACCAAGGCGAGCAGCATGACCCGCTACCTGTTCCTTTCCGAAGCAATCCGTACAACGTCAGTCTCGCTTCCGTATTTTGTACCCAGTCCCAATGAAGTCTCCGACCGTATGATCCGCTACCTTGCGTCACTCTTGCCCCAACTCGTATGGTTCCATGACAAGGCACTGACGCAGATGCCTGCAGACTTGCGTTCCATGGCGCATGATTACGAGACTTTATACCAGGCGTACAAGAATTTCCTGGAGAGCCATGATGTATATGAACCGGCCTATGAACGCCCTTCCGTTTCGGATGACCACGGCGCCTACCGAGTGCTTTTCCCTGGCTGCGAGCCCGGTTTGGAACGATTGTTGGAGCAGTTGGGCAACCCAAGCTGGATCAAGCTGGTTCCCGCTGACGAGTTGGAACCGTCTCGAAGGCCGCTTCTGCATTGTTATCAGAACCATGTCATCGAGGTACGCAGCACGTTGAAGAGCATCCACAAATTGCTTGCGGAAGGAGTACCTGCAAGGTCGATCCTGATTTCCACGGCACGGCCTGAGATGATGATTCCGTTCCTAGAGACCGAGGCGGTGCGCTATGATGTGCCGCTGGTGACCCACATGAGTCAGAGCCCGCTATCGGCGCCGGCCGGCAGGATTTTCCAGATGATCCTACACTGTTATCAGAACCAGATGGCATATGGAGACGTGGAAGCATTGCTCCTCGACCCTGGGATCCCGTATGATCCGGAAAAACGGAAACTCAGCGAACAACTGATGCAGTTCGCCGTCAACCAAGCCATTGACCAGGGAAACTTTCAGGTACCGTGCGATGACTTATGGGAACGCCAGTTGAGGCCTGCCCTGATACGGAAGAACCATTGCGACGAAAATCTGGGCGAATATTACCGTACTCTGAAGCGGATGGTGGCAGCAATGGCAGGGGCGAACAATGCTGACGAGTTCCTGGTTGCCTTCCATGCGTATCAGACCTATTTCCTTATTCCTGGGGGGTGGGCCGGACAGCCTGACGAGGAACTTGCCTCATTTTGTATCGACCAAGTGGAGTCGCTTCAAAAGGAACTTGATGTAGTGGGAGTGGATAGCCACGATTCTTTCTTGACTCTACTGGTAGATAGCCTGCAGCAAAAGCCCTATACGTGGCAGAAGCCTGATGCAAAGGGCGTTGGGGTCTACCGCTGGACGGATAGTGCCGCATTGGACGTCCCCTATCATTTCTTCCTTGCCATGGACTGGGATGGCACCCAGCGGCTTGACCGGCCGCTTGCCTGTCTGCCGGAAATCGTCCCGGCTGACACACGACAGGAAAAGGATATGACCGACGCATACCTGTCCATGACTGCAGGTGAAGGATCCATCGTCTCGTATCACACCACCGACTATAGCGGCCAATGCATGGCTCCCGCCTGGTTCGACAAGGCCGAAGCTGTCCCTGCAGGATACGATTGCCTTGGCAACAGGATTCCCGACCCATGGCTTGGAGAGTCGCTATTGTGGAAAGACGGCACTTCGACTGGAAAAGCTACAGCCCTGCAATGCGAGGCCTTGGAAAAGGCCAAGATCGCAGGATTGCTGAGTCCATTCAAGGCACCGGACGAGGTGCGGGTGATGGCAGTCGACATAAAGAAAAGCAAACAAGTCAGCTCGAGTTCTCTTGACAACTATTGCAAGTGTCCTTTCTTGTTCGCCTCCCAGAAGCTGTTGGAGGAGCGGGATCGGGAATATGATATTTCGATGGTCGATCCGCGTGTCATCGGCGATATCCTTCATGCGAGTTACGAGCAATTCTATCGGGAATTGAAAACGCCGTTTTTGACGACAGAGGATGCCATGGAGGGGTACCGGAGGGACCTAGAGACTTGTTTCGAACATGCGCTTACTTTCTATCTTGGTGGTGCGAATCCCAGCATCCTCGACTGGGTGCGCTTCTTCTACAAGCCGCTTTGTCTGAAACAACTGGAGAAGGAACGTGAGCAGTTTCCTTCCGCAGTGACTCTGGCGACCGAAGAAAGCTGGGGGTCGGGAGACTCCGATCGTCATCCTCCTGTTGCCTGCGAGGTAGGTGGTAGCACCTTCTTCCTTGTCGGAAAAATCGACAGGGTATTGAGAACCGCAGACCAGCAACTTGCCATCGTCGACTATAAGAAGGGAGACCAATATCTTCATACAGGGAATCTTTACAGGGGATTCGACAAGCTTTCTGAAGACGAGAAGGAGCAGGTAAGGGAAGGGCTATACAGTTCCACCCAGTTGCCGATTTATGCGCAACTTGTGGGAGGTGCGGCCGTTGCTTGCTATTACAGCGTCCAAGATGAGAAATATGTGATTGTCTGGAGCCCTGATGCTCCGGAAACCAACGGCATGGAAGAAACCGGGAGGAAGGTTTTGTTCCAGCGACTTGCGTTGCTTGCATCCGATTTGCAGTCCGGGAAGTGGCGCTTTGCCGAAGATTCGGAATCGTGTGCTGATTGCGCATGGAGATCTGTGTGCCGCAGGAGGTACTCGACACTATGATGGACAAAATGGACCAGGTGATGGCTTTCTTGAGCCGGAACCAACTTGATGCAGACCAGAAAAGGGCGATGGATTCCAATGGCAACACGGTTGTCGGTGCCGGAGCCGGATCCGGCAAGACCACGGTACTTTCTTATCGGTTTGTCCGTCTGCTTTTGGAGAATCCGGAACTCCATGCCGACAACATTCTTGCCTTGACTTTCACCAACAAGGCGGCAAAGGAGATGAAGGCGAGAATCGCCAACCATATCAGACGGCTTTCCGAAGCTGACGGAATCCTCTCTGAGGAAACCCGGAAACATTTCCTTCAGGAATGGACCAATTTCTTTCCTCGGAGCCAGATCTGCACGCTGGACAGTTTCTGCTCCAGCATCGTGCGCATTGATTGCCTGCAATACGGCCTGACCAGTGATTTCGTGGTTGACGAGGAGAAGTGCCGTGCCCAGTTCCGCGCGATCGCGCGGAAGCTCCTCTGGTACGACAAAGGAGACGGAAGGAATCTTTTGGTTTCGTTGAACAAGCCGGATGTCCTGCTGGAGAAGCTGGCGGAAATGGCGATGGAGGAGTTCTGGCTTCCCGGTACTTTGAATGCCACCCAATATGTCCAGTGGTTCTTTGATGCAGTGGAATCCCAAAAAAAGCAGCTGAAAGGAAGGCTGGAGACAATGTTTTCCATGCTGTATGCGGCTGAACCGGGAAGTGGTGATACGCAGCAGGTATTTCGCGCCTTGGTCAAGAAAGCCTGGGAGCGCTATATGGCGGATCATGATTTCGACGCAATGATGGATGCGGGTCTGCTTGCTTCTTTCAAGGCAATTCGCGGCAAAAAAGGTGGACTTGTCGAGGTGCGGGCAAAGATCAAGGATGATTTTGTCGCTTTCTTTTCCGCTTACAACGCCCTCAATACGATTTTCCTGCACCAAGGCCAAATCGCTGCGGTAGCAGGATTCTTTGCCCAGTACCATGACTTGTGCCAGGCTTTCAAAACGAGGCAAGGCATACTTTGTTATAACGACCTGATCCATCTTGCCATCGACATTCTCAAAAAAAATGTCGGAGTACGACGGTATTTCGCCAAGAAATACCGGTATATCATGGTGGACGAGTTCCAGGACAACAACGACCTGCAGAAACAGCTGGTCTATCTGTTGGCTGCAAAAGATTCCTATGAGGGGCATGATGTGCCTCCTGCTGAGATGCTTGACGAGAAGCTGTTTTTCGTAGGGGATGAAAAACAGTCCATTTATCGTTTCCGGGGAGCAGATGTCAGTGTTTTCAAGCAACTTGGGGCCGAACTGGCAAAACGGGATGGTACCTTTGTCGAGATGGCGACCAATTATCGAAGCGAGGGCTTCCTGATCGATACCTTCACTACAATGTTCACCAAGATCATGGAAAACCCGACCGAGGCCTACGAGGCGGTTTTCACACCGCTTGGCAGTGTAAACGACCATCCCGAACATGCCACAATCACCATCATGCTTGGCAGAGAGAACGAGAATGAGGATTCCGACGAGGATGACCTTGCCCATCGGAAAGCCTGGGAGGCAAAGGCTGTCGCCTGCAAGATTGACGAGATGCTCCACGGGGACGATTACCTGGTCAGCGACCGGAAAGGATCTTTCCGAAGGCCGAGGCCGAACGATATCGCCATCCTCATGCATACTTCGGGTGCCCAGATGCTGTATGAGAAGGCTCTGCGGTCCAAAGGGATTCCCTATGAGATCTCCCAAATCAGCCGCAGCCTTCCATTGGAGTCGGTGGCCAACGATATCTATTCGGTCCTGCAGTTGTTGGTCTATCCTTCAGACAAAATCGCGTACCATGCGGTGCTTCGTTCTCCTTTCTGCAGACTGAAGGACGAGGAGGTGGAACAAGTGTTGCGGAATCCCGCTGTCTTTTCCCCCGAGGCGTGCGACAGTCCTCTCTACTTGCAAGCGTGCAGCTTTTTCCAAGAATTGAAAACACGTGCCACGACCATGGCGATGCCCGACCTACTTGACTATCTCTGGTATGCAACCGGGTATCGGTTGAGTTTGCTTGCCTATCCTAACTTCCAGGTCTATCTCGACCATTACACCAATCTGAGGCAGTTGGCAGCCGAAGCCGCGGATGCTGGAATGGGAATCCCGGCTTTTTTGGATACCATCCGGCCGTTGTTGGGTAAATCGAATAAGATCGAGTTGCGTTCTTCCGAAGGAATCCTTGAAGAAAGCCAGCAAGGGGTGAAGATCATGACCATCCATGCTTCCAAAGGGCTGGAGTTCCCGATTGTCTTTGTGCCTGATCTTTCCTACAAGTTGGACAAACTGAATACCGACAGGGAACATCCCTCATTCGTCCATTTGCAGGGAAAGAGTGTCCCGCCGATTGTCGAAGGGAAAACAGATCCCGTCAAGGTTGGTTTCCTGTTGGATGAAAAAGAGAAAAAACAACAGGTAGCCGAAGCAAAGCGGCTGTATTACGTTGCTGTGACCAGAGCAGAGCAGCATTTGGTTCTTTCGGGCATGTATGAGAAACTAACGAAAAACCCGACGGAAGATACAACCTTGTTGGGGATGACGCTTGATGCGCTGGGCATCGACAAGGAACATGTCCTTTCTCTTGAGCGGGAAGAGGTGGATCCTCATGGCATCAGGTTGGCAAGGATTTCTCCGATTAGCGAGAGCGAGATGCAGTCCAGGCGGAGTTTCAGCACGGCAGGGAAAGAGATTGTCTCAAGATGGTATCAAAAGAGCCCGTTTGCTCCAAACCTTGACCCATCCCGTATTTCCGTGACCAGCTATTGTGCCCCTGCGCAGGTTGACGAAACTTTGCAGACTCTGCCAGCGTCCCCAGCCGATGATATTCTTGGTGATGATTCGGTTCTCATTACGGGATGGGGAACCTATGTCCATGCCCGCACCATGCAGATGATGGGAATCTATGCACTGGACAAGAGCAGGGACGATTTGGCTCAGGATGCCTTTAAAGACAAGTCTCTGAAAAAGCATGTGCTAGATCGATTGATGGATGCAGGTGACCAATTGGCTGAAAAGTTCCTTGAGAGCGCTTATTACCACAAGGAAATCGAACCCTTCCTCGCGACCACCAAGGCGGAAGTCCACCTGTTCTTCCATCCAGAGGATGCGGACAACGACGATTTGGTAGTCGAAGGGCAGATAGATGTCCTGATCAAGAAGCCGGACGGGTATGACATCCTGGATTTCAAGACGGACAGAGGAAGGACCCAAAACGGACACAAACAGCAGGTGACGCTGTACAAGGAGGCATTGAAACAGATCACTCACTGTGACCACATCCGTACAGCCATCGTCTATCTACGTGATCCGGAACATGTAGTCTACTGGGAATAACCTTGGAAAATAAATAAATCTTGCACAACCCTGCCGTGTTTTGGCATGGGATTATGTTTAAGAATAGGAGGAAAAAGACTACCGCAATCTTCTTACTGAAAGAGGGTTAAGCGGAATTATAATTTCTACTCTCTGTAGATTACTGTTGTAGATATGATGTTCTATCATTGGTATTATTGACTGAATACATGCTTTTTTCGCATTTGAGAGAAGCGGTTGGATCGGAGTGCAATGCCGACACATTCCCCACAATACGTGAAAGAGTATGCAAACCTATGCGGGGAAGACACTGTGAACAAACAAAGAGGAAATAGAAAATGAATAAGCAGCAGTTGGCAGCGAAGATTTGGGAGTCCGCAAATCGTATGCGGTCAAAAATTGAAGCGAATGAATATAAGGACTATATTCTTGGATTTATCTTTTACAAATATTTGTCCGATAAGGAAGAGCAGTGGATGTACCAGCGCGGGTATGATGCCGAAAGCATCAAAGAGTACGTCAATGAAGAAGCGGATGACCAATATTCAAGCAAGTCCAGTGCTCAGCAGAGCTTAGGTTATTTTATCGCGTATAAGGACTTGTTATCGACGTGGATTCACAAGGGTTCGGATTTTTCGATTGACGATGTGCGTATTGGCCTTTCCTCATTCAATCGATTGATTTCGCCTTCCCACAAAAAGGTCTTTGTGGGGATTTTCAACACGCTGGAAACTGGCCTTTCGAAATTGGGAGAGAATACGAAGTCACAGACAAAGGCTGCCAGTGACTTGATTCATCTGATTGACGAGATTCCGATGAATGGCAAGCAAGACTACGATGTCCTTGGCTTTATTTACGAGTATCTGATTTCAAACTTTGCAGCGAATGCGGGAAAGAAGGCAGGGGAGTTCTATACCCCGCACGAGGTTTCGCTTCTCATGTCGGAAGTCGTCGCAAACCATTTGAAAGACCGAAGCGAAATAAAGATTTTTGATCCGACGTCGGGCTCCGGAAGCCTTCTCATAAACATTGGCAAAACTGTGGCCAAGTATATGGGTGATCCGAACCATATTCGCTACTATGCTCAGGAACTAAAAGCAAATACGTACAACTTGACCAGAATGAATCTTGTCATGCGCGGGATTCTTCCGGACAACATTGTGACGAGAAATGGAGATACACTTGAAGAAGATTGGCCGTACTTCGATGAGTCAGATCCACAGGGTACCTACAATCCACTGTACGTAGACGCTGTCGTATCCAATCCGCCTTATTCCCAAAGATGGGAGCCAAGCGGGAAAGAAAATGATGCGCGATTTGCCCGTTATGGACTTGCTCCTAAATCGAAAGCAGATTATGCCTTCTTGCTCCACGATTTATACCATTTGCGCCCGGATGGAATAATGACCATCGTTCTTCCCCATGGTGTGCTTTTCCGCGGTGGAGAGGAGGGGGAGATACGCAAGAACCTCATTGAACAGAACAACATCGATGCCATCATTGGTCTTCCTGCCAACATTTTCTTTGGTACAGGCATTCCTACCATCATCATGGTTCTCAGACAGAAACGTGAGAATACGGACGTACTGATTATCGATGCCTCGAAAGGGTTTGCCAAGGAAGGAAAGAACAATAAGCTCAGGGCATCGGATATCAGGCGGATTGTGGATACAGTCAAAGTACGCAAGGATACGCCCAAATATGCTCGTGTGGTAAGTCGGGAAGAGATTCGTTCAAACGACTATAATTTGAATATTCCTCGGTATGTCGATTCTTCTGAACCAACAGAATCGTATGACCTCTATGCCTCCATGTTTGGTGGAATACCAGAACAGGAAATTGAAGAGTACCAGTCCTACTGGGATGTGTTTCCTTCCCTGAAAAAGGATTTGTTCGAAGGGGAGGGTTCATATCGTCATTTGAAAACAAAAGAGGTGAGGGCAACCATACAAAAGAATCAGGATGTACAGAAGTTTAAGGATGATTTTGAGAAAAGGTTCGCCAACTTCGGTGATTACATGGATGCTTGTCTGATAGATAGAGCCAAAACTCTTTCGATACCGAAAACCGAGGAGGAAATCGCTTCAAACATTTTTAAACGATTTGAGGCGATTCCCTTGTTGGACTCCTATCAAGCATATGAAATATTCGAGAACCGTGTTGCTCTGATTTCCGGAGACTTGGAACTGATACAGGCAGAGGGAATGGAAACTGTGAAACAGGTTGATCCCAATATGGTGGTCAAAAAGAAGAACGGGAAAGATACGGAAGTGCAGGAGGGATGGAAAGGGCATATTATCCCCTTTGATTTGATCCAGAAATATTGTCTGAAAGACCAAATGACGGCTTTAGATGAGAAGAAGAACCGGCTACAAGAAATTTCTTCTGAATATGAGGAGCTTTTGGAATCCTTGAGTGACGAAGACAAGGAAACCATTTCTGATGCATCGAATGATACAAATGACGGAAATGATGGAGATGACTCTTTTATCATAAAAAACATTAAAGGAATACTCAAAACCCTAAAGGGAAAAAAGGATACGGACCCTGAACTTCTGAATGTCCTCCTCAAAGCTGATGAGCTGAATGCAACAGAGACAAAGTTGAAGAGAGCGGTCAATCAGGATGAAGAAAACTTGTGCATGGCAGCAAAAACAACCATCGAGCACCTTACTGATGACCAAGCACGTATGCTCCTTCATGAAAAGTGGATAAGCCCTGTGAAAGACGGAATTCTTCAGTTGGTTGATAATATGCTCAACGCATTTACCAAAAACATTGAGTCGTTGGCGGGAAAATACGCTGTTACCATGAGCGACTTGGAGAAGGAAATCTGCAATACTGAAAAATCGTTGTCTGAAATGCTCAGCGATCTTACCGGATCTGAGGCCGATATGGAAGGGATTAAAGAGCTTCAGCTTTTGCTCGGAGGTTCTCAGCATGAATAATCAAAAAGTGCCTAAAATTCGCTTCAAAGGGTTCAGTGGTGATTGGGAACAGCGTAAGGTTGGAGAACTTCTGACCGAACGTAATGATCAAGCACCAATGAGTGACGAATATCCTCTTATGGCGTTTGTTGCAAATGAGGGAGTTGCACCTAAAGGCGAGCGATATGATAGAAGTGCTCTGGTGAATGATACTGTTGGGAAGCTCTACAAGAAGACAGAATTTGGAGATTTCATTTATAGTTCCAACAATCTCGAAACCGGATCAATCGGGCTAAACAAGTACGGAAGGGCGAGTATTTCACCGGTTTACAGCATTTTTCAGCCAACTGGATTGGCCGATTCGGATTTTATTGGTCGCCGGTTTGTGAGAAAGGACTTCATTAACACAATGGTCAAGTGGAGGCAGGGTGTCATCTATGGGCAATGGCGTATTCATGAATCTGACTTTATAAAGATTGAGGTTGCGGTTCCTTCTGTCAAAGAGCAGAGAAAAATTGGTGCCTTCTTAGACCAGCTCGACACCCTTATCACCCTTCATC
>OMYY01000009.1 GCA_900315435.1 uncultured Spirochaetaceae bacterium
AGGCGACATGCTCAGGTCCTTCAGGTTGTTCATCTTCGAGAAGACGCTCAGCCGGGCATATTTGGTCACACCCGTGATGAAGACGAACCGCAGCAGGGCTCCCTTCGTCTTGATCACCTGGTAGAAGTTCCCCAGCACCTGCCGCAACTTCTCGACCTCGGGGGAGAAGACGTTGTCCGACAACACCTTGTCGTACTCGTCGACCAGCACGACCACTTTTCCCAGGCAGGACAGTCCGTCAATCAGGTCTGAGAACACGTCGTCGGCATGCTGGGACAGATCGGGTGCTGCAATCCCGTAGGACAAGGCGACTTGCCTCATGGCTTTCTTCAGCCATGCCTCCAAGTCCTCCGCAGTGTTCCTTCCGCAGTTTCCGAAGTCGATGTGGATGATAGGGTAAGGCTTCCAGTCGTAGTCCGTCTTGTCGATGGCAAGGCCTTTGAACAGCTCCCTCCTGCCTTGGAAGATCGCCTCCAATGTGGAGACCGTCAGCGTCTTCCCAAACCTTCGGGGACGGGAAAGGAAGAACATGTTGCCTTCCTGACGGACAAGGGAATGCAGGTACGCAGTCTTGTCCACGTACACGTAGCCTCCTCGCCGGAGATTCTCGAACGAGCCGTTCGCCGTCATGATGGGAAGCAGTTGCTTGCTCATGTCTCAAGCATACCACAGCCGTGTGTGGATGGCAAAGAACGCATACGGCAGACGCTCCCCCATCTGATGCATTGCCAATATCGCAACTTCAACAGCCACCGGACCTTGTCCACAAGGTCGAGTGCAACTGCCAATCATAGCGTCTGAAGCTGGTTTTGACTCGCCACAGTCCAAAAAGCGTTTTGGTCACGAGAAAGTCTTGCGGTGCATGATGTCCGACAGACTCGTCTGCTCTGCACGGTTTACTCGTTCAAGTTCGGTTTTTCTCCCCGCACGATATAGACAATCCAGGAACAGACACTGGTCATGTGGTCCCCAAGCCGCTCCAGTTCTTTGATGCTCGCGTAGTACTGGTACAAAGCGGAGCGGTCGGTGGCATCCTTCGGCTCGATGTCCAAGAGTTTCCGGTCCATCTCCAGCCGGAGCGCGTCCACCTTGTCGTCAAGCTTCGCCAGCTGGATAGCTTTCTGGTCGTCAGGCTCGTCCAGCAGTTCCTGGACCCCGTCGATCATCTGCCGGTCATATTGCAGCATCGCAAGGCACCCTTCCAACAGGACGGAAATCCGCTTGACGCCACAGAGCGTGGCAAACTTGACCACCATGTCCCCCACCCGTTCCAGATGGGTGACGATTTTCATGCCGGCCACCACCGTCCTGATCGCCTTCCCGTAGGGAGCTTCGCTGACTAGGATCCGTACGCCATCGCTCTCGACCAAACTCCGCAACTGGTCGATGAAGGCGTCGTCGCTGACAATCTTCGCCATCAGGCCCATGTCGTTGTCGGCAACCGCCTGCTGTGCCTGGCTCGCCGCCTCGCCCACACGCAGGCCCATCTCCGAGACCAGTTTCGAGAACAGTTGCAGTTTCTCATCCAGTCTCGTCATCTGTTTTGCCATAGCTTTCCTCCTTGTCAACCGAAGCGCCCGCTGAGATAGTCTTCCGTCCGCTTGTCCTTGGGACGGAAGAACAGCTCCTCGGTCGGGCCATGCTCGACCAGATACCCTGTCCGTTGCCCATCAAGCAAAAAGAAACAGGTCTGGTCGCTGATGCGGCTCGCCTGCTGCATGTTGTGGGTCACCACGACAATCGTGTAATCCTTTTTCAGCTCGGTCATCAGCCGCTCGATGTTGCTGGTGGCGATCGGATCCAGCGCGCTGGTCGGTTCATCCATCAGGATCACCTCTGGCTTGACAGCCAGCGTGCGGGCGATGCATAGGCGCTGCTGCTGTCCGCCAGAAAGGGCAAAGGCGCTCTCCTTCAGGCGGTCCCTGACCTCGTCCCAGAGGGACGCCTGGCGCAACGATTGCTCAACCAGATCCATCAACCTGTCCCGGTTCCTCAGACCGTACAACCGTGGCCCATAGGCGACGTTGTCGAAGATCGACATGGGAAACGGGTTGGGCCGCTGGAACACCATGCCGACCCTTCTTCGGAGCTCCAGCACGTCGATATCCTCAAAAATATCCTGACCATTGAGCTCGATCGAGCCATCATGACGGCATCCATCGACCAGATCGTTCATCCGGTCAAGTTCCCTGAGAAAGGTCGATTTCCCACATCCCGAGGGGCCGATGCAGGCGGTGATGGCGTGGATGGGGATGTCCACCGTGACGTCCTTCAGCGCATGCTTTTCTCCATACCAGACCCCCAGATTGGAGATATGAAACACTGTGTCGCTCATGTATGTTCCCTTCCGGCCGCCAGCCGGTTTGCGGCGAAATCAAAGACAAATACCAGGACCATCAGCACCAACGCGGTGGCAAAGGCCTTGTCCAGCCCCTGTCCTTCGGTGATGGTCAGGTAAATGTGCATGGCCAGCGTGCGTGCCGGCATCATCGGACTGGTTGCCAGCGCTGCGCCGCTTCCCACGGTATAGATCAGGGCGGCAGTCTCTCCCACCGCCCTGCCGATGGCAAGGATCATGCCGGTGACAATACCCCGTTTGGCTGCGGGAAGCACCACCTTCCAGATAGTCTCGACACGGGTCGCCCCAAGCGCGAGGCTTCCCTCACGGAGAGCGCGTGACACCGAATGAATCGCATCTTGGCTGGTGCGCACAATGGTGGGTAGCACCATCAGACTGACCGTCAGGGTTCCGCTTGCCAGGCAGAAACTCCAGTGGAACTTCTCGACAAAGACCAGCATGCCGAACAGGCCGAAGATGATCGAGGGGATGCCGTTGAGGATATCGATGGCGGCCGAGACCACCTGATAGGCTTTTCCCCGCTTGGAGTACTCTTCCAGATAGACCGCCGATGCGATGCCAAGCGGCGCCGAGACCAATGCCACCAGCAGGATGAAGATAATCGTGTTCAGCAGGATGGTACGGATTCCACCGTATTTGCCTGACTCGATCGTGTCCTCCATCAAAAACGACATGGTCAGGTTCGGTCCCGACGTGGCTTCCCGGACTTTGAGAAAGGAGACGGATCCCTCGGGCATGCTGGTGAAGGCAGCCGCCTCCATCATCAGGAACGCTCCCTCGTTGGCAAGCAGGGAATCCAGACCATCAGCCTTGACGACCGGCGTATCAGGGCCACCGATCTCTCCCCAGGACCCGATACTCCCGGCAAGCAGCTTCTCCAGCGTTTCTTTGTCCACCGCCCCGAGCTGCTGGTTGCCGCGCAAGGCGGCAACGGCAGGATTGACGGCAAGGACCATGTTCTTGACCGACAAGAGATGAAATCCTTTGGGCGCCGAAGACGCGATGACCATGCTCCCTTTCTGAGGATGTATGGGAAGAGCCTCGGTGGTGACGATCTCGCTGGCCTTCAATCCCAAAGCCTTTGCCAATGCGGGACGGACCGAATCGTCGATGCACAGGGAAAGGGCCAGGTTGTTTCCGGTCAATGACCGCCAGCTGGGCACCCTGCCGCGCGCGACGCGTCGCAGGTCGGACCAGGAGATTTCCTTTCCGAAATTGCCGGCTACGGCAAACCCGCTCGTGGTGCCCGGCACCATGTCGTCCTCGACAATGGAGCGTTTCCAGATTCCACGGAACGCCACATATCCCAGAATCAGCACAAGAAGGATGACGGTCAGCCACGTGCAGATATGAATGGCCAGGATCATGGCTTTATCGGATGTCTTCCGGTTCATTGTTTCCTCCGGGCGATGATGACCACAAGGCCGTTGGAAACCAGAATGCAGAGATAGAGCAGCATGGCGGTGGCGAAAAGGGCCTGCATGTGTGTTCCTTCGGCATAGCCCATGTCAGTGACAATGTTCATCGTCAGTGTCCTTCCCATGTCGGTAAGCCGATGGAAGGCTAGAGGCGCATTGCCACCCACCAGCAGCACGGCGGTCGTCTCGCCGACTGCCCTTCCCAACCCGAGCAGGAAGGCCGAGACGATACCCTGCCTCGCGGCCGGGATAATCACCTTGAAAATCGTCTGGGTCCTGGTCGCGCCCAAACCATAGGAGGCCTCGTGCAGGGTATGGTCCACGCTTGCCAACGACACCTCGGTAACGTTGATGATGGTGGGCATGATCATGATGGCAAGAATCAGTGCGGCGGAAAGCAGCGAGTAACCGTTGCCACCCCAGATGATCCGGACCATCGGAACAATGACCGAGATGCCGAACAGGCCGAAGATAACCGAAGGGATTCCGGCCAGAAGGCTTACTCCTGTCTTGATCACATCCCGTTTCCACCCCTTGGAGAGCAACGCCAAATAGATGGCCGCCGAAAGGGAGAACGGTGTAGCCAGAAGAAGCGCCAAGACAGTCACCACGAGACTCGCTTCCACGAAGACGGCGATTCCATAGTGTGGTTCAGCCGCCGACGGACTCCAATCGGAGCTGAAGAGGAACTCGCCGAGTGGTATCGTGTGGAAAGCGGGAAGCCCCTCGGAAAAGAGGTAAAGCGTAATCAGGATGACTGCCGCGAGCGACACAAAGGCGGTGAGCAGCAGGATTGCCCTGAGCCCACCGTCAACACGTTTTCTTGACGAAAGTGTCATCGTCAATTGACCGGGATGAAACCCGCCTCCCCGACCAGCGACTGTCCGTCAGCGGAAAGGAGGTAATCGACAAACCGCTTCTCTCCACCCTGCGGTTCACCCTTCGTGACCAGGTACAACGCACGGCTGATCGGATAGGAGCCGTCCTTCACGTTGGCGGCGCTTGGGGTGACACCATCGATGGTCAGCACCCTGCCGCCGGCGCTGGTGACAATCTGTCCAAACGCCATGCCGATGTAGCCGACAGAGCCCGGGGTCGAGGCGACCTTCGCTGCAAGCTCCCCGTTTTCCTTGGCGACGATGGCATCTTTGCTCGGAACCTTCTTCGCCTTGTCCAGGACAATCTCTTTGAAAGAGCCGTAGGTACCGCTGGTCTCGTCGCGGACAATCAAATGGACCGCCTCGTCATTTCCACCCAATTCTTTCCAGTTGGAAATCTCGCCAGCGAACAAGCTTGCCAGCTGGGCCATGGTCAGGTTGCTCACCCCGACATCGCCATGCACCGCGACCGAAAGTCCGTCCAGAGCGATGGTGGTAGGAACCAGACCTGCGGAAACCTCGTTGGCCTTCAGCTCGCGGCTCGACCCGGCAAGCGACAACGTGCCGGCCATCAGCCCCTTCAAACCGACGGAAGAACCGAGAGTCTCGTAGGAAACCTTCATGTCGGGGTTCTTGGCCTCGAAAGGCTCGATGGCCGCTTCGACAATCGGGGCGACGGTGGAAGAGCCTCCAAAGGTATAGTTCGTAACGGACACTTTCTGCGAAGCGGCGTTTTCCTTTGTTCCCGCGGCAAAGACTGCGGTGACTGCGAGAATCAGCAACCAAGAAATCGCATGTACTTTCTTTTGCATGTTTCTGTTTCACTCCTGTGTTGCCCCTACGATAGGAGTCTTCCTTCAGGAAATGAAAAAGAAAGTGTGAAAAAAAGATGAAACGGGCTAAGGATCGGTTTTCTTGTGGAAAGTCACGAAAAGAACCACTGCAAGCGATCTCTTTTCCCCCAACCGATTTGCGGGCTATCTATCGATAGAACAACCATGGAACCATCTGCGGATTGCCATACACAACTTTTCCCAGAACCTTTTTGTGGGTATAGTAGGAGCATCTGCAAAAACGGGAGACAGCTATGCTTTGTTACAATAAGGATGCCATTTTCAAGGATCTTGGCGGTGGCGTGACACGAAAGATCGTCGCTTACGACGAGGGCATGATGGTCTGTGAACTGACCTTCAAGAAGGGTGCTGTGGGCACTCCCCATCACCATCCCCACGAACAGATCGGCTACATCATCAGCGGTTCCTTCGAGGTCACCGATGGCGAAGAGACGAAGGTCTTGAAGGCGGGGGACTGCTATCTGGTCAAGCCCGATTCGGTCCATG
Organism: uncultured Spirochaetaceae bacterium; assembly: GCA_900315435.1. Classification (GTDB taxonomy): domain Bacteria; phylum Spirochaetota; class Spirochaetia; order Sphaerochaetales; family Sphaerochaetaceae; genus RUG023. Next base: position 5,996 of record OMYY01000009.1, read on the forward strand.
GAGTGAAAGCGCTGGAAGATTCCAAACTGCTCGACGTCTTTACGCCAATGCGGAAGGATTTTCTTGCCTGAGCGGAGCCCTGCCTTTCCTAGAGAAAGTCTGGACACGTTATTTATGGAAATTTCTGGAATTAGCTTGCGGGGACGCAAGAAAAAAACGAGGAAAGTTTTTTTGTCGCACTCGACAAAATCAATTGTAGACACAGCCATTTCACTTCCATATAATGGGTAGCGCTACACTCACGTGGAAGTGGTGTGCGTTTCTGTGCGCACGCACCTGAATGAGTCACCAAATTTCATCGTCTCTTATTTGAGACAAAAGGAAATGTATATGAGCGATGCAAAGAACATCAAGGCGCTTGAGAATTCCAGCGTTGAGCTGACGCTGACCCTTCCCGCCGCCAGAATCGAGGAAGACTATCAGAAGTCTTTGGCCAAGTACGTGAAGAACGCGCAGATTCCGGGCTTCCGCAAAGGCCATGTCCCCGCTTCCGTTCTGGAAAAGAAATTCGGCGAGTCTCTTCGCACCGAAACCACCTTCGACACCATGGAGGCCTTTCTGAAGGAAGAGCTGGAGAAGCTGGATGACGCCCAGAAACCGCTTCCCTACTGCACCCCCGTGCTGCAGGACGAGGAAAAGCTGTTGCCGTTCAAGAAGGATACCGACGTGACCTTCTCCGTCAAATATGATGTCAAGCCGCAGTTCGAGCTTCCCCAGTACACCGGTATGAAGCTCACCATCCCCAACGTCAAGGTTACCGATGCCGACGTGGCCAAGGAACTGGACAAGCTTCGCGAGCAGAACGCCATGGTCGTCGACAAGAAGGATCGCGTCGCCGAAGACGGCAACATCGTCAACATCGACTATGTCGAGCTGGACAAGGACGGCAAGGAAGTCAAGGCCAGCGAGCGCAAGGATTTCACTTTCACCCTCGGCTCCGGCTACAACTACTATGAGATCGACAAGGAAGTCGCCGGCATGAAGGTCGGCGAGACCAAGACAATCGAGAAGAACTACCCGAAAGAGTTCAAGACCGCCGACCTGGCAGGCAAGACCGTCACCCTGAAAGTCACGCTGAAGAGCGTCAAGGTCAAGGACGTCCCCGCATTGGACGACGAGTTCGCCCAGGACATCAAGGAAGAGTACAAGACTGTCGCCGACCTGACCAAGGCCACCCGCGAGAAGCTTGAGAAGCAGCTTGCCGACAAGCTTTCCGACGACAAGTTCGACAAGATTGCCGACGAGCTGGCCAAGAACGTCAAGATCGACCTTCCGCAGAGCATGGTCGACCTCGAGCTGGACCGCGACTGGAGCAACTATATCAGACAGACCGGCCTTTCCGAAGACCAGGTCCTGAAGTTCCTCTCCTTCCAGCAGAAGGACAAGGCAGCCCTCCAGAACGAATGGAAGGCCGACGCCGAGAAGACCCTGCGCGTGCAGCTGGTGATGGACAAGATCAAGGAGAAGGAGAATTTCACCGTCTCTCCGGAGGAACTTGAAAAGGCCGAAAAAGAACAGCTGAAGGACGTCACCGACGAGAATCAGAAGAAATACTACCGCACCCTGCTGGAAGAGGACCTCAAGTTCAACAAGGTCAGCGATTTCCTCGAGGCGAACAACACCTTCACCCCGGACAAGGAGATGAGCTTCGACGCCTACGTCAACGGACAGGCGGCAACCGAAGCAGCAAAATAAGGAGCCATAGAAGCAATGGAACGGATGCAATCGTACATCCCGATGGTCGTTGAGCAGAACGGAGTGAGAGAACGTTCGTATGACATTTTCAGCCGGCTGCTCAAGGATCGCATCGTCTTTCTCGACGGGGAAATCAACGACGCCACGGCAGATCTGGTCATCGCTCAGTTGCTGTTCCTGGAGTCCGAGGACCCGAAGAAGGACATCAGTCTCTACATCAACAGCCCAGGAGGCAGTGTGACGGCGGGACTGGCGATCTACGACACGATGCAATATCTCCAGTCCCCCGTCCAGACCATCTGCATGGGACAGGCCGCCAGCATGGCGGCCATCCTCCTTGCAGGTGGCGCCAAAGGCAAACGCTATGTGCTTCCTTCCGCGCGGGTGATGATCCACCAGCCTTGGGGAAGCGTCGAGGGGCAGGAGACGGATATCCGCATCCAGTCCGCCGAAATGGAACGCATCAAGCGCCTTACGCTCGACATCCTTGCCCGCCACACGGGCAAGGACCTGCAGACGTTGCAGGCGGATACGGAGCGGGACTTCTATCTGACGAGCCAGGATGCTGTCGAGTACGGAATCGTCGACAGCGTCATGCGTAGGGGGAACTGATGGCACGCAACCAGCAAGTCTGCTCTTTCTGCGGAAAGAGCATCAAGGACGTGAAACGTCTGATCAACGGGCCCGGAGTGGCCATTTGTGACGAATGCGTGAAGATCTGCGAGGAGATGCTCCGCGAGGATCCTGCCATGCAAGGGGCATCCATCGACACTTTGCCCGAGAAGATCCCTACTCCCGAGGAACTCAAGGAGTTCATGGATCAGTACGTGATTGGCCAGGACGAGGCCAAACGGATTCTCGCCGTGGCGGTCTACAACCACTACAAGCGGGTGAAGTACGAGAAGAAACTTGATACCGAGATGGAGAAGTCCAACATCCTGATGGTTGGCCCTACCGGAACGGGAAAGACGTTGCTCGCCCGGACCCTTGCACGCAAGCTCCAGGTGCCTTTCGCCATCGCTGACGCCACCACGCTCACCGAGGCCGGTTATGTTGGCGAAGATGTCGAGAACATTCTGCTGAAGCTGATCCAGAACGCGGACGACAACGTCGCCGCCGCGGAGCATGGCATCATTTTCATCGATGAAATCGACAAAATCGCGAAGAAGGAGGGGGAAAACCCTTCCATCACGCGTGATGTCAGCGGCGAGGGCGTGCAGCAGGCGCTTTTGAAAATCATCGAGGGGACGGTCGCTTCGGTCCCGCCACAGGGGGGGCGCAAGCATCCGAACCAGGAGATGATCCGCATCAACACCAAGGATATCCTTTTTATCTGCGGAGGTGCCTTCGTAGGTTTGGACAAGGTGATCGAGAAACGTGTCAGCACCCATTCTATGGGCTTTGGCGCCAAGGTCGAGGATACTTCCAAACGGAGCCTCCATGACTTGTACGCGCAGCTTGTTCCCGATGACCTGATCAAGTTCGGCCTGATTCCAGAGTTCATCGGCAGATTGCCCATCCATGTCGCGCTGGACAACCTGAACAAGGAAGACCTGAAGCGGATCATTACCGAACCGAAGAACTCGGTGCTCAAGCAATACCAGCAAAGCTTCAAGATCGATGGCATTGACTTGGTTTTTGAAGACGACGCGGTGGACGCGATCGCCCAGAAAGCAATCGAGCAGAACACCGGAGCCCGTGGCATCAGGTCCATCGTTGAAGGGATGATGATGGATATCATGTATCGGATTCCTTCGATTCCGAATGTGAAGCAGGTCATCGTCTCCCGCGAGTCGGTCCTTAACCGCAAGAATCCTAAAATAATCGGAACGGATGGGAAGGAGATCGCTCTGTGAGCCTTTTCCCACCCGTCCCACAAGTGATTCTCACCCACCTCCAGGAGGACAGTTCCTTCATCGTCATCGGCCACAAGAGTCCGGATGGGGACTGTATCTCCAGCGAGCTGGGGATGGAATTCCTTCTCAAGGCGCTCGGCAAGCAGGTGTTGCTTGCCAATGCCGGCCCTTTCGAACGGCAAGAGATCCAATCCTTGCGGGGCCGGTTCGCCGACCATATTCCAGAAGCCTATCTGGCAGAAAGGCCGACCGTCGTGGTCGTGGACTGCTCTACCAGCGACAGGATTGGCAGCTTGTACGAGCAAGTGAAAGACCTTCACGTCATTGTCATCGACCACCACGCCAGCGGAACACGCTGGGGACAAGACCTGTATATCGTTCCGGATTCTCCTTCCACCACCCTGCTCGTCCAGCATCTTTTTGAAACACTCCAGGTCGAGATTCCGGAAGAAGCGGCAAAGCGACTCTTCTTCGGATTCGCTACCGACACCGGCTTCTTCCGCTTCCTGCAGGTCCATCAGGCCGAGGCCCTCGATTCAGTCTCGCGCCTGGTAGCCAAGGGAGTCTCCCCCAACCAGGTCTACATGCAGATCAACGGGGGAAAGAGTCTCTCCTTCATCAAATACCTTGGAATCCTGATAGACCGGGCGGAACCCTACCTTGATGGCAAAGTGATGGTCACGTACACTTGGCTGAAAGACAAGGAAACGTTCCACTGCGACAAACCGAGCGACCTTTTCTATAGCCAGATGCTCTCCATCGCCGGCGTACAGGCGGTCGCCCTATTCAAAGAGAAGGAAGACGGCACGGTCGAGGCTGGTCTGCGAGCCAGCCATGACAGCACCATCGACGTGGGACGGATCGCCGCTTCCTTCGGTGGTGGCGGACATGTGCACGCCAGCGGTTTCACGGTGAAGGGCGATCTTTTCACCATCCGTGACAACTTTTTGCGACAAGTAGAGTTATTGCTCAAGAACTAATTGGCATCACCTTTGCAACCCATAGAAAACCTGGAGGTTTTCTATGGATGCACTATCCCTGCTCGTCCTCACGAGCCAGCAGCACCCTGAGGATGCGGCCTTGCACAAACGGGTCCGACAGAAGACGATGGAACTCTTCTACCATCTGCCCTACAAATATCACCTGATACCAGAGGATCAATGCGCAGCATTCCTGTTGTACTGCGAGCCTTCGATCGAGCGCTATATCGCCATGTTCCAACCGCGGACAAACTATGGATATTACATCATGTGCATCATCCGGAGGCGCATCCCCTCATTCCTGCAAAAGCAGAACGAGGAGGAAGAAAGACGACTCTCCGTCTTGTTTGTCTCCTCGCCACAAATCCCCTACCAAGGGCAAGATGAGGAACTCCGAGGAGGAGCATTGTATCGCCGGGACGAGCTTCCCGTTGTCTTCCAGACGTTGCTCAGCCAAGGACCGACAACCGCACAGGGCCACGATCCCGCCATCCAGACCTTGTTGGAATCCCTTCATCATGATACCTGCAGGCGCGGACTGCTTCTCTCCTGCGCCATGGATCCCTCCTACGCGCTCGAGCATCACACTCCCCTGATAAGCAAGCTCCTAGGATGCGAGGAGACCCTTTTGACCGATTTCCTCGCCTCGCTCGACCAACTGCTTTTCGCCAAGCGGCAGGACTACAACGCCCATCTTGAACGGATTGGATTCCGTTTCTACCAAATCCATCGCTACCGAAGGGAAATCTGGGAAAACACAAAATCGGAATTCCGGAAAAAAGTCCAAGCACGGTACCGGTTCAACTTGTCGACTTGGAGAAAAAATCTTGAAGCACTGAAAAAACGCAAGAACATCTGTATCTCCCGCTCCCAACTCGGCAAGATTCTCGGCGTGACGACAGGATCGATCCATCACAGCGTCATCACATGGAAGCATGCCATGCGGGACGCTCTGGACGTGCCCACGCCAATGGACTATCTTGAGTAAGATATGGAAATCATGCTAGCGAGTGGCAATGCCCACAAACGCGCGGAATTCGCGCGAATGCTTCCCTCTTGGGATGTCCTGCTTCCCAAGGAAAGGGGAATCGAGTTCTCCTGTGAGGAAAATGGCACAACCTTCATCGATAACGCGCTGATCAAGGCAAGAGCCCTCTTTCGTGTCGCACCAAAAGGCACTTTGATCCTGGCAGACGACTCTGGTCTCTGCGTGGACGCCCTTGACGGCCAGCCAGGAATCCATACGGCACGTTACGGCATGGAGCCTGGAGGAAAGGAACTTCCTAGCGGGCAACGCAACGCGCTCCTGCTACGGAATATGGAGGCCTACAAGGAGATGAGCCAGAGGTCGGCGCATTTCGTCTGCGCGATTGCCTTGATTGCCGACCCGTACCGGACCTTTGTCGTCCAAGAAGCGGTTGACGGCCATATCGCATTCACCCCCTATGGGAAAGGCGGTTTCGGCTACGACCCGATTTTCATCTGTGACGAAATCGGGCAGAGCATGGCGGCTGCATCCGATGCGTTGAAGGACCAGTACAGCCACCGGGGCCGGGCGCTGAACCATCTCGCAAGACTGTTGGAGGAAATCCGTGAAAACGCAAAAACGCTCTGAAATCGAGGAATCGAGCAAGTGGGATCTTTCCAGCCTCTTCGCTACCAGTGAAGAGTGGAAGGATGCCCTTGAAGCCCTGAAGCAAGCAGGAAGCCAAGCTGCTTCCTTCAAGGGCTCCATCAAGCGAGGGAAGGCATCTTTCCTCAAGTTGCTGAAGTGGCTCGGCGAGACCAACATCCTTGCCGAACGGGTGGGATGCTGGGCCATGCTGAACTACAGCGCGGACGCCTCCGACCCGAAGAACATCCGGCAATACGGCATGGCAAGCCAGGTACTCGCCTCCCTTGGAGCGGCACTTGCCTTCTTCGACCCGGAACTACTCTCTCTGGACGAGGAGACCTACCAGGCATATCTCCATGACCCCGACTTCCAGGAATACAAGGTCTATCTGCAGAAAAGCCGTCGCTTCAAAGCACACGTCCTGAGCGAGGGCGAGGAGCGTCTGATGGCATTGCAGAGCGAGAGCGCCCAGACCTCCGAGCTGACCTTCAGCGACCTGACCAATGTCGACATGGACTTCGGTACAGTCGAGGGAAAGCCATTGACGCAGAGCACCTACAGCACCTTCATGCAAAGCACCAACCGAGCCACCCGCAAAGAGGCCTACGACAAACTCTACGGCATCTACGGGGCTCATCAGCATACGTTGGCCCGTCTGTATGAAGGTTCGGTCAAGCAGGACATCTTCTCAAGCAAGGTCCGAGGCTACGCGTCAAGCCGCGACGCGGCACTTTTCCCGGACAAAGTGGATGGTTCCGTCTACGATACGTTGGTGGCCAGCGTCCATGCCGGCTTTGACTCGCTCCACCGTTTCTACGAGGTCAAGCGCAGAGCTCTCGGGCTGGAAAAGCTGGCGCATTGGGACGTCTACGTGCCATTGGTCATGCAGAAACCTTTCCACACCACCTACGACGCCGCGGTAGAAACAGTACTCAAGGCAGTGAAACCCCTTGGAGACGAGTACGTCTCCATACTTGGGGCGGGCTTGACCACCGAGCGGTGGGTCGACAGATACGAAAACACAGGCAAACGGAGCGGAGCCTTCAGCAGTGGTTGCTATACCAGCAAGCCATACATCCTGTTGAACTTCACTGGCGACACGCTGAACGACCTCTTCACCATCATCCACGAAGGCGGCCATTCGATGCACAGCTACTACAGCAAGAAGCACAACCCCTTCTTCCAGTACGACTACACGATCTTCGAGGCCGAAGTAGCAAGCACCACCAACGAGCAGTTGCTTGCGCGTTACCTGCTCGACCATGCCAAGGACAAGGACGAGCGCGCCTCGATCATCGGCAAGCAGCTTGACGACATCGTCGCGACGCTGTTCCGTCAGACCATGTTCGCAGAGTTCGAGGACCAGGCCCACAAGCTTGCGGAAAGCGGGGAGACTCTCTCGGTCGACGTGATCCGCGCCATCTACCGCAAGTTGCTTGTCGCCTACTTCGGGAATCAGGTCGAGTTCAGCGAGCTGAGCGACATGGAAGGACTGCGGATCCCCCACTTCTACAATGCCTTCTACGTCTACAAGTACGCAACCGGCATCAGCGCCGCGATCGCGCTGAGCCAAAAGATTCTGGAAGGGGGAGAAAAGGAACGGAACGACTACCTCGCATTCCTGCAGAGCGGGGGAAGCCGGTACCCGATGGAATCGCTCAAGCTGGCGGGCGTGGACATGTCCAAGCCTGACGCGGTCAACGCCGCGGTCACACACTTCGCCACATTGCTCGACGAGTTCGAGAAGCTCGTCTGAGCATCAGATCGCACCGGTAAGGACTGCACTCGCGTAGCTGAAGCGAGTGCAGTTCTCCTTATGGGCGGGACAGAAGATAAAACATTGCTCCTTCTCGTAGATGACAAAATTCCTTCCCGCTGTAAAGGGCAGAAGGAACATGCTGGAAATCGGGAAGGAAAGCTCCACTTCTTTGCCGTCCATCGTTCCCTTGTAGAAGAGGCCCTGATGGTTCAGACGACAAATCCCCCTTCCTGCCTCGCGCTGGCCCCCGTCATGCTGGTGGGTCGGAAGTCTCAGCGTCACGTCATCGCGCATCTCGAAGGAGGGATCCTTCGCCGCATCCCTTAGTTTTTCCACGCAGTCGCTGATCCAATCCTGCACCGTCGCGTACCTATCGGACATACGGTAGTTGCCGTCGATGGTGGCATGCCATCCGCATACGCAGGATACTTCACCGCCATGGGAAGACAGTCCGCCATGGGTTCCACAAGCGGGGCACAGCCATGCGGCGTTCTCCACATGTTCCGCGGGATACTTCGTATGCAAATTCAGGTTTTTATTCCTTTTCCGGAATTCTATATCGTCGTAAGCTATGTAATCAACAAGCTCTCGAGCGAGAACGTCCTTGTCAATTGTCTTCAGTTGCTCCTTGGTGTAGAGCTGCCGGGTCGTCACTTCGATACGGCCGCCGGCATGCTTCTTTCCCCACTTGGGAAAACAGAGCGTGGCGCCTTCGACATGAACCCCATAGACAGGGACACCGATGCGTTTGATGAAAAGCGCCGTGTCGTCGGGAAGCGGCTCGTTCTTGCTCAAGGCTCCGGTATGGGCCTCGGGGAACAGCAGGAGGATGCCATTGTGCTTCAGGCACCGCATCATCGCGATCGCCGAGCTGTTGTCGGCGGTAAAGACCGATTTGGGGATGCATCCCGCATGCTTCAGCCAATAGGCGTTGAAGGAGTCGGAAAAGAAGTACCGGGCGACGACAGGTGTCAGGTTGGGTTTTCTGAGCACACGCCAGGCGAACCACCAGTCAAACAGGGAGGCATGGTTGCCGACGACTATCGCCGGACCCTTGATCCGCTTCTCCGCCTTGTGGAGGACAAGCTTTTCGCCCCGCAGGCATTTCAGAGGCCAGAGTGACGCCACGTACCACCAGAACCTCTTCAAACGGTAATCCTCTCCAAAGCGAATATCGGCCATACACAACTCCTTCGCCGCCATTGTACCCTTTGGGTCTGCGGGGTTGCAACGAGACGAAAAAGGCTGTCCCCGAAAGGACAGCCTGAAAGTCCTGCGGCAGAAAGGACTCGAACCTTCACGAAGTTTCCCCCACAAGCACCTCAAGCTTGCACGTCTACCATTCCGCCACTGCCGCATACACTGCGTTTGTAACGGAATGAACAATACAACAGGTTGCCTTCCTCCGTCAAGGGTTTGGAACAATTCTTCTGGTTCCACTCGGAAGTGTCCATATATCCCAAAACGTTAGTCCTTTTTCGGAGTCATATATCGGATGTGGACATGGAAACCATCGCAATCCGTTTCGCGAGGGATGTTGTCGAACCAGACAAAAAAGCATACCTTTGATATATGTCGCTCAACCATCGGGAAATTGCCTTGATTCTTAGCGAGCTGCCTTTGGCAGGCTCGGTGATCCAGCATGTCATCCAGCACGATTTTCACTGTCTGACCTGGGAGATGTACAGCCCGGGGGTTGGGCGATGGGAGCTTTACACCGAAATCGGCACCGCGCAGAGCCGCATCCATCGGGTGAGCCGCATGGTCGCGGCCGTCCAAGGACAAAAGACAGCGAAGCTGCAACGCTTCGTCCAGTTCGCCCGCAAACATCTGGAAGGCGCAAGAATCACCAATGTCCATCAAGCGGCTTTTGACCGCATGGTAGACCTTTCGCTTGACAACCATGGCACGCAGATGCACCTGATCATCCGTCTGTACAGCGGCCCCCAGGCCAACATCATCGTCACCGACGGCGCCTACACGATCCTGGACTTGCTTTACCGCAGGCCCAAGCGGGGCGAGACGAGCGCCAAGAAGCTCGAGCTCCCACCCGAGCGCACAGAAGAAGGAAAGGTTTTCACGGTCAGGCCCCGGCTCGGGGACGTCAGTTTCAACGAGCAGATCGAGGCCGAATACGGACAAGCGAGCAACAAGGACTCTCTTGCCGGATTGATGGCGAAAGTCTGCCAGAAGCGCGACAGGGAGCTGATGATGCTCGAGGGCACGGCAAGGAGCCTTACCCGGAAAGCCCAGGCGAACGCGGGATATATGGAGATGAAGCTTGAGGGCGATTTGCTTTCCAGCTACAAGTACCTGCTCAAACCCCACATGGACCACATCGAGGTGGATGACTACACGACGGGAGGCAAGCGCGTCATCGCCCTGGATCCGAAACTCACCCCCAGCGAGAACATCGAGGCCTGCTATGCCCGTTACCAGAAGGCGAAGGGAACCTGGCAGGACAGTGTACAGGAGCACGAGAAGATCAAAGCCCAGAAGGCAGGGCTGGAAACCCATTACCGGGAACTGCTGCTTCCCTGCGACGACGAGCGGGTGATGATCCGCCGCCTGCAGAAGGAACTCAGGGAAGAGACCGCCGACAAGAAACCGGAGAGCGCCAGTCCAGGACTGACGTTCCACAGCGGCAAGTTCACCATCCTTGTCGGACGCAACGCGAAGGAGAACGACGCGCTGCTGCGCCACTGGGTGAAGAGCTACGACTGGTGGATGCACACCCGCGACTGGCCGGGAGGGTATGTCTTCATCAAGGCGTTCAAGGACAAAAGCGTGCCCTTGGAGGTAATGCTGGACGCGGCCAACCTGGCCGTGACCTACAGCAAAGGAAAGAACCAAGGGGCTGCGGACCTGTACTATACCCAAGTCAAATATCTGCGCAGGGCCAAGGACGGTCCTCTGGGACTGGTCCTTCCCACCCAAGAAAAGAATTTCTTCGTGAAGGTCGACCAAGACCGGCTTGCGCGCGTCATGCAGACCAAGGAGGGAAGCGATGACTGAGAAACCCTTCATGCATATCTTCTATCCCGAAAGGATCGAGCCTGCGGAAGCGCAAGCGCGACCACGTCCACTTCCAGCGGCGATTCTGGTGCCGGATGCCGCCTACGACTGGGTGAAGGAGGAAATCCGAGGCCCCTATGAGCGCATGAGCGCAAGCAATCCGGCATTGGCCATCGTGCTCTCGCCTCTGCACCAGCATGTCCGCAAGGAGAGCGGCGCCACCTTCGCCTTCATTCCCGAGGACGAGACGTTCGGAAAACTTCCGCTTTATTCGACCGCAACCATCCCGGCCTGGATGGGCAAGGACGACGCCTATTTCCATGAGGAACCGGCACCAGAGGAACAGGGCTCGGTCATCGAGGCCTTCTTTCCCCACGCGGCCATTCTTCCCATACTGGTCAAGCCAGACCTTTCCTCCAAGGATTGCCAGCAACTATCCTCCTTCCTTGACCGCCTGCTCGAGGCGGAACCACGGACGCTGGTGGTCTCCTGCCTGAACGGAAACGGACTTTCCACCAGTCAGACGGCAAACAAGGATTTCATCACCCTGTGCGGACTGCTTGAGGCGGGAACCCCATTGCTTGGCGCCTTGCATTCCCGCCAGATTTCATCGCTCGGGACAGGCATTCTCGAGGCAATCGGACGTTGCAGGCGCCTTCCCGGCAACTGGCACCTGACTGGATTCTCGCTCAGGGACAGCCACTTCACCAAGCTACCCGATTCCCTTCCCGAAGAAGAAGGCAGGTATGTGTGGCACATCTCAGGCTTCAAAGGAAACTGAATATGGACATCACGAAGATCGCACCGCAAATCATCCAGACGGAAATTGATGGCGTAAAGGCCACCTGCATTGTCCTTGGCGACACCCACACCCACCTGCCAGGCTATCTTCTGCAGGGCAAGAGCCAGATTGGATTCGCATTGAAGGACGGTCTGGTCAACGCCATCCCCTGGGAGGGCATCGCCATCGTCGACGGCATGCAATGCCTCAGGCTCCCTTCCATGCCCCTGTATTCGGTGTGGGAACTGGCCGACAAGCGGCGGGGAGAAACCCTTTCCTTCGTACGCGACTTCATCCAGCTTCTTGGCAGGATGGAGGAAAGCTACATCTCGTTGGAGAGCGGAACCATCCCATTGTGGAGGATGTACGGGCTGGATGGGGGCGGCGTCTTCCTGCTGCCTCCATCCCTTTCCAGCGCGATCGAGGCATGCATGGGCGAACAGGCGCGCGAGGCCAGCTTCAACGACTGGGTCCATTACGACCTGCACAAGCCGTACACCCTGATCGACCAGATGGCCCAGCTGCTGTACCTGGGCGCCACCGGAAGAGTACCGCTTGCCAACCCGGACACACGGGAGGACCATTGCGACATCCTCCCACTCCGCCTGCTGGGAACCAATCTGGAGCCGGAGCTGGTGCGTTTGGTCGACGACGTGCTGCACGCCAAGCTGACAGAACAACGTGACCTGACAGGAAACCAGCAACCCCAACACGCGCTTTCCTGGCTCGGGGACCAACTGGCCTCGATGCAGTGGCCCGGACCTGTCGAGTCGAGACCGGACAGGGACGCAATCTCGCTTTTCGAGGAGCGGCAGCGCAAACGGGCCGCAAGGCGCCGTTTCTGGCGCAAGCGTGGATGGCTGGTGGTCACCATCACCGCCATCGTCCTGGCGGTCGGCTGCTTCACCGCAGGCAGGATCAAGCAGGCATTGACCCCTCCCTATACCTACGGCATGAGCGACGAGCAGATCATCGCCGAATACTATGCGGCCCAGAGCGAACTGGATGTGCAGAAGCTGGACGCAAGCCTCGCTCCCCACGTGAAAAGCCCCGCGGAACTTGAGGTGATGAACCTCTTCGTCAACCGCCAGACCCGACAGGCCTACGAGAACATCAACGCGATCATCAACGTCAACGACTGGATCGCCCAGGGAAGACCCGCCATCGGTTCCTCACAGGGGTTATACGGAGTGACCGACGTGCAGGTCACGCAGACCTCGGCTGACTCCTATCAGGTGACCAGCACGATCTACACGCCCTTCCCCTACGACGAGGAGGACGAGACTGCCAAGGCGAGCGCCGGACACACGTTGGCCTTTGTCTATACCCAGAAACAGGATTTTACCTTCGCGACCAACAAACGGGGATGGAGGCTGATCGCCAGCATCACCAATGTGGACTACCGCAAAGTGGAGACGATTGAAATACCCGTCACGCCTGACAAGCCGTCGCAAAAAGCTCAAGCTGCAAACGCCGCCTACTCTCTGGCGTCTCCAGCCAAGTGACGGAGGAGAAGCTTTTGAAGAAGGTCATCTGCCGCTTTGCGTAGAGGCGGCTGTCGCGTACAATCTCCGCCTTGATGGTCGCAAGGCTGCACTCCCCTTCCTTGCGGGCAGAGAAGAACTCACGATAGCCGATTCCTTGCATGCCAGGCCAAGATTCTTTGGCTCCATGGGCAATCAACCCCCGGATTTCATCCAGCAGCCCTTCCCGGAACATCTCCTCGACCCGCAACGCGATACGCCCGTCCAGTTCTTCCTGAGGCCGGGTCAGACCATAGACCAAGGGTTTCATTCCGTAGCGGGGAGTATCGCTTGGCTTGAAGGCGGAGAGCGGTTTCCCGCTATACCGATAGACCTCCAGCGCACGGGTGATCCGGTAGGCGTCATTGGGGTGGATGCGGAGCGCGCTTGCCGGATCGACCCGCTCCAGTTCCCCATACGCCCAGCCGAGACCTTTCTGTTCCGTCTCTTCGGCCACCTCGGCCCGGACCGCAGGGTCGCTGGCGGGAGCCTCGGAAAGACCATAGAGGAAATGCTTGAAGTAGTAGGCGGTACCGCCACAGAGAATCGGGACCTTCCCCTGCGAGACGATGTCGCGGACCGCCTGGTCGGCGAGCTCGATGAACCTTGCGACCGTGAATTGGTTCCAAGGGTCCTCGACATCAATCAGGTAATGACGGATAGAGGCACGAACATCGGCCGACACTTTCGCCGAACCGATGTCCAATCCCCGATAGACTTGAATGGAATCCGCATTGATGACCGCGAACCGGTCAGGATCGAGGCGTGTGAGAAAATCAGTCTTCCCCACTCCCGTCGGGCCGAAGAGAAAGACGATACGGGCGAAGGGGTTACTGCTCCGCAGGCTGGAACTTGATTTCGTCATTGACGGCTTTTTCGAGAACGACACTGACGATTTTCTCGTTCTTCTTCTCGATCTCCTCACCGCCACAGCCAGGTTGGCTCAGGATGTCCGCTTCCTTGATGGCTGCGCAGGTCATCTGGTAGACGTTGCCGGAAAAATCTTCAATTTCTTTCAAAGGGATGCTCACGCTCTTCACTCCTTGTACGAAGTACGAATGGTACTATACGCAAAAAAAACAAACGTGTACAGACTCAGGCGCCCAGGCTCCGGGCCTTGGCGACAATCCGTGAGGCAACCTCTTCGGCCGGAATACCGGTAGTGTCGATGACCAGGTCGGCCACGCCGGTATCGCTGTTGTCGATGCCATACAACCGCTTGTAGCGGGCGCTGTCATGGGCGTCACGCTCACAGGTCTCACGCATGCGCTGCTCCAACGTACCGCCCTCGCGCTTCTGGATCCGTCTGGCGCGCTCTTCGGGAGAAGCGGTCAGGTACACCTTCAAGTCTGCTTCCTTCAGCATCCAGATGGCCAGCCTGCTGCCGAGCACGCAATCCTTGCTCGCCAAGGCAAGCCGGACTTGACGGGAGTCTACCTCACGGTCCGGCTCGTCGCTCGTCTCAGCCAGCCTGCAGAAGTCCCAGAAGTCCATGTTCCGCTCCTTGGCCAGGGAACGGAACGTAAAATTGATCATCGGATAGCCTAGGATCTGGCTGACGAGTGTGGTGACCGTGGTGTTGCCACAGCCGCTCTTGCTGCTGATCGCGATTCTCATTCGATATTCCTTATTTGCTCACGGATATTTTCCAGACTGTCCTTCATCCGGACCACCTGCAGGTTCATCTCGACAATCTGGCTCTTGCTTCCGATGGTGTTGATTTCCCGGTTCATCTCCTGGCAGAGGAAGTCAAGGCGCTTGCCGACCGGCTCCCGCTCTTCCAGAAGTCCGTCATAGGCCTTCAGATGGGTGGACAGCCGTTTGACCTCTTCGTTGATCGTGTAGCGGTTCAGCATGACCGCCACCTCCTGGAGGATCCGGTTCTCGTCGTACTGTTGGTCTCCGAGCATCTCGTCCATGCGGCTTCTCAGGTTCTGCTTGACCAGCAACTCCAGTTCGTCGGCGTGGGCCGCGATGACGGAAAGGCCGTCCTTGACCTGGTCTCCCAATCGGACCAAGTCGTCGTGGGTCGCCTTTCCCTCCCGCTCCCTGCTCTCGGAAAACTGCTTCAGCGCCTCGTCAAGGGCTTGAAACAGGGCTGTCCCGTAGCGCTCTCCGTCCTGCCTGACGCAGGAAAGCAGTCCTTCCTGGGCAAGGTAATCAGCCAAGGAAGGTCGCAGATCCCCGCCCGCGACCTCGGCAATCTGCAGGAATGCGTCGTGATACGCCTTGACCGCCTCTTTGTCGACCATCAGGTTGACGTCGTTCTTGGCGCCGACAATGCGGACGGCAAGCTCGATGTGGCCACGCCGGGCAACCTCGCCGATGCGTCGGTCGATGTCCATCTCGTAGGATGCGAGATAGTACGGCATGGTATGGTCGATATCCAAATAGCGGTTGTTGTAGGATTTCACCTCGACTTCCAGCTGGAACTCGTCGGTCGTCACCGTCGCCGAACCATATCCGGTCATACTGGTCATAGATTCTGCTTCCTTTGGGAGACGATCCGGCTTGTCAGAAAGCGGTTGTTTCCCGCTCCCATAGTAACGAGAATATCTCCTTCCATCAACCAGCTGGCACAGATGCGGACAGCATCGTCGTCCGTGGCGGCATAGGCCACCGCCGACAACTTTCCATACAGGGTGCGGTCGATTTTCCGCTGCAAGGCTTCGGCCAAGAGCAGGGCGGCGTCCCCGCCTTGATCGCTGTCGCCCCGGGCGGAGGCGTAGGTCTTTTGGACGACCACCTTGTCGGCGGTGGCGAGCGACTTGACGAAACCAGGGAACAGCGCGCGGGTACGGCTGGCGGTATGGGGGCAGAAAAGCACCATGACCTGCCGATCCGGATGCTGTTGCCGCAGGGCTTCGACTACCATGCGGATCTGGGTGGGATGGTGCGCGTAGTCGTCCAGATACAGCACTCCGTCCTCGTCCGCCATCATCTCCATGCGGCCGACGGTTCCCGGATATCTGACGATATCCCGCAACATGCCGAGCAATACGGTCGGCAATGCTTCGCCAGTCACCAACATGCCGTCGTCCAGATACAGTTTTGGCTCCTTGGCGTCCAAGAGCATGCAGGTAGCCAAGAGCGACGCCCCGACCATGTCGTCAATCCACTGCTCGCTCTGAGAAGGCAATTCCACGTAGGTGGGCAACAACCCTATCCCGTACAGGGTCTTCTGGATGCGCCGGATTCCGAAGGAACCACGCTCGGAAAAACCATATGGCAGCAAGTTCAGGTCGCTCCGGTGCTCCTTTGCCCACAGATAGAGTTCCCGCGCGTGCTTGTCATCAACGCAAATGACCAGGAATCCGCCCCGCTCGATCTTGTCGGCAAAACCGCGGAAGCTGGCGACATAGTCCTTCTCTGTCGGGAAGTAATCGGGGTGGTCCCACTCGATGTTGGTAATCAGGGCCCCCCTGACATGATACGCGAGGAAATGGTCCCGGTACTCGCAACCTTCGAGGAGGAACGCCTGCCGCCCTTGGCAGGGCATGCGCTCGCTGCCCCGCAGCATCGACCCGTAGACCGCATAGAAGGGGAACTGGCTCCGCTTGCCCTGTCCGAGCAGGAAGGCCGTCATGGCGGTACAGGTGGTTTTCCCGTGGCTGCCAGCCACCACGTAGCTGTCCTGACGCCGGGTCAATATGGCGAGGAACTCGTTGTAGTCCGCGACCTTGCAACCCGCTTCCCTGGCACGCGTCAGAATCGGGAGATCCTTCGGATAGGCGCTGCTGTAGACGACCCAATCGGTATGAGGGGGAAGCAACGCCGGGTCAAAGCCGACGTCGCGCCGGATCCGGTGGCCTTCCAGTTGCGCTTCGGTACTGAAGACTTCTTGCCGGTCACAGCCAGCGACCTCCATGCCCCACTCGTCCAGAAGCACGGCGAGCGCAGCCATTCCGGTTCCCTTGATTCCTACCAGGTAAAAGGATTCCATCGATTTCCGCCCTCTACAGACAAGAAGGGCTCCCTGTCACCAGAGAGTCCTTCCCCAACAAGCAGGTGCTGGATGTCAGTTCAGTTTTCAGCAGCGGGCGCGGCAGCCTCGGCTGCGGCCGGCTTGGCACTGGCGGCAACGTTCTTGATGTGGGCGTCGCATGCCTTGCAAACGTTGACCTTCTTGTCATCGACAGTCTGCTCATACAGCAGCTTCACACCACTTCTCTTGCAGACAGGGCAGGTTCCACGACCCTGGTTCGGGTGTTCCTTTCTGATTCCAGCTCCTCTATGTGCTTTGGACATATCTATCTCCTTCCACGTAAGTTCATATTGAACATTCCAGACTATAATAGATTGGAGTTTTCACTGTCAAGGGAAAGGGTTCAACGGCTGTAGGAGAGAGAGACAGTAGCCTGCACATCGCTCGCCGTCCCCTCTCCCGCATATACCTTCGCAGGAAACTCGGCGTAAGCGTTGATCCTCCATCCCAGCAGGGTCACCACGACCCCAGCGCTCTGTGTCGCATCTCTCCAGTCCATGTCGAACAGTTTGTCCCTTGAGAAGGGCTGCCGCCATCCGGCCATGAAGTCGACCTGCGCGTCGGGCAACATCTGCATCTTCACGTCGATGCCGCCGCACAGCGTGCTGGCATCCTGGAACGGATGGACCAATTCCACGGAAATCCCCGTCTTGAACAGGTTCAACTGGCTCCGCCGGTTGAAGGTAGGAGAAAAGAGCGACAAGCCAAAACAAAGGTTCTCGTACAGGTCCTTCCCGCTGAACTCCAGGCTTCCCTCGTCCGATGCCTCGGCGAACTGGTCGCTGACGGCACCGATGGTGAACCAGTCCATGTCGAGCATCGCTCCGAGGGCGGCAGTCACCTTGGTCGAGTTGGGTTTCGTCTCATAGCGGGAAAAGAAGGTCTGCACCGCCAAATCTGACAGTTCGCGACCCGCATCGATCTCGAGGGAGGTCCGCTTCATCGCCGTCTGGGCGTTCAGACTGAGACCGGCGGACAGCCGTTTCCAGTTATAGGCCCAATCCATCTGCAGGTACGTGTATTTCAGCGCGTTGTACAGTCCGTCCTCGCGTTTGGTGAACTCGGTGGTCTGCTCGAGGGTGAAGCCCATGCGTCTGCCACAAAAGGAGAGCATCAGGCCGCTGGAGGGCTCGTTGACATAGCCGTTGTCCGTCACCCATAGCGAGGCAGAAATACTGCCGGGGTTGAAGACAAGCGATGCGGGGTTGGCGAACATGGTACCATAGGAGTCGCTCAACGCGATTCCCCGGACACCCATCCCCCTGTGCTGGTCATCCTGCATGTCCGCGACACCGGCAAACACGCTGGCGCTGACGGAAAGCAACAGGATGGCGAGCAGACAGCGTCTCACAACGCCGCTTGCCTCAGGGCCTGGGCCAGCTGGTCAGGGCAACTGGTCGGGCGGAAACCACAGGTGGTTCCCGAAAGAAGGTCGGCGATCTCGCTGGCCTTATGGCCTTTGACCAAGCGGACAATGCCCTTGTGGTTGCCGTCACACCCACCCACGAAGGAGACGTCCTGGATGACATCATTGTCGTCAAGGACTACAGTGATTTTGCGAGCGCACACACCGTGCGGAGTAAAGTCCAATTGCTTCATGGAAACCAGTATATCCTATCCAGAGCGCTTATGGCAACGCTTTCGTTCTCATTGATAAATACAACTACTTTATCAGAAACAAATTACGCACTCATGCAAACGTAGCGGCACCGTAATGCGTACCAGCCGAAGGCTTGATGGAACAGGCCGTTCCGCATCGTTTCCGGCCGGCGGCCATTACGACAGAGAACGCGGCATAGCAAAAAACGGGCGCTGATGCTAGCATGGAGGCGTGAGAAAGTTGCAAGATCTCGCCCCCGAGTGGGCTGGTGACGAGCGGGAAGTCTCCGCTGTGGTGTATGACAGCCGGGCCTGCAAGCCCGGGTCGGTATTTTTTGCTTTTCCGGGCATCCATACCCAAGGCGCGAACTATATCGCCGACGCGATCCAGAACGGAGCCATCGCGGTAGTCAGCGACCACCCGGTCCTCCTTCCCGAAAACGTAGCCGGACTGGTCGATCCTCTGGTGCGTACCCGCTTTGCGTCCGTCTGTTCCCGTTTTCACGGCGAGCCGGAATCAAGGCTCTCCATCATCGGAGTGACCGGGACGGATGGCAAGAGCACGACCAGCGAGTACCTGTACCAGCTGTTGCAACGGGCAGGCAGACGGACCGCGCTGATCGGAACGGTGTCGATGGATGATGGTTCCGGATACGGGCCGAGCCCGTACCGGCAGAGCACTCCGGAGGCGGACCAGCTCGAGGCGTTCCTCGACCGTTGCCTGCATAACGGAGTCGAGTACGTAGTGCTGGAGTGTACCAGCCATGCCCTCTCTGACCGCTACGACAGACTCCACACCATCCGCTATGACGGGGGAATCGTCACCACGGTGACCAGCGAGCATCTTGAGTTCCACGGAAGCGTCCCGGCCTACGTTGACGCCAAATGCAACCTTGCCCGCAGAATCAAACAGGGTGGCTTCTTCATCTCCACCACCGTCAATCCCCACCTCGACGCCTTTCTCAACGTGTTGCCCGCAAGGGTCCAAAGCTTGGTGGTCAACCAGAACGTCCAGGCGGAAATCGGGCTTGACGCGTCAATCACCTACCGGGGAAAGGCCTATCCCACTCCACTGCACTACCCGGTACTGGCCGGCAACGCCTTGCTCGCCTGTCTCGCCGCGGCAAGGATCCTGCACACGCCTCTTGCCCAGCAACTGGCCTTGGCCTGCGCCCTAAAGCCGGTAGACGGCAGGATGGTCACGGTGGAAAACCATCTCGGCCTGACGGTTTTGATCGACTTCGCCCACACTGCCGACGCCTACGAGAAGCTTTTCTCCTTCGAGTACCAACGGAAGGGACAAGGACGGATTCTGGCCTGCTTCGGTTGCGCCGGGGAACGGGACACCTCCAAGCGCGCGCCGATGGGGAAAACGGCGAGCCACTATGGCGACATCCTTTTCCTGACTGACGAGGATCCCCGCTGGGAACCCACCGAGCAGATCGACCGGGACCTGTTGCGGGACGCCGAACCGGTCGAGGTGCACGAGATCGCCGACCGCGCAAAAGCCATCCAGGCGATGGTGGACGCCGCGCGGCCGGGAGACACCCTGCTCTTCCTGGGCAAAGGCCACGAGCACTCCATCGAGAAACAGGGAGTCAAGTACGCTTGGAACGAACGAAACGTAGTCGAGGAAGCGCTGCGCAGGAGGGAATCGCGCGAGATGGGTGGCATCAGGACCCGGTAGCAGGACACCCGAGCCGATGTCGACTCCCGGCCGCTCACGCAAAGAAACGGCTTGACGGCCATTCCGTGGCCATAGTCCCCATTGCGTTTGTCCGGCAAAGTCTGCAGGGCGTCAGGAAAAGAAGGTCGTGGGGCGCTTTTCCCGGTTGCCGTCATCCTTGGACCCCATCATTTCCCAGCATCTTCCGTCTCGTGGTATAGTGATGGAAAAGGAAAGTAACCATTTGGGGATTTTTCCCTACAGGGGATCTGGTGTGGCCAACATGGGGGCAATTAGGCGGACTACGTATGAAAAGAAGCATGCAATTATTTGTTTGGAGAGGAGTTGATTGATGTTGCGTCCTCTCTTCTTCCACGTGGATATGGATGCATTCTTCGCCAGCGTGGAAATCCACGACAACCCTTCCTTGAAGGACAAACCGGTCCTGATCGGGCACAATGAGCGCAGGAGCGTCGTCTCTACCGCGAGCTATGTCGCCCGACGGTACGGATGCCACAGCGCCATGCCGATGGCGCAGGCGCTCCGGCTCTGCCCGCAGGCGGTGGTCGTCAACCCCCGCTTCGAGCGATACAGCCAGGTCAGCCGCCAGATCATGGGAATCTGCGGACGCTATAGCGACAAGGTGCAGCAAATCTCCATCGACGAGGCCTTTCTCGACATGAGCGGCATGGAACGCCTCTACCACAGCGCCAAAGAGGCGGCCCTGCAATTGAAGGCGGAAGTACGGAAAGAGACAGGGTTGACCATCAGCGTCGGAATCGCCCCGAACCGGTATCTTGCCAAAATGGCCAGCGACTACCACAAACCGGACGGGCTTTGCCGGGTATCTCCGGGAAAGGAAGAGCTGTTCATCGACGCGGTGGGGCTGCACAAGCTCTGGGGGATCGGGAAGGTCGGGCGCAAACAGCTCGCGGACAGGCATATACACACCACCCGGCAACTCCGGTCCTTCAGCAAAGAACACTTGGCATCAATGTTCGGGCCTGCGATGGGCAGTTTCCTCTACGACGCGGCGAGGGGCATCGATCCCGGCATCTTTGAAGGGGAAAGCAAGAGCCATTCCATCAGTACGGAGACCACGTTCCTTGACGATGTATCGGACGTGGAAGTGCTCAGGCAATACTTGCTCTCGATGAGCCACGAGCTGATGTTCCGCTGTCTGGAGGAAAGACAAATCGCCCGTACCGTCTCCCTGAAGCTTCGCTGGCCGGACTTCTCCCTCCACGAGGCGCAAGTCACCCCGGATGAGAATATCCTTAGCGCCGAGCAGGTCTACCGGATCGCCACAGGGTTGCTTGCCGAACGGTGGCACGGAACTCCGGTCCGCCTGCTCGGGCTAGGACTCGGAGGACTCTACACAGGAGACGCGCCGATGCAACAGGAGCTCTTCTCCAGCCAGGACGCCAAGCGCCGGGAACTGGAAAAGGTCATCCTCCAGATGCAGAAGAAAGGACAAAAGGTGGTCAAAGCCTCGTCGCTGGTCAGACGAAACTGAAGAAGAGGACCACCAAGATCGCCAGAATGACGCGGTACCAGCCGAAAATCTGGAAGTCATGGCTGGTCAGGTAGCGCATCAAAGCCTTGATGACGAAAAGCGAGACGACAAAAGAGACGACGAATCCGAGCGCCACCAATGTCCACTCGTAGCCGCTCAGGGCGAATCCCAATTTGACCAGCTTCAGCAACGACGCGCCACACATGGCGGGAATGGCGAGAAAGAAGGAAAACTTGCTTGCTGTCTTGCGGTCCACCCCCAGCAGCATGCCGCCCAGGATGGTGGAGCCGCTGCGGCTGGTTCCAGGCACCAAGGCCAGCGCCTCGAAAAGGCCCATGCCGACCGCCCGAAAGAGGGAAATCTCCTCGATCGAGTGGATGGTTCCGTCCCGTCCCTTCCGCTTGCGTTCCAGGATGATGTAGGCGGCACCGTAGAGGGCAAGGGTCAGGGCGACAACCTGCCACGAATAGAGTTCGCTCTCGATGAAATCGTCCAGAAGAAAACCGATGACGGCCACCGGCACCGACGCCACCACCACCTTTTTCCAGAGAGACCAGCAGGAGCGCCGGTCCTCCCTGCCCATCCCCGGAGAGAACGGGTTCAAGGTGTGCCAGTAGAGGATGATGACGGCCAGGATTGAACCCAACTGGATCAGCACCATCAACAGGTTCCTGCATTGCTCGCTGACGTGGAGCGGAAACAACGCGTCGAACAGGATCAAATGGCCGGTGCTGCTGACCGGCAGCCACTCGGTGATGCCCTGGATGACACCGAGCAGCAATGTTTTCAATACTTCCATGACCGCTATCGTAGTACTCCTTTCCCTTTGGCGTCTACCCAAAGCCGGGACAACTGGCTACACTCCTTCCGGAGGAGCCTCTCATGGGTCTGCATATTGTCTTGTTACAACCGGAAATTCCCCAGAACACCGGTAATATCGCCCGGACCTGCGCCGCCACCGGGGCGACGCTCCATCTGGTGCACCCGCTTGGCTACAGTCTTTCGGACAAGTACCTGAAACGGGCGGGACTGGACTACTGGCACCTTGTCTCCATCAAGGAATATCCCGACGACCAGGCCTTTTTCTCCGAGCACCCTCGCGAGCGGTGCTATTTCTTCACGAAGAAGGCCCGGACGTGCTATGCTGGAATCGCCTACCCGGAGGAGACCTATTTCGTTTTCGGCCGGGAAAGCGTCGGCCTTGACGAAAGCCTTTTGCGGCAGGTGGAGGATCGCACGGTACGCATTCCCATGCGGACGGGTGCCCGGTGCCTGAACCTGTCCAACAGCGTCGCCATCGCGGCCTACGAGTATTTCCGCCAGCGGGACTGGCAGGGACTTGCTGAGGCGGACGACACGTTCGCCTGGGAGGAAGGAAAATGACCATCGGTATGCTTGGGTGCGGCAACATGGGGGGAGCGATTGCCAGCGCGCTTGTCCAGGAAGGAAAGGACACGGTCCTTGCCTTTGACCATACGAGGGCGAAGGTCGAAGGGAGTGGAGCCGGCTATGCCACCTTGGAGGAGTTGCTCTCCCGAAGCGACCTGGTCGTGATCGCCATCAAGCCTCAGGGGGTTCCCGCCCTGTACCCCACCCTACGGCAGGCGTCTCCAAGCGAGGGATGGATTTCCATTGCCGCCGGCATCACCCTTGGGACCCTGAAGGAACAGTTGGGCACCAGGAAGGTAGTCCGGTTCATGCCCAACATCGCGGCCAAGGTGAAGAAGTCCGTCACCGCCGTCTGCGCCGACACCGATTGCCCCTCGTCCCTGAAGGAAAAAGCCTTTTCCATCGCCACCAGTTTCGGTTCAGCCTGCAGTCTGGACGAATCGCTGCTTCCCGCCTTTACCGGCATCAGCGGCAGCGGCATCGCGTACGTGTTCCAATTCATGCATGCCATGGCGCTTGGCGGAACCCGGATGGGAATTTCCTATCCGAAAAGCGTGGAGGTGGTGCGGGACACGATGGAGAGCGCCATCGCCCTTGCCCGGGCGACGGGAAAGAATCCGATAGACCTGATGATGGGAGTATGCTCTGCAGGAGGCACGACGATTGAAGGTGTCGCGGCCTTGGAGCGAAACCAGTTCGACAATGCCGTGATCGAGGCGGTCACCGACAGTGCCAATAAATCGAAGAAGATGTGAGGAGAAAGACCTATGATTGATTTGAGAGAGCTGAAAAGCCGCCACGACGAGATTGCTGCGAACATCAAGAACCGCAACATGCGCGTCGACCTTGACGCGATCATCGCGCTGGGGGACAAACGTTCCTCCGTCATGCAGGAAGCCGATGCGCTTCGCGCCCGCCGCAACGAGGTCGCCAAGCAGATGAAGGGCAAGCTCGACCCGGAGACCCGCGCCAAGCTGATCGAGGAAGGCAAGGAGCTGAAGACCCGGATCGCCGAAATCGAGAAGGAGGCCTCCGACCTGGACGCCCAGTATCTGGCAGCCGCGCGCACCATCCCGAACTATGCCAACCCGAAAGCTCCGATCGGCAAGGAGGACAAGGACAGCACGGCGGTCAAATTCGTCGGCAAGCCGCCGGTGTTCGACTTCAAGCCCCTGGATCATGTCCAGCTCGGCGAGAAGCTCGACCTGATCGACTTCGACACCGCCACCGAGGTGAGCGGACCGAAGTTCTACTACCTGAAGAACCAGGCGGTGTTGCTTCAGATGGCCATCGAGCGCTATGCGATCGACATCGTCCTGAAGCACGGCTTCACCCCCTTCATCACTCCGGATGTGGCAAAAGAGGAAATCCTGAACGGCATCGGCTTCAATCCCCGTGGCGCCGAGAGCAACATCTACACGCTGGAGGGAACCGGCACCGCCTTGGTCGGCACCGCCGAGATCACCCTCGGCGGCTACTACGCCGGCAGGGTGCTGGACAAGAAGGAACTGCCCATCAAGATGACCGGGCTGTCCCACTGCTTCCGCCGTGAGGCCGGGGCGGCCGGCCAGTACTCCAAAGGCCTGTACCGCGTCCACCAGTTCTCCAAGCTGGAGATGTTCATCTACTGCCTGCCTGAGGAGTCGGACAAGTGGCACGACTACCTGCTCTCCATCGAGGAGGAAATCTACCAGGGTCTCGGACTTGCCTACAGGGTCATAGACACCTGTACCGGAGACCTCGGGGCTCCCGCCTACCGCAAGTTCGACATCGAGGCCTGGATGCCAGGTCGTGGCGAGAACGGAGAATACGGAGAGGTCACCTCGACCAGCAACTGCACCGACTACCAGGCAAGGAGCCTCCAGATCCGCTACCGCGATGACGAGGGTAAGCTCCAGTACGTGCATATGCTCAACGGCACCGCGACCGCCCTTTCCCGCACGATGGTCGCCATCCTGGAGAACTACCAGCAGAAGGACGGGTCCATAGCCATCCCGGAAAAGCTGATTCCGTATTGCGGTTTTTCCGTGATTCCCGCGAAACATTGAGAGGTAACCATGCACGTAAGCGCTCTGTACACGGACTTGTATGAACTGACGATGATGCAGGGGTATCTGGCCACCAACCATAATCCCCAGGTGGTCTTTGACATGTTCTACCGGAACAACCCGTTCGATGGCGGTTACGCCGTCTTCGCCGGGGTCAATGACCTGATCGACAAGCTCGAGCACTTCTCGTTCGACAAGGAAGACATCGACTACCTTGCCAGTCTCGGCACCTTCAAGAAACCGTTTCTGGAATATCTGGCGACCTATCGGTTCCATGCCAATGTCTACGCCTTCCGGGAAGGCTCGATCGTCTTCCCGGGGGAACCGCTTGTACGGATCCATACCGACCTGGTCGAGGCGCAGCTGATCGAGGGCATCGTCCTGAACACGATCAACTTCCAGACCCTGATCGCCACCAAGGCAGCCCGCATGTGCCGCGCAGCCAAGGACAGCGCGATCATGGAGTTCGGGCTGCGCCGCGCCCAGGGCGATGGAGCGATGGCCGCCAGCCGCGCCGCCTATATCGGTGGATGCGCGATTACCAGCAATACGCTCGCAGGCAAAGTCTACGGCATCCCGGTAGGCGGCACCATGGCCCACAGCTGGGTCATGAGCTTTTCCAGCGAGCTTGAGGCCTTCCGCAAGTTCGCGGAGCTCTACCCGGACAACGCAGTCCTTCTGATCGACACCTATGACGTGCTTCGGTCCGGTATCGAGAACGCGATTACCGTCGGCCTGGAGCAGAAAAAGAAAGGCAAGAAGATTGGCGTCCGTATCGACTCAGGCGACCTGTCCTACCTGCCCAAGGAGGTCCGCAAGAAGCTGGACGCGGCAGGTCTTGCCGACGCCACCATCACCGTCAGCAACGACTTGACCGAGGATATCGTCCAACAGCTCGTCGAGAGCGGTACCCCGATCAACAGCTGGGGCATCGGCACCCACCTGGTCACTGGCGGCTTCCAAAGCAGCCTGAACGGGGTCTACAAACTTGCTGCCAAGGCAGGTGAAGATGGAAAGATGATCCCGACCATGAAGATCAGCAACACCACCGCCAAGACGACCAACCCCGGCATCAAGCAGGTCTACCGGTTCTCTGACGCCGATGGCCAGGCGCTTGCCGACCTGGTGGCCCTGCAGAGCGAGGAGATTGTCGCAGGCCAGAAGTACACCTTCTACCATCCCTTCAGCGAGGCAGACTTCTTCCAGATGAAACCGGGCGCCTACGCCAAGGCCGAGCCGATGCTGGTCAAGCAGATGGAAGACGGGAAGCGACTGCTTCCGGAGCCGAAGCTCAAGGACCTCCAGCAGGAAGTGAAGGAAAACCTGAAGGCGTTCCACCCCACCTACCTGCGCCTGATCAACCCGCATATCTACAAGGTGAGTCTCTCCCAGCAGCTGAAGAACCTGAAGTTCGGACTGATCGTGCAAGAAAGGGAAAGGCAGTTCCAGGAAAACTGACCGGATAGCCTAGGGCGGAACTGTTTCTTATCTGCCCGGGAATCCTGGAGCTTGGGACCGGAAATCATCCGAAAGCGCGTCGCTCGTCTCTCCATCCACAGGAGAGACCACCTTGGCTGACCGTCGTTTGACGCTCGGCCCCCCGCCAAGAGGAATCCGTGCCTACTGTCTGGCAACCTGCTCGATGGCAAGGACGATCGAGGAAGCCATGCGCTCCCGCCAGGTATCATCCATCAGGTTCCTCGCCTCCTGTTCGTTGGTCAGGAAGCCAAGCTCGACCAAGATGGAGGGGGTACGGCTCTCACGGAGCACTTGCACGTCCTGCACCTTCACCCCCCGGGAAACAAAGCCGGAAGAAAGCACCTGGTCGAAGATTTCAGCCACTTGGCGGTTTCTCTGGTCCAGAAGCTGGTTCAGCTCCCCGTCCGTGTAGGCGGCGAACAATGGGATGTTCTGCTTGGGAGTCAGGCTGCTGAGCATCACCGTCTCCCGGGCGGGATCCCGCACCAGGATCTCGTAGCCGCTCGCCGAGGGGCTCGGGGCGCTGTTGACGTGGATCGACAGGAACAGGGCAGAGCTTTTGGGAGGAAGCGGGGTGGTATACGCGATCTGGCAACGCTCGGAAAGGCTGATGAACGTGTCGTCGTTCCGGGTCATGACGACATTCCAGCCAGAATGCCGCGCCTGGAGCTTGACCGCCACACGGCCGGCCACATCCAGCACGATTTCCTTCTCGGCGACATCACCCCAGCCATAGCTTCGGATGGCACCACTGTCCCTACCCCCGTGGCCCGCATCGACAAACACCGTCTGTATCGGGTAGAGGAAAGGGTTGGAACGGGCATTGAGGGGAAACGCAGCACCCAAAGCCAGCAGGGCACACAGAAGCCGGAAGGGTTTCACATCTTCCCCCAGTTCCGGACCAAGGTTGGATAATCCTGCTTGACCAGGTAGCGATAGCGGAGCCGGACATCCTGCTCCCAGGCATCATGGTCGAAGTCACGCCTCGGCTTGACAATCTCCGGCCGACGTCCCTCCGCCACCTTCAGGCTCAGCGCCTTGGTGGAACACCTTCTCCACCCCTCGCTTTCGCTCTGGTCCTCGACCAAGGAGAGGTTTCCGGGGAAAAACAGCACGGCAAGCTGGGAGAGGTACAGGGGATACCCCATCATCCAGCAGCGGATACCCCAATCCATCGCCTGCCAGTACTCGCTGTGGATCTGCTCGTCGTAGCCCCGAAGCCTCTGGAACAAGGCGGTATCGTACAACCCCATCTCCATGATCGGGTAGAGCGACGGCATCGCCCCTCCATCAGGGACTTTGGGCATGTCGCTTTCCACATCGATCCGCCCGTCGCCAGTCAGCAGGGGGACACGGATGTCGGGGGTGAACTCCCCCTTGTTGTTCAACCTGAGCGGAAGGACCATCGCGGGATGGTTCTCCTGCGCCATGAGCTTCGTCATGGAGGCGCCATCGAAGAACACCAGGTCGGCGTCGCTCCGGGTGATGAAGAAGAAGCGGGAGCGGCACCCATAGGCGAACTGGTTGATCTTCTCGCCATTGAAGCCGCTTGCGGTGAAAACGATACAGGTTACCGACGGGAAGCTTTCCTGCAAGGCCTGCACATCCAGTCTTCCGTCGGTGGTCATGACATGCAGGTCAAGATCCATATGGGTGGTGTACCAGTCCAGCACGGTCCTCAGCCGCGCCTCGGTCGAAGTATCGATGATGCCGACGGAAAGCTCCGGAGTGTCATGGAGAGAGGAAAGCGGATTGCGCACGCTGTGCAAGTTCGGATACACCCTGCAGTTGCTGTTCATCTTATCCCTCCACCTCTTGCAGGATGACCATGTCCTCGGGACGGAAAAGCACATCCTTGTGCCCCTTCCCCAACAGGCCGTCCAACTCATCGTTGGAATGTCCCGCCATCGCCGATGCCTGGGTGCTGTCGTAGTAGGGCACCGCCTTGGCGAAGACCACCCCCTGCTCGTCCTGCACCTGCACCACATCACCGCTGGCGAAATCGCCGTTCACCTTGACGACTCCGCTGGGAAGCAGGCTCTTATGCTCCAGAAGCGCCTTCTTGGCTCCTTCGTCGACCACGATGGCGCCTTGGTGCGTGTTGTTCAGAATCCAGCGCTCCTTCTGGCTCAGACGTTTCCTGGGATGGATGTAGGTACCGATCTCCTTGCCGTGGACGATCTTCAGCAGGGCATCCTTCTTGAAACCACTGGCAATCACCGTGCCGCATCCGGCAAGGGTCGCGATTCTGGCCGCGAGAAGTTTGGTTTTCATGCCACCGGTACTGAACGTGCTGCCGGCGCCGCCCGCGAAGCCCATCGTCCTGGCATCCAGCGACTCGACGTCGCTGAGCAGCCGCGCTTGGGGATCCTTCTTCGGGTCGGCGGTGTACAGTCCTTCGATATCGCTGAGAATCACCAGCAAATCGGCGTCGACCTTGCTCGCCACCATGGCGCTCATGCGGTCGTTGTCACCAAAGGCGGTTCCGATTTCCGCGGTGGAAACGACGTCATTCTCATTGAAGATGGGGATGACGTGGAGCCCAAGCAATGTGAAGACGCTCTCGCGGAGGTGCACGTAGGTCGTGCGGTTGTTCATGTCGCTGCGGGTCAGGAGGATCTGCGAGCAAATCATCCGGTATTTCTCAAAGGCGGCCCGGTAACTGCTCATCAAAATCGGCTGGCCGATCGAGGCGCAGGCCTGGCGCATGGGAATCTGCTTGACCGCATCTTTCAGCCCCAACTGCCTGGCCCCCATGCCGACGGCACCGCTGGTGACCAGCAGCACCTGATAGCCTTCATCCTCCAGCGTGGCTATCTGGCGCGCGATATCCTCGATCCGTTTCTCGTCAATCACTCCGCCCTCGAGCGAGAGCAGGTTGGTACCGACCTTGACCACCACACGGCGGATTTTTCCCCATTGCCTCATATCAGTTCCTTATGCGTGAAGGGCTTCGCGCGCGGTCCCATATAGGTGGCGACCACCTGGCCCGAACCGTCCAGAAGCCATTTGCTCGTCATCAATCCCATCAACCCCACCGGCCCGCGGGCATGGATCTTGCTGGTGGAGATGCCGACCTCGGCCCCGAGGCCATACCGATACCCATCGGCAAAACGGGTCGAGGCATTGACGAACACGTCGGCGGAATCGACCAGCCGCTGGAACAACCGCCCCTTCTCCGGGTCGCTGGTGACAATCGCGTCGGTATGGTGGGATCCATGGCGGTTGATATGCTCCACCGCTTCTTCAAGAGAACCGACCACGTGGATGTTCAGCTCGAGGGCAAGGTATTCCGTGTCCCAGTCTCCCTCCTGGCAAGGGACCACGTCCGGCACCCATGCGGCGCATTCGGCATCCCCATGCAGGACAACGCCCTTCTCGCGTAGCGACTTGGCCACCATGGGAATGAAGGCGGGCGCCACCTGACGGTTGACCAGAAGCGTCTCGATCGCATTGCAGGCGGAGGGAGCGTTGGTCTTCGCGTCGACGGCAATCGCGCACGCCATCTTGAGGTCGGCGTCGCTCTCCACGTAGAGATGGCAGATGCCGCTGGAGTGTCCGAGCACCGGGATGTCGGTATGCTCCATCACATACGAGACAAACGAGTTGGAACCCCGGGGGATGATCAGGTCGATATCGTCCCGGGCAGACAGCATGACCGAGACCTCTTCCCTGTTTTCCAACAGGAGGATCCATCCATCGCCTACCCGCGTTCCCTTGCAGGAACGTCCAATCGACCCAGCCAGAGCCCTGTTGGTGGAAAGGGCCTCGCTGCCACCTTTGAGGATGATGCCGTTGCCGCTCTTCACGGCAAGGCTGACTATCTGGACCAGCGCATCCGGCCTTGCCTCAAAGACCATGCCGATGACGCCCAGGGGGACGCTGACCCGGCTCAGGACCAGTCCGGTATCCAGCTCGCGCTTTTCCAGCACTCTGCCCATCGGATCCGGCAAGGCGATGATATCGTCGATTCCCATCGACACGGCTTTCCTCTTTTCCTCATTGAAGACGAGCCGGGCCTTGAGGGCCGGCTTGAGCGCCTCCGCTTCCGCGCGGGACAGGTCCTCGGCATTGGCCGAGGCAATCTCGCCCCAGTCGCGGACCAGTCCTTCCCTGATACGGGCAAGCAGCTCGTTCCGCTCGTCGAGCGAGGCTGAGGCGAGACGCTTGCTCTGTTCCTTTACCTGGTGCATCTGTTCACGAATGGTCATACCGCCAAATATACCACAATGGCCCCCGAATAGCTACGTTCGTTCCTCCGGTCAAAGACATCTTGTTCTGATGGAACAAATTACTTCACAGTCAAGGAATGGATGAAGCAACTACTTTCACCCAAAAGAAATGCGGTCGCCCCTACCAGGGACGACCGCGGGAAAGAAGGGAAGCAGGAACCTAGAGCTCAAGCGGAACGCGTTTGAATGCGTTCACGTCGAACAGCCCCATATCGGTGATTTTCAGGGCAGGGATGACGGGAAGCGCCATAAAGCAAAGCGTCATGAGCGGGTCGACATCCTTGTTGACCTTCAGCGTGCCAAAGGCGATCCGGTGCAGTTCCGCCAGCTCGCCAGCCACCTCGCGGGCTGGCTGGTCGGTCATCAATCCGGCAATCGGGAGGGCGAGGTCCCCGAGGACCTTGCCATCCTTGGCAAGGGCAACCCCGCCGCCGAGCCTGACCAGGTCCTCGACGGCAATGGCCATATCCTGGTCGTTGTCGCCGACGACGATCAGGTTGTGCGAGTCATGGGCGATGCTGATGGCGACCGCTCCATGTTTCAGTCCGTAACCGCGGATCAGGCCAAGTCCGATGTTGCCGGTGTCGTGATGGCGTTCGATGACGGCGATCTTCAGGATATCGGCCGCCGGGTCATGGATCCAGACACCCTTCTCCACCTTGACGGTTGCCTCGCCGCTTGCCGTGACCACGCCTCCGGGAATCACGTCGATCACACGCACGCGGTCCTTCTTCAGATGCAGGGCGAGCCGTCCTACCGAGAAATCCTTGACGTGCATCATCCCCGTCACGTTCTTCGGCTCGATCGCGTCGCTATGCACCTGCAGATACCCGTTCTCCGCCACCTGCCGGCCGAGAATGAAGACCCGCTGGGGATTGAACTCCTTCAGGTCGTTGAACAGCAGGAAATCGGCCCGACGGCCCGGCGCGATCGCCCCGCGGTCATCGAGGCGGTAGCACTCCGCGGCGTTGATGGTGGCGATGCAGATCGCGGTAATCGGGTCGAGTCCTCCGGCGACCGCCATGCGCACGTTGTTGTTGATATGGCCTTCGGCAAGAATCGACTTTGGTTGCCGGTCATCGGTGCAGAACAGGCAACGACGCCAGTTGTTCCCGTCCACCCCGCCCAGGAGTCCGTTCAGGTTCCTGCAGGCGGAGCCTTGGCGCAACATGACATACAACCCCAGCCGGATACGCTCACGCAGTTCCTTCGGCGTCTCGCTCTCGTGCGAGGTACGGATTCCGCTGGCCACATAGGCGCTCATTTCCTTGCCGGAAATCGCGGGGGCGTGCCCGTCGACGATGAGGTCTTTGCTCCTCGCCTCCCAGACCTTGTCCAGCACCGCCTTCTGCCCATTGACCACCCCGACGTAATTCATCATCTCCCCCAGGCCAAGGACCCGTGGCTTATCGAGCAGTGGCGCGATCGCCTTCGCGTCCAGGTTCGCCCCGGAGTGCTCGAAACTGGTGGCGGGAACGCAGGAGGGAATCATCAGCATGACGCTCAGGGCGGCGTGTTCGCTGGAAGAAAGCATGTACTTGATTCCATTGACACCGCACACGTTGGCGATCTCATGGGGATCGGCGATGACAGTCGTCGTTCCGCAGGGAGTCACAAGGTTGGAGAATTCCGTAGGAGAAAGATGGCTGGACTCGATATGCACATGGCTGTCGATGAAACCAGGAACCAGATACCTGCCGCCTGCCTCTTCATAGGCGCGAGCCTTTCCCCGCCCGCTTTCCACCGTCCCCGCGATATAGCCCTCGGAAATCAAAAGGTCGCCGTCGAACCACTCCTTGTTGAAGACATCAAGGATTTTCGCATGACGGATGCAGAGGTCCGCCTCCTTGCGGCCCGAAGCAACCGCGATGATATTGTCATAGGTTTTCCTGTTCATATGTTCCTCTTGCCTAGAGTCTAGCACACAACCGGAATCTTTCAAGAAAGAATAATTGAGCATTTCATCGGTACATGAAAAATAAAATTCTTATTTGTCAAATAATTATAATAAAATTTGAGATTTACTTCATTTTCAGAAAAACAATATTTCCACAAATCATGTTGCAGAATAACAAAAATATGCTAGGATAGTCCATAGAAGAACCGCTAAGGAGTGTTCGTATGGAAAATTTCTTCAAATTGAAAGAAAAAGGAACGGATGTCAAGACCGAAATTATGGCGGGTATTACTACCTTCCTGACGATGGCATACATCCTCGCCGTCAACCCTGGCATTCTGAGTCAGGCCGGACTCGCTGGTGAAAAGGTCTTCGCCGCCACAATCCTCGGCGCCGTGATCGCCACGCTCGTCATGAGCTTGTACGCGAACCTTCCGTTCGCCCTGGCTCCGGGCATGGGACTGAACGCGTTTTTGACCTATACCGTATGCATGGGCATGCACAAGACCCCGCAGTTCGCCCTGACTGCCGTCTTCGTGGAAGGTTTGATCTTCATCGCGCTGACCGCCTGCAACGTCAGAGAGGCCATTGTCAACGCCATTCCGGCGAACCTCAAGAAGGCGATCGGAGCCGGTATCGGCATGTTCGTCGCCTTCATCGGTCTGCAGAACGCCGGCATCATCGCCGGTGGCGCCACGCTGGTCCAGCTCTCCGACAACTGGTTCAAGGGACCCGCCCTGCTGGCCATGGTCGGCCTGGTCATCACCGGCATCCTGATGGCCCGCAAGGTCACCGGAGCCATGTTGCTCGGCATCATCATCACCACCATCATCGGAATCCCGTTCGGCATCACCAAATACTCCGGAGGCTCCTATGTTCCTCCCGCGCCCTACTTCTTCCCGTTTGATTTCGCCGCTGTCGCCGCCGACCCGTTCGATTTCATCATCGTCATGTTCACCTTCCTGTTCGTGGATATGTTCGATACGGTCGGAACGCTGATCGGTTGCGCCACCAAGACCAACATGGTCAGGGAAGACGGCTCCATCGAGAACTGCAAGCAGGCCTTGTTCGCCGATGCGATCGGCACTACCGCTGGCGCGATTTTCGGTACCTCCACCGTCACGACCTTCGTCGAGTCCTCCTCCGGTATCGCAGAGGGCGGACGCACGGGACTCACCTCCCTGACT
Source organism: uncultured Spirochaetaceae bacterium (assembly GCA_900315435.1). Lineage (GTDB taxonomy): Bacteria > Spirochaetota > Spirochaetia > Sphaerochaetales > Sphaerochaetaceae > RUG023. Next base: position 40,218 of record OMYY01000009.1, read on the forward strand.
GTCGCCGTCCTGTTCCTGCTTTCCTGGTTCCTTTCCCCGCTGTTCCTCTCCATCCCGTCCGCGGCGACCGCGCCGATCCTGATCATCGTCGGCGCCTTGATGATGGAGCCGGTCGTCCAGATTGACTGGAAGGACATCACCGAGGCTCTGCCCGCGTTCCTCACCATCCTGTTCATGGTCTGCGCCTATTCCATCGCCGATGGCATCATGATGGGCATCCTGACCTACGTCCTGATCAACTTCCTGTCCGGACACAAGAACAAGATGAACACCATGATGTGGGTGCTCTTCGCCCTGTTCCTGCTCAAGGTGATCGCCCGCGCGGCCAGTTTGGCGGCAGCGGCGGCCTGACCGAGAACGACAAGCTATCTACCTTGGTGGAGCCGGAGCGATCCGGCTCCACCTTTCTTCACAGACAGGCGCCAATTTCTTTCGTATATTCTCTACAAGGAGGTACGCTTATGGAATACGACGCGTCCCGGTTGGAGCGCGAGGCCACCACAAGCCTTGTGCTCGGCATTCTTTCCATTGTCTGCGGAATCTCGGGAATGATGCTCATCGGCACCATCCTCGGCATCATCGGTATCGTCCAAGGTGCGAAAAGCAAGGACTTCAATGGAACCGGCAGGTCTGGCTTTGTCTGCTCGATCATCGGCACGGTAATCAGCAGTTTCTTCATGATCGTGTTGGTTGCCATGGTGGGGTTCATGGTCCTTCCGATGTTCTGCATGCCGCTCTTTTTCTGGATTTGATTGCAAACGAGGGCAGACCTTGGAGCCTGCCCTCTTACGCCTAGGAGATTACGCCACCTTGCAGGTGAAGTGAGTTAACTATACCACGAAATGCATCTTAGTCAAGCACAAATCCATACATTGCATATAGATATCGTTTTTATTTGATTTAATATGACTTCAAATTCCAATTGTTTTTCCCATAACGAGAAGGAATGAACGTCCTTTGGCTGTGACCCTTCCCGCGCCAGGGGGAACCGCTAGAAAAGCTTCACGAAGACCACCACGCCATCATAGTCCGTGTAGGCCGGAAGCAACGTCTTCTGGTACCCGATACCCACCTCGACCTGATAGAACTTGCTTTTGGCCAAGACCGTGCCGACAGCCGGGCGCACCATGACGCCATTGTGCATGCGATAGTAGGTGTTGGAAACGGTGGGAATCTGCACATGCTGGGCATAATAGCCGGCGTCTAACGTGAAGCTGCTGGAAACACGCTGGCTGTTGAACAGGTTCCATACGAACCGTAAACCACCTTCAATCATGAACTCCCCGGTAGCATTGCCTCCATTGCCGCTACCGCCTGGCTTTTGCATAATCTCGGTCATGCCGTAGGCCTCGACGCCGTAGACCTCACCTTTCAGACCTAGCGAAATGCCACCGCCTGGGGCGAAATCGGAGCCACGCACGAAAGCGAAAATCCCGTCTAAATGGAAATCATAGCGGTACTTTTTGGGAAGGACGATTTTCTCTTCGGTTTCCGCCGGCTGAGGCTCTTTCTTGCTTTTTGCCGCAATCGGGAGGTTGCAGGCGACAAGTAAAGCGAGGATAAAGGTCATACACTTCTTCATTGACTCACCTCCCTACAAACGAAAACTCGTTTTGGAAACTATCACATTTCAATTTCAGTGTCCGAGGACCTTTCTCCTTGCTTGCTTCATAGCTGAAATCTATCGTCACCTCGCCGCCACCCGGCACGAAACCAGCCGAAAAAGTGATTGTACCTGAACTTTCCAACAAATCGAGATGGTCATATGCAATCGCGTATGTACCAGCGACAGTATCTGATTCATCCTGCGGAATGAGGATGTAATTGTTGTCTGCTCCCAACGTCAAATCATAGGCGAAAATTCCTTGGATTGAGCTTGCGACCTGCCAATGGCCGACAAGCAGATTGGGATTGTCTCCGGTAAATGTCGGCACGATATCCTTCAGCGCATCGATATCGTTGCACGCCATGAGCACGTAGGAAAGAAGAAGCAGTAGTGTTCCAAGTCTCTTTCGCATTCCACTCCTCCTCACAGATTCGCACTCACGCTGGAATCAACGGAGCCGTTCGGCTGGCCGTCACTCATCACGACCACGAAGTTACCGACGAAATCCTTCGATTTCACGCTGATGTTGGACAGCAGCACCGTCGCCGGGTACATGCCCTTCACCGAAAGCCCGCTGGACTTCGCCGAACCGGTTCCGGACTTATCAACATGCATCTCGTATTTGCCCGTCGTGTACATCCAAGACAACTCGCCGAAATCCGAATAGGTGAAGTAAATCTGTCCTCCGAGACCTTCGGCGCTCGCAGTGTAGTAGACCGTACCGAAATTCGTGGTGTCTTCGTTGCTGCCGTCACTCGTATGGTCGGATCCTTTATGTCTGCCGTGAGCATAATGGCAGGCCATCGTGTCACTGCCAAGGGCAGCCATCTGGTCGCTCAGCGACGACCGCTTTCCTTGGGCAACCATCCATCCGATTGTTCCATCATTCGACGGGCTCCAGTAAGACCTCAGATTGAAATCCTGGTAGAAGCTATTCGTGATCGAGGCAGGCAGGTATTCGTTTGCCGTGGAATCGAATGGCTTGAACGCATAGATGTACCAGAAATGAATCAGACGTTTCGGGGTAATCGCGCCATAGCCGGTCACCGTTGCAGACCATTTGCCGGTTTTCCCCAAGATATCGGTACAGCGGACGCGGTACGTATATCTTTCGCCTGCATCAGCACTGTCAAATGCATCGTCCACAGTCAGTTTGGTCCCCTCGACGTTCATGCCAGGATCTACTGTATATGTCAGCGTTTCAAGAGGAATCGAATCATCGCTGATTGTCGCACCTTCAGCATATCTCTGGATCTGGTATTGGCTGATGATATTGCTTCCGTTCCAGGAAATACGGATTGGGTAGATGCCATGGTCGTTGGCAGTCATGCCGCTCGCCCATTCATTTGCGGAAACACTGAATCCGTCCGGCATACCCGGCGCATCGACAGTAAGCTCGCTGACAGGTGACGTTTCTTTCGACCCATTGGTAACTCCCACGGAGAACACCTGGTAAGTCGAGCCAGTGTAGCTCCATGTGAAAGTATCGTCCGTGCCGATATTCTGGTAAGTGGTATCCGTGCTATACCCATCAATCGATGATGCTTTGATGATGTACTGCCAACCAGCATGAGCTTTGCGCGCTGCCTGGGTATCCAGGCCGACAGGCTGCGTGAAGGTGATTGTCTGTACCGGCTCTCCCGAGGTCCCGCGGGACAGGGAGATCTTGGCATCGGTCGGGTTGGACAGGAGGTATCCGTCAACGGTGGCTGGAGAACCTTTCACATAGGAGCCTGAGCCGTCCGGATCGTATGCGGCGATGATCGTGTACGTGTACCGGGTTCCTTCCGTGACACTGTTGTTGTCGGTGTAAATGTAATAGCCGTCTTCCACAGTAAGACCATCCTTACTCGCGACTACGCTGGAACTGGACGGATAAATCTTCAGATCGCTTGTCGAAGCGGCGGAACGATAAATGAGATAATCGTAATTGTAATCATCTTTTTTCCACTTCAGTTTGATGGAATTCTTACCGGAGGAAGCAGGATTGACGCCCTGCTCAGCAGAGACATCCTCCGGCTTGGTCGGAGCGCCCATTACGAGAGAATAGCCCATCGCGTTGACGCTTACGTCGGACTGCGTTGAACCGTTGTTGCTGATAGCACGAATCGCGAAGTAGAGACTCTCCCCTGCCTCCTCGTCGGACACCTCGTAGCGGTAGAGCGCGGTGTCCTGCCCCGTGGCGTGGATGGTGTCCACAGGCTCCATCGAGGTGTTGAAATACGGTTGGTTGTTCTCGTAGATGGCATAGCCGTATACGTCAGGCACTTCATCCCAAGTGAGTTCGATACGGCCGGAATATGTTCCTTTTGATGCCGACGGCTTTGTGATGGAAAGAAGGGAGCCTCGAGTCACGCTGGACCATTCGCCGGTCCTGTTGTAGGTACGGCCACGAACCTTATACCAATACTGCTTTCCCTTCTCCAACGAGTAGGTGTCGGTCAATGTCGTCGAGGATGAAGTCTCTGGAAGAATCACATAGGGTCCATCAGCGGAATCCGCACGAGCGACTTCATAATACTCCGCACCATCAACCGCGTACCAACTGATAGTGACAGTACTCGCCGAAGTGGCTTTTGTAGCTTTCACAAACGCGGGAGCAGAGCCACTAAAGGTAACCTCCTTTTCACTCGTTGTTGGGTTGGTGATGTTGAGGTCGTTGTACTCCGACGTGTAGAGATCCATCTTGCAGGAGACAAGAAGAACCATCAGAAATTCGAGGAAGCAGAAACGTATTATTAATTTTCTCATATCCGTCTCCTCATAGCATTCTCTGAATGTGTACCGTGTCGCTGTAATCGAAAGTGGTCTTCGTACCGGTTTCCTTCGTCACGGTTTCAGCCCCTGTGTTATTCAAAAGATCAATGGTTGAAGTGATGGTAACCGTTGCCGTACGAGTATCGGACGAAGAATTGAAATAAGGGTATGTAACAACCATTGCAACAGGGGAATCCGCCAATTTCTCATCGAACTTCCCGACCTCAACGCCGACATATTTCAACGGATCCCTACCCAAATATCCCGCAAATCCATCCTTTGAGATACCATCGCTAGCGCGAAGTCCGACTTCCTCTGTTGGAGAAAGAATGAAGGAAGAACTTCCTGCAATTTCCATTGCGCTGGTGATTTGGAAATATTGGTTTTTAATTGTCGCAGGATGCAGAATAACATCCCGTGGATTACAGCTGACAACAGTTGCGCCGGAATAGCCAGTGTAAGGGTTTGTGCTGGGACCCCACCAATCTCCACCGAACTGACCATTGGCCGCGCTCAGAACTTGATTGATCTGGTAATTTACCAAGTTGACAATCTCCCGTGGGGACAAATCGCGGAACGCATTGTCCACCTCCTTGGAAGTTGACACTTGGCCACTTGAAATAATGGTGGACACACTAGCCGAGTGTGTCATTCTTACTGACTGGGAAGCAGAACCATACTCAAGGAAGCAATCGTAGTGGTATCTTCCTTTATTGTCGACGGTAACCCCCTCTGTGTCCTTCGTAACGTCCACAGTCTGGATATCATCTTGCATAATTCGGTAGGCAGATGCGCCTGGACGGGGTGTCCAAACAATAGTGAAATATTCCCTGTCGTCATAAGGAATCACAACAACAGAATCAGGAGGAGCAAGTCGGTACCCATAATTCACAGGTATGGCATTTTCATCCACATCCGATGTCGAAGACAATGCTGATACGATTTTCCCGCCTCCATCATTTCTGTATGCTGCCACAGAATAGTACATGAGGTCATCGACGTCGTCAGTGAACGCAGAGGTGCCCGTTGTACCGGTCAATGATTCTGATTCTTCCGCGGCTGCATTTATGGAAGAAGAATACACGTAATATCCGTCAGCTCCCGTAACATCATCCCAATCAACAACAATCTGGTAGGAATAATTTCCGTGCGAAGCCGTCACAACAGCCGGCGGTCCGAACCATCCTCCCGTCACGCCTTCCACGGCTCCCGCGTCGACAGTGATTCCCGCGTCATCATTCGTCGCCAGGATCTTCACCGTGTAATCAGTCGACTTCGGGTACGGATTGGCCGTCGATTTGGCGAACAAAAAGGTCTGGTCATCGTTCTCGTAGGAGAAAACATAGGAACAAGAACCATCACTTGTGATATCAGTAGCATCCACCGTGATGTTTCCGACCGGGCTTACGCTTGTGTCGGTTCCTTTGTAGAGGATGAATTCGTAGGAGGTCGCGCCCGGCATCGCCTTGAAGGTCACTGCGAAACTCGTGGGGGTATTGTCCTTCGCCGCGTTGTTCTGGGCGTAGGCGCTCAGAACCGGCCCGAGGGTATTTCCATCCTCCGCCACACTTCTCGCCGTTTCGTTCCCTTCGCTGTCGACCGCCACCGCCTGGAACTCATACGTATGGCCCGCGACAGGCGTGGTTCCGAGCAAAGTCGAGACGGAATAATCTGCTGTTTCTTTCGGGATATTCCCGGAAGTCGGATATGCCGTCTCCACCGAAGAGGAATCGTCTTTGTCCTTCACATATACCCTATAGCCGCTGAAATCGCGACTCCCTTCCCAAGCGCTGTCAAAAGTCAGGGTTATGTCGGCAAGCGACGCACCGTCGCTTGCGATGAAGGAAGGAGCAAGAAGTGTCGAACCGTTTGTCGAAACGAGTGTTGTCGTCCCGTTGTACGGATCGCTCTCTTCTGTTGCGTATGTTGCTTCGACATAGAAAGCTGTCGAGTCGAGTCCGCTGATCGAAATCATGGCATTGAACGTCGAGATACCGGTTTCCGTGTCGTCCGTCCGCGTCACGGTATAGGGAATCGTCGCATCTCCGACAGTCACCGTGCTCGAAACCGATGTCGAGTCATTCCACCCGACCGTGATTGATTCCGTGTTTTCGCCCCAGCGGATCGTGTAGGACAGATTCGCCGCGTCCAGAGACGGATTGGTTTTGTCTCCACCGTAGTAGATCTTGGAAGGATCGGATGTGCTCAGCCTGGTCTGCCAAGAAAGCTTCACCGAAGATGCGAGGGACGTAGTCGCCGAGAGATTCCCGGTGACGTAATCGACGGCAACGAACCAATCGGGGGAATAACCGAGGGCATCGTCCGACTGGCGGAGAGAGGAGACGGTGCCGTCGCTGTATTGGACACCCACGGAGAAAGTCCACGTATGCTTGGTGCGCGAATTGAACGTAGAGGAAAAATTCGGCCCCGTTGCGATGCGCGCGACCGCGCTTACTCCTCCGGTTGTCTGGGTAATTGTCACATCGTCAAGCAGCTGAGCCCCATGTCCATCGTCGCAATAGACAACGAAGGAGCAGTCATCGGGAAGCCCGGACTGCGAATGCCAATCATAGAACCACGACAGATTTGCTTCGACCGTGGCATCCCGGCTTGTCGCTGTATAAGTTCCGCTATTCGTCACCGTCAAATCCGTCGGCAGAAATATCGTATACCCCGGCTCCGCCGTCACGGCGATGGAAGAGGACGAATCCTGTTCGTAATACACTTTACCATTGACGATATAAGCAGCTGTCACCCGGTACAGATACTCTGTGTTTGCCGACACAGTCGTGTCGGTGAATGTATAGACCGTTTTCCCAAGTGAATCGAGCGCCGTCTGGGTGAAGGATGTGTTGCTCGTATCGTTGATGTCCGTTTCTTTGCGCACCACCGCCGTCCATGTCAATCCGTCGTCGTCACTTCTCTCAAGTTTCACGCGATGAGCGACATCACCGATGTTGCTTCTGTAATCAGGCGCAGTCCAGGAAACCACGACAGAATCTTTCTTCGCCTCCGCACCGCTTGTGGCGCTGATTGTAGTAATCGGCATCGGAAGGAACGTCCTATCGGTCGTGATCGTCTCGCTGCCCGAGTCGAGGTCAGAGGAAAGGAGCGCTTTTCCCTCCGGATCGTAGAGCATCGCGGTGACCTTGTAGGAAACTTCCGCTGCGGAGGAATCGAAAGACTGTGCAAGGGTCGCATCCACAACCTCAAAGTCTCCCGCATCGTACGTTGTCTTGACGCCTGAATCGTAAACAGTATACGTTTCATCACTTTTCGTTGCGTTCACAACAACCCGGTAACCGCTGTAGAGCATCGTTTCTGAAGACTCGTCCATATCGGAAAGGAGTCCGTCAATGCCATAGCGGAGCGTGACATTGGTGCCTGCGACCTGGGGCTCAAGCCATACGGAAGGAGCTGTCGCCCCTTCCACAATCTCTGAAGCGTCCGAGGAAATCAACCCTTTCGCTCCACTCGATGATACTACCGGAATGTTTGTAACCACCCAGGCAAGCACATGCTTTCCCGCGCTCTGGTCCGACAAGGTAAACACGTAGTGTCCAGCCACCGACTGAGCTACGACGGGAATCGTATGAATCGTGGAATAATCAGGACCTGAAAGATAATAGAGAGTGTAATATGCGCCTGCCGCGATCTCATCCGGATCCCCGGAGAAATCGAACGTGATGGTAGACTTCTCCGTCGTAGTGGCAGCAAGATCCGTGACCGCAGTCGGCTGAATCTGGCTGGTCAACGCCTCGGCTTCCAGCTCGGTTGTATCCATCGGACTCAATGTGCAGGAAACACATACGCCTCCGGCAAGAAGCGCACCTGCAAGCAGATAAACCTGTGGCCAAAGTCTCCATTCTTTCATACCTATGATGGTGGACAAAAAGACTCTATCATGTCAAGTAAACGACACTATGACAAAAATAGTCGTTCGTGTATTGCTTTGATTATTTTTTGTCCGACAACCAAATAGCGCGCAATGTTCCCCAACACCATGTTGACAATCAGTCAGTGTGTTGATTATGTCACAACTTCCAGAAACCGTTCAAAAAACGCACGGTAGATAGCCAGCTTCCGCTCGAACGGCATCGTGTTGGCCGCGCTCGGCGAGGGCAAGGCCTGAAAGACCAGATGTTCCGGGTACCACGCGATGAAGCGACGATAGAACGCTTCCGCCTTCTTTCCGGTAAATGCCACAGCCTGTAAACAGGGGTGGAGTTTGATGAAAGGGACCAAATCGTTGGGCTCTACCTTCCGGTAGCCGGAGTCCAGGCTCCCCTCACGGTCAAAGCGCCTGAGGGTGTCCCACAGCGCGACCCGATGGGCCAGCAACAGCTGTTCCTTTGCTTCATACGAATCAACCGGATTGCCGAACAGGCGGCTCATGATCGGCCAGAAGGCGTTGGTCGGATGCCCGTAGTACTCCCGTTTTTCCAGCGAGACGCGGCTCGGGCCGGTGCCCAACACCAACACCAGCGCGTCTTTTCCCTCTATTGGCGGAAATCCCTGCTGCATGATTTGCCATGATACCCGATTCCGGTGCCTCTTGTCTCCGAAATGTTTTGTAGGTATTTCTAGATATCTTTTCTTCAAGGAGTCCACAGTATGGAACGAGCACCGGTACTTTTTGTCGGACATGGGTCGCCCATGAACGCGATTACGGACAATCCGGCAAGGCATGCATGGAAACAGCTGGGAAGCCAGCTCGGGAAACCCAAGGCCATCATCGCCGTCAGCGCGCACTGGACGAGCAGGGGCGGAACCAAGGTGAACACGCAGGCAGTCAACCGCCAGATATACGACATGTACGGTTTTCCACAAGAACTGTATGACCTGCGGTACGAACCAAAAGGGAATCCGGCCTTGGCCGGCAGGGTCGCCACCCTGCTGGAAGCGAGTCCGGACACCTCGTGGGGAATCGACCACGGCATCTGGAGCATCCTCTGCAACATGTATCCCGCCTGCGACGTGCCGGTGGTGATGGTCAGCACCGATGTCACCGCCACCCCGGCAAAGCTCTACGGACTAGGCAGGAAGCTGGGCCCCCTCCGCGACGAAGGGTACGCGATCCTTGCCAGCGGAAACGTGGTCCACAACTTGGGGAAGGTCGGTTGGGACATGCAGGACGGCTATCCCTGGGCTGACGCCTTCGACAAGAAAATCGAGCAAGCGGTCTGTGGCGGAAACCACCAGAAGGTGATGGACTACGCATCGGTCGCCGGTTCCCGGCTGGCAGTACCTACTCCCGAGCACTTCCTGCCGCTCATCGTCGCCCTTGGAGCTATCCGGGAGGATGACAAGGCCACCTCGTTCAACGCCTATCGGGAACTGGGGTCGATGAGCATGACTTCCTTCCTGTGGAAGTAGGTCAGCGGGAACAGTATCGCGCCACGGCGTCGGCGCAAGCGATGCCATCCAAAGCCGCGCTGACGATGCCGCCGGCATACCCGGCTCCCTCGCCACAGGGGAAAAGCCCCGCGCGCCCGACGTGCATCAGGCTCGTCTCGTCGCGGGGGATCCGGACCGGGCTGCTGGTACGGCTCTCGCAGGCGACGAGCAAGGCCTCGTTGGTCAGGAACCCCTTCGCCTTCCGCCCAAACACCTCGAAACCTGTTTTCAAGCGGGTGGAAATGAAGCGGGGCAGAACGGCATCCATGTCCGCGCTGGCAATACCCGGATAGTAGCTGGTCTGGGGCAACGTTTCGGAAAGATGCCCTTGCAGGAAATCCCCCATCCGCTGGGCAGGCGCCACCATCTTTCCTCCTCCCATCTTCCAGGTATGGGACTCGAAGGCCTCGACGAAATCGAGCATGGCGAGATGTCCTCCGAACTGCTTCGGGGAAAGGTCCTCCGGGCGCAGCTCCACCACCATGCCGCTGTTGGCGAAACGGCCGCTTCTGGCGCTGGAACTCATGCCGTTGACCGAAAGGTACCCCGTCCGGGTGCAGGACGGGACAATCACTCCTCCGGGGCACATGCAGAAGGAATAGACGCCCCTCCCCGCCGCCTGGGTTACGAACCAGTAGTCGGCCGGCGGCAGGTATTTGCCCCTGCCCTCCGCACAGTGGTACTGGATCTGGTCGACCAGCTCCTGGGGATGCTCAAGACGGACGCCGACGGCGACGCCTTTGCTCTGGATCGCGATTCCCTGCCCGTCCAAATAGCGGAACAGCTCGCTGGCGGAATGGCCGACGGCCAAGATGACAGGACCCTCGTAGGTCTTGCCGCTCTCGGTGACCACCCCGGCGACAGCGCCATCACTGGCGTACTCCAGGGCAACCACCTTGCTTTGGAAATGGAACTCCCCTCCGTTGTTCTGGATGGTGGCACGGATTTTCTGGATGACGCCGGGCAACCTGTCGCTGCCGATATGGGGATGGGTCTCGTAAAGGATCGCCGGATCCGCCCCATGCTGGCAGAACTGGGAAAGCACCTTGGCGACGTCCCCGCGCTTGTCGCTGCGCGTGAAGAGCTTGCCGTCGCTGAAAGCGCCAGCCCCGCCCTCGCCGAACCCATAGTTCGAGTCGGGATTGACGACACCGCTCCGACCCATCTTGGCGATGTCCAGTTTGCGTTGCTCGACACTCTTGCCCCGCTCGATGATTACCGGCTTCAGGCCGACCTCCAGAAGCCGTAGCGCCGCGAAGAGCCCGGCGGGACCGGCACCAACGACAATCACCTGCGGTTTCCGGGCGCAATCCTGGTACTGGGTCCTCGCATAGTCCTGTTCCGCGCGCTCCCCGAGATAGACCTCGTAGGTCCGGTCGACATAGACCTGCCTGCGGCGGGCATCGATGCTTTCTCGCCTGATACGCAGGTCGGTGATTTCTTCACGTTTGACGGAAAGCTTCCGCGCGATCTGGGTACTGACAGCGCGGGATTTTGCCGCATCCTCTGGCTTCAGGCGCACATTGACAATGGTTCTCATGGGTCCTCCCGGGAGCCGGCGCAACCGGTTCCGTGCTAGATTCTACACAGGTGGCTCCTCAGAGGAAAGATGCGCGCCATCCTTACAAACCATGTCGCGCTACACGAACCTTCTTCATAAAAATCCAACTATCCAACTATTTTTTCCATGCGGTTTTTCAGTATAGTAGTGGGCATCTTCCAAAGGAGGAGAAGGCTCCATGCATCCCCACCCTCTTGTGTCAATCGCGTGCGCGTTGACTTGCGCGTTGCCTCTGACGGCGCGATCCATCACCCTCGACGAGGCGTTAGGCGCCGCCCGGTCTGAAAACAAGGAAATCAAGGTCGCCACCCTGGAGCTCGCCCAAAGCCAGAGGGAGAACTCGGTCAACGACTGGCTTCCCTCAATCAGCCTGCAAGTCGGCGCAAGCGCCAGCGCAAGCATCATCGACAAGTCGTTCAACTCCAGTTATTCCCTGGGAGGCGTCACCTGGTCGCTGGACAGCGAGGCCCGTTCAGCCAACAAGGCCAACCGGATCCTTTCCAACGAGAGCGCCCTGCTGGCTTACCAGAGCAAGGTCAACTCCATCAACAGCAAGGTCACCACCGCCTACTGGAACGCCGAGGCGGCGCGCCTGGCCTGGGAAAGCCGGCAGAACACCCTCAAGCGGAACCAGCGTGCACTGCAGACCATCCAGGACAAGTTCGAAGCAGGAACGGCGACCACCCTTTCCGTGAGTCAAGCGGAGATGAGCGTCGCCGACAGCCAGTACCAGGCCCAGATCGCCAGGCAGACCTACCAGACCGCCCTGACCACTCTCTCCAATCTGACGGGTCTGGACATCGGAGAAGATACCGTCCTCCAGGAGATGCCGGGAGAGTCCACCTTGCAGGACCGTTCGCTTCTGACCGGCAGCCTGGAGGACACCACCACGATCAAGCAATACGCGCTTGCCCTCGCCAGGGCCCGTCAGACGTTGGCCGACGCAACGTCCGAAGGCAAGGGGATCTCGGTCAACGTCACCGCAAAGACCAGCTTCGGGGACACCATCTACAGCTACCGTGACCACGATGGTTCCTGGGGCTTTTCCGACTTCGCCGACACCACCACCCTCGGGGTGACCGTCTCGGTTCCCCTGGACCACCTGTTCCGGAACTCCAGCGCCTCCATCGCCATCGACAGCGCCCGCTACGACATCCAGATTGCCGAACTGAACTTGCAACAGGCATTGGACGACCTACGGACAGACGTGGAGAACGCCATCACCAGCGTCCGGCAGACCGAGGACAATCTCCATCTTCTGGACCACCATCTGGCGCTGGCCCAGGAGCAGCTCGAGCTGACCCAGGCAAGCTATGACGCAGGGAAAAGCAGCTTTAGCGACCTGGAAGACGCCAAACAGGCGGTCAGCGACGCCGAGCTTTCCAAAGTGCAACAACAGCTGAACCACACCATCGCGCTGTACGACCTGGCGACGCTTCTCGAGTGCCCGGTGGCCGACCTTACCCGATAACAGGAGGAAGTTTTGTATGGAAGATGAAGAAAAGATGAACACCAAAGAAACCCCTGAAGGAAGCCCCAAACCAGGCATTCTTGACCGCATCGTCACGATTGTCCTGCTCGCCATCTGCCTGCTCATGGCATATCTGGTCGCCAAGCCGTTGATCGGCAAGGTCTCCGGGAACGACGCGGAGCCGAAAGGCCCTGCCAAAACTACCGAGGCGGTGGTCAACGTCAGCACCTACACGGTCGAGCCCGCCACCTTCGTGCGTACCTCGACGATGGGGGCCCAGCTCGAAGGAAGCATGGACGCCCACAACCTCTACTCGACCGAGGTGGCCGGCACGCTGACCGCGCTCGACCTTTCTGTCGGTCAGACCATCCAGGCCGGCCAGGTGATCGGCACGGTAGACCCCTCCACCCCGGGCGAGGTCTACAAGCCCACCGCCATCAAGGCGACCATCGGGGGAACGGTCTACACGGTGGACAGCTATGTCGGTCAGCGGATCACCACCGGCACCAGCCTGGCCACCGTCGGCTCCTCTGGCGAGCTCGAAGTGGTGGCCCATGTGGCGGAGCGCTATCTTTCCACCTTGGAGGAAGGCATGCAGGCGACCTTTACCGCCAGCGCCTGGCCAGACGAGCGCTTCGCGGCCACCATCAAGACCATTAGCCCGACGGTCAACACGACCAACCGCACCGTCGAGGTGACCCTTTCCATCGACAAGCCCGACGCCCGCCTGAAGGAGGGCATGTATGTCTCCCTGCGGCTGACCATCGACCAGGTGGACGGCGCGCTCACCATTCCCTCCACCGCTCTGACCACTTATCTTGGAGAGTATGTCGTCTATGTGGCGGACGGAGAAAACGCCAGGCGCGTGCCCGTCACCCTCGGGTCCGCCAACGACACCCAGACCGTCATCACCAGTGGTCTCAAAGCCGGCGACCAGGTAATCACCGCGGGCAACGTCACCGAAGGCACCAGGATCTCCGTGGTCAAGTGAGGCGAACCGATGCAGATTTCCGAATTCTCCGTACGCAGGCCCATTTTCATCACCATGGTCTTTACCGTGGTGCTGGTCATCTGCGCCATGTTTCTTCCATCCTTGCAAATCGCGCTCTATCCCAACGTGTCGATGCCGATCATGGCCGTCATGGTCAGCATGGACGATGAGGTGGATCCTGAAGCTGTCGAGCAGCAGGTCGCCAAGGTGATGGAGAACCGGCTCGGTTCCATCCAGAACCTTCATACGATGACCACCAGTTCCAGCGAGACGAGGGCGATCGCCATCCTGGAATTCAATTACGGTACCGACCTGGACGAAGCCGAGGAGGATGTGCAGACGGTCGTCAATCGTCTGAACAGCGGTTCCACCCTGCCTGACTGGGCGGGAACCGCCACCTTGTTCCGTTTTGACCGGCGCACCAACAGCAGCTTCATGCGCCTGTACATGGCCGGATCCAACGACCTGAACGAGCTCTACACGATTGCCGAGAACGACGTCATGCCGATGCTCCAGCGTGTCGAGGGGGTCAGCCAGGTATCGGTTGCCGGCACCGGCAGCGTCGAGTACGACGTCAATGTCGATCCGGTCAGGCTTGCCAGCTACGGACTGACCCTGTCCCAGGTCAGGACCGCCTTGGCGGCTGAGAACATCCAGCAGAGCATGGGTGAAATCACCCAGAACGAGAGGAACTACACCATCAGCACCGACTCCCGTTTCCGGAGCCTGGATGATGTGCGGAAGACCCGTATCTCGACTTTGGGCGGAGTCTCGGTCACCGTCGACGATATCGCGACCGTCACCCAAGGCGAAGGTACCTCGCAGGAGCGCTATCGCGATGGCAGCAGGATCATCCAGCTCACTATCTCCAACGAGAGCGACACCAACAGCGCGACCGTCGCGAAAGCGGTCCGTGCCGAGCTTCCGACAATCAACGACTCGCTCCCGGAAGGAATCAAGGTCGAAATCCAAAGGGATGACACGACGATGATCAGTTCCACGCTGGACGAGGTCTACGCTAGCGCCATCGAGGGAGTCCTGCTGGCCGCATTGGTCATCTTCCTTTTCCTGCGCAACATCAAGGCGACGGTCATCATCAGCCTTTCCATGCCGATTTCCATCCTGGTCACCCTGATGGTGATGAGCATTGCCGACATCACCGTCAACAGCATGTCGATGGCCGGGCTGATCCTAGGTATCGGCATGATTGTCGACGCATCCACCCTCAATCTGGAAAACACCTACAACTTCCGTATCCAAGGCAAGAGCGCGGCGGCGAGCGCCATTCTCGGCAGCCAGGACATGGCGGCCGCCAACCTTGGCTCGACGCTGACCACCATCTGCGTGTTTCTGCCCCTGATCATCTTCAAGAACAAGCTGGAGATGATCGGCATCATGTTCCAGGATCTGATCTATACCGTCTGTATTTCCCTAGCCGTCTCACTTGTCGTCGCCCAGACCCTGGTCCCCGCCCTCTGCGGCTCGATCCTGCGCCTTGACTCCCGTACCCAGAAACCGCTCCGGTTCGCGCCGCTGCGCAAAATCGACGGGGGCAGCAACAGGTTCGAGAAGCGGTTGGAGGATGTCTACGCCAAGAGCTTGCAGTACTGCCTGAACCACCGGTTCCTGATCATCATGGTCCTGGCGCTGACGATGGTCTACTCGTTCGGCAAAGTGGGAAGGATCGGCATGAACCTGACTCCGCGCATGAATACCGACGACTCGGTCTCCATGAGCCTGACACTGCCGGCCGGCACCAACAAGAACGCCACACGCAGGGAGCTGTTCGCCATGCAGCAGAAGATCATCGAGCAGATTCCCAAGGAGGCCTATGACGAAATCCTGGTCAACGTGGGTACCTCGAATACCGGCACGATCGAGCTGGACATGCCTGACATCACCCGGCAGACCATCAGCGCGGGCGAACTGAAGAACATGCTCCGTCCGCTCTTGAAGGACAACCCCGCGGCAACGTGGGCGTTCAGCGCTGGCCGTGGCCCGGGTGGCGGCAGCGCCATCACCATCCAGGTCAAAGGCAGGGACACCCAGGCGATAGCCGAAGCTGTCAATGAGATTGCCGCGATCATCGTCACTCACGTGCCCGAGGCGGTCGATGTCAGTACCGACCTGGAGGATGGAGCCCCGAGAATCGCCATGCAGATCGATCAGGAGCGAGCCAAGGATCTGGGACTGACGGTCAGCCAGATCGCCACCACGGTCAGCTATGCGGTCAGTGGCACCACCGCCACCACAATCAGCACCTTCGACGCCGACAACTCCTATGACCTGGTAGTCAAGATGGACGAGGACAAGCTCTCTTCCATCGGCCAGCTCGGCGGCCTTTTGGTGACCGGATCCAATGGACCGGTCTCGCTGGACCAGGTCGCCACCTTCTCGGTCAGCAACGGCCCGCTGTCAATCAGCCGGGAGAACAAGCAACGGGTCAACGAGGTGACCGCGGGACTTGCCGACGGATACTCGGCCAACGAGGTCCAAGCCAAAATCAACGAAGCGCTCGACCAGTATTTCACCGCCCCCGAGGGAGTGACGGTCGAACAGAACGGCGACATGCAGCAACTAGCCGAGTATGGCCCGACGTTGGTCTTGATCGTGATCCTCGCCCTGCTGCTCGTCTTCGCCGTCATGGCGGCGCAGTTCGAGAGCCTGGTCGACCCATTCATCATCTTCGCCACTGTCCCGTTATTGATGATTGGCGTCATCTGGATCCACATCTGGATGGGCCAAAGCTTCAGCCTGTTCTCCATCGTCGGTGTGGTCGCCCTCATCGGCGTGGTCGTCAACAACGGCATCGTCCTGGTCGACACGATCAACCGGCGGGTGCGCAAGCATGTGCCGGTGCGGCAGGCCTGTATCGAATCGGCACGGCTCAGGCTCAGGCCGATTCTGATGACGACGCTGACCACCGTGCTGGGTATGGTGCCCATGGCCTTCTTCCCCGGCGACGGCGCGGAGATGATGCAACCGATCGCGCTGACCTTTTTCGGTGGCCTGATCAGCGGCGCCTTCCTCACCCTGTATCTTTCCCCGGTCCTCTACTCGCTTTTCAACTCCCGCAGGGAGCGCAAGTACGACGACCCGAAGACGCTGGCGAACCAGCTGGCGCGCTTTGACAAGGAACGGGCGGAGCAGCAAATCAAAGAAGCACTTCAAACCAAATAATCCCCAGGGGACTGTATCGCGACAGCTCCCCTGCCGTTTTCCCCGTTCGCCCAAGGAAACCCTTCTTCTCCTTGGGCGACACGCCATTTCACCATCATGCGACCCTTCTCCGCCCTCAGCATGGACGCTGGCATCCCACAGGCGCAAAGGGATAAAAAACTTGTTGACACGTATCAAAACACCTTTATACTGATACGTATCAAAGGTGGAATACATGTACACAAGGCACAATGAAAAGCTTTTAGCTGCAAGGAAAAAGAAAGCAGCGCTCGTGGCTGCCCATCGTGGCGCCATGGGGGGCTCTGTCATCCAGAATACGACTCTTGCCTATAAAACCGCCCTCATGGGAGGAGCTGACTGCATCGAGATGGATGTCGTGGAAAGCACCGATGGTGTCTTCTTTGCCGTCCATAACGGGGAAGAGAAACATCTTCTGCATATGGACAAGGACATCCGTACCTGCAGTTCGGCGGAGATTGAAACATATCATTGCTACAACTCATTGCAAAATCGGATGGTCCACCAAAAACTGGAGCGGGTCGCGGATATCCTTCCTCGTTTCCGCAATACATGCTTTATCAACATCGACCGGTCTTGGTTTTATTGGCCCGATGCCATCACCCTCCTGTCCGGTTTCCATATGGAGGACCAAATCATCCTGAAAGCTCCACCGGAGGACAAATACCTCGACATCCTTGAGCAGAGCGGATCCGACATCATGTTCATGCCGATCATACGCAATGTCGACGAATGGGAAAAGACGGAAAGAAGGAACATCAATGTCGTGGCTGCGGAATTCGTTTTCGACGACCTTTCCAATCCCGTCGTTTCCCCCGCTTTCATCGACAGCCTGCATGCCAAGCATGTGTTGACCTGGGTCAACGCCCTCACGCTCTGGGATGACAAGTCGATTTCGGGATTCCTCGACGACAACCTTTCCATCAGCGAAGGACCGGATGCCGGTTGGGGCAAGTTGCGGGCTATGGGTTTCGATATCCTGCAAACCGACTGGCCGGGTTTACTGTACGCGTATCTCAAAACGAAAAAAGTTTGATCCACAAGGAGGACAACATGAAAAAAAGAATCACCTTGGCTCTGGTGCTGGCGTCGCTCATCCCCGCACTCGTATTCGCAAACGGCTCAAAAGAAAACGCGCCATCGGCAGCCGCGTCAAAGACAGAGGAATCTGTCGACTACTCTCAGGAATTGGTAATCTATACCAACTCCGGCAGTAGCGGAAGGGCCGAATGGCTCACGGAAAGGGCAGCCAAAGAGGGCTTCAAGCTCACCATCGTCTCTGGCGGCGCGGGAGAAATCACCAACCGCGTATTGGCGGAAAAGAACAATCCGGTGGTTGACGTCATCTATGGCCTCAACTCCCTGAAGTGGTATCAGATCAAGAACGAAGACCTGCTCCTTCCCTATCGCCCGTCTTGGGCCGGGCAGGTCGACACCAGTCTTGGAGACAACGAGACATTCTTCCCGATTGTCGCCCAGCCATTGGTGCTCATCTACAACAAAGACATGCCTGACCCGCCCAAGAAGTGGGATGATCTTCTCAATCCTTCGTTCAAGAATCGGTTCACCATGCTCAGGCTTGCGGGAGGTACCGCGCAGACCATGCTTGCCGGTCTCTGCACCCGTTTCCGTGACGACAAGGGAGTTGAAGGCGTTTCGCAGGAAGGATGGGATTTCATCAAGGCGTTGTACCAGAACGCCCATGTAGAGATCCATGGAGAAGACTATGTCGGCTCTCTCGTCGATGGCTCCATGCCCGTGAGCGAGATGTGGGGCAGCGGCGTCATCCAGTACCAAAAGGAAAGGAACACGACCTTCGGAATCGTTCTTCCCGAGGAAGGCGAGCCGTATGTCGTCGAGCAGGTCGGCATTCTGAAATCGTCCAAGCATCCCGCGTTGGCAAAGGCATTCGTCGACTGGTTTGGTTCGGCGGAAATCCAGGCAGAATGGTGTCAGAAGTTCGGGACCATTCCCGCGCAACCGAAAGCTTTGGCAACCGCATCGGAAGACGTAAAGGCGTTTGCCAACGCGTGCAAGGCGCAACCGATGGACTGGACTTGGGTTTCTGAACATCTTGACGCATGGGTCGAGAAAGTCGAACTCGAGTTCCTCTAATCGGTACTACCTAGGGTTGCCGCGCAAAACGGCAACCCATGAGGCTGCCTCGAAGTTCTTTCGGGACAGCCCGTTTTCCTTTCATTCGGAGAAGAGGCACCAACATGATTGAACTAAAGGATATCGAAATCAAATATGGCGATTTCACCGCCATAAAAAAACTTAATCTGACCATTCACGACGGGGAATTCTTTACGTTCCTTGGCCCTTCCGGTTGTGGTAAAACCACGACGTTACGATGTCTGGCAGGGTTCATCCAACCCTCCAAAGGCGCCGTCATCATCGATGGGAAGGATGTGACATCCTTCAGCGCGGAGAAAAGGCGTATCGGCATGGTCTTCCAAAGCTATGCCCTCTTCCCGACCATGACGGTCTATGAAAACCTGGCCTTCGGTCTCAAGGTGAAAAAACTGCCAAAAGATGTCATCGACCAAAAAGTGCGGAAAGTAGCCGAGACCGTGTCCATCACCCCGGAGCAACTTTCCCGCGGTGTCTCGGAGCTTTCAGGCGGACAGCAGCAACGGGTCGCTTTGGCACGCGCCATCGTCCTCGAGCCCCGCATTCTCTGTCTCGACGAACCGCTCTCCAACCTTGACGCGAAGCTTCGGGTCGAATTGCGGGCGGAGATCAAAGCGCTCCAAAGCCGCTTGCAAATCACCACGCTCTATGTCACTCACGACCAGACAGAGGCCCTAACCCTTTCCGACCGCATCGCGGTTTTCCGCAATGGAGCCATAGAGCAGGTCGGCACACCATACGAAATATACAACAAATCCTCATCCCGATTCGTCTGCGGGTTCATCGGCGACATCAATCATTTCTCCCAACAGGTGGTGAGCCGTCTCATCGAGCGCTACCACATTCCTCTAGACGCGTCGACAGATGCGTTCATCCGAATAGAACGCATGCACCGCGTCAGAGAAAATGCGGACGGCATTGTCCTGAGAACGAAAGTCTTGTCATCGGAATTCGACGGGTCGACGACGAAATACACGTTGGATTACGATGGCCAGACCATCAAATTCCTGGAACTCAACGACGGGAGCGCGGTCCCACAAACAGGCAAGGACCTTTTCCTCTCTTTCAATCCAGAAGATGTCTTGCAGTACCATGCGGAGGCTTGAGACATGACCATTTCCATGAGCAAACAGCGCCCGAACATCGGAAGCATCCTCACCAAATTACTCCTCGCCTACCTGATCATTACCTTCATTTTGTTTCCCATCATCAGTATGTTCGGCATCGTCTTTGTCAAGGACGGCCATCTTTCGTTCTCCGCGGTACGGCGTGTTTTTTCCTCGCCCAAAGCAATGAGGAGCATCAAGAATAGCCTCCTTCTTGCCTTGACGATGATTGTCTCGGTCAATCTTTCCGGGACTTTGGCTGTCCTGATCATGGATTATTGGGACATCAAAGGATCGAAAATGCTCCGCCTCGCATACATGACACCCCTCATCTATGGACAAATCACGCTCGCGATGGGATACAAATTTGTCTATGGGAAAGCAGGCTTTGTCACGAACCTGCTGCTGAAGATCTTCCCGAACTGGAACCCCAACTGGTTTATGGGCTATGGAGCCGTCGCTTTTCTGATGACGTTCGCCTGCACGCAAAACCATTTGATGTTCCTCTCCAGCGCCATCAAGAACATCGACGGCAATATCATCGAAGCCGGCCGCTCCATGGGCGCCTCTGGGGCAAAAATCTTTTTCAAAATCGTCCTTCCCATCTTGAAGCCGAGTTATTTCGCCATCACCGTACTCACGTTTCTGACCGGCATGAGCGCTCTCTCCGCCCCTCTCGTTCTGGGAGGAGACAATTTCCAGACCATCAACCCGATGATCGTCATGTTCGCCCAGTCTCCTCGTTCCCGTGACATTTCGGCGTTTCTCGCCGTCCTGCTGGGATGCACGACCATCATTCTCATGACAATCCTCAACCAATTGGAAAAACATGGTACCTACATGTCTCTGTCCAAGACGAAGACGAAACTTCAGAAGCAGAAAATCCAAAACCCGGTGTCTGCCGTCATCATCAACGCGCTTGCCTGGATCATGTTCGTCATCTACGTTCTTCCCATCTTCTGCGTCGTTCTTTTCTCCTTTACGAACGGACTTGCTGTAAAGACGGGCGTCCTCGCCAAAGGGTGCTTCACTCTTCAGAACTACAAGAATCTCTTCACGAAGATGTCCGCTTTCAAACCGTATCTCGTAAGCATCTGTTATTCACTGGCGGCGGCAGTCATCGTGAGCCTCATTTCCATCATTGTCGCCCGTATCGTCATCAAGGGGAAAAGCCGTTTCAAAGCACTTTGGGAATACAGCGTCCTGATTCCGTGGTTGCTTCCGAGCACCTTGATCGCCCTTTCGCTCATGCTGTCTTTTGATGTCCGGAGAATCCTTGTAGGCAACAGGGTACTCGTCGGCACTGCCGTGCTTCTGCTCATCGGCTATGTCATCGTCAAGCTTCCATTTTCCTTCCGCATGATCCGCGCCGCGTTCTTCGGCATCAATGACGACATGGAGGAAGCCGCGAAGACTATGGGCGCGGGACAGGTCCGCATCATGGCCCAGATCATTATCCCGTACATCATGCCAGTGGTGTCATCGGTCATCGTCCTGAACTTCAACAATCTGCTGTCCGATTACGACATGTCCGTATTTCTCTATTCGCCACGCTTGAAACCGCTCGGAATCATCATCAAGGACGCGACGGACCAGACGGCAACAGTCGACGCGGTCGCGATGGGACTTGTCTATTCGGTTGTCCTCATGGTCATCTCCGCCTTTGCCATCTGGTTCTCCCGCAGGGATCCGTCTGCGCGACGAAAAAAGAAAATCGCGACAGCCGTACAGCAGAACTAGGAGCATCTGATGGACAGTACGAGATGTGGACGATATTTTCTCATGTCGGATCTGGACGGAACCTTGTTTTCCTCGTCTTCCCGGATTGAGGAAACCAATCTTCCCCGACTGGACGCATTCATGGAGCATGGCGGGTTGTTCGGCATTTCCACCGGTCGGTCCCCAGCCAACACGCTTTCGCTGTCGGGGACCCTCCGGCCCGGCATGCCCTCCATGTTCCTGAATGGTTCATTGGTTCATGACACTGCAGGGCGCCGGGTATGGAAGACAGAGGAACTGGAACAACACGCGGCATTACGCATTGCGCGGATACGTCTTCTCCGGCATCCCTCCGTGAATGTCCATGGGTACGACACGGAACATACAGGCATCGTGTCTCCGGAGAGCCTATCGGACCCGAAATGGACCGCGTCCCATCAGCCGCGGTTTTCATCTCGATCGAAGTCGCGAACCAGGTTCCATGGTTGAAAATGATGCTCGTCGGGACTCATGCGGAACGAGCTGGCATCCGAAAGGAAATCAGGGAGGAAAACCGCGCAGTCTTCTCTTCACCAGTATTCCTTGGGATACTCCCGAAACAGGCAAGCAATGGGTCGATGTTGTCATACCTACAGGATACCCTGTTTCCCAATCGAACCTGTTGCGCCATTGGAGACTATTACAACGACATCGAGCTTTTCCAGGAAACGGGTGTCAGTGCGGTGATTGAGGAATTGAAACGGATTGCTACCTCCATCGTCTCTGACAACAACCATGGGGCCGTGGCTGACTTTATCGATACATTGCGATACATTTTGTGGTTGACAGCTGTGGTATAAAGGAACAGAGAGCATTTTCATGGCAACATTCAAAGACATCGCGAAACTTGCCGGCGTTTCCTACGGAACGGTGAGCAACGTCCTCAACGGAAAGAGCAACGTGAGCGCGGCAAAAATTCACAAGGTGGAAGAGGCGGCGAAACAACTGGGATACGTGACGAACACCCAGGCAAAGGATCTGAGGAAAGGCCGCTCAAACCGCATCTACGTCATCACGCCGGATTTCTCGGAAGAACGTTACCACGAGCTGATGGAAGGCGTCGCA
The DNA here is from genome assembly GCA_900315435.1 of uncultured Spirochaetaceae bacterium. Lineage (GTDB taxonomy): Bacteria > Spirochaetota > Spirochaetia > Sphaerochaetales > Sphaerochaetaceae > RUG023. The sequence goes on from OMYY01000009.1 coordinate 63,261, forward strand.
GAGTCCGCGCGTGTTGCGGGAAAGGAGCTTTTCTGCATTTCCTCCGACAACGACCCGATGGAAGAAAAGGCCATCCTGGACAAGCTTGTGCCGATGAAGCCTTTGGCCGTCATCCTCGCTTCCTGCACGCCAGGAGGCCCCCCATGCCGCCCAGATTCCATACCGCTCTATCTCGCGTTCAGAACGGCTCAGGAACGAAAGGAACCTTTTTCCTATTTCGGATTCGATTTCTTTGCCGCGGGAAAAGCCCTTGCGGAGGAAGCTTGGAACCAAAATTGCCGGTCTTTCGCCCTGTTCCGCGGTGATACTCGTTTCTCGGACGAAAAAGCCTTTGGCGATGGCATCGCTAGCGCGCTCACCGCACGTTCAGCCTCGTGGGAATCGTTCTCATTCTCCACGGGACGGGAAATCCGTGGCGCATTCCCTCTTTGCGCCACAAGACATTTTGACGCGATCTTCGCTTCCTCCGTCCAAGCGGCTAGAGCCCTTCGCGAAGCTTTGTATTACCAGGACAAGGGAGAAGGAAACCATACACGGATTTTTTTCCTCTCCGGTAAAAGCACCTCGTTTCCAGAAGGTGCCCGCGACCAGGACATGAGACCATTCCGCCTCAACTATCGTCTTTGCGGAAAACGGATCGTCGAACGAATCCTCAGCGGCGCGTCCACGACGACCCGGACCATTATTCCATCTGATGGTTTCGCTCCGGCATTGCAGAAGCGAGAGGCGCAAAGACGAGAAAAGAGTATCCGTTTCCTCACGCTGAAGAGCCCTACGACTGAAGCGTTAAAACTCATTCTTCCTTCTTTTACACGAGAAACCGGAATCTCCGTCATCATCGATGATTATGACGCAAGAACCCTTAACCGCAAACTTCTTGAAGGTAAGCAGGAATGCGGGGATACCGACATCATCCGCCTGGACATGGCATACCTCCCTGATGTCGGCCCCCTCGTCCTGCGTCCGCTCGATTTTCTCTCCGAACCCTTCCTATCTGTTTTCAAAACGCTCGACAAGCCTTTGCCGGATGAATTCCTTTCCGTGAACGGAACACCTTACACGTTGCCGTTGGACATCAGCGTGCAGATGCTGTTTTACCGGAAAGACCTCTTTGAGAATGTGCTCATCAAGCGTCAATTCAAAGAGATGACGGGATACGATCTGAAACCCCCGGCAACGTACGAAGCCTTCGATCGTATCTCACAGTTTTTTACCCGTTCCTGCAACCCGAATTCGCCGACCGAGTTCGGAACAGTCTGTTCTTGCTCTTCTCCGCAAATCTGTGGCTGCGATATTCTTCCACGGCTCGACGCGCTCGGATGGGTGCCAACCGGAGGAACGGCTTTCGGCGACGAGGCTCTTCTGCAGAAAGGCATGAGCGACTATCTCGCTTCGTTCACCATCAGCGCAAAAAACACGAATGGCTGGTGGGATATCGCGATGCAGGATTTCATCGATGGAAAGGTTGCCATGGTTTCCGTCTATTCAAATTATGCGTCGTACCTCGTAACTCTTGACGCCAGCGCAGTCAATGGCCGGATTGGTTTTGCTCGACTGCCAGGAAAAAAGCCCCTTCTCGGCGGAGGTATCGTTGGAATTGGGAAGGGGTGCGCGCATCTCAAGGAAACGCTCACGTTCCTCTCTTGGCTCTACAGCCCCCGCATCGCATCGCTCGTCACATCTTTGGGCGGTTTCATCGATAGCACGTGCGTCTATGAAAACACGGAACTTCCTCATGCCTATCCTTGGCTCGAATCTCTGCGCTCCTATCTCAAGGAAGGAAAACGCAGGCAAGCAGGACAAAGCCCACGATATACAACACATAGATTCGAACAAATCCTCGGAGCCGCCGTGCAAAGCATTGTGACGGGGAAAAAGAATATCCCGGATGCAATCAAGGAGGCCCGTACCGAATTCATGGCAGACTGTGTCTAATCCACGTCCTGCCAGTTCACATCGATAGGGAAAACCGGATTTTCCCGGCTTCCCGTTTTTTCCTTTCCGTCTTTCGTAAAGGATGTTTCTCTGATGCTGGCACCATGCGTTACAGGAAGGGGTCCAAAGAGCAAGAGGTGTCGGACCGCTATCTTGACATTCCCCTTTCTTGTCTCTTTCCTCATCTTCCCTGTATGCTGGAGGACATGAATATCCTTTCAGTAGAGCACCTCTCCAAGACGGTCAGGGAAGTACCGCTCTTTTCTGACGTCAGCTTCGGGCTGGACAGCGGGGAACACGTGGGTGTGGTCGGACGAAATGGAGCGGGCAAATCGACGTTGCTCAAGGTCCTTGGGAAAAAGCTGCCTGCAGACGAGGGGCTTGTCAGCATGGCGCGGGAGTGCGACATCGCCACCCTCCCCCAGCACATCTCGTTCCATGAGGGAGCCTGCGTCGATTCCTTCCTCTTCGAAGGCGAAGGAAAACGCATCGAGCTACGACGCAGAGAGCTCAACCACGAGCCGGTCCCCTCCTCCGCTTTGGACGGGCTGGACTGCTGGAATCTGGAAAACGACTATCACGCCCTGCTTGGCGAGCTGGAAATCTTCGACTACAGCCAGCCGATGGCGGAGCTTTCCGGGGGACAATTGAAAAAAGCGGCACTTGCCCGCCTGATGGCGGCAAAGGCCAACCTCCTGCTGCTTGACGAGCCGACCAACCATCTGGATATCCCTACCATCGAATGGCTGGAGAACCGGATCCACAATGGCAAAGAGACGGTGCTTGTCGTCACCCACGACCGTTACTTCCTGGACACGGTGGCCACAAGCATTCTCGAGCTGGACGAAGGCACCATCTTCTACCATCCAGGCTCCTTCGCATCCTACCTGGAGCGGAAGGAGGCCCGCCTGGAGGACCAGAAGAAAGAACAGGCGCGGCTGAAGAACATTCTGAGGCGGGAGTTGGACTGGCTCGGCCACGGGGCCAAGGCGCGCACCACCAAGCAACAAGGACGCATCGCGCACATCCAGGAAATGCAGGGAAAGGTCCGCTCCGTCGGGCACGAGGCGCAACGCCGGTTCGCCAGCCAGGAACGCCGGCTTGGAAAGAAGATCCTCCAGATCGAGCATCTGTCCAAAGGCTATGGGGAAACCACTCTCTTCAAGGATTTCAGCTATGACTTCCTTCCCGGAGACCGGATCGGCCTGGTCGGGCCGAACGGGGCGGGCAAAAGCACGATGATGGACATCATCGTGGGCAGGACCGCTCCTGATGCGGGAAAGCTTGAGGTCGGAGTCAACACCACCTTCGCCTACTACGACCAGAAAAGCCGGGAACTTCCTCTGGGAAAGACCATCACCGAATACGTCAGCGACATCGCCGAGCGGATCAGGCTGAGCAAGGACGAGATCGTCTCTCCTGGCAGATTCCTGGAAATCTTCGGATTTCCTCCCGTCATGCAACGCCAGGTGATTTCTTCCCTCTCTGGTGGCGAGCAACGGCGCCTGTACCTGGTCAGCAGGTTGCTCTCCAACCCTAATTTCCTGTTGCTCGACGAGCCGACCAACGACTTGGACCTGGAGACGATGGAGAACCTCGAGCAATACATCCGCGACTTCTCCGGCTGCGTCCTGGTCGTCAGCCACGACCGTGCCTTCCTCGACCAGACCTGCACCAAACTCTTCGTCCTCGGCGAAGCCGACAGGCTTGTCCACCCGTACGAAGGCTGCTACAGCGATTATGAAGCCGAGGAGCGCGCAGCCAAGCAACGGGCAAAGCAGAAGGAGACGCTTGCGCTTCCACGGGAGCGCGTCCACGCCGAGAAGAAGGGTCTTTCCTTCCGCGAGCAAAGGGAATTCGATGAGCTTGGCCCGAAAATCGACGAGGCCACCAAGCTCAGAGACGAACTAGAAGCCAGCTTTGCCACCGCGGGAACGACAGCGCTCGGAACCCTTGCGGAACGTACTGCGAAGTACGAACAGGTTGGCAAGGAGCTCGAGGCGATGGAAAAGCGGTGGCTGGAGCTGGGAGAAAAGGCCGAGAATGCCTGAAAGCCGTCCTCCCTTCCCCTTCGGGAAGGCTTTTGGATAGAATGCCCACGGGAGTGTGCTATGCGCGACATGACAGAGGGAAGCATCAAGGGGCATCTGCTCTCCTATGCGGTCCCCATGGTGCTGGGGAACCTGCTCCAGCTCACCTACAACGCCGTCGATTCGATCGTGATCGGGAAGTTTGTCGGCGCCGACGCCTTGGCGGCGGTCAGTACCGCCAACCCGATCATGACCATCGTCATCCTCGGAGTCTCCGGGCTGTCCATCGGTGCCGGTGTGCTGATGAGCGAGTACTACGGGGCGAAGGACGAAACCACCCTGAAACGGGAATTCTCCACCACGATCCTTTTTGGATTTTGGACCAGCCTGGCCGTTTTCGTGCTTGGGTTCCTGCTCTCTCCGGACATCATCCGCTGGATCAACGTCCCCAGCGAGGCGGCAGGCTTGGCGGTCACCTACCTGAGGATCGTCTTTGTCGGCTTTCTCTTCACCTTCCAGTACAACCTGTGGACTGCCGCCCTCCGCTCCATCGGGGATTCCAAGACCCCGGTGGCCTTCCTCGGGTTCGCCGCAACCCTGAACATCCTGCTTGACGTCCTGTTCGTGGCGTTCTTTGGATGGGGTGTCATCGGTGCCGGCATCGCCACCGTCATCAGCCAGGCGCTCAGCGCCTTGCTGTGCATGCGCTACGTCTCCCGCCATATCAAGGCCCTGCAGGTAGGACGCGGGCAGTGGGTGGTAGACCACAAGCTGTTGGCGGCCACGTTGCAAAACGGCCTTCTGACCGCCTTGCAGCAGGCGGCCCAGCCGGTTGGCAAGCTCTTGATCCAGAGCGTGATCAACAGCCAGGGCATCATCGCCATGGGCGCCTTCAACGCCGTCTGCCGCGTCGATGATTTCGGGTGCATTCCCGCCCAGTCGATCGGACACAGCATCATGACCTGCGCCGCCCAGAACCACGGCGCGCGCAAGAGGGAACGGGTCCGGCAGACATTCCGCGAGGGCATGGAGCTGGCCGTGGCCTATTTCCCGATCATTTGTGTCGCCATCCTGCTGCTCAAACGGCCGGTAGCCCTGCTGTTGACCCCGACCGGAAGCACGGAGATGATCCGCATGGTCGTCGACTACCTCGCAGTCAAGGCGTTCTTCTACATCATGCCCTGCCTGACCAACGCGATCCAGGGGTTTTTCCGGGGCGTGGGCAACATGAAGCTGACCCTTTACTCCACCTTGATCCAGATTTCCATCCGCACCGTCCTGGTGTTCCTCTGGGTCCCGCAGATGGGCATCGTCGGCGAGGCATGGGCTTGTCTTGGCGGCTGGAGCGCCATGCTGGTCTTCGAATACGGCTACTATTTCAAGACAAGGAAACGGCTCTACGAGATGCTTTGAGCGATCTCCACGACCTCAAGGCGATTTCCCTCGACACGGAAGCGCACCTGCATGCCTGCGAACTCCATGCCGTACAGCCGACAGGGGTCGTGCTGGTAGCTCGGCCTTGGATCCTGGGCAAGCACCCCAGCCAAAGCTTTCCGTTTCTCCTCGGGCACCTTGGCCAGCAGGCCATCGGGAATCGCGACCTCGAGCAATCCGCGTTCCACTTGGTCGGTGAAGCCTCCGGTGGCGTCCGGATGGATGTCGGTATAGGGCAGATAGGGCTTGATGTCGAAAATCGGGGTCCCATCCATCAGGTCGGCCCCGCGAACCACAAGGACCGCTCCCTCGGGGGTATCCCACTCCACCCGCTGGAGACGCACCGAGGAGAGAGCCAGCCCATTGGGTCGGAAGGGGGACCTTGTGGCGAAGACCCCCAGACGGGCATTCCCGCCCAGGCGAGGCGGCCGCACGGTGGGAGACCAGTTTGTACGGAGCGTCTCGGAGAACTGCCAGATCAGCCAAAGATGGCTGAAACGGTCAATGCCTCGGAGGGCGTCGCTCCGACGGAATTCGCGCTCGAAGACGATGCGGCCCTCCAGATCGTCGACCAGGCCGCTTTGTCGCGGAACTCCGAACTTGGTGGCGAAATCGGTATGGATCCGCGCGATGATGGAAATCTCTGGCATGACACCAGTATCGGCTTTTCGCCCCCCTTCGGCAACTACCGGGCGCGCGCCTCGGCGAAGGCGCTGTCGACCATCATCACGCATTCCTCCAGGGTCGCGGGCCGGGAGGTATGCAGCGAGCAGACGAAGTGGAACTCCTCCACCCCGCTCTCGTCCATCAGCGTCCTGACTCCCACCTGCCAGTCGCGGATCATCGCCGAGGCCTGTTTCTCCGAGACCTCTGGCAGCATTACCAGGAATTCCTGCTTGCCCATGCGGTAGCAGGCGGGTTTGCGGAAGGCCCGCACCAGGCCCTCCGCGAACAGGGGAAGGACCAGAGGATCCAGAGGGCTGTGGATGTGGATCGCCACGGCGCTGAGGAGATGGCTGATATACTGGGCGTAGTCCCTTTTCAGGGCGAGATGGTTCTTCATCCTGCTTTCACTGTCGTAGATCGACTGCCCGGACAACTGCGCCTCAACCTGCTCCACCCGCTGGCGTGCCCCATAAAAACGATATTGTTCCCTCCAGTGGACCAGGCCGAAAAGCAGGAAGCCCAGATAGAGGATCACGTAGTTCAGCACATCGCCCTCGTGGGGAAGGCCGGGATAGAACATGGCCGCGCCGAAGCACAGGAAGGCCGATGTGCACAATACCGCCTCAAGCAATGGGGGCAAGAGGCGATGATGTCCATCAGCACGAAGGTGGTCGCCTGTCCGCCCCACTGGTAATCGCAACCGGAGACATAGACCCCGAAAGCAAGGCAAACGAACAGGTACCCCACCAGCGTGACCTGCGCGCTGTTCCCTTCCGTCCTTCCGTCCTGGAAACGGCGGGAGACGACGGAAAGCCACAGGCTCGCCACCATCACCACGGCATAGCTTATCAGGTGGCCCACAAGCCAGGAGGTGCTCTTGTAGAAAGGACTCACCATCGGTAGATGACGGGAAACCAGGAGAATCGCCATCATCAATGCCTCGAAGGCAAAGGTGAGAGGTCCGACGAAGGCGGCTCGTTGCATGTTGAGAGAGAGGAGATATGCGGGAAAACCTTTGGGAATCCTGGTAGCTTCCTGATAGCGGGCAAAACCCTGATGTTGCGGCATTTTTTGATTATATCCACACTTTTTCCGTACATTCAAGTGTGGACAAAAGGCCAATCGTGCTAAGATAATCGCGAAAGAGGAACCCATGTCACTCAATTTCACGCCCGCGGCGATACGGACACATATTGGATTTTTCGGACTTTGCAACGCTGGCAAATCCAGCGTGGTCAACGCGATCACCGGCCAGGAGATGGCCATCGTCAGCCAGAACAGGGGTACCACGACCGACCCGGTATCCAAGACGATGGAACTGCTTCCCCTCGGTCCGGTCGTCATCATCGATACTCCAGGACTGGACGACGAAAGCGCCTTGGGCGAGGAACGCGTCAGGCGCACCCGCAGGGTGCTGGCCCGCTGCGATATCGCCATCCTGGTCCACGACGCCACCACAGCCTTCACGCAGGCGGAAAAGGAGCTGGTCTCGCTCTTCGAGCAGAGAGCGCTCCCCTACCTGGTCGTACAAAACAAGATGGATCTGGTGCAGGCACCCCATCCCTCCCTCTCCCACACCGTCTGGGCAAGCGCCACCACCGGAGAAGGCATCCAGGAACTGAAGGAGGCGATCGGCCACCTCGGTGGCAGCGGGGAGATCGACAAGCCGCTGGTCAGAGACCTGCTCCGTGCGGGACAAACGGTGGTGCTGGTCACTCCTATCGACAGTTCCGCCCCGAAGGGACGGATGATCTTGCCCCAGCAGCAGGCGATCAGGGATGTGCTCGAGGCGGATTGCTGCTGTGTCGTCGTGGTCGAGGACCAGCTCCGCCACGCTCTGGGCAACCTGCGGGAAAAACCCGCCATGGTGATCACTGACAGCCAGGCCTTCGAACGGGTCGCGAAAGACACCCCGCTGGACATCCCCCTCACCTCCTTTTCCATCTTGATGGCACGCTACAAGGGGTTCCTCAGGCAGGCTGTCGAAGGCGTGGTCGCCTTGGAGCGCCTGCAGGACGGGGATACCGTCCTGATCAGCGAAGGGTGCACCCACCACCGCCAGTGCATGGATATCGGCACGGTGAAGATACCCAGATGGCTTTTCCAGCACACAGGCAAGCAGCTGCATATCGAGACCTCTTCGGGAACCGGATTTCCCGAAGATCTTTCCCGTTACCGAGTGGTCATCCACTGCGGCGGCTGCATGCTGAACGCCAAAGAGGTGCAGTACCGCATGCGCATGGCCCAGGCCGAGGGGGTCCCGATGACCAACTACGGAGTCGCCATCGCCCAGATGAAGGGCATCTTGAAACGGAGCCTCGCGCTGTTCCCGGACATCGCGAAACTGGTTGACTGACAGGAGGTACTCATGCAGGTCACACATGCTTGGTATTACAGCAGACGGCTGCAAAGGGATATGCAGCTGATCACCTATGGGTCGAAGGGCTATCCATTCCTGGTCTTCCCCACCCAGGACGGCAAGGCGGGACAATGGGAAGACTTCGGAATGATCGAGGTACTTCGCCCCTTCATCGAGAACGGGGCGGTCAGGCTCTACTGCATCGACTCGGTCGACCAGGAAAGCTGGTCGGACACCAATGGCGACAAGAGCCGCCGCGCGCAGGTGCAGGAGGCTTACTTCCAGTCGGTCTGCGAGGATGTGGTGCCGCGCATCGATGGAAAGCGGCGTCCGGTCGCCACTGGCTGCAGCATGGGTGCCAACCACTCGGTCAATACCTTCCTCCGTCGCCCGGACCTGTTCGGAGGCTGCCTCGCCCTAAGCGGGGTGTACGACACCAACGTCTTCTTCGGCGACTGGATGGACAAGACGCTCTACGACAACGCTCCTCTTGCCTATCTCAGGGGCATGCCGAAGAACCATCCCTACGTGAAGCTCTACCAGAAGAGCCAGATCGTCGTCTGCGTCGGACAGGGCGCTTGGGAAGACGAGGGCGTCCGTACCACCCGCGACCTCGAGACGCAGCTTGTGCGGCTGGGCGTCCCCGCTTGGATCGACTACTGGGGTTCCGACGTCAACCATGACTGGCCTTGGTGGAAGAAACAGGTCGTCTACTTCCTTCCCTTCATGCTGGAGGCACTGCAATGAACGTGATCTTCATCTCCCCGCACTTTCCCCACACCTACTGGCAGTTCTGCCAACGGCTCCGCCAGAATGGCGCCATCGTCCTCGGAATTGGGGACTGCCCGCAGGGCTCGCTCCCCGGGGAAGTCCGTTCCTCGCTGGACGACTACTACTATGTGCCCAACATGCAGAACTACCCTGACATGTACAAGGCGGTAGCCTTCTTTGCCTGGAAGTACGGAAAAATCGACTGGATAGAGAGCAACAACGAGTTCTGGCTGGAAACGGATGCCAGGCTCCGCACCGATTTCCATGTGACTACCGGCGTCGGTGCCGGGGAAATCAGCGACTACAAGCAGAAGAGCGCCATGAAGCGTTTCTACAGGCTGGCTGGGGTTCCCACCGCCCGCCAGAGCATGGTGACCGACATCGAGTCGGCCAGACGCTTCATCGGCCGGGTCTCGTATCCCGTCATCGTCAAACCGGATGTCGGGGTCGGGGCGAACCATACCTACAAGCTCTCCTGCGACGACGAGCTGGTCCGGTTCTTCAAGGACAAGGACGGACAGAGCTACGTCATGGAGGAATTTGTCAGCGGCTCGATCTATTCCTACGACGCGATCGTCAACAGCAAGGGAGAGGTCCTTTTCGAGTCCTCGTCGGTATTCCCGCCTTCGATGATGGAGATCGTCCATGGACAGCTCGAGCTCTCCTACTGCGTGCTGAAGAACGTCCCCTCCCAGTTGCGGCGGCGCGGCAGGGCCACGCTGAAGGCCTTCGGTGTCAAGAGCCGGTTCATCCACTTCGAGTTCTTCCGTCTGGACGCCGACAAGAAAGGACTTGGCAGAAAGGGGGATTTCATCGGGCTTGAGGTCAACATGCGTCCTGCCGGCGGATACACTCCGGACATGATGGACTGGGCGCACTCGACCGATGTCTACGAGATATGGGCCGACATGGTCTGCTTCGACGAGAACCGGAAGCGGCCTGGCGGGGACGACCATTTCTGCCTGTACCTGAGCAGGCGGGACCGTTTCCACTACCGCTACAGCTCGGACGAGGTGCTTGCCGCCTGCCAGGGCCATGTGGCGATGCACGAGCGGATGCCCGAGGCGATTGCCGATGACCTGGGCAACGAGTTCTTCATCCTTCATGCCCGGACCAAGGAAGAGATCGAACGCTTCACCAGGCTGGTCTGGGAAAAAGCGTAAGGACTCAGGAAAAAGGACAAGTCGAGGCCGGCGCCAAAACGGTACCGGCCTCTTGCTTTGCCTCCTGGCCCGCTCTCAGGCAAGGTTACCTGGGAAATGGGGAATCTGGCTGATCGACTTCTCCAAATCGGCATCGGTCGGGATGAAGTCCTTCATGGCGCCATCGTTGAACTGCTGGTAGGCGACCATGTCGAAGTATCCGGTACCGGTCAGGCCGAAGACAATGTTCTTCGCCTCGCCGGTCTCCTTGCACTTCAGGGCCTCGTCGATCGCGACCCTGATGGCGTGGCTGGACTCTGGAGCGGGAAGGATACCTTCCACTCTCGCGAAGAATTCGGCAGCCTTGAAGACCGAAGTCTGCTCGACCGAACGTGCCTCGATGATGCCGTCATGGTAAAGCTGGCTGACGATGGAAGCCATGCCATGGTAACGCAGGCCTCCTGCATGGTTCGGAGAAGGGATGAACTCGCTGCCAAGGGTGTACATCTTCGCCAATGGGCAGACATGTCCGGTATCGCAGAAATCGTAGGCGTAGACTCCCCGCGTCATCGACGGGCAGGACGCCGGCTCGACCGCGATGATCCGATATTTCGGACCACCCTTCAGCTCTCTTCCGACGAACGGGGCGATCAGGCCGCCGAGGTTGGAACCGCCACCGGCGCAACCGATGATGATGTCGGGGGTGACGCCGTATTTGTCCAGTGCCGTCATGGTCTCCTGGCCGATGACCGACTGGTGGAGCAACACCTGGCTCAGCACGCTTCCAAGCACGTACCGGTATCCTTCATGGGAGACCGCTTCCTCCACCGCCTCGCTGATCGCGCAGCCAAGGCTGCCGTTTGTTCCGGGGAACTCCTCGTTGATCTTTCTTCCGACGTTGGTCGTCATCGAAGGCGACGGAGTGACTCGGGCGCCGTAGGTCCGCATCACCTCGCGGCGGAAAGGTTTCTGCTCATAGGAGCACTTGACCATGAAGACATGACAGTCAAGGCCGAAGTAGGCGCATGCCATCGAAAGGGCCGTCCCCCACTGTCCTGCGCCAGTCTCGGTCGTCACCCCCTTCAGTCCCTGTTTCTTCGCGTAATACGCCTGGGCGATGGCGCTGTTCAGCTTGTGGCTGCCACTGGTGTTGTTTCCCTCGAACTTGTAGTAGATGTGGGCCGGAGTGCCGAGCTGCTTCTCCAGGCAGTAGGCGCGTACCAGCGGAGAAGGACGATACATCTTGTAGAAATCACGGATTTCCTGCGGAATGGGGATCAGCTCGTCCGTCTCGTCGAGCTCCTGCCTCACAAGCTCGTCGCAGAAGACATGGCGAAGCTCGTCGAATGTCATCGGCTGATGGGTTCCGGGATTGAGCAACGGCGCCGGCTTGTTCTTCATCACCGCGCGGACGTTATACCAATATCTTGGAATCTCGTTTTCACCCAGATAGATTTTGTAGGGAATCTCTTGTTCTTTCATATAGAAACACTCCTTGCATCCAATACTTCCACGCAAAGCACTTCGTGTCAATGGGTTTTCATCATAAATTTCTATAAACAGAAACAGGCCCCCTTTCCGGGGAGCCTGCTTTCCGCATGTCTACGGCGTCAGTTTTCCATCTTGATTTCGTGGATCCATCCCTCTGGGGCCCGGACGCGGCCCATCTGGATGCCGGTCAGGGTGTCGTAGAGCTTGGCGATGACCGGACCGGGC
>OMYY01000007.1 GCA_900315435.1 uncultured Spirochaetaceae bacterium
ATGTCGTAGCGGATGCTGCCGTGCTCCCTGTCCGAGCGCTCCCTGTCGCCCCGGTTGACGCCGAACGACAGGGGGTCCTCCAGGTAGGGCAGGACCTGCCTCCATCCCATCGTGGCGAAATCGTCGACGAACTGGCTGGCGATGTAGGCGAGGATCTCCTTGCTCATCAGCCGGTGCTTCAGTTCATCGTCGACGAGGGTGTCGTCTTTTGCAAAATCCATATGCAACCTCCTACCCTATACATACGGACGTCCTTGGAGGTTTGTGCCAAAGAAACGGAAAATGTTTTGATCGATGACACAACATGTTGCAGGAAAAGGAAATAAATTTTCAGATTGCATGCGGGTTTTGCGGGATGATTTTTCCTTCAAACGATATGTGGATTCCTCTGGTATCCCCGAAACCTTGATTTGGGAAAAAGCCTTGCTTTTGAAAGTGCGCCGAACTTGAACTTGGACATGCTCTCCCATTTGGAATCTTTCTGTCGAGCCGGGAATCAAATCATTGCTGGCTGTTGATGGTGCATGTGGTGAACATCAGCTTGGGTCTTGATAAGTTTGCTTTGCTCGTGTTCGGAAAGGATTGTAAAAAATCCGGCTCTTCACGTTTTCTTGGGGGATAGGGAGCCGAGATCGGGGATGGGAATGGAACGGATTGTGGTGAAGAAGGAATCGTCGTCCCGGTAGCCGTAGCCGATCCGTTTCGCCACCTGTATCCGGTTGTTGACCCCCTCGAGCTTGCCGGTGCTGATGCCGTGCCTCGCGTGGTTGGCTAGGGCGGGTATCCCGCCCGCCTCGGCCGATTCGAACCATCTCTTCCATGCCGCCACCACCCCCCCCGGATCCTGAAGAGTTCCGACAGCTCCTCCTTCAAGGTAGGGCAGGTGGCGATGTCTCTGTGTTTCTCGAGGATGGCCACCAATGCATTCTTGGCATTCTCCGTAAGGAACAGCTCCTTGCAGGTTTGCGTCGTTTGCTACCAGCGCTCTCCCATGATAGTCTTGGAGTATGGACAAAAAACTACCACCAATTATCACGTCGAACAGCTCGTTCGAGGTCATTCGGCAAGGGGGGTGCGTGTACGTGGACAAGACATCCTATCTGGCTTCAATGGTCATGGGAATGGACAAGCTGTATTTCCTCTCCTGTCCACGTCGCTTCGGAAGGACATTGACCATATCCACCTTGGAGGCGATCTTCCGGGGGAGGAGGAATCTGTTCAAAGGTCTTTCCATCGACTCCCTGGACTACGACTGGAAGACCTCCCCTATCATCCACATCGACTTCGGGAACTGCGGAAGGAACACTGCGGAGGACTTGGAGGCATGGCTGAAGAAAGCCATGAGGCAAGTCGCCTTGTCCTACGGGATTGCGGCACCCGATCTGTCCCAGCATGCCGACGACGTGTTCTCAGACCTGATTGACGGACTGTCCTGCCTGGGGAAAGTGGTCGTGCTGGTCGACGAGTACGACAAGGTGCTGCTGGACAACGCTTTCTCCCCTGAAGTCGAGGAATTGCGGCGGCAGCTTGGCGGCTTCTACCAGGTGGTGACGAGATATGCGATGGTGAATGAGTTCTCCGGCCTGAACAACCTGAAGCATCTGAGCATGTCGCCTGTGTATGGGACGATGCTGGGCTACACGCAGAAGGAGCTGGAAGAGAACTTTGCCGGCTTTATCGAGCAAGGGATCAAGGATACAGGAATGAGCCGCGAGGCATACCTCGCGAAGGTGAGGGAGATGTACGGCGGTTACCGTTTCTCCCCTGGGAGCGAGATGGTGTACAACCCGGTGTCGGTACTACTGGATCGAGACGGGCCTCATGAAGCTGATGTGGGACGTGAAGCAGGCAATGAGCCTTGACGTGCGTGACGACCTTGTCCGCGGGATGGGTGCCTCAGCTCTGAAGACATTCGATGTGGCGGATGTGCGCCAGTATGCGGGACATCCGGGGAGGCTGCAGGCGTTGCTGCTGCAGACGGGATACCTGACCATCGATAGCTACGACGAAGCATGCTCGCTGTACTACCTGCGCTTCCCGAACGAGGAGGTGCAACAGGCATATAAATGGAAATTCACGCGGAAATGACGGGAAGCCGGTCCACTTGCCTCTATGGATAGCGGTACGTTCCTTGTTGTGCACATTGCGGAAACAAAGTAAAGTAAACCAAAAGAAGGATGAGTTCGCCATGGAAGAGAAACTTCAGAATCAGGACCAGTCCGGCTCCAAGCCGACGGTCCTCAATACCATATTGTTCATGATCTGCGGGACCCTGCTGAACCTAGTCCTGATGGTGGTCCTGTTCATCGTTTGTTTTGTCCTGATTGCCAAATTCGTACCGGCGGACAGTCCCGCCGCACCAATTGCGGCATTGTTCGGCTTCATCATCTCCATTGCCGGCAGTTTCTTCCTCTACAGCGTGATTGTGAAGAAGGTCACCGCCAAATTCCATCTGGAGTCCAAGATGGCTCCGCTCTTCAAGCGTCGGAAACGATAAATGACGATCGGTGAGCTAGCCAGAGCCGCATGGTTTCCCTTCAGTGACGAGCCGGTACTCAAGAAGCGATGGTACCTGCCCCGTCTGGGAAGTCCGAGCGTGCTTTCCCCCGGCTCCTCGCCTGACGGCAAGTGGCATCTGTTTTGCCAGAGCTGGATTGGCATCCAGCACTTCCTTTCTTCCAATGGCATCGCCTGGCATGCGGCAGGCCGGTTGAGCGTCATGGGCACGGATCCCTGCGTGGTTCCCGATATGGGAAGGTGGTACCTTTTCACCGCAAGGGACGGCAGACGGCTGTGCGTCCATGCGTCCGAGGACCTGCGTAGCTGGGGTTCCGCCACGGTGGTCTTGGAAGGGGAGCGGAACCAGGTGGTCGGGCATCCCCAGCCCTGCAAGGTCGGATGCCAGTGGCGGCTCTACTTTTCCCTGGGGGAGAACGAGCTGGAAGGGGGACGGACGATTCCCCTTTCGGTCGCTGTAGCCTCGGCCCCTGCGGTCGACGGTCCCTACCGGAATCCCCAGATGGTGATTGCCGCCGACGCCGACGACCCGGCCATCAACATGGGCGTCGGTCCCTGCTCGGTACTGCCCTGCCAGGACGGTTTCGGCCTGATCGCCTCGTCCGCCCATTGGAACCGCAGCAAGGTGGGAAGCGGGAGTTCCTTGGTGCTTTTCCTTAGCCAGGACGGCATCCATTTCGGACAGCCCAGGCAACTGTTGTCCAATCCGGAATCCGGATGGGCTTCAGGTTTCTTTACCGGGACCAGCTGCATTTGCAAAGGAGACGAACGCTCCTGGTACTGCTATTACGCCGCTATCGACCGGGCTCCCATCCCTTCGGGCTCCATCGGACTTTTCTTGGGAAGGGACGTCCAGAATCCGTTGCTGATGGACTAGACGACGTACAGGCCGTCGCGCGTCAGCTTTTCACGCTTCTCCCACTGGGAGTAGCCTTCGAAGACGATGGTCTGGCTCCCGTCCTTCTCGTGCCTCACGATCTTGAAGAAGAGTTCCGGCTGCTCCTGATGGAATGGATCCTCCTGCACGCTGCCGGCATGGACGGTGATCCGGTCGTCCAGATAGGTCTGCTTGATCCAAGAGACGTCGATATCGCGCACCTTGTACGCCATAAGGAAGGAATGGGGCAGCACGTTCAGCGACCAGGAGACATAGGAGAGGTTGTTCACATGGTGGTTTCCGTCGGTATCGGTCAGGTTGATCACGGGGGAGCCGCTGCAAAGCTCGCGCGGGTCGCTGGTCCCCCACATCGGCGCCCGATGGGGCAACTCGAAGGGGTAGACATGTCTGGTATCGGTCTCCAGCGGGGCGGGAAAGTCGTCAATCACCTCGCCTGGCCTGATGGGCCGCTGGTTGGCCACATCCAGGTAGGCCCAGGTGCTGATTCCTTCGAAGAGGGTCTTGTCGTCCTCGTCCAGACCCCGGATGCAACGCATGAAATGGAGCCCTTTGGGTGGCTCGATCCACGTCTCTCCCATCACATCCTCGGCCCAGTTGGTGTAGCGGTTGACATGGATCCTGGTCCGCAGGACCACCCAGGTCTTGCCCATGCGCAGCGTCTCGGGGAGCGAGAGTCTGGCCCAGGCCGAGTGCAGTCCCGCCAGTTCTTGGGCGATAGCGAAATAGAAGCCCAGGCGAGCTTGGAAATGGGGGTCCGTCTCCGTCGCGGTGGTGCTGAAGCGGGTTCGGAAAATATGGTCGGGACCGACCAGGTTGCGTTGCACTACTTGCATATGGGCCTCCAATCTTCACGGGCCGAAGGGAATAGTATGTGTGTACTATATCCGGAAAACGGCCGGTATGGCTAGGGACATCGCACTCCAGGACCGGACAGCCTGCTGTGTCCCGTCTCGTCTTTCGACACCTCGATGTGGATGGGCAGTTCTTCCCGCAGTTGTCCGACGTGGCTGATGATGCCGATTTGCTTGCCTTCGTGGTGGAGACTGGCGAGCGCCCGCATGGCCACGCCCAGCGTTTCCTGGTCCAGAGTTCCAAAGCCTTCGTCCAGGAAAAGGGACTCGATAGGGGACTTGCCGGGCGAGAAGGCAGCCAGTCCGAGGGCAAGCGCCAGGCTGACCAGGAAACTCTCTCCTCCCGAGAGGTTCGAGGCGGTCCGCTCGGTTCCTTGCGAGGCATCGTAGACAGAGACCGTCAACGGATTGTCGTCCGAGGCACGGAGCTGGTAGCGGTTGTCCAGCCGTTCCAGCTGCTGGTTGGCGTATCCGACCAACACCTTGAAGGAGATGTTCTGGGCGAATTTCTGGAACTTGCTGCCCTCGGCATCCCCGATCAGGTCGTTCAGCTGTTTCCACTCCAGGAATGCGGCATGGATGGTCCCGTATTCGGCCTCCAACTCCTTCCTGCGGCTGCTGTTCCCATCGTCACTGCGGAGCTTTTCCTCAATCTCTCCGCGCTTCTTGTCCGTTTCCTGGGTCTGGATCTGGAGTCCGTCCTGTTCGTTTCTCAGCGCATCCCGCGTGGTCGCAGGTTGCACTCGCAGCGGTTCGGGCAACTGGTTCCGATATCCTTGGAGCTCCTGTCGCTTGGAGACCAGGATCTTGGCCTGTTCCACGGCAAGTTGGCGTTGCTGGGGTGTGAGGATGCGGGAATCGAACTCCTCCTCGCGGGAAATGCCCAGCGGGGCTACCTTCTCCAGTAGCTCCTGCAGCAGGGATCGTGCCTGTCGGAGTGCCTGTTCCTGCTGGTCCTGCAACGTGGCGATGGTGGAGGCGAGGTTCTTGACCTTGCTTTGCGCCTCGACAAACGTGTCGGTTGCCGCCTGGAGCGACTTCTGGAGCCGGTCCTCGTCCTCGTGGATGCGGAGGGCGAAGTCCTCGATGGAGGCGCCCCCTAGCAGGTCGGCGATCTGCTGTTCCTTCTCTTCCAGTTTCGCTTGGGCAGACGCGACTGCCTGATCCTCTCCGCTTGCCGAAAGGGCCTCTACCTTTTGCCGCTGTTCCCGGGTCTGCTGTTCCAGGAATGCCTTCCGCTGTTCGCCGTCGTCCCGAATCCTGACGTTGTCCTCCCACGCCGTTTTGCGCTGGAGAAGGGTATCCTTGGCCTTCGCGTCCCATGCGTGCAATCCATAGGGGGCGAGCAATTCCTGATAGCGTGCCTCAAGCTCGTCAATCTTTCCTTTTTCTTGCTGGTAGCAGGCCTTCGCTTCTCTGAGGGTTTGCGCCTGCCTCTCGCGTACGCCGGCAAGCTGGGCGAGCGTCTCCTTGGCAAGCTTCTGGTCCTTGGCATTGCCCGTCAGATGGGTCTCGAGTTCCTGTAGTTCTTTCTCGATGCCCTGGAGCGCTGGAATCATCTGCTCCAACACCCGGATCGCCTGGTCGTTGCCACCCGGCAGCGGCTGGCCTTCGGCGTAGGGGTGATGTCTGGAACCGCAAAGCGGGCAGGGGGAATCGGGGATGAGGTGCCTTCGCTGTTCCTCCATGCTCATGACCAGCTTTGCCAGGGCATTGGCCTCTTTCAGCTTGTCCCGTTCCGCCAGGAGCTCCTCGCTCCGCTTTCCCCGGTAGACGTCGGCCACCAAGGCGGTAAGCTCCGAGTGACGGGCTGTCAGCTGGTGTTCCTGGTCCTGGAGCTGGCTGATGGTGGTCTGGGTGACGGTGATGTGGCTTCCGGTCTCCTCCAGCTGCCGCATTGCCGAGTCGAGAGTCTTCCCCGTCTGGTCGACAAGGGCACGCTGGCTTTGCAATGTCTCCTCTCCGCTCTCCAGCTTGGGGAGGCTTTCGGAGATATGGGAGTCGGCCAAGTGGGTCTGGAGATAGGCGCATGCCAGCTCGAGTTCTTTTTGCAGGTGCGCTTCGGATTGCCGTAACTGACGGTAGCGTTCCGTTTCTTGGGAGATTTCCGCTTGTTTGCTCGCAAGTTGCTTCCGAGCGTTCTCCAGGTTGTCCTGGAGCGGGCCAAGCTGGGCCTGGGATTCCTTGGCTTGTCCCAGCGTGGAGCGTTGCCGCTCCAGGGTGCGGGTACCTTCCTCGACCATTTGCCGTGCCTGTTGGAGTCCCTGTTGTGCCTGCGCTTCCCGTTCCTTGGCCTGGTCGAGCTTCCTTTGGTGGATGGCGAGTTCGTCGCCGAGCTTTGCCGCGCGGACACGTTCGTTTTGCAGGCTGGTCTTCAGGGGAAGGAAGGGAAGAAGCGCTTCGCTTTTCCTGTAGGCTTCCTGCAATGCGTTTCCCTCCCGGGCCAGCTGAGCCACCTGCCTTTCCGTCTCGGCGATGGTTTGCAGCAACGCCTGCTGGCTGTCATAGGCTTCCCAGTCGGCAAGGAGTCCGGTGCACATCTTTCCCCGGGCTGCCAGCTCTTGTCGTCGTTTTTCGAGCTCCTGGAGCGTGAGCTCCAAGGTTGTGCGCTCTTCTTGCTTCAAGACATGGATCTCGCTCTTGCGGGTGTCGATTTCCTTCTGCTGGTCATCCAGTTCCTTGTATTTCTGATAGACGGCCTTGCCGATTCTCTGGTAGATGTCCATCTTGGTCAGCTGGGTCAGCATGGCTCCCTTGTCTTTGGGCTCGGCGGCGAGAAAGGAATTGAATCCCCCCTGCGCCAGAAGGACAGCCTGGGTGAACTGGTTGAAGCCCATTCCCAAAATCGAGGTGATCTGGCGGTCTACATCTTTCAGCCCGTCTGCCAGCAGTTCGCCATTCTTCTTCAGGGATCTCTTGGGAGCTTCCAGGCTTCCTTCCGCCTCGCCCTTGCGGGATTTGCGTCGCCTTTGGCTCCAGGAGACCTCGTACTGGTCGCCTCCCTCTTCGAAGACGACCGTGCTGTGGCAACTGTTCTCTCCCTTGGTCATCACCTCGTTGCTGCCGCTGGTGATCGCTCCCTGCCTGCTGGTCTGGCCGAAGAGGGCCAAGGTGATCGCATCCAGGATCGTGCTCTTCCCGCTGCCGGTCGGACCGGTGATCAGGAACAGGCCGGAGCCGATTGCGTCGAAGTCGATGGTGCAGGGCACCAGGATGGAGTTCAGATGCTCGAAGGACACCCGCTTGATTTTCATTCGTTGTCCTCCGGATGGGTCACGGTGCGGAGCACCTCCTCGAAGCGGGAGCGGAGCATCCGGATCGTCTGTCCATCGAAGTGCTCGCCCTCCAGCCTGCGTTCGAAGACCTGGGAGGGGGTCAGTGTCTTCAGGTCCACCACCTCTTCTCGGGAGGAACGGCCGTGCCAGACCTGCATGTCCAGCACTTGCATCAAATGGACGTTGGTTCCGGCAACCCGTTCGAGCAGGAGCTTATGCAACTCCACTACCGGATGGTCGCCCGTATAGGTGGCCGACACCCAGACGGGGCCGGACGAGCTGGCTATCCGGTCCAAGGAGTCCTCCAACTCGGAAAGGTCACCGCTGATTCTCTGGAGTCTGGCGTAGGTCGGCAGGTCGAGCGGGGTGATCGTCCAGGGGTCGGTGTCGACCAGCACCACCTGCTTGGTCTGCCCGGACTCGCCGAAATCGACTGGCATCGGAGAGCCGGAGTATCGGATCGGCATCGTCCCCCGCACCACCTGTGGTTTGTGGATGTGTCCTAAGGCGACGTAGTCCACCTCTGGCGGGAAGACCGAGGAGGGAAGCGGAGGCAGGCTGCCCACATAATCGATTTCCTTCCTGCCGTCATCCACCGCGCTGCCGACGAGGAACTGGTGCGCCATCACCACTTGCCGGCGTCCTGGATACCGGCGCCTTGCCACGGAAGAAAGGCCGGCAAGGTATTCCCGCACCATCTGGATGAAATTGGCCGACCGCTCCGCCTCGCTTGTGCCGGGGATGGTCCCCAGCGAGCCATCCCGAAGATAGGGGACGGCCAGGACCACCGTGTCGGTTCCCACCGGAACCAGGGAAGAATCGGTTCCCGTCCCGCTGACCACGTGGATCCCGAGTCTGCCCAGCGGTGCGGCTGGTGCTGCCAGGAATCTGGCCGAGTCGTGGTTTCCGCTGATGATGACGACCTCGCTGCAGGGGGTGTCCTTCAGCCTGGCGAGAAAATCGAAGTACTGGTTCTGCGCGGAGACCGGGGGGCTGGAGACGTCAAACACGTCCCCTGCGACCAGAAGGCAGGTCACCTTCCGCTCGCATATGAGCTTGAGCAGTCCTTCCAGCATGGTCTGGAAATGGTCGGTGCGCACCTCTCCCGCCAAGGGGGCTCCGAGATGCCAGTCGCTGGTATGGAGAAGCCTGCTCACGCCTGTTCGTCCTCCTTGTTGCGGAAGAAACGGAGCATGCTGCGTCCGTACTTGCGCTCGTCGATGGTGACCAGGTTGCCGATGCGCTCCGGCCAGGTGTTTTTTTCTTCTTTCGGGTAGTGGATGATATACAGGCCGCCGTTACGGACCAGATGGTTGTCGTTGACCAACTGGGACAGCTTGACCTTGTCCTCCATCTTGAACGGAGGGTCGGCGTAGACATAGTGGTAGCGGATCTTGCAGGTGGGGATGAAGGACCAGACGTCTGCCAGGAAGAGACGGATGTCGCTTTCGACAAAGCTGATGTTCTTCAGGATGGTCTCCTTCTTTCCCCGGTCCATCTCGACGAGGTGCACAGGGCTGGCACCACGGCTGGCCGCCTCAATCCCGACACAGCCACTGCCGGTGAACAGGTCGAGCCAAGAGCGCTCGGAGAGGTCCCCGAGCATGTCGAACAACGATTCCCTCATCATGTCCATGGCCGGACGGATCACGCCCGGGGGACACGCCACCGTTCTGCCACGATACAGTCCGCCAGTAATACGCATGTCTCTATCCTAATCCACCGTTGGGGTCGTCGGAAAGGGGTTAGGATATGGCTATGGAATGGAAGTTGGTACGCCTTGCCACAAAGGTCTGGCTGGTAGAGAAGGCAAAGGCGGAGGGGATGGCCAAGGTGGCCGGGCAACTGGGTTCTCCAAAGAAGCAGGGAAGGTACACCAACCTGCTTTCCATCGACGGAAAGAACTGGTTCCTGGACGCGGAACTTCTGGGAACGCTGGAGGAAATGACGCTCGGGGCGGTCCCGCTTGGGGGAGCGCAGGTGGCAAAGTTCCTCGCCTTGGACACGCAGGAACAGGACAAGCGGGCGGAACAGCTGCTTGCCAGGAGCGCCAATCCTTGGCGCTTTATCGACGTGGCGTTGACCCTCAGCCTGGTCACGCTCGCCGGATGCCTCTTGTTGCGATAGCTTCAGGCGATGCTGTCCCGGAACATCGGGCTTTCGGCGATGGTCTGGCGGATGACCGCATGTTCCGGTCTGAGCAACCCCGGGTCTTCCTTCAGAATCCGGGTGACTGCCTGGCTTGCCTGCTGGAGCAGGTCCAGGTCGTCGGTCAGCGAAGCGAACTGCAGGTTGAGGAAACCGCTCTGCTTCAGACCGACGATATCGCCGGGCCCGCGGATCAACAGGTCCTGTTCGGCAAGATAGAACCCGTCGTTGGACTCCTTCATGGCCCTGAGCCGCTGCTTGCCCAGGTCGGTCAGGTCGTTGCCGAAGACCAGGAAGCAGTAGGACTGCAGGACACTGCGCCCGACACGGCCACGAAGCTGGTGCAGCGCCGCCAGGCCAAAACGCTCGGCGTGCTCGATGACCATGCAGGTGGCATTGGGGATGTCGATGCCGACCTCGACGACACTGGTGGAGACCAGGTAGGTGATCCGCCCCGCCTTGAACTCCTCGAGGATCCGCATCTTCTCCTCTTCTTCCAGTTTGGAGTGCATCAGCGCGCTGGGGATTCCCGGATACTCCTTTTTCAAATACTCGTACATGCTCGTCACGTCCCTGAGGTCGCTTTCTCCGGTGTCGTCGATTCTCGGGTAGACGAAGTAGGCCTGGTGCCCCCGCTCGAACTCGGTGGCGATCGCCCGGTACATCCGCTCCCGGCTCGCCTCGCTGACGGTCAGCGTCTTGACCGGCTTGCGCCCCGGGGGCATGGTCTTCAGGGTGGAGACGTTCAGGTCTCCGAAGACCGTAAGGGCCAGGGTGCGGGGAATCGGGGTTGCCGTCATCAACAGCAAATCGGGTACCTCGGCCTTCGAGGTCAGTGCGTAGCGCTGCTCCACGCCGAAACGGTGCTGTTCGTCGATGATCACGTACCCAAGGTTCTTGAAGACGACCTCTTTCCCAAAAAGGGCATGGGTGCCGATGACGATGTCGACGTTGCCTTCGGCAATCTGGCCGAGCAGGAGCGTCCGCTCCTTGCCCTTGACCGCCCCGGTCAGGTAGGCGAGCCGTACCCCGAAGGGAGCAAGCAATCTGGCTGCCCCGTCAGCGTGCTGTCGGGCAAGCAATTCGGTCGGAGCCATGAAGGCCACCTGCTTGCCTTGGCTGACCACGTGCAGGGCGCTGACCCAGGCGACCAGCGTCTTGCCGCTTCCGACGTCCCCTTGCAGCAGCCGGTTCATCGGCCGGCTTGAGTCCAGGTCCCCACGGATTTCCTTCAGGCTGGACATCTGGTCGGGAGTGAGGCTGAAGGGGAGCGAGGCGATCAGCCTCAGTTCCAGCGGGTAGGGAGCCGACTCCCGGCGGATTTCAGGCCTGGTCGAGCCTTCGTGCCGGCGGGTGAAGAGCTGCATGTACAGGAACTCGCCGAAGGCAAGCGTGCGCCGGGCATCCTCCTCCGCTTCCATGGAAGCAGGTTGATGCAGCTGCCGGATCGCCTTGTCGGTGGGAAGGAGATGGTACTGTTCCCGCAGATAGTCGGGAATCTCTTCCCGGAAGAGCGCCACCGAGGAAAGGACGGTCGCCTCGTCGCGGCGGATGATGCGCTGGCTGAGAGAGCCGCGTAGCGGGTAGATGGGAAGCACCTTGCCGAACTGGGGCGGCATTCCCTCGACAGGTGCCGGATGGAGCTCGAACTTCGAGCATTGCACCTGTCCCTTGTAGCGGGATACCTGTCCGTACAGATAGTAGAGCCCCCCCACCTCGATGGAACGCTCAAGGAAGTTTCGTCCGAAGCAAAGCAGCTGGAGCTTCGCTCCCGAGCCCTCGCAGTCCTGGACCTGGATTTTCAAGATCCGGTCACGCCAGGAATGGCCTCCGAAGTAGGAATGGCCGGTGACCAGCACCTTGGTGTTGACGAACTGTCCGTCCTGGGTCGCGTCGATGGGGTGGATGCGGGAGCGGTCCTCGAAGGCGCGTGGGCGCATCTGCAGCAGGTCGCTCTGGGTGACGATCCCCAGGTCCCGGTAGCTCTGGGCTGCCGCGGGTCCGACCCCCTTGAGCTTGGTCATCGGTTCGGGCAGGTTGCGGTAGTAGGTTCCTTCCATCACAGTCGGATCAAATAGGAAGCCAGCCGGCTCGTGCCCAGGCGCAGGAGGAAATACAGGACCAGATAGAAGGTGAAGCTCCACCAGGCCAGACGACGCATGCTCACCAGCCGGTGCCCGAAGAACAGGCGCTGGACGAAGTCAAGGAATCCCCGGGACATTCCTTCCAGCGCCATCAGCAACGGGCTGTTCCTTCCGTCCCGGCGATAGGTGAGGAAAACCTGGATGCCGACAAGCAGCAAGGCGAACCAGCACAGCGGGGCGAGCATATAGTTCCAGCATGCCTGGATGACCAGGGCGGCCACCATCGGTGGCGTGACCCTTCCGTAGGCGCCGAACAGGCTGAAGATGCTCTGCAGGATGGAGAGCACCATCAGCGCCACCACCGGGCTGAAGTCGATGCGGCCGCGCCGTGCCCACCGGATATGGCGGAACATGTCCAGATAGGGGTCGACAAGGGCGGAAAGGACGCGGAGCAGCGGAGAGCTTTGAAAATAGGGGCCGGGAATCTGCACCCAGGTGAGCATCACCCGGATCCAGATCAGGAGCGTGTAGATCGAGATCGCTACCGCGACGAAGCGGCTGGCTGCCATGGCGTATTCCATCGGTTCACCTCCTAATCGAACCAGATGCCCTCGATCGGCACCTGCTCCTTTACCATTCTCGTGAAGTTGTCGGTGTAGGAGACATTGAAGGCTCGGCCACAGGCGATTGTCGTCTTTTTGTCGTCCTCCAGCACGACCAGCCTGAGCGAGATTGGTCCTCCGTTCTCCAGGCAAAGGTCATGGAGCTTGCTCAGGTTGTCCTGGGTGCAGGCCTCTTTGCGGATGCGGATATGGCAGGTGGTCACGTTGATCGGCTGCAGGTCGTCGGGGTTCTGCAACACCTGGTCGACGACGAAGGATGGCTTGTCGTTGCGTTGCTCGAACTTGCCGATGAAGCCGTAGATCTGGTCATTCGCGAGGATGGCCTTGTACTGCTCGTAGGCTTTGGGAAAGAGGGTCGCGTCGAAGCTTCCGTTCTTGTCGGTCAGCGTCAGGAAGGCCATGGTCGTCCCCTTTTTCGTCGTGTAGGGACGTAGCGTGGTGATCGCGGCGACCTCGTTGGTCTCCTTGCCGTAGGGAATCTCCTCGGGTTTGGCGACATTGACCCGCACGCACTCCTTGATGGTCTTGGCGTACTGGTCCAGCGGGTGTCCGCTCACATAGAAGCCCAAGAGCGCTTTCTCGCTCTCCAGTTTCTCGGCCGGGGTCCAGTCCTCGTGAGGCTCCATGACGAACTCCTCGGAGGAGGAACTCGGCGAGCTGTCGAACAGGGAAATCTGTCCGTAGGCGTTCTCTTCCTTGCGCTTCTCGACGAACTTGACCGCGGCTTCCATGTTGGCCAGCAGGGTGGCCCGGTTGGTCTTCAGGCTGTCGAAGGCTCCCGCCTTGATCAGGCTTTCCAGGATCTTCGAGTTGTACCAGCGGCTTCCCATCCGCATCAGGTAGTCGAGGAAGCTCTTGAAGGGACCGTTCTTTTCCCGCTCGGCGACCAGGGCGGTTACCGGTTCCTCGCCGACGTTCTTGATGCCGGCCAGTCCATAGACCACCTTGCCGTCGACGACGCTGAAGGAGACGCCGCTCTTGTTGATGTCCGGGGCGAGCACGTCGATATGCATCTCCTTGCTGAGCTCCAGATACTCGTTGAACTTGTCCGGGCTGCCCGACTCGTTGGTCAGGTTGGCCGCGAGGAATTCGGCGGGGTAGTGGCATTTCAGGTAGGCGGTCTGGTAGGCGACCACCGAGTAGGCCACCGCGTGGCTCTTGTTGAAGCCGTAGCCGGCAAACGGCTTGAGCATCTCGAAGATCGCCTTGGCGTGCTTTTCGTCCCGTCCCTTCTCCTTGCTCATCTTGAGAAACCTGAGCTCCTCCTTGGCCAGCTTCTCCACCTGCTTCTTGCCCATGATGCGGCGCAGGATGTCGGCCTGGCCGAGCGTGTAGCCGGCGAAGACCTGGGCCACCTGCATGACCTGCTCCTGGTAGACGATAACGCCGTAGGTGCCCTTCAGGATGTCGACGAAGTCGGGGTCCGGATACTCGATCGTCTGTGGATTGGCCTTCCATTTGATGTAGTTCGGGATGAACTGCATGGGGCCGGGCCGGTAGAGGGCGTTCAGGGCGACCAGGTCCTCGATGTTGTTCGGGTGGGCCTGGCGCAGGATGTCCTGCATGCCGCTGGACTCGAACTGGAACACCATCATCGAGTCGCCGGCCTGCAGCATCCGGAAGGTGTCCTTGTCCTCGAGGCTGATCCTGTCCATGTCGAACGCGGGGTCCTTCTTGTGGATCAGGTCGACGCAGTGGCGGATCAGCGTCAGCGTCTTCAGTCCCAGGAAGTCCATCTTCACCAGACCGCAGTCCTCGATGTAGTGCTTGTCGTACTGGGTGGTCTGCCGCCCGGTCTTCGGATCGACGAACAGCGGGACGTAGTCGACCAGCTTGGTCTGCCCGATCACCAGGCCGCAGGCATGGGTGCCGGTGTTGCGGATCATCCCCTGCAGCTTGCGGGCGATGGGGAAGAGCATGGCCTCGTAGCCGCCCCGTGCGGTCAGGTCCTCCTCCACCTTCGCCAGCTCCGGGTTCATGCTGAAGGCCTGCTCGAGGGTCTTCAGCTTCGGGTCGTCGCTGATGAGTTTGGCGATCTGGTTGGACTCGTCATAGGGGATGTCCAGCACCCGGGCCACGTCCTTGACCGCGGCCTTGGGCTTCAGGGTGCCGAACGTGGCGATCTGCGCCACGTGGTCCTTGCCGTAGTGCTCGGTGACGTAGTCGATGACGTTCTGCCGGAACTCGAAGTCGAAGTCCACGTCGAAGTCCGGCATGGAGACGCGCTCGGGGTTGAGGAACCGCTCGAACAGCAGCGCGTACTCCATCGGGTCGACGTTGGTGATGTCGATGCAGTAGGCGACGATCGAGCCGGCGCCCGAGCCGCGTCCAGGCCCCACCGGGATGCCGTGGGTCTTGGCCCAGTAGATGTAGTCGCGCACGATCAGGAAATAGCCCTGGAAGTCCATCTTGATGATGACGCCCAGCTCGTGGTTCATGCGGGCCCGGTATTCCTTGGCCTTCTCCTCGCCATAGCGGCGGACCAGGCCCTGGTAGGAGAGCAGGATCAGGTAGTCGGCCTGCAGGCGGCTCTGCGGGTTCATCTTCTCGTCCACCTCGGGCGAGACGAACTTACGGTATTCCTCCGAGTTCTGGACCAGGTCCATGAACTCCTGGTAGCGGGGCTCTTGGCGGAAATCCTTCGGCGGCTGGAAGATCGGCAAGAGCGGCCCGGGGAACCTGATCTCCAGGTTGCAGCGCTCGGCCACCTTGCGGGTGTTCTCGATCGCCTCGGGACACCAGGAGAACAGCTCCTTCATCTGCTGCGGGGTCTTGAAGTAGAACTCCTGGCAGGGGAAGCGGAAGTGGCCCTCTTCCTTCAGCTTCGAGCCGGTGCCGATGCACAGGAGCACCTCCTGCGCCTGGGCGTCCGCCTGCTCGATGTAGTGGATGTCGTTGGTGCACACCAGCGGCACGCCGCACTCATGGGCCAGCCTGGCCAGCAGCGGGTTGGTCCGCTTCTGCTCCTCAAGGCCATGGTCCTGCAGCTCCAGGTAGTAGCGGTCGCCGAAGACCGAC
The DNA here is from genome assembly GCA_900315435.1 of uncultured Spirochaetaceae bacterium. Lineage (GTDB taxonomy): Bacteria > Spirochaetota > Spirochaetia > Sphaerochaetales > Sphaerochaetaceae > RUG023. The sequence goes on from OMYY01000007.1 coordinate 15,415, forward strand.
TTGAACCAGAGGACCCTGCGCCTGGCCTCCTCGTAGCGGTTGTCCAGCAGGTTCTGCAGGATCTCGCCGGCCAGACAGGCCGAGAGGCAGATGACCCCCTCGCTGTGCTCCTGGATCAGCTTGTCGTCGATGCGGGGACGGTAGTACTGGCCCTCCACCCAGGCGATGGAGTTGAGCTCCATCAGGTTGTGGTAGCCCTTGTCGTTCATGGCCAGCAGGATCAGGTGGTACCGGTGGCCCCGGTCGCTCTCGCCCATTTCCTTGTTGGGGCGGTAGGTGTGACTCTCCGGGTTGACGTAGAACTCGCAGCCGATGATCGGCTTGATGCCGGCCTCCTTGCAGGCCTGGTAGAAGTCGATGGCCCCGAACATGTTGCCGTGGTCGGTGATGGCCAGCGCCCGCATGCCCGTCGCCAGCGCCTTCTTCACGTAGTCCTTGATCTTGGCGGCGCCGTCGAGCAGCGAGTAGTCGGTGTGGTTGTGCAGGTGGACGAAGCCCGGGTCGGGAATGCCCCCGAACGGATCGGGCACGGCTTTCTCGGCCGCCTGTTTCTTGGCGGCCTCCTCTTTCGCCTTCCGTTCCTCTGCGGCTTTGGCTTCCGCTTCGGCCTCTTCCTCTTCCTGCTCCTCGAGCAGTTCCTCGTCGCTTTGCCCGGCGGGGATTTCCTGCATGTCTTCTTTCTTGGGTTCTTCGCTCATCAGCTTTGCAAATAAAGGGTATTGATATCGTAGAGAATCGACTCGAACATCCGCAGCGCGCGTGCCAGCTGGAGCGGGCCGATATTGGGATAGGCTTTCTGGAGCTCGCTTTTCAGCGTTCCTGTGACCTGTCGTATCTGCAGGGGCATGATGGGCAGGCTGATGCCGGTCAACTGCCCGATGACCTCCTTGTTGATGAAAAAGGCCATGTTGGGAAAGGTGATGGTCATCTGCACCTTGCCCAGGGACGAGGTGTTCCGCTCCGCCTGGAATGCGATGATCACCGTCTCGGCCGGCTTGTGCATCGGTTCTCCGGCAATCAGGAACTTCTGGTAGTTGCTGTACTCCAGTCCCACCCTGATATGGGTCAGGATGAAACGCCCCTCCTGGTTGACCAGTTTGCCTTCCTTGTCGTACAGACGGCTGATCGGGACCCACTTCGTGCTGCTGCGCCCGCTTTTCAGGTAGAGGCGCATCTCCGCCATCGTATCCAGCACGGAAAGGGCGGTGGGGATGGCGAGACGGTAGTCGGGAATACACAGGCAACCGCCAATGGTGATCTGCCTGCGGATCACCGTGCTGCCGATGGAAAGCAGCGCTTCCAGCAGCAGCGGGGGCAGGATCAGGCGTCCGGTGTCCGCCAGCTGGGCGGCGTTGATCATCGAGCCGATGTCGACGAAGCGGTCGGTACGGGTGATTCTCTGCAGTTCGGACATTTTGGAGAGGTCGATGATGTCGACCATCTCGTCGGTGGGATAGAAATTGGGCCTGCTCATCAGATAGGTGCCGCCGGCCCAGAGGACTGCCTCGGGATTCTTGGAGATGACCGAGCCGAACTCAGCCAGCGTGGTCGGGGTGTGGATCGGGTTGGACCTAAGCTCTGCGTATGACATTCTTGCGGCTCCTGTAGGAAAGGGCGAGCTCCACGATCTGGAGCAATTCTCCGGTATCCATGCACTGGCAGGTGTTCAGGCTGAGTTCCTTGACGATGGTCTTCTCATCCAGCTTGTTGCTTTCCCCGATGACGCTGCCACGCGGCATCGGATTCTCCTTGTCCGCATGGTGCGCCCCGGTCAGGCTCTGCAGGATTGATTCGATCAGCAGAGTCCTGCTGGCGTAGCAGTTGGGACAAGGGCGGTTGCCGGTCGCCTGGTAGGCGCGTTCGATATCCCGGTACTGGCGGGTCTTGGAGAAGCTCTCGAAAGTCTGGATGTCGGCATCCTTCAGGCGGAAGGCAGGGACCATGCAGCTGAGCACGGCATAGCCGTTGACCAGCACCAGGCAGTTCCCGCACCCGTCTCCATGGCAGTTCGAGGTGAGCGTATTGTTGTCCACATCCTCGCTGAGGATCTGGAGCAGCGGTTTGCTGGAGTTGACGGAGAGCGAAAGCATCTTGCCGTCAATCGTGCAGTCGAGGGTCATTTCGTCCTCCTTTGCGTCATGGCTTCCATGATCGTGCTGCTGGTGATCGGGAGTGTCACGCTCTTGGTTCCCAGAGCCTGCGCCAGCGATGCGGCGAAGGTGGAAAGCACCAGCGCCTTGACCGCGCTGGTCACCGAACTGGTGATTCCGTCATCGACCTGCTTGGTCAGCACCTCGATGGTCAGCTCCTTGCCGTCGGCCAATGTCGCGCCGTTCTCCCGTAGCGTGGCGACCACCGTATGGCGGATCTTCTCCCGGTAGGCCTGCTCGTCGAAGAGCCTGCCGACCAGGACTTCCACCCAGACGTTGCGGACTTTCGGGATGAAGGTGACGGTGTCGACGACCACCTCAAGGACCATCGACGCCCAGCCGGTGCTGGAAAAGAGCTCATGTCCCTCGTGGCTGTCGGTGACATTCTCCACCAATGGCAACGGGTTGACGAAACGCTTTTCGCGGATCAGGTCGCAGGCGCGGGCGACCAACAGGGGCATGCGGCCGCTGTTGCTGGAAAGGACCGAGGGCCCGGAGTCGACCATGTCCTGGCCGTCCTGGGTGCATTCGATGGAGTTTTCCGGAATACCGAGCTTTTCGGAGATGATCTGCCTCCACAGCATGCCGCTGTTGCCGGTGCCGTAGAAGCTGGTGTTGATGGTCACCTTGTCGCCCGGGTCGAGCTGCAACTGGACCTGCAGAGGGGAGACCGCCCTACGCTCGCTGTTGCTGAAGCCTGCGATGCCGACGCCAGAGGCGAGGGCGATGCCGCGCGAGTAGCCGAAGAAGGGGGAATAGCGGTTTGGCAGGGTTCCCCGCTTGTTCCGGATTCCCATCATCTGGTAGGCGTTGAATTTCCTGCTGAAATCACTGCGCTCGCACAGCTCCGTCAGCGCGGTCTTCAGGTCGGTCGCATGGCTGGTGTGGATCAGCTCGTCGTGCACGCCGGCGGCCGAGGCGAACTGGATGCGCCAGACGTCCGGGTTGAGCCCGCACTGCAACGCGACCTGGTTGTACTGTTCCTCGGTGGTGGCAAGCGCCTCGCTGTAGCCGAGGTCGCCAAAGAAATTGGCCGGTGCCTGCTCGCTTTCCTTGAAGGTGACCGAAAGGCGGGCGGCTTTCAGGTCGCAGGCGGGGACGAAGCCGGCGAACATCTGGTTCGCCATCTCCCCGCTGAAAAGGGAATAGGCCCCTTGGTCGACCGTAGCGTGGACCTCTTCCGCCAGCGGCTTGCCATCCGGCAGGAAGAAGCTCTTGCGCTCGATATGCATGGCAGGCCGGTAGACCGGAGTGGAGTCTTGGATTTCAACCGGATACCCGCCCTTGACGCAGGCCAGGGCGGCTATGGCGGCAAGAATCGATGGTTGCAGCAGCATCTCGTCGTGGGGGGCGTAGAAGGGCTGGCGGTGGATCACGATCTGCTTCTTGGGAATCTTGGTGATGTCGCTGATCGTCTCGCGCATATGCAGCGGCCACTGGGTCGGGGCGATCACGTGGAGCACACCCTCGGCCATGCCGACCGAGATGCGGGTGATGTTCCAGTTGGGGCTGGAAAGGCGGGCGAAATCGTAGTTCTGGCTGTAGGCCTTGATGCCGCTTTGGTTGATGATGCTCTCAAAGTCCCCGAAGTCGCGGGTGATCGGTGCATGGGTATTCTCGGTGGCGGTGCTGTCTGCCAGACGGTAGCTGATGTCTGCTTCCTGGGATTTCAGCACCACGCTCTCGATATCGGGGCCAAAAAGGGCGATGATCGGCTGTCCCTTGTAGGAAATCTGGTTGGAGGATAGCAACGGAATCGAGTCTCCCGCGATCCGTACGCGGTTGTCGCCACGGATGTCCCTGGCCTCGACCGTCAGGAAACGGCCCCCCAGCGGGGGCATCTTGATCGTATCGATGATGCCGCTGTCCACGGTGGACCGGATGACCATTCCGCTGAGAACCGTCTGCCGGGAAAAATAGACCTTTGCCATAGTACCCAAAAGATACTGCAAAAGAGAGGGGGAAGCAACAAGCGTCGGCGTGGCGTTCCCTCCTCCAGACGGGAAAGATACGTGGATGGCTGGATTTCCTATGGCGGACCGGGTTAGACTTTGCCTATGGAAATCGAAGTGATTGACGGTGCGTTCAGCGTTTGCAAGATTGCCGATGCGCGTCTGGTGGATATGCGTCGTCCCTTTACCTTTCTCTCCGTGACCGACCAGGAGTCGAGTCTGGTCTGTCCTGCCGCGCTGGTGCCTGAGGATGCTCTGGCAAGAGAAGACGGGTGGGCTTTGCTCCGTATTGCGGGGCCGTTGGATTTTTCCCTCATCGGCATCCTCGCCCGGATCTCGGCCGTTCTCGCCGATGCGGGTATCAGCATGTTCGCGATCTCCACCTTCGATACCGATTATCTCATGGTAAAACGCGATATGCTGCAAGCAGCTGAAGCCGCGTTGCAAGCCCATGGGTATGTGCTTCATGGACAAACGGGAAAGGGGTGATGTCGGAGATATGGAATGGAAGACCACGCATTTCACTGACCGTGGCGTGAGGGTCAAGGACTACGAGCCGCTGCCCGAGCATCTTGGCACCGCACGTATCCTGCTGGTGTTCGCGCTCGTCGCGCTTCTTTGCGGGTGGGTGGCCTATGGCTCCTTTGTCGCTCCCTACCTGTTGGGCGTTGCCTTGGGGGGTGCCCTGTTCTGGTGCCGTTGTGACGATTTCAACCGGAGCGAGATCGCGATGAACAGGCCGTTGCAGGGCAAGGAAGCCGCCATGAGACGACGTTCCTGGCGGTTGCTCCTGGAAGGAGTGGTTGTCACGCTGCTGTGGCTGGCGGAAGTGCTGCTTGCCTGCCGGTTCCAGCTCTCCCTGTTGCAGTACGTGCTGGCGGGTCTTTCGCTTGTGGCCTTTTTCGCCACCAGGTTGTATCCTGCCTTCCTCGTATGGGCGGTCGTTCTTGCCGTGTCGGGGACCGTTGCGTGAGGGGGTTCTGGAGACAAAGAAGCTTTTTGGAAAGGGGGCAGCTTCTCTTCCAACTGTGCTTTGCCGCCTGTATCGTCTTGTATGTCTTTTTCCGGGACATCCGTCTGATCGAGGCTTCCCTTGGGTTCCTCGTCATATTCCAGCGCCTTGATGTCGCCAGAATCCGCATGCCGGATGTCTTGTGCTGGATGCTTGCGAAGCGGAACATGCTGGACGACCAGGCGTTGCTTGCCTTCCATGGGCCGAGAATCGCCCGTCTGCTGTGCTTCAGGGCTTTTGTGGAAACAACCGGGATTGGCGCCAGCTATGCCTTTTGCACCCACGTCCTGCTCTACGGGACGACGGTCCAGGTGCTTGCCATGGTCGCCATCGCCATGGGCCAGGCGTTCTACCTGCTCTGGACCGCGGATGAAGGCAAGGACAAATGGCTGAACGATACTGCCGCGTTGAAGACGGCCCTCCTGGTCTTCCTGTTTCTCTGGGTCCGCCTGCAGTCCGGTGTCTGAGACAGCATTTTCACCTTGATGTGACTGCCCTTTTTTCCCTGTTTCGGGTAGTATGGATACATGGAACTGAAAGAACGGGTGGCGGAACTCTCCGATTTGCTGAGGCGCTACCAGAAAGCCTATTATGTGGACTCCCGGCCGCTGGTCAGCGACTTGGAGTATGACAAGCTGTTTGACGAGCTGGTCCGGATCGAGAACGAGCACCCTGAGCTGAAATCCCCGGATTCCCCGACGGCCAGGGTCGGCAGCGACCTGACCAGTGATTTCCCCGAGGTGGAGCATACCATTCCGGTACTCAGCCTGGACAAAGCCTATTCCGCGCAAGAGATCCTTTCCTGGATCGTCCGGGCTGAGAAGCGGATGGGGGAGGACCTGTCCTTTGTCATCGAGGAGAAGATCGATGGTTGCTCGATGGTCCTCTACTACGAGGATGGCCGCCTGGCCAGGGGGGTGACTCGGGGCAACGGCGTGGTCGGGAACGACGTGACGGGCAATATCAAGACGATTCCCTCCATTCCCCTGAAGCTGGACGGGTCGGAGTCGCTTGCGGTGCGCGGCGAGGTCTACCTGCCCAAGGAGGCCTTCGAACGGATCAACCAGACGATGGACCCGCCCTATGCCAATCCCCGCAACCTGGCAAGCGGCTCCATCCGCCGCATCCATTCCAGCGAGACGGCGAAAATCCCTCTGGACATATTCTGCTACGAGGGCTTCTGGGAGGCGGAGCGTCCTTTCGACGACCACATCCAGATCCTCGAGGAGCTGAAGCGGCTCGGCTTTCGTACCAATCCCCATATCGGCTATTTTTGCAAGACCAAGGAAGAGGCCCGGCGGCGTTTGCAGAAGGCGGGTCTGGAGGGGGTGCCCGGCAGTTTCAGCGACATCCCGGCCTATATCGAGATGAAGACCAAGGGGCGCAAGGACCTGCCCTACGAGATTGACGGCCTGGTGGTGAAGATCAACGAGATCAGTGTCCGGGAACTGTTCGGCTATACGGGACACCACCCCCGTTGGGCGATCGCCTACAAGTTCGAGGCCCCGCAGGCGGAGACTGTCGTCGAAGGTATCGACGTCCAGGTCGGGCGGACGGGAAGGATCACTCCCGTGGCGCGTGTGAAAGCCACCGAGGTAGGTGGCTCGACCGTGAGCAACATCACCCTGCACAACCAGGACTACGTGAACCAGCTTGAGCTTGCCGTCGGCGATACGGTGGAGATCAGCAAGCGCGGGGACGTCATTCCTGCCGTGGAGCGGGTGATCGAGAAGAACGAAGCGGGAAATCCGACCTGGGAGATGCCGAAGGAATGTCCCTGCTGCCATACTCCGCTTGTCGTCCGCGGCGCCCACCATTTCTGCCCCAACCCGCTTTGCCCGGACCAGATCCGTGGCCGGGTGGAGTTCTTTCTGGGAAAGGACCAGATGGATATCGAGAGTTTCGGTCCGGAGACAGCGGGTGTGCTGATCGACAAGGGTGTGCTGAAGGATATCCAGGACATCTACACGATCGACTATGCCAGGACGCTGTCGGGAACTCCAGGCTTCGGCGAGAAGAAAATCGTCTCCATCGTGAAAGCGGTCGAGGAAAGCAAGAGGCAGCCTTTCCATCGGGTGCTTGTCTCGCTCGGAATTCCCGAGATTGGCAAGAAGGCGGTGGAGTTGCTGGTCAAGGACGGGCTTGTCTCCATGGACCAGTTGCTCGAGCTGGCGTCGAAGCATGACGTGGACCGGCTGATCGGCATCAAGCAGATGGGACCGAAGACGGTCAAATCGCTCTTTGATGGATTGAACGACCCGGCCAACCGGGTGCGGATCGAGGCGCTCAGGGCTGCCGGCCTGCAAATGGAGGAGAGGATGGAACGGAACGACGTTCCCCAGACCATGGCGGGACAGGTGTGGTGCGTGACGGGAAGTTTCGTCCATTTCAACCCTCGTTCCAAAGCCATGGAAGAGGTGGAGAAGAGGGGTGGGCGCAGCGTCGGGTCGGTATCCCGCAAGACCACCTATCTCCTGGTGGGGACGGGTGGTGGCAGCAAGGAAGCCGTAGCCCGTTCTCTCGGGGTGAAGATCGTGCATGAGGATGAGTTCATCGCCATGCTTGGCATGGGCGACGAAAAGGCGGCTGGGGATCAGGAAAAAGCACAAGGTACTCTTTTCTGACGCACAAAAAAAGGTGATACTTGCAAAGTCAGGAGCAAAACAATGAATGAGCTTGCAGTACAGTTGAACGAGACGTTGAAGGGGACCGTCGCCGAGGCATTGATGAGTGGCGTCGGCCGGCGCATGTACTTTCCCAAGGGTATCGTGGCCCAGAGCGCCGAGGCGAAGACCTTGGCGACGAAGTACAACGCCACCATCGGCATGGCTGTCAAGGATGGGCAGCCCATGTATCTCTCCGACATCTACTCCCAGTTCGTGCCGGGTTCCTTCAAGCCTGCCGATATCTTCAGCTATGCCCCGGGTGGCGGTGTCAAGGAGCTGCGTGAGCTGTGGAAGAAGGAGATGCTGGAGAAGAATCCCTCGCTGAAGGGCAAGCTGACCAGCAACCCGATTGTCACCAGCGGCCTGACCCATTCGATTTCCACCATCTGCCAGCTCTTCGCAGGCCCGGGAGACACCTTGGTGATTCCCGACCTGGCCTGGGACAACTACGAGTTGATGTTCAGCGCGTTGAACGACTGCAAGGTCAAGACCTTCAAGATGTACGACGAGGCGATGGGGTACAATGTCGCCGGTCTCGTCGAGGCTGTGCGCGGCATCCCCGACAAGAAGGCCCGCCTGATTCTGAACTTCCCCAACAACCCGACCGGATATACCCCGAGCGAGGCGGAGATGGGGTTGCTCGCCGATGCCTTGAAGGGGCTTGCCGATGACGGGTACAAGCTCCTGGTCATCAGCGACGATGCCTACTTCGGGCTCTTTTACGAGAAAGAGACAGCCCGGGAGAGTTTGTTCTCCAAGCTCTGCGACCTTTCGCCGAACATTCTCGCCGTCAAGGGCGACGCAGCCACCAAGGAGGCGATGGTGTGGGGCTTCCGGATCGCCTTCGTCACCTTTGGCTGCAAGGGTTTCACCCAAGCGCAGTACGACGCTTTGGAAAAGAAGATGATGGGTATCATCCGCGCCACCGTCAGCAACTGCGACCATCCGGGACAGAGCCTTCTGGTTCACGCCATGAAGAGTGCCAGCTACCAGAGCGACAAGCGCAAGGTGCTGGAGGAGATGCAGGGACGCTACGAGGTCTTCCATGAGGTGCTGAAGCAGTTCGAGTCCCAGTACGGCCTGCTGCGCCCCTATCCGTTCAACAGCGGCTACTTCATGGCCTTCGCCACGAAGGGGGACGCCGAGGAGCTTCGCAAGCGGCTGCTTGATGTCTACCATATCGGTTGCATCAATATCGCCGGGAAGGTACTCCGGGTGGCCTACTGTTCGGTCGAGAAGAAGGACATTCCCGATTTGATCGGCCAGCTCTACAAGGCGGCGGGTGAGGTATGGAGTTAAAGGCGAAGCTGTATCTCGTCGACGAAGAGGGCGAGAAATACATGGGTATCGGGGTGCTCTGGCTGCTCGACGCAGTTGCGAAAAAGGGCAGCTTGCGCGCCGGGGCGCAAAGTCTTGGCATCAGTTACTCCAAGGCGTTTGGCATGGTCAAGCACCTGGAGGACGAGCTCGGGCGATCCGTGTTGGAACGGAAGCGGGGTGGCAGCGACCGGCAGGGTGCATCGCTGACACCGTTTGGCAAATCATTCATGGCGTGCTACGATAGCTTCCAGCGCGAGGCGAAGGCGGCCATGCAGGAACCATATGCACGCTTTCAGAAGCAGGTAAACGAGCTGCTTCGTGCAACAGAAGGAGCACAAAGTGGGAACTAAGAAAGTTGATTTCACCATTCAGAATCTGGGCGAGGCGAAAATCCCCAGCCCGATTGCCATGAGCTTGAACCGGGGTGACGGGAGAGCCGATTACGTCGACGACAACGACCGGATCATCTATACGCTTGACCGCCGGATCGTGAAAGGGAAGGTCGAGGGCGAAGAGGAGGACTTGCTCGAGGTCGCCGGTCCGAGGCAGAAGATCTACTTCAACCCGAGTCATGTCCATGCCGCCATTTGTACCTGCGGCGGTATCTGTCCGGGTCTGAACAACGTCATCAGGGCGGTTGTCCGTTGTTTCTGGTACCGCTACGGCGTGCGTCGTATCAGCGGCATCCAGTACGGCTACCAGGGTCTTCTCGAGAATGCCCCGTGGCCTCTGGTCGACCTGACTCCGCACGTGGTGGACAAGATTCAGGAAAAGGGCGGCTCGATTCTGGGCAACGCCCGTGGTGGCGGCAAGCAGATCGACGAGATTGTCGATTCGCTGGAGCGGCTGAACATCAACATCCTGATCACCATCGGTGGTGACGGCACGCTCAGGGGTGCCAGCGACATCGCTGACGAAATCGGTCGCCGTGGCCTGAAGATCGCCGTGGTCGGTGTGCCCAAGACCATCGACAACGACCTGCTGTATGTGCAGTCCTCTTTTGGTGTGGACACTGCGGTCGCCCAGGCGGTGCCGGCCATCCGATGCGCCCATGCCGAGGCGGAGGGTTCGATCAATGGTATCGGTATCGTCAAGGTCATGGGACGCGAGAGCGGTTTCATCGCCGCCCAGGCTTCCCTGGCCCAGAGCGACGTCAACTTCTGCCTGATTCCCGAGAACCCGTTCGACATGGACGGGCCCAATGGTTTGCTGAACCACCTGAAGGCCCGCATCCTTGCCCGCCACCATGCGGTGATCCTGGTCGCCGAGGGCGCGGGGCAGGAGCTGCTGCCTCCTTCCACCGAGCATGACGCTTCCGGAAACGTGAAGTTCCATGATATCGGCCTGTATCTCAAGGACCAGATCAAGACCTACTTCCAGAAAGAAGGCATCGTCTGCAACATCAAGTACATCGACCCGTCCTACATCATCCGCAGTGTCGCGGCGGACAGCTACGATTCGATCTACTGCGCCAGACTGGGAGCCCACGCCGTCCACGCCGCCATGGCAGGCAAGACGAAGATGCTGATCAGCGAGTGCAACAACCGCTTCGTCCACATCCCCATCGCCGCCTGTGTCGCCAGCCGGAACCATGTCGACCTCGAGGGTCCGCTATGGAGAGACGTCCTGGAGAACACCCGGCAGCCTGTCAGCATGAAGAATACGCTGTAAGGAAGACAGAACAGGAGACAGAGAGGGGAGGGCGAGTGCCCTCCCGCTCTTTCATGCATTTCATTGGCGTGTTTTTTTGCATCTCATTGATCAAGGAAAGAAGTTCTTCCCGCTCCGAGCGAGGAACCTTCAGCAGGTCCATGGCTTGCTCCAAAGGCACATGCAGAGAGACCGAGAGCGTAAGGATTGCCTTTGCAAAGTTCCTCCTGCCTCTGAGGAGTTCTTCCTTGCTGCCTTCCTGGATACCGGATTGCTCTGCCTCGTTCCACAGATCCATGCCGGAACCCTCGAACATCGCCATCTCCTCCTCGTCCTCTTTCGAGAACCTCAGGTCCCAATCCCGCTCGATCCGCCGGACCTTCTCCCTGGTCCCGATCTTCCGCGACAGGTAGATCCCCAGCAGCCCCGCCATGGTCCATTCCATGATCCTTCCCTGGTCCCACCGGGGATTGTTCAGGATCAGCCACACCGACACCACCGGGGAGAGCGACCCATAGTCGTCGCCCCCGAACACCTTCCCCTTCCGGGACACCACCAGACGGGCGAGGTAGTAGCACATGCGCTTTTTCAGCAGGAATGCAGGATGGCGGCGTTTTCAGTTTTGGTTTTAGCCATATGAAATCCTCCATCCTAATAAACCGCACTTTTGGGGAAATCCATCCCAAGGGAGGATCAATTTTTCAATCTTGACCTATTGATACTTGGAACAGGGATTTGATGAGCGTTGAAAAAACATACAATTTTTTTCTTGCAGGTTTAATGCTAGCATGCTAGGATGCTTTTATCTGGGGAACGCAATGAAGAATCCTGTGTACGAAGAAATTTTGAAACCAGTCGTTTTGCCTCGCATGTACCGAGTCCGGCAGTTGTTTGATACAACCAAGATCGAAGACGTTGCAGGCACTGTCCGCAAAGAGGTGCTGGCATTTCCTGAAATCGACAAAGTGAAGGGAAAGACGGTGGCGGTCGGCGTTGGCAGCCGAGGCATTGCCAATCTTCCCGTAATCGTGAAAACCCTGATCGATTGCCTGAAAGAGAAGGGGGCCAACGTCTTCATCGTTCCTTCCATGGGAAGCCATGGGGGTGCCGTTGCGCAAAACCAGACCAAGATGCTGGAACATCTGGGAATCTCGGAGGCAACCGTCGGAGCACCGATTCGCTCCAGCATGGAGACGGTGACGATCGGGGATACCGAGGACGGGATTCCCGTACAGATGGACAAGAATGCGGCCAGCGCGGATTACACGGTCACGGTCGCACGCATCAAGCCGCATTGTTCCTTCCATGGCAAGTACGAGAGCGGCATGACGAAGATGTGCGTCATCGGGCTTGGCAAGCAGCATGGTGCGGATTTTTGCCACGCACGTGGCATGGCACACATGCCGGAGAACCTTGAGAAGATCGGCAAAGTCTTCATGAGCTCTTCCAACTTGCTCTTTTCATTGGGTTTGATCGAGAACAGCCTGGATGAGACCTGTTTCATCCACCCGTATGGACGGGATACGTTGATGAAGGAAGAACCTGCCTTGCTGGAAAAGGCCAAGGCGTTGTTTCCTCGCATCCCGTTTACCGATTTTGATGTCTTGATCGTCGACGAGTTCGGCAAGAACATCACGGGAACTGGCATGGATTGCAATGTCATTCAACGATTCACCAGCGAGCATATGGTTCCCCAACCCTTCTACAAACGGTTGGTGGTCCTCAATTTGACGGATGAATCCGATGGCAATGCCGCAGGATTCGGACTGGCGGACGTCTCCACGCAGAAAACATTCCTGAAGATGGACCGGGCCAAGACCTATCCCAATTTCCTGACTGCCCGCACGGTCATCGGAGGCAGGATTCCGATGATCATGGATGATGATTACGATGCGATCCGGACGGGCATCAAGACCGCACCGGATTCCGATCTCCACCATCTGAGGGTGGTGCACATCAAGAATACGTTGTTGCTTGACCGCATGGAAATCTCCGAGGCGATGTTGGAAGACGCCCGACGCAATCCCCATGTCGAGGTGGTTGCAAGCGAAGGACACGAAATGCAGTTCGATGCAGAAGGAAATTTGATTACCGATTGGAGGGATATGAGGAATGAGGACTGATACACTGTACGACAATTTTGAGCAATTGACCGACCATGGCAACATCAAGGAGCGCAAGGATGCGCTCTTGATTGCCGAGGCAGGAATCAAGAGCGTCATTCCTTATACGAAAACGAAGGAGTATTTCCGCATCGACGGAGATGCGCTCCACATCGCCGACCAGTGTTTCTTCTTCAGCAAGCTGAAGCACATCTATGTCGTCGGTGTGGGAAAGGGCTCGTACCCGATTGCCCAGGCTTTCGATGAACTGTTGGGCGATCGGATTACCGAAGGCGTGCTGGTGGTCAAGGAGGGAGAAAAACGTCGTCTTCCTCATGTGCGATGTCTGGAGTCCAGCCATCCCTTCCCTGATGAGCGGAGCGTAGTGGGGGCGAAAGCCATCCTGAAGGTCGTTGATAAGGCGCAGGAGGGAGATTTGGTGCTTGCCGCCGTCACGGGAGGCTCTTCCGCATTGGTCAATTTGCCCGCCGACGGCGTCTCGATTGCCGACATGCAGATCACCAGCAAGCTTTTGCTGCAGAGCGGTGCCGATATCGTCAAGATGAATGCGGTCCGCAAGCACCTGTGCAACATCAAGGGCGGACGGCTGGTGCAGCATGCCCAACCGGCGATGATCATCACCTTCACCCTGGATACGAACACGCCGGGAATGCCGTGGCCCGATCTCTCGCTGCCTGATCCTTCGACCTTCCAGGACGCCGTGGATGTCCTTCATGAGTTCGATTTGTGGGAGAAGGTGCCGCAATCCGTACGGAACCGGCTGACCTATGGCCTCACACACCCTGAGCTGGAGACGTTGAAGACCCTGGAAGGAATGCACCAGGCGCTCTACAGCGTCGGAAATCAGCGGATTGCCTGTACCGAGGCGGCCAGGAAGGCAAAAGAGCTTGGCTATCACCCGGTAGTGCTTTCTTCCTGCATCGACGGAGAGGCGAAGGACGTGGGCATCTTTTTGGCAGGCATGACCAATGCGCTGCTTGCCCATGAGCAGGATACGCTTCCGCTTCCTTGTGCGCTGATCAGCGGGGGGGAAACCACCATCTCCATCATCGGGAACCCCGAGATGGGAGGACCCAACCAGGAGAGTGTCTTTGGATTCTCCAAGAAACTCCGGCAAAAGGAACACATGGCATTTGTCTGCATCGATACCGATGGCACCGACGGCCCGACCGACATGGCAGGCGGCATCGCTGACGGATATTCCAAAGAATGCATGAAGAAGTTGGGCATCGATTATCAGGACATCTTCACCAAGCACGGGACCTATGAGGCGCTGAACAAGCTGGGAGATGGCATCTATACCGGCAACACCGGAACGAACGTGATGAACTTGCGGGTCGTGGTCGTTACCGACCACAAGGAGGACAACAAATGACGGACACCATCAAGCGGATTACCGGAAGGGAAATCCTGAATGCGAAGGGCAACCCTACGGTAGAAGCCCAGGTCGAGACCGCAAGCGGATATGTCGCGGTTGCCTCCGTACCCAGCGGGACCTCCACAGGGTCCTATGAGGCAAAAGCCCTGTTTGATGGCGGCAAGCGCTACGGCGGAAAAGGCTGCTTGCAGGCCGCCAGCCACGTAAGCAACGAGATCAATGAGGCGCTTGCCGGAAAGTCGCTCGAGTCCCAGTCCGCACTTGATCAAGTAATGATTGAGCTTGATGGGACCCAAGACAAGTCACGCCTGGGAGCGAATGCCATCCTAGCCGCATCGGTCGCCATAGCCAAAGCGCGTGCGCTTTCCTTGCACAAGCAGACGTACGAGACCCTCACCGAAGCAAAAAGCTACAAGATTCCCGACGTGATCGCCACCATGGTCGCCGGCGGTGTCTTTGGAGTTTCCGGTTTGGAGTTCGAGGATTATCTCTATATCTTCCATGGCTTCGAGAAATTCTCCGACCAGCTCGAGGCAATCGTCACGTTGCGCAAGCAGCTGGAAAAGAACCTGATTAAGACCTACGGGTCGTTCCCGGAAGACGGGGGAGCCCTTGCGCCGCCGCTGAAATCGACCGGGGAAGCCTTTGAGGTCATGCTCGAGACCGCCCGGCAATGTGGATACGAGGATCATGTCACCCTGGGAATCGATGCGGCCATCTCCGAACAGTACGATAAGAAGACGGGCCTGTATGCGGTGAAGCAGGGCATGGACCGCGCACAGCTTTGCGCATACTACGTCGAGTTGGCGAAGAAGTACCCGCTGACCTACCTGGAAGACTGTTTCGATGAAGACGACATCGAAGGATTCCGCATGCTGAAAGAAGCGCTTCCCTCGGTGCAGAACGTAGGGGACGACCTGTTCACCAGCAACATCAAGCGGCTGGAGGCATACCATGAGGCGGCCAACGGTCTGCTCTTGAAAGTGAATCAGATCGGCACGGTCAGCGAGGCGATCCTGGCAGCCCAATATGCCCAGACCCACGGGATGGACGTCACGGTTTCCTTGCGTTCGGGCGAGACGACGGACGATTTCATCGCCGATCTCTCCGTGGCGCTCTCCACCAAGCAAATCAAACTCGGTTCTCCTGTACGGGCAGAAAGGAATGTGAAGTATAATAGGCTCCAATACATTGCAACTGTATTAGGAGTCTGAAATGGAAGAAATCGTAAACCTGGAGCGCAGGACTGTCACCGACGCGGTGTACGAGCAGCTGAGGAAAGACATCATCGAGATGTTTTATCAACCCGGAGAACGTCTTTCCGAACAGAAAATCGCTCAGCGGTATGGCGTGAGCAGGGATCCGGTGCGTAAAGCCGTTTCCCGCTTGGTGCAGGAGAATTTGCTGATCAGCAAGCCGCAATGCGGAACGTTCGTGAGCGAGCTTTCGATCAAGCAAGGAAGAGAGGTTTGCGAGATTCGGCTCTTGCTGGAAGCGCATGCGGTGCGCACCGCGTGCGCTCATATCCCGCAAGAGGAGTTGGACCAGCTGGTTTCCGATCTCGAGAAGACGAGACGGATTGCAGAAGAGGAAGACGAGGAGGAAGCGAGACAGTACATCTATCGTCTGGACGAACAGATGCACAGGATAATCTGGAAGTACTGCGGCAATGAGATGATCGGGAGCATCATTCGTTCCTATGACTTCATCGTAAAGCGGATCCAGATTTCCAACATGCAGTACCATCGCCGCAAGAGCGGAACGCTCTTGGAGATGGGAAAGATCATTCTCGCACTCGCAAATAAGGATGTGGATGCGGCGGTGAAAGCCATGGAGATCCACATCGGCAACATTAAGAAAACATTGGTGGAATCCCAATGATTTGAATTAAAGAGGAGCAAGAAAATGAAAAAGACAGTTGCAATGGTCTTCGCGCTCGCCCTGTCGGCCGGCTTGGCATTTGCCAATGGCCAGGAAGAGACAGGTGCATCAAAGAATGCGGCGAGTTCTTTCCCGAAAAAGGAAATCACCGTAATCGTACCTTGGAATCCCGGTGGGACGAACGACTTGATGGCTCGTGCGATGCAGCCGGTCTTCAAGGACAAGTACAACGTGAACCTTGTGGTGAAGAACGTGCCCGGCGGTGGAAGTGCGGTCGGTATCGGCGAAGTTCTGACGGCAAAGAATGACGGATATACCGTAGGTCTTGCTTCCAGCTCCTATCTGGCCCTCATGGCTCAGGGAAGAGTTCCGACGAAAATGGAAGACATGACGATCGTCAACAACGTGGCCAGCGAGCCGGTCGTGTTGACCGTCAAGAAGGGTGGCAAGTTTGCGACGGCACAGGAACTCCTCGCCGCGGCAAAGAGTGCGCCCAAGGCCGTTTCTTGCGGCATCCCCGGTTCGAACAACGTCAACCAGGCGTACGCCACCTTGTTGGGCGAAGCGGCAAAGGTCGAGTTCAACTTCATGCCCTTTGATGGCGGCAGCCGCGTGATTGCCGAGCTGATCGGCGGCCATGTCGATTGTGGTATCTTGAAGCCGAGCGAAGTCATCGCCCAGGTGCGGGCTGGCGAGCTGGCCATCCTTGCGGTATGCAACAAGGAAGGTCTTGGTGCCCTGGCCCCCGAAGTCCCGACGGCTGAGAAGCTGGGCTACGACCTGTTCCGGCTTGGCAACATCCAGCAGACCTCGTTCATGATGGCGCCAAAGGGAGTGGATCCCGCCGTGACGGCCAAGCTTGCCGAGATGTTCAAGGTGGTGCTTGAGTCCGAAGAATACAAGAAGTTCGCTGATGGTGTCGGTATCATGCCCACTCCTCTGACGGGAGATGCATGCAAGAGCTTCATCGACGAGGTGTATGCCGGCCTTGAGAAGGCAAGCGCCGAAATCTTTACCAAATAACTACTTAAGTTGTATCCCGGCTACCGAAAGGTAGCCGGATTGAGGGGAAATCATGTCTCTACGAACTCGTTTTCGAAAAACAGAGAACATCGTGCTCGTGCTGCTCGCTGCTTTCTTTTCCTTTTTGTTTTATGTAGCCTCCACCAGCGAGTCGTACAACTTCGACGGCATCGCTTCGATGACCTTCCCGAAATGGATTATCGGTTTCACCATCTTCCTGAGCGTCTTGAAGCTCGGTATGAATCTGTGTGCGAAGTCCGACCCGTCCGAAGAAAGTAAAGTCGAAAAAGCACCCGAGCTTGTCGATGGGCTTTCCCATCAAGCAAGCAACCGGAAGAAACTGATTTCTCTCGTGGGAATCATTATCTACGCCTTCCTTTGGAATTTTCTTGGCTTTGGGTTGAGCACGGTGCTTTTCGTCACGCTTGAATCGCATTACCTCAGGCCGAAAACCCCGTTCCTCAAATGCCTCCTGGTGGGTGTTGGAGCGACGCTCGTGCTGTATTTCGTGTTTGGTTTCTTATTCAATGTCGACTTCCCGGAGCCGATTTTGGAACTGATCTTGGACTAGGAGGGCATCTATGACGTTTACTACCATTGTTTCTGGTTTCTTGGCCACTCTTACGAGTCCAATGACCTTGTTTTGTACCTTGCTGGGTACTTTTGTCGGTCTGGTATTTGGTTCGCTTCCTGGACTTTCCGCGACCATGGGAGTGGCGCTGCTGATTCCCATGACCTTCACGCTGACGCCCACCAATGCTATTGGAATGCTGCTTGGCGTCTACATCGGAGGCATCGCCGGAGGTGCGGTTTCGGCAATCTTGTTGAATATCCCCGGAACCCCTTCCTCGGTGGTCACGACCATCGACGGATATCCCATGACGCAAAAGGGACATGCCGCACGTGCTCTTGGATGGGCGGCGTTCTCTTCCGGATGGGGCAGCATCATCAGCTGGTTGTTGCTGATCACCATCTCTCCTGTCCTGGCGAGGCTGTGCACGAGTTTCGGATCTCCCGAGTATGCCGCATTGGCGTTCTTCGGTCTTTCCATCATCGCAGCGGTTTCTGGCGAATCCATCATCAAAGGACTGGTTGCCGGTCTTTTGGGCGTGTCCCTTTCTTTTGTGGGAATCGACCCGATTTGGGGTGATCTCCGCTTCACGTTCGGGAACATCAACCTGATGGGTGGCATCAGTACCATCGCCGCACTGATCGGCTTGTACTCGATTCCCCAGATTCTGGACAGTTGTCTGAGCCCGGACAACAAGAAGGTGTCCGGCAAGGAGCTCTCCATCAAGGAGATTGTACCTCCTTTGAAGGAGCAGGCCGCTCATGCCATGGACATCCTTCGCTCCTCGTTGATTGGTACGATAATCGGCATCATTCCTGCTACCGGAGGAAACATTGCTGCATTCATCGCCTATGACCAAGCGAAGCGGTTCAGCAAGAACCCGGATAACTTCGGCAAGGGAGAACCCGCCGGCATCATCGCCAGCGAGGCTTCGAACAACGGCGTGTGTGGTGGTGCCTTGATTCCCATGATGACGCTCGGCATTCCGGGCGACAGCGTCACCGCTGTCCTGATGGGTGGCTTGATGATCCATGGCTTGCAACCGGGACCGGCGCTTTTTACCGATCATGCTCCGGAAGTGGTGGGTATCTTCACGACTGTGCTGATTGCGACGATCTTCATGGTCGCCCTCCAGGTCTTTGGCATCAAGATTTTCGTGAAGACCTTGAATGTACCGATCAACTATCTGGATGCCGTCTTGGTCGTCCTCTCCTTGGTCGGCTCCTATGCCATCCGTGGAAACATGTTCGACGTTTACCTGACGCTCTTCTTCGGTGTGGGGGGATACCTGCTGAAGAAAGGAGGGTTCCCCATGGCGCCCGTAGTCTTGGGTCTTGTCTTGGGCAGCATGTTCGAAGGGGAATTCCGACGAGGCATGAAGCTTGGCGGCGGCAACATCGCGATCTTCTTTACCCGCCCGGTTTCCTTGCTGTTCATCTTGATCACCATGGCGGTCATCATCTCGACAGCAATTCGGGCCCACTCCCGGAAACAGAAAAAGTGATTTCTGGCAAAAAGCTTTTCATCGGAGGGACGCTCTCAAAAAGAGGGTGTCCCTCTTTCGCATCCCTGGCATCAGCTGTCCACGGGAAGGGAAGGAGACGATTCGTCATTTCTTTTGGTTTTGGGATAATCAAGCTTTGCCTGGAGTCGGCGACGTTCTTTCGGGGAAATGCACAAGACCTCCATAGCTTGCACATTTGACAGGTTGAGATGTGCGGAAAGATTTCGGATGCTTTCGAGGAAGGCTTCATCTCTGCCTTCCAGTCTGCCTTCTTTCCACAAGGAACGTCCTGCTCCTTCAAACATGCTCGAATCCTCCTTTGCCGAAGAGGGAAGATCGACATCCCAGTCTTTCTTCAGCATTTCATTCCTCTCTCCGGTCGGAAGCAGTGCATCCAAGCATACGCCCAGCATGCCTGCTACTGTATGAGATTGTACATGCTTGAGATCGGGGACGCAAACTGCCACTACTTTCAACCCTCGTAGGGGGTCTTCCCATGTGGGGGAGGTCCCTTCCAGGGATGTGAGCTTTCTGCTGGTCATGCTCCATTCCACCACCCGTCCCTGGTTCTTCTTTGCCGGTTTCAAGAACAGCCAGACTGACACCACCGCCGCAAGGTCTCCGTAATGGTCGTTCGTGAAGATGTCCTCCTTCTGCTCGCTGACCAGCCGGCAGGGGTCATAGGATGCGCCACTTGAAAGACGCTGTCCTGTCCAACGCCAGTACCAATTGGAAACGTATTCCTTATGCAGATATCTCATGCAGTTTGCTGCCTGCATGACAAGCTTGATGGTACCAACAACATATGCAAGGCGACTAAGAGAACTTTATTTGGCCCAAACCATTCCACAGTTCCTCCTTGATTTCCCAATGGCCATGAGAACCACGCCCGATAAAATGCACATGTTTCATGTCTTTGATTCTGCGTTTGATTGTTTTTGCACTTACGCCGAGTTTCATGGCCATTGTTTCGGTACTGATGTTCCTGTCCTTTCGAATAAGCTCACCAATGAACGCATTCAGGTCTGTCTGATGAAATTCTTGGGGGACATCGTCCCTCTCGTAATTCAAATTTGGGAGGACCACAGTGCATTCATATCTATTCGACCAAAACTTCGGATGTGTATTTTCGGTAAAATTGACCTGAGAAGTATAACCGTTAACCACTACCTTTTCGTTCCATATATCCAAGTCGATTGAAGACATCAGCCAGTACAGGATTCCTTCTTGTGGAAGGAACCGTAAGCGGGTCTCGGTCCTGGATTGCAGATCCATCTGGCATTCCCCCGGGTGAGTAGATTTCAAGATTGATACGGGTGCTTCCCTTTGTATGGTACCTGTATCACCTCCAAACTACCATACCAGCGTTCTGGGGATTTGATTCTTGAAGGAGGAGAACGTGCTTGATCGGGTACAGAAGGGACCAACCGGAATCGGAAAACGGGGTTCAGTTACGGCTTTGCCATGGTAGTGCAAAAAGAAGTCTCTGAAGTGCAATAAATGAATATAACGATACATTGTAAATAAATAACCATTGTTGCTCTTGTGGTTTACAAGAAAAATGGTACCTAATTTCAATTTTTTCATAAATTTTCTCAAATTCGTGTTGACACTGCTTGCCAAATCTTATTATATTCCGTGTCAAGAAAAGATAACGACATGCGAGAGTTCTTTTGAACTTAAAGCAAACAACGGGATTTTTTCTAACCTCCTTTTGTGACCGACCTTGGGTTTAACCTCCTTTTCCCGGGTCGGTTTTTTATTTCTATATAGTGCAACTGGATAATGGCTTGCTCAATTGGGCGAAATACAAGAATCCGCATACAGGAAGGCAGGAATTCATTTGCAAGTACATGTGAACCGAGTCACATGTATCTGCATATCTGTAGCAATATCTGCAAGACGAGGATTTTGCGCATGGCATGGGCCAGCTCCGCTGCACACAGATATGCAACCTTCTTCATCATTCTCCACGGTCCTGCCCTTTGCTTCTTCGGGGATTTCAGGGTAAGGTAGAAATGCACCGGGGGAAGATTCCAGCCCGCTCTTCCACTCTCCATCCCGATGTCCTAGGGCGATTGCAACGACAAGAAGAGGCACTTTCTCGAACTTCAATCGGGAAAGTGCCTTTTCTATGTACATCCAGCGTGTTCCTCAGTGGTATTTCCGGTCGATTCCCTTTTCTTTCTTCCTTCGTTCGATATAGGAATCGATCCGGTTGAAATCAGCGTTGAGAATCAGCTCGGGCGGGAACTGTTCATCCTCAAGGATGTCCAGGGCTGCCTTGACATTGCCGACGGCCCACATGTTGTGGGCGTCACTGTCCACACAGACCGGCACGTCGTACTGCCTGCACAACCGCATCAGGTCTCTGCAGTTGGGTTCGGATCCGGGCCTGATGGCAAATGAGTTGGCGTTGATTTCCAATGCCTTGCCTGTATCTCTCAAGGCCTTGACCACCGCCACGTGGTCGAACGGGTAGGCGGGGTTGCCGGGATGGCCAAGCAGATCGACCCACTGGTTGGCGATCGCGCTCAGCCAGCCTTCCGTATTCTGCCCGACGGTTCCTGGTTCAATAGCCTCGACATGGTAGCTGGCGATCACCCATTCCAGACGGCCAAGGACCCGGTCGTCCAGATCCAGTCTGCCGCTGAAGGATTTGATGTTTGCCTCACAGCCACGGTAGAGCCTGATGCCCTCGGGGTTCTTGGGAAGGCCTGTCATGCAGAAGAAGTGGTGGCGGATGGCACCGTCCATCATCTCCGGTCCATGGTCGGTGATGGCAAGGGCGACTAGGCCCTGCCGCTTTGCGGCGACAAGGTTTTCGTAGATGGTGCTGTAGGCATGTTGGCTTGCGATGGTATGGGTATGGAAATCCCCGATGATGCGATATGCGTTGTTCATGGCTCTACTGTAGTGAAAAGGGAAAAGAAAAGGAATAAAGTAGAACCATGCGAGTGGTCCAAGTCGTAGCGGCGGTCATAACCGACAAGGGTCGGATCTTCTGCGCCCAGCGCCATAGGGGAGGGGATGCAGGAGCAAAGTGGGAATTTCCCGGTGGGAAAGTGGAACCAGGCGAAACGGAACCCCAGGCTTTGCAAAGGGAGATACGGGAAGAGCTCCAGCTCGACATCGAAGTCGGGCGCCATATCGCTTCCGTTCGCCACACCTATCCGGACCTGACCATCGACCTGCATGTCTATCAGGCGCGTCTGCTGAGACCCCAAACCCCGACGCTGACCGAACACCTTGCCTATGCTTGGAAGACCCTTGAAGAGCTTGATGATGTGGATTGGGCTGATGCGGACAGGGAAGTCTATCCGGTGGTGCGGAAGTCGTTAAGCGAATAAATTAAATCATTCTCGGTTGATGGATTCCGGAGACTATTTTCTCTAATCCAATGTGTACACGAAGTCGGGACGAGTTGTTCTTCTTGATGGGAATTTCTTGCTTTCTGGATAAGTCTATTCAGGTCGGCAAAGGCGATCATGGACTTGTTTCAGGTGGACCATTATGACATGGAACTGGTTCCTAGGAACAAGAAAAACATTGCCCATAACTCAATCTTAACGGACTACTACCAAAAGACATGTTCATCTTAACAAGTTACAATCAATTCATATGCTCAAATGTCTCTTGATGGAAAAGAGGAGGGGCGAAATTTCTGAATTATCAACAAAAGTCTTTCATTTTTCACAAGAGGCACATATTCTAAAAAGGAGAAGGACTTTTACTATGCCAGAAACTCGGCAGGCAATCCCGTCTGCTTACAATACTATTAATTCCAATCGATGTGTTGGATACGAGATGGGAACAGCATTGGCGGATATCGTTGACAACAGCATTTCTGCCCATGCAACCAAGGTCGATATCTTTGCTTTTCCAAATCCTCTTTCCATTGCGATTTGTGATAACGGAACAGGAATGGATCAGGAAGGCTTAGACAATGCCATGACCTTTGGGGGGAAGGGAAACACTTTTCAGAGATCGCCGGAGGATTTAGGGCGATTCGGCTTAGGCCTTAAAACTGCGTCATTGTCCCAATGCAGGCAACTGACTGTTATCACCAAAAAAGATGGTGTTGTTCTCGGCGGACGTTGGGACATGGATTATTTGGAAAACCACAACGAATGGAACTATCTTATTGTTCCTGAGGAGGAATGCCGGCAAGAAGTATCCCGGTCTCCATTGAGTAATTATGCATCAGGCACCCTCGTTATCTGGAAGAAATTTGATACTCTTGAAGATTCGGCCACAAACGTCCAAGCCTCCTTTGCAAAACAAACAGAATTAGCTCGGAAACATCTTGAGTTGGTCTTTCACCGTTACCTCTCCGGCGAGGAAAACCTCTCCAAAATAAGTATGGCATGGAATAAGCGTTTGCTTGAGCCTAACGATCCATTCTTGACGGGAAAGGTTGGAGAAGTATCTCCTCCTAT
This sequence comes from uncultured Spirochaetaceae bacterium, assembly GCA_900315435.1. Classification (GTDB taxonomy): domain Bacteria; phylum Spirochaetota; class Spirochaetia; order Sphaerochaetales; family Sphaerochaetaceae; genus RUG023. Next base: position 39,084 of record OMYY01000007.1, read on the forward strand.
ACCACTCCATTATAATAATTCCACAATTATTGTTATTCCACATAAATTGCCTTATCCATCACAGGCAAAGAAAGAAACGAAAAGCCGTGAACTGGCGGATTTGGCTCTGGGTAAAACCTTGTTAGAGACCCAAGGCTTTTACATATACCGGAATAAACGGCTAATCAGCTGGGGGTCTTGGTTCAGGTTGGCGCCCAAACTCGATCGAACGAAACTTCTTCGGATTCAGGTAGATATCCCAAATTCGCTTGATTCGTATTGGCACTTGGATATCAAGAAATCGACAGCTTTTCCTCCAGATGCAATCAGGCAGCAGTTGAAGAACATCTTGGACCATCACGAGGAGTTTAGTGTCCGGACATTCAAGAGACGAATTTCCCAACAAACAAAATCACAAGTTCCCTATTGGAACAGAGTAACAAGTCCGGACGGTGCTGTTGAGTATACAATCAATAAGATGCACCCTCTTGTCCAAGAGTTGTCCTCGGCTTTGCCAGATAATAAGAAATGGATTGTTTCCTCATTGCTTGATGATTTGTCGACCTTTTTCCCTGTTGCTTCGTTGCAAGCAGATCTTCAAGGTGACGCGTCAATCAAAAATGAGGATACGGTGGACTCGTATCAGGAAGAAGCTATCTGGAAGAAAATCGACATTTATTTGTCTCTTGGATATGACTTGGACAAAATAAAAGAGATTTCTCCAATCAGCGATTATCTGGAATATTTTGAAACATACATGCTACAGAAAGGGCAAACAAATGGATGATAATGAAATCTTGAATAGTGTGAGTGAGGGACTAGTCAACTATATCAGAGATCGACAAGAAAAATGCTCTCTTAGCACAAAGGAGAGCTTTGTCCAATATGCCAATCGCTGGATAAATCAAGCGCCTGATCTTTACGATGGATTTCAAGTCTCTGATGGTGCCAAACAATTCCTGTTAAAGGAAATGTTTGAGAAAGTATATATTTCCCATAGTATGGAAACCGGAGTAGGCATTCATGCAGAGGATTTTACCTCATGGCTTTTCGATAAAAAAGACGAAATAAATTTTCGGTTTTGGAATCGATTTGTTGCATATCTCAAAAACAAACCAGGATGGACCGACGAATCCATCGAAAAACTGGATGAGGATTCTGACAAGGTGTTGGATTTTGCGGGAGATCCCACACGCAATGGTGAGTGGCACCGGCGAGGACTAATGATTGGAGACATTCAGGCAGGGAAAACAGCTAACTATACTGCAGTCATCAACAAAGCTGCCGATGTTGGATACAAAATCATTATTGTCCTGACGGGAATGACAGAAAACTTACGAATCCAGACGCAAAATCGCTTCGACACGGACTTTGTGGGCATTGTTAACAATAAACCAGCTGGTGTTGGTCTCTTTGACCATAGCAAGGGATTCCCTACTCCTTTTGAACGTACAACGGCCAAAGAAGACTTCAATGTACGTACTGCAAACTCTCAAAATTATCCTCTTGGGCAGAAAGTCTCTTTATTTGTGTTAAAGAAGAATCAAGCCATTCTCAACCGCTTGCTTTCTTGGCTGGCAGAGTTCTCTCAAAAAACCAATATGGGGAAAATTCCCATTCCTGTATTATTCGTGGATGATGAGTGTGACTACGCCTCAGTTAATACGCAAGACAACGACCTGAACCCAACTGCCATCAATACGGCAATTAGGGCAATTCTAAAGAAATTTTCTAGAACTTCATATTTGGCGGTTTCCGCCACGCCTTTTGCCAATATCTTTATCGACTCGGAGACGGAAAATGAAGCCCTTGGAGACGACCTTTTCCCTGCAGATTATATTTATCTTCTTCGGGCAGCGGAAAAGAATCCTAACTATCTTGGTTCAACAAAACTATTCGTTGATTTCCCCACGCCTCCATATAACCGGGTATTGGTGGACCTTGATCCAGAGGAGGTGGAACAGTATCTTCCAATCAAACACAAGAAGGATCTGTATGAAAAGATTAACGGGATTGCCGATCTTCCCCCTTCTTTGATTGATGCTCTCAGATATTTCTTGCTTGTTCAAGGCGTTATGGATTGTTTCCCTTCGGTGAAAGGAAAGCATCGAAGTATGCTCATCAATGTTTCTCGTTTTACAAAAGTGCAATCACGGATAAAAAAAGCTATTCAGGATTGGTTGGATGATGATGTCCTTCCTTCAGTCAATCAATATGCGCAAGTGCCTGAAATGCTTTCGCAACTGGGGGGAACCGAGTACTACAACCTGTATCTTGTCTGGAAGACATATCATTTGGCAGAAATAACTCATATGGATTGGGCCACCTATAGTTGCAAGTATCTTTCCCAAACCATCAATCAAGTGAAAGTGTGTGAGGTCAACCAGAGCAAGGAAGCAGAGGAACTGGATTTTGATGCTCATAAAGGAAAAGGTATTCGCATTATTGCTGTGGGAGGTCTTAGCCTATCCCGTGGATTGACACTCGAAGGATTGGTCGTAAGTTACTTCTATCGGAATACCAAATCCTATGACACGCTCATGCAGATGGGGCGATGGTTTGGATATCGAGGTAGCTATATTAAGTTGTTCAAAATCTGGATGACGCAAGAGGCCCAAAGTGACTACCAGTCTATCAATGAAGCCGTTTTAGACTTGAAAGTGCAAATCGAACGAATGAACGAGTTGAAGCAAAGGCCACAGGATTTTGGGTTGATGGTACGGCGGAATAGTTATACTCAGTTGATTATTACTAGCCGGAACAAGATGCGTCATGCAAATATGACCGAGAAAATCCCCATTGCTATTGCAGGACATTGTATTGAGACGCCAAGACTTTGTTTCAATTCTCAAATTTTGGAAGAGAATTCTGAGCTTGTGCATTCGTTTGTGAAAGAGGTAAGTAGAATTGGTGTAAAAGCTGCCCCTTCGGAACATCTTATCCAAGAGAAGGACGCTCTTTGGCACAGGATTCCTAAAAAGACAGTCGCCCAGTTCGTTCGAAACTTCAAAACAGATAAATTTAGCTTGAATTATCAAGCGGAACCATTAGCCGATTATATTGAAAACGATTTGAGTGTTTCCGATTGGGATGTTGGGTTTTCCGTGCTTACCAATGAATCTGTTTGTGGTCGTGACACGTTCGAGGTCGCATATGGAACAATAAGTGTTCCAATAATTGGGCGTGGAGCGAAAAGGGAGGGGGACATTCTGAAAGTCGGGGACCATTCTGTACGTATCGGATCTAGTATTGCCTGCCGTTTAGGAATGACGGAAGAAGAGTATGCCCGGCGAAGGGCTAAAAATAACAAAGACCATGGGAGTGGTTCGCTCGTAGATAGTAATCTTCTCTTTGACCGGAAAACTCCTATCTTAATCCTTTACTCTATTAGTGTTTATGAGTCTTCCAACAAGGGTTCTAAGCCAAAAGAACCTTTTCCTGACGTCAAATCGCCGATATATGGCATTGGATTAGGATTTGCATCCTCTTCGAAAGAACGTCCGACAGGCCAGTCGTTTGTATATTTTGAAAATACTGTTGCGCAACGGCAAAACCAAGAAATTGAAGAATTTGCGGAGGATGATGCGGATGAAGAGTAAATTTGATAAAACAGAAGACGAAATCATCAATGAGCTGACGAGATTGTGGGGAGAGGATCTTTCTCTTTCTCATCTTGATACAAGCAGGTTCCTTTTTGGTGAGGCGCATCCCTATGACTGGAGAATCGGTCTCGATAAGGAAGGCCACCGGCAACTTATTTTTGAATCAGGAGTTTCTGCTCGGCTGAAAGGGAAAGGGTTTTCTTCCCAATTGGTCCGGTGCGATGAGAAACCAATTCCTTCCAACAAAGTGTATGATCTCCGATTTACGTTGTTGAAAGAGGATGTTCTGGATGTTTTCTTGGTTCTTTGTAAGGACCTGATTCAGCTTTCTGCGCGATGTGATAGTCCTCGTGATGCAGTACACGAGATAATCAATCGTTTCCGGCTGTGGAAGCTCATGATGGGACGTGGACAGAGTCATGAGGAAGTTGTGAAGGGCTTGATGGGCGAGTTCCTGATGATTCAGCAATTAAAGCAGCTCGGCTATATGCCGGGAGAGGTTGTTCAAGCTTGGACTGGCCCAGAATATACGGATCAGGATTTTGTCTTTCCTGCGAAATGGTTTGAGGTGAAGACGTGCAATTCCTCATCGTCCAAAATCACCATCAGTTCTGCGGACCAACTTGATCGGGAGGGTGAAGGCTGGCTTTATGTGTTCAAGTTGGATCGGGCGGACCGAAGTGAAAAGGGCGCGATTTCTCTGAGCATTGTGGCGGCAGATCTCTTGAATAGCTTTTTCCAGTCTGATCCGGAAGCGACCCAGAAATTTCAAGAGAAGCTGATGAATACTGGACTGGACGTTCTAGTAGGGGATGATTCCTGTTGGTTCCTTCGGAAAGGGTTTACGCGGTTCGCTATCGAAAGAGACTTTCCTCGACTCACTCATACAATAAAGAAACCAGAAATCGATTCCATTCGGTATGAACTCCTGTTGGGGCATTTGGACAAATGGAGAAAGTGACAATGGATAATGAACATGCTTTGAAAGATTTCTTTGTGTCAGAAATGAGTTCGACACAGAATCGTGCAACCGACGAGGGGATTGCTCTATCTCTTGCATATATCAACTTGGTGCTTGACCAAGTGAGGGATACGAATGTCTATTTCGATCCGAAGGTGTTCTATTGGGCAGGAAAGACGTCTTCTCGAGGTGATATCGTTTTCTATGGGTACGATTATGATGAAACAAGTCACACCTTTTCTTTGTTCTCAAGTGATTTTGATGCCGATTTTGAGAATGGACCGCACGTAGTCGGGAAAACGCTATTGATGGATCTCGCAGAGAAAGCAAGTCGATTTGTGACAGAGACCTTTGGGAAGGATTCTTCTATTTTCAAATCCAAGTTGGACAATGATGCGCTCGACTTGTATGAGTTGCTTGTTGCTCAAATGCGGACCCCTGAGGGAATCAATAAGATCAATTTGACCATCTTCACCAATGGGCAACTCTCCAGTCGCATGAAAGAACTTCCCCAAAAAAGTCCGTTCAGTGGTATAGACTTAGCTGTTCAAGTGTGGGATATCGAACGCATTTTTGCCTTAAGTGAATCTTCTCAAGATCATGAGTCAAAGGTGATTTGTGCAGAAGACTATCCGGAATTGAACGGTGGTATTCCCTGTGTCGAAATTCCTCAGGACCCGAGCAACCATTTCAAATGTTACCTCGGCTATGTTCCGGGACTGTTTCTTGCAAATATCTATCGAAAGTATGGTTCGACTATCTTGGAAGGCAATGTGCGGTCCTTCTTGTCAACCACTACATCCGTCAATAAGAATATTCAGAGTACCATCAACAAAGAACCGGCAAAGTTTTTTGTATATAACAACGGTATCGCGGTAACCTCTTCGGAGGTTGTATTATCGCCAGACCGAATGCGGATTGTATCAGTCAGAAACTTTCAGATAATTAATGGAGGACAGACTACTGCTTCTTTAGCGTATGCGGCGCTGAAAACGAAATCGGATCTTTCAAAAATTTCTGTCCAGATGAAATTGACGGAAATTGGTGACGACAACCAAGATGAATACAATAATACAATTCAAGCAATTTCCCATTCCTCCAATAGCCAGAATAAAGTCTCGGAAGCGGATTTTTTTGCCAACCATCCATTCCACGTCGAAATGGAAAAAATCGCAATGAGGACTCCGGCTACCAATCCTTCCGACAGGCACTTGACATATTGGTTTTATGAGCGTTCCAAAGGAAGCTACAAACAAAAGCTTATTTTCCAGTGTCAGACTACAGCTCAAAAAAACGATTTCAAGATGAAGTACTCAAAGGATCGTCTTGTCACAAAGCTTGATTTCGCAAAGTACTATAACACTTGGAAAGAGTTTCCAGATCAAGTCAGTAAAGGTGCAAATACTAATTTTATCCATTTGGCGAAACAGATAATTGATACGTGGGATACCAGTGCTGCAAAATACAATGCCTACTTCTTTAAAGAAGTAATTGCGGTTGCAATCATGTTCCGGTGGCTTGAGAAGCATATTAACGTAAACAACCCTGATACCGATTGGTACAATGGTGGCTATCGTGCAAATATCATCACTTACGCACTATCCAGTCTTTTTTATTTGATTCGCACGAAGAAGGACGGGATGGTGTTGGACTTGGTTCGTATTTGGAATGAGCAGGATGTTCCTACCTGCCTCGCCAGAGTTTTGTTATGTCTTTCCCGTCAGGTGTTCGATATCATCACTGGAGACCGTGATGTCGAGAACGTAACTCAGTGGTGTAAACGTAGCAAATGCTGGCAAACTGTTAAGGAGAGAATCGCGTCTTTCAGCATGCTTTCGTTCATTAACCCGTATTTGATTGACAGCACTGAAGCGGAAGAAGCATCAGCTGAAGCAACAATGGATCAAAAACAGATAATTAAGGATTCAACCCTTATCAGTGTTTTCGATGCGAATCATCCCATCGAAGCATGGCAGTCGTTGCTAGACTTCTGTAATGATTCTGCGAATCAAAGGGTACTTCGGATTAGCGAGGAGAGTCCCTATTTAAAATCGGTTCATCAGGTTGTGAGGTACTCGCAACATCTCGTTTTTAATCTGACAAGTGTTGAACAGAAGCGGGCGCTTCTCCTTTGGAAAAGTGCTGAGGACTTTGGATGGAAGCCAGACAACTGATTTTTCAGTTGAGACTTGCTGGTACGGAAGGGTAGGGACTATGCATGAAGGTCTTGAGTACAGCTTCCACAATGATTTGTGCCCCGACAGGAGGAACCGCCATGCCTATTTGCTTTCGCACTTCTGTGATGCTACCCATAAATTCATAATCATCAGGGAAGGTTTGGAGTCGCGCTCGTTCTCTGTTGGAAAGTGATCTGTTTTCGCTCCAATGATACATACGAGTTCCGCCACCACCCGAACCAGTAACTGTATATGCGGGGAGCTCTGGGTCCAGTCGTTTATAAATGTTGCTGAGTTTTGCGCCTTTCACATGAAGAGCCAATTCTGGAGGAATCGGTGAATTGAATGCATTCATTCCTGGCTTGATGTATTTCAATCTTTCGATTACACGTGCTGAATCTCGACCAATTTCATTATTGGGGACATTATCCGGGATGTCCATGAGTGCTTTGCTACTAGAGACGTGGGCATTGATAAAATTTGGTTTGGGTACCTTGAATTCAAGCGCAAGGTTATTTCTGATTCCAACAATGATTACCCTGTGCCTTGTTTGTGGTATGCCGTAATCTTCAAACTTATAGAGATTTGCGCATAAACGGTATCCGCTATCTTCAAGAGCATCTAAGATTATTTTGAATGCTTTTCCCTTATTAGATGACCGAATTCCTCCTACATTTTCGGCGATGAACCAATCTGGTTTGAATATATGGAGTACCTTGACGCCATATTGGTATAGGCCTCCATATTTTCCATCTAAACCTTTATGTTCTCCCACGATAGAGAAATCGTTACAGGGAAAGCCGAAGGCGAACGCATTGATTTTAGGAAGCTTGGCGAAGTCCAAGGTCCGTACGTCTTGGCATATGACCGAAGAAGGCTTGTCAGGACAGATGTTCCTTGTATAGGTCAGACAAGTGCTTTTGTCATAATCCGAAGACCATTTATGAACCACTTTTGCGCCTTGCACATGAGCATGAGTGGCTCCCCAGGCAAGCCCTCCAGGTCCACAGAACAATTCACCTAATTGGAATACAATTTTTTCTGAAAACATAAAATTCCAGTATACCTTACCAAAAAGCAAAACAAAATGGCAGCCCCTTTTGGGGGGTAATAGATGCACTTAATAATCGTATGGGAATGTTTTCGGCTTTTCCAAATTTTCTGTAGGCCTTGTTCTTAAGTCTAAGGAACCAAGGCTTTTCAGCTTCTGTACTACGAGATGGGCTACGGATGTCATCAACGGCACTACCACAGAATTGCCGAACTGTTTGTATGCTTGAGTATCACATACAACGATCTTAAAAGAGTCGGGAAAGCCTTGCAGCCGAGCACATTCGCGTGGAGTCAAACGTCTTGGAGTTTGGCCTTCTCCTCTCCTAATTAGTATTTCAGACCCATCCTTGTAATATCGAGCGCTCAAAGTCCGAGATATTCCAGAAAGATCTGGCAAACCATACCCGAACCCGTTTCCTGCAGCCTTGTGTTTGGCGGCATACTGTTGAAGGTAAGCCCAGAGATGGTCGGTCAAAATGTATTTTGGGTCAGGATCTTTCTCGAGTATATCCTTGAGTTGTGGTTGGGGTTTTACCGGTTTGACATCAAAATTGAACTCCACGTTTTTCCCATAGCGTTTCCTATCAAATCCAATGATAAGAACTCGTTCTCTGTGTTGGGGTACGAACATTTGGCCATCAAGAATCTGGGTATGCACATCATAATCTAGTTCCTCCAATGACTCCATGATGACTTTCCATGTATTTCCATGGTCATGACTTCGGAGATTTTTCACATTTTCCAGCATGAAGGCTTTGGGCCTTTTTTCTGCAATAATCCGGCACACATCAAAAAACAAAGTGCCTTGTGTCTTGTCCTTGAATCCGGTGGCGCGACCAAGACTATTTTTTTTGGATACCCCGGCGATAGAGAAGGGTTGACAAGGAAACCCAGCCACAAGGATATCATGATTCGGAATATCTTTCTCATTGATATGCGTGATATCGCCATAAGGAATGACTCCAAAATTGGCGTAGTAAGTTTTTTGGCACTGCTTGTCCCATTCGCTTGAGAATACACAAGTGCCTCCACATGATTCGTATGCTATCCGCATGCCTCCAATTCCGGCAAAGAGGTCAATGAAGGTAAAATCTCCAGTTCCTGGTTTCTCACGTTCGAACTTGTTAACATAGGCAATCAACGCGTCTTGTATTACTTTCTGAGGAGTGGTGTTCAGTATGTTCGCAAGTTTTTCAGCTTGCTCAACGATATTATCGTCAAAGCGGCAATGGAATTGTTTAGACATGGAAGCTCCTGGGAATGGTTTGGTACCAAATTGTTCCCTATAATACCACCTAGCCTAAGAATAAACAATAAAAATGCATCACGAAATATTAGATCCTGTGCTACTTTTATTCATATGAGTGGCGAAAGAGATTTGATCGTACAAGATGTGATTCGTTTCATAAGCGAATGCAAGTTTTCGTTCTTCAAATATATTACAGCTAATGAGACAGGGGAAAACGGTTCCCACCAGGCAGGCATTTTCATTCCAAAGAAAATTGCTAGGGCAATGTTTGGGCTGAACTGTTTGAAAGGGTCGAACGAGGATCGATTTGTACACATCCGTTGGGAACCCTATGATGTTGATACAACCAGTCGGATTGTTTATTACGGACAAGGCTCAAGGGATGAAGCACGCCTGACCCGTTTTGGAAAAGGGTTCTTCCTTAGTAACGACAGCAATCTGATTGGTAGCATGCTGGTAATGGGAACTACTGAAGATTCTACCGAATTTAAAGCATTTGTTATCCAGACAGATGAAGGAGAGGAAACTTTCCTCAATGCATTTGGTTTTTCTCCTGTGAATGCCTGTATGCTGATTGAAGCCGGGCAATTAAAGGAAGAAAGGGACACAATAATTGAAAACTATCTCTCTCAAATTGGGGACAAGTTCCCAGAATCCGCCCAAATATCCGCTTGGAGTGAGATTGTATGCAGTGGTTCAGTTCCATACGGCAAGAGCTATGATACGCTTCTTCTTGAATATACGCAGACAGAATATGCTCTGTTCCGGAAAATCGAGGAAAAGCTTTATTTGCCGATAATTAAGAGAGGCTTCTCCTCCATGAAAGATTTCTTGGATCTTTCTCTTGCCTTGCAGAATAGACGAAAGAGTAGAGCAGGAAAATCTCTCGAACATCATCTTGCATTCTTGTTCAGAATGGCAAAACTTCGGTTTGAAGAACAAGTAATAACAGAAGACAAGAAAAAGCCTGACTTCGTTTTCCCGGGAGGAAAAGAATATCATGATCCGAATTTTCCTGCAAATAAGCTAGTTGTATTAGGAGCAAAAACTACTTGTAAGGATCGATGGAGACAGGTGGTAACCGAAGCAGACAGGGTAACAACAAAATACCTTTGCACTTTGCAGCAGGGTAATTCGCCAGCACAAATGAAAGAAATGGCTGATTCCCATGTGAAACTCGTGGTGCCAAAGGCATACATTAAAGCATACCCTAAGGAATGGCAGAGCTCGCTTTTGAGTCTTGATAGTTTTATTCAGTTTGTAAAAGAGACAAGCATACGATAATCGGGAAAAGCGAAGGTTCGAAACATAAAGTTGACACTGCGGCAAAACAACCGGAAGCGAATATGTTTTTTGTAGACTGAAATCATTAAAACCAAATTAATTTTGCCCCCTCTTGAACTGTTTTTCCAAGAGGGGGCAATGCGGGTGATGGCATTTCCATCTTTCTGGTTATGATGTTCAGTATTTTTCGTTGCAATACTTATAGCTAGTAAGGTTGATTCCGCTCAATCTTTCGATGAGAGTTGAGAGGTTGATGTGCATGTCGAGTGCCCCGGTGTCCTTTCTGATGGCGAAACCCGTTGTGTTCATCTCTTTGACTTTGAATGTTCCATGAGGAATATACAGAACGACTAGGGTTCTTGCCTTCGTGTTGTTCAGAATAATGTACCAATCCTTGGCAAGGCATTCTTTTGGGGGGTTCAGCCAGCACTCGTCCTTGTCCAGACCCCTTGTCGCATAACTGAATAAGGCACCGTCATTGAATTGCCACCCATTATCTTTCAGGTATGTAATAGCTGGCATTCTCTGCTTCGTACCAAATTTGAGTCTGGAGCTGATATCATCTCGTCTGGTTTTCAGCTTTGTGAGGTTGAGCAGATTGATGATGTCGATAGCTTCCTCCAAAAAAGGTTGCAGATCAGCCTTTTGCATGTCGTCGATTTTCACCTTGTTTCCTAGGTTTTTATTCTCACACTTCAGGCTCTTTTCTTCCTTTGCAATGGCGATCAGGGAGGTCTCGAGGAAGTTGATGCCTGTCTGGGTCAAGGAATCGTCAGTCTTGGTGATCAAAACAACATTAGTCCACCACGGCTTTGACTTGTCGTGTTGCATGATGCGATTCATGAGGTCCGACGCCTCTCCAACGTATATCTGGCTTTCGGAAAGGAGGAGATAGACTCCGAACTGCTTGAGTTCCTTTAGTTTCGCAAGTTCCTTGATGCCTTCTCTGGGGGCGACATACATCACGCCTTGCCATCCTGTCGCAGTGACCCTCATCAGGCTGTGATAGTTTCCATTTTCGAAAAATAGGTTGACTCCTTTGCCGGACATGGCCACCTCCATAGAGGATTAGATCATGTGCAATCACGAAGATCAAGAGAAGTTTTTGCAACGGGCAGAAAGATCAACGAACGAGAAAGGCGGTATCAAATGAACATATTTTATGAAGACTGAAATAGCGTGGAACGTTTATCAATGGATCTGAAGAATTTGTCCTCTATTTGATTAATACAATCATTCGATATGCATTAGTAAGAGATTTTGGATCAAAGGGCATGACTTTCTAAATTTCTTGAATGCTTCAGATTTAGACTTTCTCTTTATTATCCTGACACTCTCTGCATTTCTGTATTGTTAAGAGTCCTGCGTTTGGTTCTGTCTTCCTTCGCTACCATGCAGTCAAGGGGGCACGACGATGTGCATGAAGGAAGAAGCAGAAACAACTTTGGCTTTGACATTAGACTTGGCCGATAGGAAACATGGAACTGTCTACAAGTGTGGAGAAGGGGGAAGCGGGTTGCTGCCCGGTCAGCTTCGGGAGTATCTGTCGAGGCAGTTTCCGTCAGACGAGACGATGGTACCGGTACCGGTGTTCCATGGTACGGACCGCAATGTGCTGGAAATAGAACAGGAAGATATCCCCATGTTCCGGGATAATCTCTGGTTTGCCGCAAAGGAACTCTACCACATGCTCAGGGAAAGTCCATGGAAGTACAGTGCCGTCCTGTACCCGCATGAGAAAGATTCTTGGGATTTGCTTGGCAGGTACACGGATCTCGACCAGGAAGACCTGCGTGAGGTCATGGAGTGGATCATGCCGGAGCTGTTTGCCCATGGAGGTGCAGAGACCCCGGCGCTCTATGTCTCGTCGCTGGATGACGCGCTCGTCTATGCGCCAATGGCCTCCCATTTCGGCATCATCGGCCACTGTGCCCACACACTGGCGACTGCCGCGCGGACCTTGTTTGACGCGTCCACATTCACTCCGGAATTGAAGAAGGCCCTTGCGTTCGTCGATGTGTTCGATGCCACCGAGTCACGCCCGGTGGTGCTGATGTTCTGCAAGTTGGCCCGGTCCTCGATGGTGCACGCGGATGGAAGGGCGGTTGAGCCTTGCGAATACCTTGAGCCCATGACCAAGAAGGAGTGTGACTGGAAGTACACCAAGCCGCTTTCCCTTTCCGACGGGGTGGAGCTGAAGATCACCCAGTCGGACTTGGAGGAGTTCCGGCAGGTACTGGCTGAGTTCTTCGGGGAACCGGATGTGCCAGGAGCGTGAATCCACCTGACGCACTGCGTGCTTTCGGGAACCTTATGGAATGACCCCATGAGGTTCTCTTTCATTCCAAAGGGCTGTAATCGATACCTTCTTCTGGTTGTTTTGATAAGAAAGAGGGTTCAGCCATGATGGATATGATGGAAAAGATGGTTCGGCTCGACGTGGACGTCAGCCCGAATGAGTTGAGCTACGCCGCGCTCCGTGGGGATCTCAGGCTTGTGGTGGAAATAGAAGTCTCTAACGAGACGGATTTTCCTCTCCGGGCCTCCAAACTGGTCATCTCCTCCTCATCGCCGTTGCTTGCGGCCGTCGCTTTGAAGATCCCCGTCCCTGCGGTGCCTGATGTATCTTCAGCCTCGAACACCTATAAGGCCAAAAGGTCCTTCAAGCTGGATCCCTCGTTGTTGCGGGATATTCCATCCCCCCTGTCATTGCCGCTCGTGGTGTCGCTGGTCGATGATGAGGGGCATGCCTTCGCCACTAGGAGCCGCTCGATATCCGTGCATCCCTCCACCTGGTGGAACGGGGATCCCAAAGTCCTTTCCGTGTTCATCCAGCCCCATCACTCCCTTGTGAAGCAGATGGTAGGACCGATAGGGGAGCCCTCCGATCCTGTGGCGGCTGTCTATTCCCTGCTTTCCGGTTACCGGCTCCTGGATGCTCCCGCGCATGAGGAGCGGGGAGAGGCGATCCGGCCGTTGGGGGATATCGTTTCCTCCAAGTCCGGTACGCCGCTGGAGCTTTCCCTGCTTTTCGCGTCGATTGCCGAAGGCATGGGGTTGCACCCTATCGTGTGCCTGTCTCCCGCCATCATCTTCCCCGGGGTGGTGCTTGACGAGAAGCGTTCGTTCGATTGCGTGGTCCATGACGATCCCTCGGATATCACCCAGGATGCCGGCAAGCATATCGTTGTCGTCGCCCTTGGCGAGAACCAGCCCTTCGCCACCGCATGTGAATCCGCCCTGCAGAAGGCCCGCCAGGCCGAGAGCCTGCTGATTGTTGATGTGAAGTTCGCCCGTCTGGTGGGACTCCATCCCCTGCCGGAACGCGTGGTCTCTCCTACGGGAGAGGTCTCGTTCGTCGAAGATGCCTTCTTTGAGACAGCCGCCTACCGTCCGCGCCTGAAGGACACGATGGAAGAGGTGGACCTGGCAGGGCAGAAGGTCGCCGACAACACTCCGAAGGGCAGGATCGAGCAATGGCAGCGCCGCCTGCTGGATTTTTCCTACAGGAATCCACTGATGAACATGCGTTCCGGGTACTCGATCGTGCAGATCCTGTGTCCGGATATGTCCTCTTTCGTCTCCGCGCTCTCCAAGGGAACCTCGTTTGTTGTGCGTCCTGATTTCGATGCCCTGTCCGCTTCGCCTGATTTTTCGGAAGCCGCCGTTGAGTCCAAACGGGGAAATCCGGCTTTCCTGGAACTGCTTTCCAAGAAACAGGTGGTCGTCTCGGAGAATGCCAGTACCTTGACCCTGAAGCTCGGCAGCATCTACTGGCGTACCCAGAAAAACCTCAGCGAGTCCGGCGTCTACACGCTCTACCTGACCCTTGGCCATATCGAGTACTATGACGGGGAACAGATGTTCCGTGCCCCGATATTGCTGTATCCGGTGGAACTCTCCCGTCAGAACGGCACCTATCAGATCAAGTTGCGCGATGACGAGGACCCCCAACTGAATTTCAGCGTCTTCGAGAAGTTCCGGATGGAGTACGGATACGAAACCCATCTCGACTATTCCCACCTGCCGTTGCAGGGGGAGAACATCAACGTCCAGCATGTCTTTGCGACACTTCGTTCCGAGCTCAGCCAGATTCCTCGCTGGAAACTGGTCGAGTCGGTCTCGGTGGGCATCTACTCGTTCGACCAGTTCGTCATGTACAACGAGCTGAAGGAACACTCGGCGGCGCTGATGAAGAACAAGGTGGTCAAGAGCCTGGTCAAGAAGAAGCTCTGCTTCAAGCAGGAACCCCTGCCAGAGGTAAAGGACTCGGATTTCATCGACCAGGTGGTCCCCATGGAGTGTGACGAGAGCCAGCTTCGCGCGGTCAAAGCTGCGGTCTGTGGCTACAGCTTCATCCTGCAGGGTCCGCCGGGCACCGGCAAGTCCCAGACCATCACCTCCATCATCGTCAATGCGATGGTCCAAGGGAAGAAGGTGCTGTTCGTCGCCGAGAAGATGGCCGCCTTGCAGGTGGTCTACCGGAACCTGCACCAGGTCGGTATCAGCAACCATCTCCTGGAATTGCACTCCATCAAGGCCTCGAAGGCCCATTTCCTCGACCAGATTTCCGCCGCTTTGGAGCAGAGTGGGGAAACCGTTGCACGCAACGCGGCGAACGAGGAACAGATCAAACGGATCAGCGGGGAGTTGAAGAAGTACGTCCGCGAACTCCATAAGACCCGCCCCTGCGGCATGAGCCTCTACCAGCTGATCAACCTGTACGAGGCGCACCGCGAGGTTCCGGTCACCCAGCTTCGCTACTCCCTGATCAAGAAGGTTGGCAAGAAGGAACTTGATGCCTGCGCCACGAAACTTGGGGAAATATCCCTGAATCTCGCCCGGTTCCGGCCCTTGGAGAAGTCTCCGTTCCAGGGCCTGGGAATCACGAGCTATGGTGACGATGTCAGGGAACAGGTGTCCAGCCTGGCAGGCAAGCTGGTCAGCCACCTTTCCCATATCGCGCTTCTTGAGGCGGAAATCCAGAAGGAGATGCCGGATGGATGCAAGTGGAACTGCACCACCACGACCGGAGAAAAGGTGAAGGGGGTGATCGACGCGCTCTCCCGGCTGAAGGAACAGGAAATCGAACCCGGTATCCTCGCGATGGACCGAAGTGCGCTGGGTGATGGCCTGGAGGTCTTGAAGCGTTACTCCAACCTGAAGCTCGCCAGCGGCGTTTCCAGCGACTGGAGCCCTGAGATCTTCCATGAAAGCATTCCCGGCCTGGTCCAGCAGTGGGACGGTTGCAAGAGCGGGTTCTTCAAGGGAAAGGAACGGAAACGGCTTCTTTCCAAGGTGAATTCCATGGCTCCAAGCGGCTTGGTGATTACCCAGGACAACATCGTGGACGAGTTGAAGAAACTCAACTCGTTTGTCGCACGGAGCGCACGCCTGAAGCGGGAAGAGGCGAAAATCCCTGAAGAGTTCCGCTTCCTGGTCGGACGGGACTACGAAGCTGCTGAGCATGTCGTGGATCTGGTGGCTGCCTACCGCAAAGAGGTGGCGACCCTGCTGGAGGCGATGAAGTGCAAGCACACGGAACCCTTTGTCCTGTCCGTGGCTTCCGCCTGGTACGGGGACGAGCATCTGATCCGGACCCTCGATGAATTCAGCAAGGTGCAGAAGTCGATAGCCAGTGGCTGGAAAGAGCTTTCCCAGGTAGTGGAGGCTGACGCTTCCTTGTCCGACCTTTCCTATGCCGAGTTGCAGACCCGCCTCGAAGCTTGGATTCAGAGAACGGTGGACATGGAAGGATGGGCCCACTGCAACAGCCTGCTTTCCTGGTTCGATACCAAGCCGTATGCTGATCCCTTCGTGCGCATGATGATAGGGGGAATGGAGGCGAAAGAGGTGGCGCTTTTGTTGCAGGCGTCGTTCGAGAAGTCCTATATCGACGAGATCTTCCAGCAGTGCGCGCCGCTGTTCCAATATGCGCAGGCTGGCTTCGATGAGAATATCCGGACACTGATGCAAGCCCAAGAGGAGTATCGGGCCTACGTGAAGAGCGCGTTGCCTGGCATGCTGGACGCCCGGGTGCCTTCCGATGACCGGGTACGCCATGTCCTGTCGCGCTTTGTGGCGACCAAAGGCAAGAAACAGTCGGTCCGGGAATTCCTCTCCGGGGGAATCGACGCCGTGCTTGCCTATTTCCCCTGCTTCCTGATGAGTCCCATGTCGGTCGCCCAGTTCCTGGATCCGGAACGGCAGCCGTTCGATTTGGTGGTCTTTGACGAGGCGTCGCAGATCCCCACCTGCCAGGCAATCGGTCCGATTGCCCGTGGCAAGGACCTGATCGTCGTCGGTGACGCGAAGCAGATGCCTCCGACCAGCTTCTTCCAGAAAACCGCGACCAGCGACGATGAGGAACGGGATCCTTTTGACGGGGACTTGGACAGCATCCTTGCCGACTGCAATGATATCGGGCTTCCCCAGACCAGCCTGAACTGGCACTATCGGAGCACCAATGAAAGCCTGATCGCCTTCAGCAACGCGCATTATTACCATCGCAGGCTGAAAACCTATCCGTCGGTGGATTCCTTGCATTCCCGGGTGTCGCTACGCCACGTCGAGGGGTACTATCAGTCGGGAAGCAAAGAGCCGAATCCTGCCGAGGCCGATGCCATCGTCATGGAAATCAAGCGCCGTCTCGAGGATCCCGTCTTGTGCGGCGATTCCATCGGTGTCATCACCTTTGGCGAGAAACAGCAGGCGTTGATCCAGGACAAGCTGGAAGACCTGTTCAGCCGCAAGCACAACCTTGCCAAGCTGGCGAAATGGGACCAGAGCGAGATCGACTGTCCGGACCGGCTGATCGTGAAGAATCTGGAGAACATCCAGGGAGACGAAAGGGATGTGATCCTGCTCTCGGTCACCTACGGCAAGAACAAGGCCGGGAGGTTCTCCACCAACTTCGGACCGATCAGCAGCATTGGCGGAGAGAACCGCCTGAACGTCGCCTTCAGCCGGGCAAAGAAAGAGATGGTGGTCTTCACCATCATCGACCTTGCCGACTTCGCGGGCAAGCAGATTCCCTCGAAGGGGGGAAACGACCTTCGCAGTTTCCTGCAGTTCGCCAGCCAGGCGGGGGTGGACGAGGGAGTGCGCTCGAAGCGGGAGCAGAGCCTGATGGCCCAGGAGATTCTGGAGATGCTCAGAGAACATGGCTATGAAGGAGCGCTCAACGTGGGATTGTCCGATTTCCAGGTGGATATCGCGCTTTCCCACCCCAAGGATCCCGGTACCTTCTTCTGCGGCATCCTGCTTGACGGAAGCGGCATGCTCCTTTCCTCGTTGACCAACGACCGGTTCATCCTGCGCGAGCAGGTGTTGAAGGCAAGGGGATGGAACGTGATTCTGGTCAGAACCATCGATTGGTTCAATGATCGGGAAAAGGAGACCAGGTACATCCTCTCTCTTGTCGGGAAATATCGTTCCCTCCTGAAGAAGAGCGAGGCGGTGGCCGCCATTCCGGCTGAGGAGGAGAAACCTCATGAGGAAAGCAGCACGTTCCGCATCGGAATCGACTACCAGGGTTTCGAGTTCAACGAGACGGATACCATGTCCGTGGCCGAGGTGAAGCATCTGAAGCCAGAGCAATTCGTCGCCCGCTTCCGCAGCGTGATCGAGGGAGAAGGACCGATTGCCGAAGAGTTGCTTGAGCTCAAGGTGCTCCGCTCCTTCGGGCCGAAGAAGAAAAGTCCCTCCCTCAAGCCGGTGCTTGACGAGCACCTGCGTTCCGCGGGGTTCATCACCACCGAAGAACTGGATGGCGAGGGGAACAGGCAGTTCGTCTACTGGCCGGAGAAGTGGAGAGGGACGGAAGATATCGAATCCGCCTATACCCAGTACCGCCGTAACGGAGAGCAGGAGGGAGAGAAACGCCAGGTGGGGGATATCCCTCGGATCGAGATGCTCAACGCCATGTATGCGGTCCTCCAGAGCAAGGGTACGCTGATGAAAGAGGATTTGTTGAAAGAGACCTCTCTCGCCCTTGGATTCAAAGGGCGGAGTGCTTCTGTACAAAAAGCTTTGGAATCCACCATCGAGCAAGGGCTGGCTTCCGCACGCCTTGCCGTCATGGACGAGTTCGGGCGCATCGGAATCGGGCAGGCCCAGATGTGACCAGACCGGAATTGCGTGTTGCCAGCAGTATTTCCTTGGCGGATACTGCTGGCGTGCTATGCTGATTGTCGTGTTCCTCGCGTTTTCGTGACCGTTGGGGGCATCAATTCTCCCGTATGCTTGGCTTGGAGGCAAAGTATGGAAGAATACCTGTGTTCTCCACAGGACTTTTGTGGTGTGCGTATCGGAAAGGGGACGATGGAACACTTTGACTATCACGCATTCAAGTCATATGTGAAGCGCCGGATAGTGCCCCAGATCCCTTTGCGTCGCCTTGAGGGCAAGGTGCCGTTTCCGATGTTCCATGGGACTGACGAGATGGTGCTGGAAATGAGTGATGGACAGCGGAAGGAAACTGATCGTCTGCTCAGGCGCTATGTGCTCTATCTGCACCACCGGGTTCCCCATGATTTCTGGGGTTGGGAAGAGCGCTATGGCATGCAGGGGCGTGATATGGCTCTAGTCATGACCCAGGAGCTTCCGAAGATGCTCGGAGAGCGGAGATGGTGGTCCTCTGCATCCCTTTCGGTCTGTGGACTTGGGTTTGCCTGCCAGTATGCGGTCCGTGCCCAGTACTTCGGCATGGTGGGAAGGGCGGCCCATTTCCTGGCCTTGGCCGAGCGCAAGGCGGTGCAGACCGGCAAGATTCCGGAGGCGCCCCTTGTCGGAGATCTTGCGAAAGCCAAAGGACTGGTTGAGCGATTCTGGGACAACCATCCCCGCCCGGTGGTGTTGATGGTGGAAGGCCTTGACGATGTGTCTGCTTTCCTGACCGAGGACGGAAGACCTGCGCTGGAGCGTAAGAAAGGGAGGGAGCGGACCAGCTGTCTGCGCTACATTACCGATGGGTTCCGGTACACACAGCCGGTAGACCTTTGCCATGCGACGCGGATAGGGGTGACTCCAGATAGCTATGCACAGTTTGTCCATGCCTACAACCTTCCCTTTGCCTGCATGACGGTCTAATGTGAAGCGACGGGCAAGAGGTTTGTAGTTGTATACAGGTTTTTCACAAGTATAAAAAAGCAGTTTCGCAATGTCATATCCTGTGGTAGATTTCTCCTTATGGGAATGGCAACGAAACTGGAAGTGGAGCGGTATACGGCGCTCTGGAGAAACCATGGGCGCTTGAAATTGGTGGCGCGGGAGGCGAAGACGACGACGGTAAAGGTCCGCAAGCTTCTGATCACTGCCGGTATCTATACCAATGCCCAACATCTGCGTATCACCAAGCTTGTTCGCCATGGCATGCGGACTCGGGAAATCGCCCGGGTGACCGGACTCGGACCAAAAGTTGTGGACAGTTACCGCCCTTACCGGGATGGACCTTTCGCGCAGGCGGGCTGGGGGCTGAAGAAGCCGGAGAAGCTGCACAGTCTTCCTATCATCTCCAGTAGCGGCCGTTGCGATATGCAACCATGGCTCAAAGACCGTAGCGAGACCTTGATCCAAGCCTTCCTTTCCCTTGCGCTCCATGTCGATATCAACCATACCGACCTGATCAGCCAGATGCTCCCGCTCGCCAGCCAGTACGTCCCGGCTCTCCGTTCCCTTGCCTGCATGGTACTCGGTCTTGTCCCGGCAGAACCGGTTCCTTTGGACTACGGGAACTTGACGCTGGTGGATATGATGGTGGCATACCAGCTCGGCCGCTGGCTGATGGAGCCGTGGAACGGGGGAGGGGAAGTGCTGCATCTGGCACCTTCGGAGAATGTCTTCGCTTTGGAGCAGGGCGGGATGGATATCCATTCCCAGCTCTTGCACGACGTCATGGCCCTTGGCGTAGCCTACGACATGCTCAGCGAACTTTTTGCCGGTTGTCGGGACGAGGTAGTCGATACCCTGCTGAAAAGGGTCAGGGACAACTTGGTGGCGCTCTTTTCCTATCTTCGGTCGCCTCGTCTCAAGAGAATGCCACGTGTTTTTCTCACGCATTGAATTGTTAAAAACTGTATATTTTCTTGCGCGTTTTATTTGCTTGGTTGCCAGACTGAGCACCATACTTGCCAATTACCTGATTCCCTCTGTCTTGTGGGTTGGTCTTCTCGTAATCCAACAAGGTGTCGATTGATATCAATTCTTTAGCATATAAATAGTTATACGCATATTCGTACCCTGTTGCATAGGCAATAATCCATGACAGGATAACGCATTATCTCCTGGTGCCTTTGGTGACGGGAGAAAGGCGGTTTCCTTGGCGATCTCTATCGTTTTCTATAATTGTGATTAATTTATCATAGCATGGTGTGATGGTCTTCTGAATCAATTATTGTATATACAATGGATTATATCTCGATTTATGAAAAGTGCATGAAATAGCTTTCTGATTTTGTACAAGAGGGTGTAGTGTGTAATTGTTGTAGATAATTGCTCTTATGGGAGATGAGATGGGGAAGCTTGGTCCGTGGATGTCGTACAAGGGCATCCTATCCGTTATGAGAAATGAGGTGTTGGTTCGTCACCAAGGGAAGGCGAAACAATGATAAACTACACGAAGTTCCGTTCCGACCTCTATTCCTACAAGTACTGTGTGGACTTCCTGCGCAAGAGGAGGAACCTGAGCCTGACACGCCGGATAGACCTGGTGACACGGACAAGGTATCCTTGGACGGAACTGCAAAGCGACGAGGAGCGGTTCATGACCAGCGCCTCCGGGGTGAGCGATGACGAGGCGGTGGTGTTCTTCCGGAGAAAGCTGCAGACCCTCTACAAGTTGGAGTTGGAGAGGAATTTCCCGAGCACCGGCTCGATCCGGGAGTTCTGGGCCCTGCTGGATGGACTGTGGCATCAACGGGAGCTGTCGTTCATGGAAACCGGGCAGTCCTTTCTTTCCTTCTGGAAGCGGCAGGGGATGTCCCCGAACCGGCATGATGCGGGGATGATCGCGCTTTCAAGCAAGTTCCTGAACCTGATGGAGCCGAATCGTTGGCCGATCTGGGATATCAGGCGGGATAGCCGGTTCTTCCTGTTGACCGATAGTGAACTGCGTGACTATCCCGAGGCATGTTATCGGCGGCTCTGCCGGCTGGTGGCCAGGATTCGGTCAAATGGCCATATGCATCTGTACCGCGGCTTCATGGACCACCTGTTGGAGCTTCATACGGCTGCGCTCCCGCCTGTCACGCCGCTTCCCGCGCCATTGGTCATCCATCTGCTTACCAAACGTCAGGAGGCGATGAGGATCCTGGCCGTGAACCCGGCGCTTGCCATGGAATGGGAGACGGTGAAGCGCCATCTGCGGGCGGACATGGAAAGGGGAAGAAGATGAAGACGCTTACGATGTTTACAGGGGAGACCAATTCCTACTGCGAGTTCCTCAATTCCGCATGCACGCCCTTTACCTATGCGGGCAGGAACTATCACTCCGTCGAGCACTATCTGCTGGTCCAGAAGGCCTTCTACCTCAACAACGCCGAACTGGCGGGGAAGATGCTGGAGGTCCCTTCTCCTGAGGATGCCCGGTATCTGGCCGCCATGCTGTACGGGAGCAGGGAACGGTTGTGGAATACCGTGATGCCACATGTGGCCCACTGTGGCATTCGTGCGAAGTTCCAGCAACATCCGAAGCTGTACAAACTGTTGCGGGCAACGGCGGGGCGGATGCTGGTCTATGCGGAAAGGCGCGATCCTTTCTGGGGAACCGGGTGCGAGATTGGAGGGGATGTGCTGGATGGGCAATGCGACGGGAACCTGTTGGGAAGGGTGCTCATGCAGGTGCGGGTCGAACTCAAGGAATGGGAAAAGCGAGGAGCGCTGGGCTATGACGATGTGGGTGACCATCCGGAGTTCGTCAGGAACCGGGTGATGCGCTACGAGTTCGACCAGTTGCTGGACAATGTCTACACCCGCCAGGCAGTCTGGCCCTATGTGATGGTCATGGCATTTCCTGGCGAGGCCCAGGTGCGCAACAAACTTTCCAGTGGCGTCATCGAGCCCTTCATTCCCCTGACGACCGCCAACTTGCCAGCAAAGGGGCACAACAACTACACCAATACTTCTCCCAGCAGCCTTGCTCTCGACAAACGGAGACCTGAGGCAGGCTACAGGGAAATGACGCAGGAGCTGTACGACCTGTATCGGCTTCAATTTGTGAGGTAGTCTTGCTATAGTGGTTTCATGCGTATCGATTGGAATTGTGACCAGGAGACTTTGCGTGGGACGATCGTACGTCCAAGTCCGCACAAGCTGAGGATTGTTTGCATGGGACAATGCGGCTTCATCTTGACCTATGGGGGGAGGACCGTATCGGCCGACGTGGTCTACAGCGACCTGTACTACCAGGGGACCCGGCAGTCCCGGCGCCAGATACCGCCGCCGTTTCCGAAGGAGCAAGTCCCATGGATCGACCTGTTTCTCGTCAGCCATGACCATGCCGACCATGAGGACAAGGAGTTTCTCCGCTGGAGAATGGAAGACGAGCGAGCCCGGATGATCGCCCCTGATTGTGTGCTTTCCCACTATGGCAGGCGCTATGAGCCGGTTGAGGGAATCACTCCCATCGAGGTGGCCCATGAGGAATATCGGTACGATGCGCAAGGAAAGCCCGAATGCTACGGGTATGTGGTGGATACTCCTGCAGGAGCGATTTTCCATGCAGGAGACGCGGTCCTTACGGAGAAGCTGGCCAATGATTTGCTCGGACTGCACAAGCATTTCAAGATGCTGATGTTGCCGATCAACGGCCGGGGAAGGCCTGGAATCATCGGCAACATGAATATCGACGAGGCAATCAGCCTTGCCCTGAACATCCAGCCAGACTATCTCGTTCCCACTCATTGGGACCTGTTCAAGGAAAACGGAGCCGACATCAGCCTCTTCGTCGACAAGGCCAATGCGGCGGGGCTTTCCTATCTGATTCCCCGTCCGGGCGAGGTGTGGTGCTTCGACTGAACTGAAGTCCTTACGCTTCCGTTCCCCAAGCCTCGATTTGGGTCAGGGCGGGGAAGGGAGAGGGATCGTCGGCCTTGACCAGGTTGCTGACGGTCAGGGTTCTGGTCGTGGCCGGTTTCTCGAGCTTGAACCGCTGGGCGCTGTCGGTCTTCGCCAGCTTGATGGTGGTGGTTCCCTCGTCGGTGTTCAGGTCCGCCTGGACCCACCAAGCGTCATGCGGGAAATCGGCGCGGGTGTATACGACTACCTCGCTGATTTTGACTTGTCTTCCGAAATCAATGGTCAGGGTAGCTTTCGGATCCCTGTTGATACCCCAGCTGGAATAAGGCCAGTGGCCATGTCCGTGGTTGGCTTTGATGCCGTCGATGGCATTGCGGGCCTCGAACGAGGCTTCGCCCCGTGTCTCGACATTCGCGTAGGCGTGGGGAAAAAGCGCTTTGTTGGCATGACAGTCCATGGGATTCAATGCGAGATTGTGGTAGCTCTCCTTTTCTGCAGGAAGGGCGTCACGGACCGTCAGGTAGTGGATGTTTCCTTGAAATGCGTTTGGGTCATAGCAGACTCGTCTTTCGTTGAAAGGAATTGGCAGTGTATAAGTGCCGTCCAGATAGAGCAGCGTAGGAGCGAGCGTCCCGTCCATCGTGCAGACGACGAAACCTGAATGGTCTGCCTTGAGGGTGATCGTATCGCCTTCCTCATAGGGATTCTGGTAGACAAGCACCACTTCGTCGGCACCTGACGCAACTGCTTTCGTCGTTTCCTGATTGGTAATGGATAATGTGTAGTTCATGCGGTAATCATAGAACATTTGGTAGTATGCGCAAAAGGGTGCTGGAATGAGGAACGGTGGGGATTGCCGAGTTCTCTTGTTCGCTTGGAAATGGAGTCCTTGTCATACGACCCTCATGTTACTTGGTAGCGTCGGGGCGATTTGGTTTCCGTGTTTTTTGATCCTTCAAAAACTCCTTGTCGAGATAATGCAAAAGGGATTGTGCGTCATCAAGTGGTAACGAAGGCACATTGTTCCGAAGATACAGATTATCTCCAATGGTTTCGAGTGTTGGCACTTTGGCGTCTTTCGCAAGTACTTGAAAGGCCGTGGATATGGCGTCGTATGCCTGTTTATAGGCGCCTTGGTCGATAATCGCGTCAAGATACCCCGCTCCAAGGGCTTCTTTTGACTGCTTGAACAACTCGCTTCCCACAACAATGAGTTGGCGATCTTTCTTGTATGCATGAACTAAAGATACGACCTTGATGGTTGTACGCGCGTTATTGGCATAAATGCCTTTGATGTCCGGCAATTTCTCCAGCAAGTCTTCCAATGTCTCGAACAGCTTTTCCGGATATTGCTTTGATTCATACAATTCGATGATTTGTAGCTGAGGATTGACCGAGTCGAGTTCATCATAGAATCCGCGCACGACCAAACCATGGTTTGCGCTATCACGTTTGGTGCCGATGATTACCACATGGGCAGGTCCATTGACGACAGAGCCCAGGTATTCGGCTGCAAGTCTTCCTGTCTTATAAGCGTCTGCCATGATGCAGGCGGTGCGGCCGCTATGGGGAGCATCCGCAGAGACCGTGAACAGCTGGATGCCGTTATCAGTGAAACGTTTGAGCATGGAAAGGAAAGGGCTCTCTTCCCAGATGATGGTCACAAGTGCCTTCATGGTATGATGGTAGAGCTCATAGATCTTGTCCAGCTTGGCAAGCTGGTCTGCTTGGGTTCCGTCAAAGGTAATCTTGATGATATGGAAGTGCGCGTCTGCAAGCTCTGCTTCCCGATGGATAATGCCGGCCCAAACATACTGGCAGAAATATTGGTCGACACCGAGAGGAGCGGGAAAGAGTGCCACGATTGTCTTCTGCTCGTTACATGCCTTAGCTCCAACGACATAATTCAAAGAATGAGCAAGGGTGATTATTTCCTTGCGTTTGGCTTCGCTGACTCCTTTTGATCCAGCGAGCGCCTTATATACGGTTCCGGGTGCGACATGTGCAAGTTCCGCAATATCGCTTAGTGTGGTTTTCTCGGCCATGAATCTCTTCCCTTCTCGTGAAAAAGTATAACGGGTTAAAAGGAAAAATCAAGGAACTGTTTCTTTTCATAGAGAAATTTTTCTCTAAAAAATAATACATAGAAAGAAAAATTTTTCTTGACAGATAGGAAAGACCTTTTAGAATGGACACGGGAAAGGGAGGGTTTCATGACCACGTCGCGATGGTGGAGCAAAAATTTTGTTGGAGGAGCGGTATCTCTGATTGTGTCACTGATACTGCTGGCACAAAACATGGAACCATCAAGCAGGTATCCGTGGTTCGTGCTTGGGGGAATGTCGCTGTTCTCAACCCTGATGATTGTTTCTTCTATCCATTCAAGTAATAAGGATTCTGTGCGAAGGTACAGTGTAAAAGAACTCCTGTTGATGGCGGTTTTGTTCCTCAATCCTCTCGGCATGAAGACCATTGGCTTTTGGATGACCGCTTTTCTCGAGATCTTTCTCTTTTCCATCCTTGTCGAAACGGATTTCACGAAAAAGAAAGTCTTTTCCACAGTATTGTTCTGCTTGTTGTGTGTGACGGTGTCTTACTGCATCTTTGCGATTGGGCTCCGGATTCGTTGTCCACGGGGCATGTCGTTATAAAAGGAGAAAGAGATGAGAGGAATGAAGCGGTTGATGTGTGCGGTGACGGTTCTTGCCGGCGCATGTGGTATGTTGTTTTCCCAAGGAGGAACGGAGCGGCAGGGAACGTATCCGGACAAAGAAGTAAACGTGATTGTCATTGCGAATGCGGGAGGGGGCACCGATGCCATGGCAAGAGCTGTGACGACTGTGCTAGAGCAGAAGTTGGGCAAACCGTTCGTCGTGGTGAACAATGGCACCGCAGGTGGCTTGGTCGCGACTGAGGATATTGCGGCAGCTTCAACTGATGGATATACATTAGGCGTTTTCTCCAATACCGATGTGGCGAACTTTGCTTGGGGGCAGAAGAACAGCAATGTCTCGGTAGACAATTACACCTATATCGCGGCATTAAACACCACCAGCGATATCGTTGTCTTGAAGAAAGGATCGCAGTTCAAGTCTCTTGGCGAGGTCATTTCGTATGCGAAAGCAAATCCTGGAAAGCTGACTATGGGATTGCCTTCCCCGACACAGAAGATGAGCCTTGCCCTCTACGAGAAAGCTACAGGATCAGATGTGACGGACGTAGTCTATGGAGGAGGAAACAAGGTTTTCGCCGATTTGCTTGGCGGGCATGTGGAAATGGGCATTCTCGGGGCCAAATTCGTCAAGCAGGCAAAAGAGCAGGGGCTGACCATTCTCGGCATCATGCTGGATGAACGGCTGGATGCCATTGGAGATATCCCCACTTTCAAGGAGCAGGGATACCCGATGTCGAACCCGGCTTGCCGTATGCTTGTCGGTCCGAAGGGAATCAGCCAGGACAAAGTGGATGTGCTCGTTGCTGCTCTCAAAACTGGATATGCCACGGGTGGTGAAATGAAAAAGAACATCGAGGCTCTTGGAGAGGCTCCGCTGCTGGTTGTCGGAACTGACTTGGCGGAATTTCTCAAACAGGACTTTGCCATGCGCCAGGACTATTACAAGGACGCTCGGTAACATTGGGAGGACGGCAATGGAAACCGCCATGCAGGTATTGGGGAATCTCTTTTCCTTT
Source organism: uncultured Spirochaetaceae bacterium (assembly GCA_900315435.1). Taxonomy (GTDB): domain Bacteria; phylum Spirochaetota; class Spirochaetia; order Sphaerochaetales; family Sphaerochaetaceae; genus RUG023. The sequence continues at coordinate 66,093 of OMYY01000007.1, forward strand.
CACATGCTTATTGCTTGTCTGATAGGGACGCTTGTCGGCGTCGTGCTTGGTGCCATCCCCGGCATGAACGGAGGTATTGGTATTGCTGTTTGTTTGCCTTTTACCTATTCGATGGCACCAGCGCAGGGACTGGCGTTCCTTGGTGGCATGTATGTCGGTTCCTCATATGGCGGTTCCATCGCAGGAATCTTGATTAATGTTCCCGGAACAGCTGAATCCGCTTGCACGACGATTGAAGGATATCCGATGACCGTGCGGGGAGAAGGGAAGAAAGCACTCTATCTTTCTGTTCTTTCTTCTTCCTTTGGCTCTGTCGTGGGCTTGTTGGCATTGGTTTTTTGCGCACCACTTTTGGCGGATGTTGCCGTCAAGTTCGGGCCTCCGGAAATGTTGCTTCTGTCGTTATGTGGTCTGACTATTGTCGGGGCATTGACTGGCAAGGATATCATTCGAGGAATGTTTGCCGCCTGTTTTGGGCTATTTCTCGCCATGGTCGGTGTTGACGAGGCAAGTGGCCAGTTCCGGTTGTATTTCGGTCTGCGGTTGCTCCGCGGAGGGGTAGGGTTGATTCCTGCGGTCATTGGCTTGTTTGCCGTGGCTGAGATGATGAAGCAAGGGATATCCGTTTCTGCGAAGGAGGGTCATTCTCAGATCCAACTGTTGCCTGCAAGTGTGCGTAAGACTTGGCATTTCATTTGGCATGACCGGATGCTTTTGCTGCTGAAATCTTCTGCCATTGGTACCTTTATTGGCATCTTGCCAGGCACCGGCGGGGCAATCAGTTCATTCTTGGCTTATGGGGAAGCGAAAGGGAAAGATACGGAAGGAACATTTGGCAAAGGTAATCCCGATGGAATCATTGCTTCGGAAAGCGCAAACAATGCCGCGGTAGGCGGTTCGTTGGTTCCGATGCTGGCATTGGGTATTCCTGGTTCTTCTACCAGCGCGATTATGTTTGGGGCTTTGACCATTCATGGCTTGGTTCCGGGACAGAGCCTTTTCTCCGAGCATGCCGATATTGTCTACACGTTTTTCGGTGGCATGTTCTTGGTGACATGCTTCATGTTGCTGATTGGAATTGTTGGCATACCATTGTTTTCCTCCATTGTGAAGATTGACATCAAAAAGATTATTCCCTTTGTGTTGTTGTTCTCGTTGATTGGTGCGTACAGCGTGAACAACTCGGTGTATGACGTCGGCATCGCGATGATGATGGGTCTTGTCGGAGTTTTCTTTTCACGTGTGGGGATTCCTGTCACACCTGTCGTGCTTGGTTTAATTCTCGGGGACTTGATTGAAAGCAATTTCATCAGGACTGTGACTATTGCGGGTGCTGAAGGAGTGAACCCGCTCGTATATATGTTTGCAAGGCCGTTATGTCTTGCCATCCTTGCATTGACGGTATACCTGATTGCAGCAAATGTCCGTGCACTTAAAAGAAGCCGGCAGATACAGCAGGCCACCAGCAGCACCCAAGACTTGAGGGAAGAGTGACATGGCCAAGCGACACATCATTTATATCTTATCCGACCAACACAATCCGCTGGTAATGGGCAATGCTGGAGATTCCGTCATCCGGACCCCTGCACTGGATGAGCTATTCCATCATGGAACGAATTTCTCCAACTGCTATTGTGCGGCACCTTTATGTGTACCAAGCCGTTCAGCCATTCTCAGCGGATTGCTTCCTAGTCGCACGGGAGTCTACAACAACATGCAGGCACTTCCGACTTGCAATGCGACTTTCGTCAATTGCCTGACCGATGCGGGGTATGAAACCGTATTGTGCGGACGCATGCATTTCGTCGGTTGGGATATCTGGCATGGGTTTCAAAAACACTTGGTCGGAGACATCACACCTTGCTTTGTTGGAGGTGACAACGAACGTGACATTTATGGGGAGTTCATGCGCTCTTCAGGGCAGAACCTGACATCGATACGCAAATCTGGAGCGGGACATTCGGCCGTCCTAGATTATGACCAATGTGTGGTGGATGCCGCATGTCATCTGTTGGACCAACGAAAATCAGACGACCCTCCATTGTTTTTGACCATTGGATTCTATGGGCCGCACTGTCCTTATATCGCACCCAAGGAATTGTTTGACTACTATTACAAGCAACTGCCGGATATTCCTTTTATGAGCCATGCAGAGATGGAAAAGATGCATCCGGCGATTCGCAAGTGGTACGAAAATAGAAACATCGGCGAGGTCACCCGTGAAGATGTGAAACGCATCCGGGCGGCGTACTATGCCTTGGTCGAAGTGATGGACCGGCATATCGGCCGTATTGTCGATACTATTGGACGGACAATCGGATGGGATGACACGCTTTTGGTCTATACCAGCGATCATGGTGACAACATCGGGGAACACAACATGTTCTGGAAAACCAATTTCTATGAAGGTGCCGCCCGTATCCCGATGTTGTTCTATGACAAGGGGCACATCGCGGAGGGGCGAGTGGTGACAAGTCCCGTTTCCTTGATGGATCTGGCTCCTACATTCATACATGCAGGCGAAGCCCCTCGGCTTCCCGCTGTTGATGGCAGGGATTTGCATGATGTCCTATATGAGGGGGTGGAGGCAGATGCTGGGCGATATGTCATTTCCATGTGTAGCGACATCAAGGGTGACAACCCCAGTGCGATGATTCGACAAGGCGCGTACAAACTTGTCGAATATGCCGGCTATTCGTCCCCACTTCTTTTTAATGTTGAGAAAGATCCAAAAGAGCTGCATGATTTGGGAACCAATCGTGCGTATCAGGGAATTGTTCGTCATATGATGGCTATTTTGCACGAGTATTGGAATCCAGTCGAGGAAACCGAACGGTTGCGTCAAGCCAAGATGCATTTCTCTTTAATGAAAGATTGGTATGATCGAGTGGACTTTCCGGTGGTGGGAGAGTGGAGGGGAGACCCGGCAAGGAATTACTTGGTTGATTGACACCCCCCTCTCTGCCAAGTAAGGTTGAGCCATGACCATCTATGGAATCGCCAAGGAAGCCGGAGTCTCCATCAGCACGGTGAGCCGCGTGATCAACGGGGGCAGTTGTTCTCCTGAGACGAAGCGGCGGGTCTATGCCGTGATGGAGAGGCATGGCTATCAGCCTAATGCGATTGCCCGCGGGCTTGCCTCGAACCGGATGATGACGATCGCCATCGTGATGGTCGATATCCGCGTCGGCCACTATGCCCACACCGCTTACGAGCTGGAGCGGTTCTTCCATGCCAGGCACTACGAGGTGCTGATCTGCAATACCGGTTCCGACCTTGCCGACATCAAAGGAGACCTGGAGGGCCTGGAGTCCCGCAAGGTGGATGGCATCTTCCTGCTGGGGTCGACGTTCGACCGTGTCCAGCATGACCCGGGCATCTGCCGGATCATCCAGTCTATTCCAACGGTACAGGCCAATGGAAACATGCATCTTGCGGGGGTCGATACGGTCAGGGTGGATGACGCGAAGGGCATCTGGATGGTGGTCGATTACCTCTACGGACACGGCCGCCATTCCATCATCTACGCCCAAGATGTCAACACCTCGAGCGCAGAGATGAAGGTGCGGGGGTATCAGGAAGCGATGGCCGTCCACCATCTGCCGATCCATGTCCTGGCGTGCGACCACTCCCTGGAGGGGGGACGTGACGTGGTGGAACAGCTTGCGTCGATGCGGGTGGATTACGACGCCATGGTCTTCGGCGACGACATCCCCGCCATCGGCGCCATCAAGGCGCTGAAGGCGAGGGGGGTTGCCATACCTTCCCAGGTGGCGGTGACCGGGTTCAACAACTTGAAATCGGCCCGGTTTACCGAGACCGAACTGACCAGTGTGGACAACAAATACTGGCAACTGGCAAGCGAGAGCGCCCAATGCATGCTTGCCCGGCTGGAGCATCGCCCCGTCTCCATCCCGGTGATCGAGCCCGAGCTGGTGATTCGGCAAAGTACCTGAACCAAGGAGTTGACAGGAAAGGAAAAGAAGACAATACTCGCAGTTGTTGGAAGCGCTTCCAAAGGAGGATGGCATGAGAATTCCTGCAAATGAACTGAAGGCTGAGTTCAAGAAGATTTTGATGAGCCGAGGCTTTGATGACACGAATGCCGACGAGGCTGCCCAGGTGTTCACCGACAATAGCGTCGACGGCATCTACTCGCATGGCCTGAACCGGTTTCCACGAGTGGTATCCTACCTGGACCATGGCACGATCAAGCCGGAGCATGTGGCGACCTGCGTCAGTTCCTTCATGGGCTTCGAGCGCTGGGACGGGCATCGCGGCATGGGACCGCTCAACGCCAGGAAGGCGATGGACAGGGCCTGCGACCTTTCCGAGAAATACGGTATCGGTGTGGTCGCCCTGGGGAACAACAACCACTGGATGCGCGGTGGTTCCTATGGTTGGCAGGCGGCAGGCCGTGGCAAGATCGCCATCTGCTGGTCCAACACCATGCCCAACATGCCCGCTTGGGGCGGTATGGACAAGAAGATCGGCAATTGCCCGTATGTCATGGCGGTTCCCCGTTCCAATGGACAGCACATGGTTCTGGACATGGCGGTAAGCCAGTTCTCCTACGGCAAGATCGAGGAATACAAGCTCAAAGGCCAGCAGCTACCGGTGTACGGTGGCTTCGACACCAAGGGCAACCTGACCACCGACCCTGCGGAAATCGAGAAGACATGGAGGGTGCTCCCCATGGGCTACTGGAAGGGCAGTGGGCTGTCCGTCATGCTGGATACGGTCGGTACCGTGCTGTCCGCCGGCAACTCGGTCCAGCAGATCGGCACCTTCGGCGACGAGGTGGGCCTGACCCAGATCATGATCGCCATCGACCCGGGAAAGATGAATACCCCTGAGGAAACCGACAGGATCGCCGACGCCATATGCGCCGACCTGCACTCCTCGATTCCCGAGAAGGAGGGGAGCAAGGTCCGCTATCCGGGCGAGCGTGAGTACTATACCCGCCAAGACAATCTGAAGCATGGCGTTCCCGTCATCGACGAAGTCTGGCAGACTATCAAGCAATTGGAGAAGTGAAGATGCAAGCAATCAAATTGGAGAAGCCATGGGAAGTGGCATGCGTGGATATCGACAGGCCGACCCGTAAGGAAGGCGAAGCCCTGATCAAGGTGAAGGCAGCCGGTATCTGCGGCAGCGATATCGGAGCGTTCCGGGGAACCAACGGCCTGGTAAGCTATCCCCGGGTCATCGGCCACGAGATCGCCGGAGAGGTCGTTGAAATCGGACCCAACAAGAAGGGCATCAAGACCGGAGACCGGGTGGTCGTCGACCCCTACCTGTACTGTGGGCACTGCTATCCCTGTTCGATCGGGCGGACCAACTGCTGCGAACACCTGCGCGTCCTAGGCGTCCACGTGGATGGCGGCATGTGCGAGTACTTCACTCATCCGGCTGACATGCTGGTCAAGATCCCTGAAGGGATGAGCTGGGTGCAGGCCGCCATGGCCGAGCCGCTCACCATCAGCCTGCATGGCATCCATCGCGGAGGGCTGAAGGCGGGCGAGTACTGTGCGGTCATCGGTGCCGGACCGATTGGCCTGGTTGCCGGTCTGGTCGCCCAGGCCTATGGCGCCCACGCGATTTTGCTGGACATCGTCGACGAGCGCCTGCAGTTCGCCAAGAAGCTCGGCATCGAGCACGTGGTCAACAGCATGGACAAGGAGAAGGCCATCGAGGAAATCCGCAAGATCACCGGTGGCACCATGGCGCAGCAGGTGATGGAATGCAGCGGATCCAATGCCGCGATCCGTGGCACGCTGGACTTCGTCAGCAACGCCGGAAGGATCACCCTGACCGGCTGGCCGAAGAAGGAAACCAGCATCCCGACCGACCTGATCACCAAGAAAGAGGTCGATATCCGGGGTGCACGCACTAGCGCCGGCGAGTTCGAGGAGGCCCTTGACCTGATCAACTCCAAGCGTGTGGACATGATGCAGGTGCTGACCAAGACCATCACTGCGAAGGAAGCTCCCGCCACCATCATCGATATCGAGAAGAATCCTGGCAAATACATGAAAGTGGTCGTCACTTTCTAAAGCCTTTTCTTCCCATCGGAAAGCTCTCTGGAGAAATCCGGGGAGCTTTCTCTTTTGAACAGTCATCATTTCAGCAATCGTTTGCATATTTTCCATTGACAAGTTTGAAAAAAGGAGTATGCTAAGAAATATCGCGATAGGCAAACGTTTGCTTATAGTTTAACGATATGTAATTGGATAAAAACGATATCATGGGGTGTGCGATGGGATATACGACGCTGAAGGATGTGGCTGAGCGGGCGGGGACCACTGCCAGCACGGTATCCTATGTCCTGAACCAGAAGCAGGGCCGCTATGTCAGCGAAGAGATGCGGCGCCGCGTGCTTGAGGCTGCCGAGGAACTCCATTACATCAAAAGCTATGGCGCATCCTCCCTGAAGGGGAAGAGCAGACGCCTGCTTTCCATTCTGGTCCCCCAGTTCGAGAACCAGTTCTTCACCCGCCTGATTGTCGCCGCCGAGAAAATCCTGATGCTGGCAGGCTATGACCTGGTCATCTCCAACACCGACGACAACCCGGAGAAGGAAAAGGAGATCATCGAGCGCATGGTGGGCCAACGGGTCGACGGCATCATCGTCACTCCGACGACCAAAGGGGCGGAGAACACCGAGATTCTCCGCAGGGTGGGGCTTCCGATGGTCGTGGTCGACCGGCCGCTTACGGGTGTTTCCGCCTATCATCGCGTAGCCACCGACAACTACGGTTTCGGCGTTGAGGCGGCCGAGTATCTGATTCGGAAGGGCCACACCCATATCGGCTATGTCAACTGGGACAGCGAGATCAAGGACCTTGAGGATCGTCATGCCGCCATCGTGAACACCTATCGGAAACACGGCTTCGATGAGAGCAGCGTGGCCGTTGCCTGCAAGCCGTTCTCCTATCAGGGCGGTTACGACGCGACAAAGGAAATCCTGGAGGACCATCCGGAGGTGACTGCGTTGTGCTATGGCTTCAACATGCAGGCCATCGGCGGTGTCTCGTACCTGAACGAGAAGGGAATCCGGGTGCCGGATGATGTTTCCGTCATGCTGGTTGGTAGCCCCGATTGGGCGACCATCGGTCATTTCTGCCATATCGACATGGGCGACTCGGCAATCGGCGAGCGTGCCGCAAAGGTGTTGCTCGAGGAAATCGACGGGAAGCTTCCGGTCGATGGGGCATCTTGCTTCGTGCAGAACGGCCACCTTGTGGAGGGCAGTTCTGTGAAGGATATCGCAATCAATTCCAAACAGGAGGAAAAACGATGAGAAAAGTAGCAGCATTGAGTCTGGTGCTTGCTCTGGCGTGCGGCGTGGCGTTCGCACAGGGAACCAAAGAGGGTGGGGCGGCAAAGGCTTCCGACTATCCCAACAAGACCATCAACATGACCGTTCCGTACGGTGCAGGTGGAACGACCGACTTGACCGCCCGCGGTCTTGCCAGCCCGATGGGCAAGCAGCTCGGCGTGACGATCAACGTCATCAACACCCCGGGTGCCGGTGGCAGCGCCGGTTCGTTGAATGTCCAGAATGCCAAGGTTGATGGCTACAGCATCCTGGCAAACGGCATGCTGGCGTTCACCACCATGCCGATCATGGGCTACACCGACAAGACCTACAAGGACTGGGACATCTGGATCGCCACCTATGCCCCGAACGTCGTGGTGGTCCCCAAGAACTCTCCGTACCACACGATCACCGACTTGGTCAACGACATGAAGGCCAACCCAGGCAAGGTCACCATCGGTACCGCCGGTATCGGAACGGGTGGCCACTTCGGTGCCGAGGTCCTGAAGGCTGTCGCTGGTGTCGACTACAAGCACATCACCTATGCCGGTGGTGGAGCCGCGTTCACGGCCACGCTGGCCGGAGAGGTCCAGGCTTGCCCGCAGCTGCTCGCCGAGTACAAGGACGCGATCATCAGCGGAGACGTCAAGGCGCTCTGCACCCTGGCCGAGGACGACATCGAGCTTGCTCCAGGGGTTGTGGTCCCGAGCATCAAGAAGGCCTATCCTGACGCAGCCAAGTATCTGCCGATGGGCGAGGTCACCGGCATCCTGATTCCGAAAGGGCTCCCCGAGGAGGACCTGAAGAAGATCGACGCCGCGTTCGAGTTCGCTGTCAAGGACCAGGCTTTCCTTGACTTCTGCGCCACGAAGAGCTTCACCGTCAATCCGATGGGCCGCGCCGAAAGCCAGAAGTTCCTGGATTCTTTTGTCCCGCGCATCTGCTACCTGATGTACGATGCGGGTGCGGCAAAGGTCGATCCCGCCAAGTTCGGCATCAAACGCCAGTAATCAGGTTTCTTCGCAGGGTGCCAGTCGGCACCCTGCCTCTGTTTCCTTTTCTTGAAAGGTGTGTATTGGTATGGATAAGAAAGCGAAAGACTTCATCTTTTCGTTCGTGCTGATGGCGGTGGCGGTCTACGTCTTCGTGGGTGGTATGCATATCTACTTCGAAGCCGCGTCGATGCCGTACAACATCACCGAATTCACTATTTCCCCCGCATTCCTGCCGGTGGTACTGGGCGCCTCGCTGTTTTTCTGCGCGATTCTGCTTTGCCTGCAGAGCCTGAGCGGGACGGAACGCAAAGGCAAGGCCGCCAAGGCCTATTGGGGGCAGTTCAAGGCGAGCTTGAAACCCCTGTTTGCAAACAAGAATTTCCTCAGCATGGTCGGAGGGGCGTGCATCATCTTCATCTACACGTTCATCCTGGTCGGGCTGATTCCCTATTGGGCCGCTTCCTTCGTGTTCCTGGTTGCGCTCATGCTGTTCCTCCAGGCTACCAAGCCGGTGCGGGTCATCATCATCTCGGCCGTGGTAGTCGGCTTGATTCTTCTCCTGTTCAAAGTGGCGTTCCGCGCCGCTCTTCCCTGAGGAGGCTTGATGATGGTTGGTACCTATTTGATGGATGCCATTGCGACGGTCCTGCAGCCGTTCAACCTGGTGGTGCTTTTCGTTTCCACGCTGGCTGGTCTGGTCATGGGTATTCTTCCGGGATTGAGCGCGACCATGGCGATCGCGTTGCTTACCGGTCTTACCTACAACTTTCCGACCCAGTCGGCTTTGATTGCCCTGCTGGGCATCTATGTCGGTTCCATTTCCGGTGGATGCCAGTCGGCGATCCTGCTCAACATGCCGGGAACTCCGGCCTCGGCGGCGACGGCGTTGGACGGCTTTCCGATGGCCAAGCAGGGCAAGGGCGGGTATGCGATCTTCCTTGCGACGACCTGCAGCATGCTCGGTACGATGATCAGCGTCGTCTTTGTGCTGACCCTGACTCCGTTGCTTACCGCCATGGCGTTGAAGTTCAAGAGCTGGGAGTTCTTCCTCCTGACCATCTTCGGCATTGTCATCTGCGGTACGATTACCGCCCAGGACAACGCCCTGAAGGGGTGGATCAGCGGCCTTCTTGGCCTGATTGTCGCCCAGATCGGCATGGACACCGTCGATTCGTTCCCCCGGTTCTGTTACGGGAACGTCAACATGATGGCGACCATCCAGCTGATTCCTGTCATGATCGGGCTTTTCGGGTTCCCCGAGATCATCAAGAGCTTCAAGCGTGAGGAGGACGCCCCTGTCGAGCAGGTCAGCGACTTCGAGATCAAGAAAGGATGCAAGACGGTCTTCTCGCATTTCGGCATTGTCCTGCGTTCGGCGTTGATTGGCGTTTGTGTCGGCATCATTCCCGGTGTCGGAGAGGATACCGGTGGCTGGCTTTCCTATTGGGCCACCAAGACGACCAGCAAGCATCCGGAGAACTTTGGCAAGGGGGAGGAAACGGCAATCATCTCCTCCGAGACGGGCAACAATTCCTGTATCGGCGGAGCCATCATCCCGGTGCTCAGCCTTGCCGTTCCCGGTTCCGCTCCTGCGGCGGTCCTGCTTGCGGCGTTCCTGATGCACAACTACCGCCCGGGTCCGTTGCTCATGACCGAGAGCCCTGACTTTGTCTATCGGATCGGCATCTATTTGCTTTTCGCGTCGGTAGCCATGTGGTTGCTGGCCCTTGTCCTCGCACGTATGACGATCAAGATGCTCAGGATCAAGAAGAAGATCCTGATGCCGATTGTCTATACGCTCTGCGTGGTCGGTGCCTATCTGATCAACTACAACTTGTTCGACGTCAAGGTCATGTTCGTCTTCGGTCTGGTCGGGCTTTTGCTCAACCAGATGGCGATTCCTGCCGCTCCGTTCCTGCTGGGTGTCATTCTGGGTCCGATGACGGACTCCAACCTCCGCAGGGCCCTCAAGCTCAGCGACGGCTCGATCCTGCCGATGTTCCAGAGGCCGATTTGCCTGTTCTTCCTTCTGGTCATCGTGTCGATGATTCTGGCTCAGGTGGGATTCTTCTCCTGGATCTTTGGAGAAAGGAAGGCGGAATGAGATGCAGAAGGCAGACGGAATTTTCTACGCTCCCGAGGCTGTCGGGGTGAAGGTGGCGGTGGTAAAGCCCGGCGAGTTCTGCTTTGCCGCCGTCGGTTTGGACCATGGCCACATCTATGCGATGACCAATGGCCTGAAAGAGGCCGGCGCCACTCTGAAGTATGTGTCGGACCCCGACTCCCAAAAGGTGGAGGCGTTTCGGAAACGGTATCCAGAAGCGAAGCCGGCGACAGTGGAGGAGATTCTCGCGGATCCCTCGGTCTGCATGGTCGCGAGCGCGATTCGTCCGGACAAGCGCGCCGGCCTTGGCATCCAGGTGATGGAGAAGGGAAAGGATTACTTTGCCGACAAGCCCGGCATGCTGAGGCTCGAGGAAATCGCCGCGGTCAAGGAGACGGTACGGAAGACAGGAAGAAAATACCTAGTCTACTTTGGCGAGCGGATCCACGTGGAAGGAGCGGTCTACACCGAAAACCTGATCCGTGAAGGAAAGCTTGGCGATATCGTCTCGATCACCATCTTGGCGCCGCACCGGCTGAATCCTGCCTCTCGTCCGGACTGGTTCTGGGATCCCGGGAAGAACGGAAGCATCATCGGGGATATCGGCAGCCACCAGATCGAGCAACTGCTCACCTATGCCGGCGCGAAAACAGCGACAATCACCCAGAGCACGATGGGCAACTTCAACAATCCCGGGCATCCGGAGTTCTTCGATTACGGGGATGTCTCGCTGGTCTGCGACAACGGAACGGTCGGGTACTGCAGGGTTGACTGGTTCACTCCGGACGGCCTAGGGGCCTGGGGAGACGGACGGGTGTTCATTGTCGGGACGAAAGCGACGGTGGAGATCCGCAAGTACCTCGATGTGGCGCGTGATGGCGCGGGGGACCAGGTGTACTTTGTCGACGGAAGCGGGGAGCATCATGTGTGCGCTACCGGCAAGACGGGATTTCCGTTCTTTGGAGAGATGATTCTGGATTGCATCAACCGTACCGAGAAAGCGATCACCGAAGAGCATGTGCTTGAGGCGATGCGCATCACGATTGAGGCTGCAAACCACGCAAAGAGGATAAGAAGATGAAAAACGGGGCATATGGATTTGGCATCATCGGGCTCGGCGCCATCGCCGATGTCCATGCGAAAGCGATCGCGACATTGGATGATGGAGTGCTGGTCGCTTGTTTCGACATGGTTCCCGGCAAGGCCGAGAAGTTCTGCGAGGGCCATGGAGGCAAGCCGTACGGCAAGCTGGAGGAATTCCTTCAGGATCCGGAACTGGACATCGTGACGGTGACTACTCCTTCAGGCGCCCACCTTGAGGTCGCCCTTGCCGCATTGCGAGCAAAGAAGGCCGTCATCGTCGAGAAGCCGATGGAGATCACCACCGAAAGGATCGACCAGCTGATCAAGACGGCAAAGGAAAACCATGTCATGTTGGCGGGAGTCTTCCAATCCCGTTTCTTTGACGCTCCGAAGGCGGTCAAGGCTGCGATTGATGCGGGCAGATTCGGCAGGATCAGCCTGATCAACGCCCAGGTCGAGTGGTACCGCAGCCAGGACTATTACGACAAGATTGGCTGGCATGGCACGTGGAAGATGGATGGAGGCGGAGCGCTGATGAACCAGGCAATCCACGCCATCGACCTGCTTGGCTGGTTTGGCGGTCCGGTTGACGAGATCTACGGCCAGACGGCATGCCTGAGCCACGAACGTATCGAGGTTGAGGATGTGGCTGCCGCCACCGTCCGCTTCAAGAACGGGACCCTTGGCATCATCGAGGGCACTACCGGTTGCTATCCGGGTTTCTCCAAGCGGATCGAGGTCTGTGGCAGCAAAGGCAGCGCGATCATCGAGGAGGAGAACCTTGTCTACTGGCACTTCGACGAGGAGGGTCCGGAGGATGAGGAAATCCGCAGGCGGTGCATGGGCTCGACAAGCAATGGTGGCGCCCACAACCCGCTGGACGTCGGATTCATCGGCCATGCCCGCGAGTTCGCCAACGTGGTTGATGCGATGAAGCATCATACGGCGCCTGCGATTCCGGGCGAAGAGGCGCGCAAGGCGGTCGAGATCATCACCACGATCTACCAGAGTGCCAGGGAACATCGCCCCATCAAGCTGGATTCCTGATGCGATTCGGCTTTTGCACGGGTTTCGCGACCCGGCCCCGGTTCACGCTGGATGTGCCGCTCGTCGGGCGGATCCGGCGCGCCGGGTACGATTTTCCTGATTTCCCTGTCATGGCCTTTGACTCGGCCACGAAGGCTGCGCGGGAGCAGGTCCGTGAGGCGATGGGGGATTCGGTGTGTCCGGCTGCCTGCAATCTTGTTCCTGCAAGTTTGAAACTGGTGGGAAAAGAGGTCGATGGCGGAGCGCTCGCGGCCTATTTGTCCCGGGTGCTTCCCATCATGGCTTCCTTCGGGGTACAGCATCTGGTCCTTGGCAGTGCGAGAAGCAGGATGCTCCCTTCAGGAATGGGCTGCCGGGAGGGAAAAGCCCAGTTTGGAAATGTGCTGAAGGAATATCTGCTCCCTGTTGTCCGTTCCTTCGGCATGGATATCCTGCTGGAGCCGCTGAACCGCGTGGAGTGCAATCTGCTCAATACCGTGGAGGAGTGCGCCCTGTTCGTCCGTGAGGTACATCAGCCGGATCTGATGTTGATGGCGGACCTGTACCACATGGAGGCGAACGGCGAGCGCCCGGAAACGTTGCAGGATGCCATGCCCTTGATCCACCACCTGCACATCGCGGGTGTGGGTCGTTCGCTTCCTACTGATGGACTTGACCCGTATCTGCGTGCCTGCATCCGGATTGCCAAGGCAAGTGGATACGACGAGTCCATTTCCTATGAGACGGTGGACGGGGATATCCAAGGGGCGCTGGCCCTGCTCAAGGCAATGTGGTCCTGAATGCCTCAGTTGCCGGTATTCCCGGCTGGGCGGTCTTGCGGCTTCCTTCCGCGTCGCTTGTGTTTCCTTTTTTCCAGAACTATTTCTTTCCGGTAGCCGGATTCGACCAGCTCCTGTTCCTCACGGGCCGAGTACCTTGCCATGATGTCGCGGATTTCCTGGGTGTAGTAGTCCCGCGCCTCTTTCGAATGAAAGGTGATGAAAGCGGGAAGGGTGCCGGTGGAACTGAGCAGTTGCTCGGAAGTGACTCCTTCCGCCTCGGCAAGACGGACAATGGTGGACAGGGAGAAGTCGGTCTGCATGTTCTCGATGGCGGAGATGGTATGCCGGGAGATGCCGCTTTTGAGCGATACGTACGAAGTGCTCAGGCGCCGTTCCTCCCTGATGGCACGGGAATTCAGCGCGACAATCTTTCGTATCCGCATTTCCTCCAGATAGGTGTCCTGGGAACCGTCATCCATGGCTTTAACCATCCCATTTTCAGGTAGTGGATGGAAGTCATTTAGAATGCACAAATTATGTCAAAATAGATAAATTTGTGAACTATAATAGACCTCGAGGCAAGGCTTTCGAAGAGTGGGCAATCGCCATCAATAAATTCCATAGAAGCAGAAAAGCAGTTCGTGCTATACTTGGCGCCATGAATTCGAGCAAGAACATCACGGTGCTGGCTTTTGGAGTGGCTAGTCTCGACCACCCTTCGTTCAATCTGGTTGTCCTGGAGCAAGGACAGTTGGTACGGTACACCTACACCCATCAGGGACAGGACAAGGTGACAATCGCTCCCTGTGGGGAGCATGAGGTGGAAACCTGCGTTATCGACCATACGTCCGAAATTGCCAGCGGGCTTGATTGTCCGACGTTGCTTGATTGCGGATGCCTGCTTGGCCATGACAAGACCCTTGAGCTGTACGTCAAGTTGCTGCCCAAGTTCGCATGTGGCAAACAGACCTACCGGATCATGCAGACCTTCAAGGGAGCCGATCCGATGCGCCAGGTGAACTACCAGGCCCGCCAGACGATTGACGAGAAGGCGAGAATGACCGTAGTCCAGGCCAGGGAGCTGGTTCCCTTCTTGGTGGAACCGGCAATCCAGCATGCCGAGAAGTTGCTTGTCGCCACCGCTTTCCAGCAGGCTGGCAAGCGCCTGATGTTCGGCAATGCCGTCGACTTCCGCCTGGTTGTCCAGGTCATCGCCACTTTTTGTCCGGAAAGCGAGCTGGTCGACCGGATTCCCATGCTTTCCGCCCGTCCCGTCAGCGACGAGCGCCGGAAGCTGGTTGCCGACATGCACGCGCTGTTGGGAGACCGCTTCAAGAAGCTTGGCGGCTATGCGTGGTATCAGGATCGTCCGGTCTATCCCTACAGCATCGATTTTGTCGTTGCCAAGGGCAACCAGGTTTTCGCCATCAAGGCTCTTCCCGATCCTGGATACACCGCCGAGGATTTCCTCCAGCTCTGCCAGACCCAGCGTTTCGTCGGCTGTGTCTGCTTCGCCGGGGACGAGAGGCTGTACGACGCCAAGAGCTATCTGGAGAAGCACAAGAAGGTGGAACTGGATCCCGAAAGCAAGATCTCCACGAGAAAGATCGAGCGCTCTCCGTACGAACTCCGCTGCATGATTTCCTATCTGATGGAGCATTCGATCGAGCGCAAGCATCGTGTCATCTGCGGGGGCTTCCAGAACGATCCTGGCTACGACCCTGCGTGTTTCATCCAATATGAGGACGGGACTCAGGTCGCCATGAATGTCCGCATCAACGAACCCCTGAACGAGGGAAAGCGCAAGGAATGGGTGGAAACCACGGCCAGGATTCCCCAGATTACCTTTTGGGTCGACGTGGTTCCCGACAATCCGAAGGAAAAGAGGCTCTATCGGGGTAGCAAGATCCATATCAGCGAGCATCCCCGCGGCTGATGTTCCAGGGGCTCTGTACTGATATTTGTGGGATGGAGCGGAGAGGTTCGGACACAACACACCGTTTACCGCGTGAGGAGTATCCGGTACCTATTTTCCGTGGGTACGAGATACTGGCCTGTTCTGCATGGCCGGGTACGACCCCTCAATCCAGCACCTCTTCCTTCCAGTCCTGGACGGTGTGCCCCGTGGAACTGAAGGCGATGCCCAAGAGGTGGATCGTCTTTCCTTTCTCCAGCCGGAACTTGTCGGCGTAGCGCTTCTCCTTGACCTGCCTGAGCGCAGTCTCCGCGCCCTTGTCCACCTTGCACTCCATCACGTACACATGCTCCCCCGCAACGACGGACAGGTCGATCCGCCCCTCGCTCGTCTGGTCCTCCGCCACGACCCACACCGCCTTCCCGCACAGCAGCATCACCACGTCCACCACCTGCCGCAGTTCCTCTACCTCGGGGGAGAAGACGTTGTCCGAAAGCACCTTGTCGTACTCGTCGACCAGCACGACCACTTTCCCCAGGCAGGACAGCCCGTCAATCAGGTCTGAGAACACGTCGTCGGCATGCTGGGACAGATCGGGTGCCACAATCCCGTAGGACAAGGCGACTTGCCTCATGGCTTTCTTCAGCCATGCCTCCAAGTCCTCCGCAGTGTTCCTTCCGCAGTTCCCGAAGTCGATGGGGATGATTGGGCAGCCCTTTGCACAGCTCCCTCCTGCCTTGGAAGATCGCCTCCAACGTGGAGACGGTCAACGTCTTCCCAAACCTTCGGGGACGGGAAAGGAAGAACATGTTGCCTTCCTGACGGACAAGGGAATGCAGGTACGCGGTCTTGTCCACGTACACGTAGCCGTGCGCTTGTGGCAAAGAACGCCCATTTTCCGGTACGGACATCGATATCTTGCGCCAAATCCGGATGGCACCGCTCAGACTGCCGTTCAGAGGGGCTTCGAAAGCGAACGATGTGCACGCAAGAGAGCTTCTCGTTTCCAGACAATTCCAGATGGCGAAACGAACAAAAAAGCACGAAATAATGTTTGAAAATACATACTTGACGGTTGTCTCAAACAATTTACAATAGAACAACATCTATGCAAAAGGAGATTCTGTCATGCGTAGGAAACTGATTGCTTTCATGGCAATGGTGGCCCTTTGCGGTGCCGCGTTTGGGCAAGGGGGCAAGGAAGCGGCTTTGGATGGAACTGCCGCATCCAACGGCCTTGGCAAGAAACTGGTGGTCTATTCCACCCAGACCGACCCGGACATCGAGGTGGTTGTCGGCGGATTCGAGAAAACATATGGCATCGACGTCGAGGTGATCAACGGGTCTGCCGGCGAGCTTCGTTCCCGGATTGCGAGCGAGGCGGGGAATCCTCAGGCTGACGTGATGTGGGGCGGGCTCAGCCAGAGTGACGGAAACGCCTATGCGGACCTGTTCGAGCCATATGTCTCCCCGCTGAACGAGGAGTTGTACGAGGAGTACCGGTCGGACAACGGGTTCTACAACTACCCGAACGTCCAATTGGTCAACCTGATTGTCAACACCGACCTGGCGGCGAAGCTTGGTGTCGAGATCAACGGCTATGAGGACCTGCTGGACCCGAGGCTCAAGGGCAAGATCATCTGTGCGGATCCTACCTCCTCGTCTTCGGCATGGCGCCATCTGACCACCATGCTCCTGGTGATGGGCGGCTATGGCTCGCAGGCGAGCTGGGATTACATCGAACAGCTGATGGCGAACATGGACGGCATCATGAGCGGCAGCAGCTCCTACTGCTACAAGTCCGTCGCGGACGGCGAGTATGTCGTCGGGCTCTCCTACGAGGATGGGGACGCGCAGCTTGTGGTGCAGGGCGCTCCAAACATCAAGCTGGTCTACATGAAGGAAGGAACGACCGGCTGTGCTTTTGGTGGTGCAGTCGTGAAGGGGGCGAAGCATATGGCAGCCGCCAAGGCGTTCATCGACTACATGCTTTCTGTCAAGTGCCAGGAAGAGCGCAACGCCAAGCTGCACATTTTCCGTTCCACCAACAAGAAGGTGGCTTTCGACGCCACCTATATTCCTTCCTATGATTCGATTGTGGTCAAGCACGAGGACTATGCGTATCTTGCCGCCCACAAGCAGGAGATCAAGGACCGCTGGACCAGTTCTTGGTCGAGAATCTCCGGGCGTAAGTAACGGCATTTCCTGACAACGTGCGCCGATACGGAGGGGAACCTGACAGGTTCCTCTCCTTTTCCGGTGCCTGAATTTGTTTGACATCTCTTGAGTTGCAGGTAAACTGAATGTTACGAAAGTATGAAGAAAGTATGAAAAGGGGAAAACATGAGCGTTGAGATTCGTATCAGGGGAGCAATTAAACGATATGCGGATTCGGCAGATCCGGTCATCAATGGTCTGGACCTGACGGTCAAACCGGGGGAGTTCTTCACTCTGCTGGGACCTTCGGGATGTGGCAAGACCACCCTGCTGCGGATGATTGCGGGCTTCAACACCATCGAAGGCGGAGACTTCTATTTCAACGACCAGCGGATCAACGATCTCGATCCGTCCAAGCGCAACATCGGCATGGTGTTCCAGAACTACGCCATCTTCCCGAACATGACGGTCCGTAAGAATGTCGCCTTCGGCCTGAGGAACCGCAAGCTTCCCAAGGAGGAAATCGCCTCCCGTTGTGACGAATTCCTCAAGCTGATGCAGATCGAGCAGTTGGCTGACCGCATGCCCGAAAAACTTTCCGGCGGACAGCAACAACGTGTCGCCCTTGCCCGCGCCCTGTGCATCCGTCCTGACGTGCTGCTGATGGACGAGCCGCTTTCCAATCTGGATGCGAAGCTTCGGGTGGAGATGCGCTCCATCATCAAGGAAATCCAGCACAAGGTCGGCATCACCTGCATCTACGTGACCCACGACCAGGAGGAGGCCATGGCGATCAGCGACCGTATCGCTGTCATGAAAGGCGGAGTGATCCAGCACATCGGAACCCCGAAGAACATCTACCAGCGTCCTTCCAACAGCTTTGTCGCCAGCTTCATCGGCCGTTCGAACATGCTCAGGGGGAAGCTGAAGATGGCGGGAGGGGAGCCGCACCTGCTGGTCGAAGGGCTCGATGTGGTTGTCGGCCATGTGAAGCAGGAAATGCGCAAGGACCAGGATGTCCTGGTTTCCGTACGTCCCGAGGACCTTCTGATGGGTGGCGAGACTGCCATGAAGGGGGTGATTGACGATGGCGTGTTCCTTGGTCTGGACACCCACTATTTCATGCATCTGCCTGATGGGCAGGAGGTAATCTCCATCGGCGTCTCCTCGATAGAGAACACCATTCCGAAAGGCGAACAGGTCTCGCTTTCGGTCAACGTCTCCAAAATCAACATCTTCACTTCCGACGGATCGGCCAACATCCTGGAAGGAGTGAGGAACGACAACGTCACCGAGTGAGGCCGCAGATGAGAAGACGCTTTGATATGTGGAGCGGGGTGACGGTGCTTTTCCTTGCGCTGTTCGCTCTCATCCTGGTCTATCCGATGTTCCTGCTCCTGAAAGAGTCGGTTGTCAATCCCCAGGGACAGTTCACGTGGGAGAACTTCGTCAAGTTCTTCAGCCAGCCGTATTACAGCAGGACGATCGGCAACAGCTTCAAGGTGACTGTCGCCATCACGTTCGTCACCCTGTTGCTCGGGATTCCACTTTCCTACTTCTATTCGTTCTACCAGCTGAAGGGAGCGAAGCTGGTCTTTGTCATCAGCATCCTTTGCTCGATGAGCGCCCCGTTCATCGGTGCCTATTCGTGGATATTGCTGTTGGGCCGCAGTGGCGTCATCACTGTCCTGCTTCGCAAGGCGGGAATCGAGCTGCCCAGCATTTACGGGTTCAACGGCATCCTGCTGGTGCAGACCTTGAAGCTCTTTCCGCTGGTGTTCATTTACATGAACGGGGCTTTCCGCAACATCGACAACACGCTGATCGAGGCGTCGGCCAATTTGGGATGCACGGGAGTGAAACGCTTCTTCAAGGTGATTCTCGCCCTGTGCATGCCCACGGTTCTGGCTGCCGCCCTGATTGTCTTCATGCGTGCCTTCGCCGATTTCGGAACCCCGCTGTTGATTGGCGAGGGATACCGGACCTTCCCGGTCGAGATCTACAACCAGTACCTGGGAGAGAACGGTACCGACCATAACTTCGCGGCGGCCATCAGTGTGATCGCCATCGTGATCACCGCCTTGGTCTTCTTCCTGCAGAAGTGGGCTACGGGACATTTCCGTTTTTCCATCAACGCGCTGCACCCGATCCAGAAACGCAAGCCCCATGGTCTTGCAGGAGCCCTGATGTACCTGTACACCTACCTGCTGCTTGCCATGGCTTTCCTGCCCCAGGTCTATATCATCTACCTTTCTTTCCGGAACTGCGACCAAGCGGTCTTCAAGCCTGGTTTCTCGATGGGGAACTACCAGAACGCCATGCGCCATCTGCTCGGACGTTCGGTCCGGAACACGATCTTCATCGGTGCCGGGGCGCTGGCGGTGATCATCATCTTCGCTGTCCTGATCGCCTATCTGGTGGTGCGTCGCTCCTCGGTGCTGAACCATACGATCGACACGCTCTCCATGCTGCCCTACATCATGCCTGGTTCCGTCATCGGCATCGCCTTGGTCCTGGCTTTCGGCCACAAGCCCTTCGCCTTGACCGGAACGGTGTTGATCATGATCATCTCGTTCGTCATCAGGCGAATGCCCTATACGATCCGTTCGGCCAACGCTACGTTGATGCAGATACCGATGAGCATCGAGGAGGCTTCGATTTCTCTGGGTACCAGCAAACTGAAGACCTTTGTCTCGATTACCGTGCCGATGATGAGCAGCGGCATTCTTTCCGGCGCCATTTTGAGCTGGGTCTCGATCGTGACCGAGCTTTCCAGCTCGATCATCCTGTACAACAACCGCAACATCACGCTCACCATGAGCGCCTATGTCGCTATCAGCCGTGGCAACTACGGATTGGCTTGCGCCTTCAGCGCAATCCTCACCGCGTTGACCATGGTTTCCTTGCTGGTCTACCTGAAGGCAAGCAAATCGGAGGATATCGCACTGTAAGTTTCAAACAAACCAAAAGGAGGTTTCCGGTGAAACGTGCATTGAGTATTGCTGTAGTGGGTTTGCTGGGTACCGCGATGGTATTCGCAAACGGGTCGAAGGAGTCGTCCTCCGCGCAGGGCGGCGATGGGCTGGAAAAGAATCTGGTCCTCTATTCTTCCATGACGGAAAACGACTTGGACAATCTGATCCGGTTGTTCAATGAGAAGTACCCCGGAGTCGAGGTCGAGGTAGTCAACGGGAGCGGTGGCGAGCTTACCGCCCGTATCACGGCAGAGAAGGACAATCCCCAGGGTGATGTCATGTGGGGCGCCCTCGGCAACAGCGATGGCGATACCCATAGTGCGGTCTTCGAGCATTATCTTTCCCCGTACGAGGAGGAAGTCATGCCCGACTATCGCTCCAACAACGGGTTCTATAATTTCGACCACCTGTCCACGACGGTATTCTGCGTCAATACGGAATTGGAAAAACAGCTCGGCCTGGATATCAAGGGCTATGCCGACCTGCTCGACCCGAAGCTCAAGGGCCGCATCGTCCTCTCTGATCCGAACTCGTCTTCCGCTGCATGGAACAACTTGCAGAACATGATGGCGGTCTTCGGCAACGACAGTCCCGAGGTATGGAACTACATCGAGAAGCTGATGCGGAACGGGCTGGTCATCTCGACTTCTTCTTCTGTCTGCTTCAAGGCCGTGCAGTCCGGCGAGTATGTCGTCGGACTGACCTACGAGGATGGTGCCAGCACGCTCCTGAAGAGTGGCGCCACCAACATCCGCATGGTCTACCCGGCCGAGGGCGCTTCCGCCAACGCGTTTGGCTGTGCCGTCATCCAGGGCGCCAAGCATCCGAAAGCCGCGCGTGCCATGGTCGACTTCCTGATGAGCGCCGATGGCCAGAGCGCGCTGGGCAGCGCGCTCGGGACGCTACGCTTCACCAACAGCAAGGCGAAGTATGCTTCTCCGTATCTGCCGGCAAGCGACACGATCAAGTGGGTGACCCGTGACGTGAAGTGGCTGACCGCCAACAAGAAGGCCCTGCTGGCCAAGTGGAACGAACTGGTCACCAAGGTTCATAAATAAAGGCTTCCTGCGCGTTTTGAAGGGGGTGCCCTGACGGGTGCCCCCGTTACGTTCTCATACGCACTCTCTTGGAGCGGCCGACTGCAAAAAGGCAATCCGGGACAGGACCCCCTGCATGCGGCGCTGCCACAAGGACGGATAAAGAATGAACTATTTACGAATAACAAAGGACAACATCGACAAGGAACATATCTGCTGCGCCATGTCAGGCAAACAGAGCCTTGCGAAGAAAGCGTGGCTCAAGCAGCGGTTTGCCGAGGGCTTGGTTTTGTATCGCAGCGAAGAACGCGGTAAATGCTTTATCGAGTACATTCCGGCAGAGAACGCATGGATCCCTATCGACGCAGACGGGTATCTCTCCATCAACTGCCTGTGGGTTTCCGGCTCCATGAAAGGGCATGGATACTCCAGCGACCTGCTTGGCGAATGTGTCCGAGACGCAAAAGCGCAGGGGAGAAAAGGACTTTGCATCCTATGCGCCGAGGGGCGCAAGCGCGAGTTTCTTGCAGACCCGGACTTCCTTGCCCACAAGGGCTTTGCCGTCGCGGATACCTCCGATTGTGGCATTACACTGATGTATCTGCCGCTGATGGAGGGAGCAGAACCGCCCCGATTCAAGGACTGCGCCAAGCATCCGCAGACCGACGGGGATGGCTTTGTCCTCTACTATACCGACCAATGCCCTTATACGTGCTATTGGGTGCCGAGAGTGGAAGAAGCGGCAAAAGAACATGGTGTTCCACTGAAAACCATCCACATCACCACGAAAGAAGCCGCCCAAAAGGTTCCTGCCCCGGTGACGACCTACGCTCTGTTCCGGAACGGGAAATTCGTGACGCAGGGCATTCAGTCGGACAAAAAGTTCCTGGCGCTGGCTGGAATGAAGCAGTAGCCTTTGTGGGTGATGTTGCCGCATAGATTGGGCATGTTGCAAGCGGAAGCGGCAAGACAGGTGCATGGATGACGGTGGACATCCTGGCCCAAAGGACTTTTGGGTTTACATCGGAATTTTGTGGGATAGCCGGTTTTGTGAGTGCTCGAGGAACATCGTTCACGTCCGAGGCAACAAACTTCTCCAAGTTCCCACAGGCCGGCAGTCTGAACGGCGCCATCCGGATTTGGCGTAAGATATCGATGTCCGTACCGTGAAATGGGCGTTCTTTGCCACAAGCCAAGGGCTGTGGTATGCTTGAGGCATGACCGCAACGCAAAAGCATCTCACGACCACCATCAGTTCGTTCCAAGAGCTCCGGGAGAAAGGGGCCCTGTACGTGGACAAGACATCCTATCTGGCCTCGATGGTCATGGGGATGGACAAGCTGTACTTCCTCTCCCGTCCCCGAAGGTTCGGAAAGACGCTGACCGTCTCCACGCTTGAGGCGATTTTCCAAGGAAAGCGTGAGCTGTTCAAGGGTCTTGCCATCGATGCTCTGGACTACGACTGGAAGCCTTACCCTATCATCCACATCGACTTCTCGAACTGTTCGGAAAAGACAGCCGAGGATCTCAACACATGGCTCTGCGAGCGCCTCGACTCCATCGCGAGGCCGTATCGTCTCCGGCTTGCAGGCCGGAAGAAGGCGGACGTGCGGTTTACCGAGCTTGTGGAGAGGATCTCCGCCCAAGGCAAGGTCGTCATCCTGGTCGACGAGTACGACAAGGTGGTGTCGGACAACGCGCTGGGGGAGAACGTGGGGGAACTGCGGGACACGCTCAGGGGCTTCTACCAGGTGCTGAAGGCGAAGGGGGAGCTGCTCCGCTTCGTGTTCATGACGGGGGTGACGAAGTACGCG
>OMYY01000003.1 GCA_900315435.1 uncultured Spirochaetaceae bacterium
GGTGGTGTTCCACTTCATGGGCGAGCCGCAGGAGACCAGGCACATCGTGGTGCGCAACGACGAGGCGGTGATCAACCCCTCCTGGTCGATCCACTCGGGTGCGGGCACGACGAACTACACCTTCATCTGGGCGATGTGCGGCGAGAACCGTACCTACACCGACCAGGATTGGATCAAGACCCAGGATCTGCGCTAACCAATATTGTCGACAGATACTGTGTTTGGGACTCCGAGAGGGGTCCCAAATCAATTTATACTAAGTAAAAAGGCCTTGCACCCGAAGGTGCAAGACCTGTCTGATACGGGCGGGTGGGATTGGACCACCGACCCCTGCCGTGTGAAAGCAGTGCTCTCCCACTGAGCTACGCCCGCAGGAAACATGACTGACTATACCAAAGCTTCGAACTCTTGTCCATAGCCAGTTTGGGAATGTTTAATTGTGTTTTGGGCGTCTTTCAGTTGGAGTTTGATATTGAGCAAAATCTCCTTGATATGGTGAGAGGAGGGAGTGAGATACTGCTCGTACTTATCCTGAAAATTCTTTCCCCGTCTGATGATGCCACTATACAGATGGTTGGTGACAGCATAGCGAATTGAGTAAGTAGCGTGTTCCTTCATCAGCTTAAACAATGTAAGGTGTTCTTCGTACAGGCTTTCAAATGCTTTTCTGTCTGCTTTATTGGCTGCAAGATAGTCAAGGTTGCGGTAACGGGTATAATCGGTGCTGAGATTTTGCAGAATATCCCACACATGTTCTCGCCCGACAGAAAGCATACAGATTGCATGAAATTGAGAATCAATCTTATACCAGGATTCAGGGAAGACTCCCTTGATAATCGCTTCTTTCTGTTGGTTCAAATTGTTCTCAAGCTGGCTGAAAAAAATCGAGTTTCCGTGTCGGGCGAGTTCCTCCATGACGGCAGTCTCCACCTGTATTCGAATGTACAGACTTTGAAAAGCCCGTTCTAAGTCGATTAGGCTGACATACGTTCCGGATTTCGGAATCACGGACAACAGGTTATCCCGCTCGAGATGAGCGAACACGCCCCGTACTGGTGTTCTGCTTGTGTGAAACCGCTCACTGATTAGGTTCTCACTAATGAGAGACCCAGGCACCAAGGCAAGGGAGAGAATTTCTCCTCGTAAGATTCGATACATCTCCTCGGCGGAGAAAGTGACTTCCTGTTCCATTCCCTGACTCCTATAGAGTTGAGTGTAATATGTTTTCTACGATTATTGAAGATTTCAACTGTTTTTCGATAATCCTCAGGGAAAGCATAACATAAGTTTGCAACTTGTACACAAGAAATCTTTTTATAATATTGCTATTAAGATATATTAAAAGGTAAAAAGAAAATTTTATATGGTTTTGTAACTTATATATAAGCATAACTTGCATACAAGAAATACAAATTTTTGTTGACAACCTTCGTGGTTGCTCTATGATGAAAATATCAAAAATTAAAGGAGATGGGCTTCATGGAGAAAGAAGACGACAAACAGTATATCTATCACATCGATGATCTTCCCTTCACTCCACTTGTAGAGAAAGAAGGAATTGTCACGCAGTTCATTCTGGGAGAAAACATCCAGATTAGTTTCATTCAGAATCCTCCGGGGGCGACATTCCCAATGCATAGTCATGAGGCAGAACAGATTCTGATTATGCTTGAAGGAACAGAGGAGCATGTGATTGGTGGCAAGACAGTCCACATGGTGGCTGGTGATGTCTGTGTGCATCCTTCCAACGTTCCCCATGGAGGCAAGACCCTGACAGGTTTTAAGGGCATCGATATTTTCTCTCCGCCCCGCTATGACAAAGGTGGTCATGTTGAGCGCATGAAAAAATACGGAACAATGCCGGATGCAAACGGCCATTACCCCGCAAACAAGGTTGACACGAAGGTTCCGACTTGGTTCAAGGGAGTAGTGGAGGCGATTCTCAAAGCCAATGAGAAAAAAGACTGAATAACTGACATGTTTTCCACTTTTGGAGAGTGACAAAAGGAGAGTGTATGAGAAAAGTTTTGAGTATTCTGACAGTACTGACTGTGACGATGGCATGCGCTTTTGCACAGGGAGGAAAAGAAACTACTCCGGCATCTGGTTCTTCTAGCACGTCGAAGCCTGTAATCAACATGAAGCTGGCACACTATGCTGCCGAGGATCACCCTGGAGCCATCGCTGCCAAGCAGTTTGCGGAAAATGTCGAGAAACGAACTGGCGGAGCAATTCATATTGATGTATATCCGAACAATACCCTCGGTGCTCCTGATGATATGCTTGAGCAAACCATTCTTGGTGCTGTTGATATGTCACTTGGGACCCAGGGATCGTTGGGTAAATATTCCCCGAAGTTTGCAACGGTCATGATGCCGTTTGTCTTTGAAAACTACCAGCATGCGTATGACGTTCTGGATGGACCGTTCTTTGACTGGGTCAAGGATGACCTTGATTCTCAAGGACTTGTCTATTTGGGTAGCTGGGACTACGGATTCAGAAGCATGACGAACAGCAAACATCCAATCAATACACCGGATGATGTGAAGGGCTTAAAAATGAGAACTCCGGGTGAGATTCAGCTAAAGAGTTGTATGGAAGCCCTTGGTGCGGAAGTTACCGCTATCGCGTTCAACGAGCTGTACCAGTCTCTGCTGACTGGTGTCGTTGACGGACAGGAGAACCCTGTTGCCGTAATTTACACACAGAAGTTCTATGAGACCCAGAAGTATCTGGCTATCACGAACCACGTCTACAACTCCATGAACTTGGTCATCTCCAAGAAGACATGGGCAAAACTGACTGACGAACAGAAGCAGATTATCACTGAGGAGAGTAAGAATGCTGCCCAGACGATGAGAAGCTTGATTCAGAACAGTGATGCTGACTACATCAAGAAACTGGAAGAGAAGGGTATGCAAGTGACATATCCTGATACCAAACTATTCCAAGAGAAGATGGAGCCATCGTATAAGGCGATTGCGAACTATGTTGGTAATCAGTCTTATATTGACACCTTCCTGAAGATGGTCGACGAGAAGAGGCCGAGCAAGAAGTAAGGAATCTTGATACAGGGTAGGAGGTGGTAAGCTTCCCACCCTGTTTTTATCGGAGGGCAAGGGGTTTATGGTTGCATTGATTGTATGTGTGTTGCTTGTCGGCCTAATGGTTATCGGTGTTCCAGTCGCCTCAGCCATGGGCATGACCTCAATGAGCGTTTTTGCCGCGCTCGGGCAAGGGGCATTCCTACCAGTCATGGCTCAGCGTATCTACGTAGGAACAACGAGCTTTACTATGTTGGCCATTCCGTTCTTTTTGTTGGCAGGAAATTTGATGAACAACGGCGGAATCACTGACAGGATTTTCAAGTTTGCGCAAGCTGTCTGTGGCCACTGGCCGGGCGGTCTTGCTCAGGTGAATATTTTCTCCTCGGTCATTTTCTCTGGAATGAGTGGCGCAGCGGTCGCCGATGCTGCTGGTCTTGGAGTCATTGAAATGAAGGCAATGGACGATGCTGGTTTCGACCATACGTTTAGCGCTGGTATTACCGCAGCATCCTCTACAATAGGGCCTGTCATTCCTCCATCGATTCCGATGGTCGTGTATGCGTCAATCACTAGTGTTTCGGTGGGCAAGATGTTCATGGCTGGCTTTATCCCTGGATTGATGATGGCAGTCGCTATGGCGATTTCTGTCTATTTCGTCAGCAAGAAACGCCATTTTCCCGTGCAACCGAAGATGCCATGGAACCTTCGGTTTCGCTATTTCTTGGATGCGGTTCCTTCGCTGTTTACGGTCGTGATCATCATCGGAGGCATCTGGGGAGGTTTGTTCACCCCGACCGAAGCAGCCGTTGTCGCATGCGCTTATGCGTGCATTCTCGGCATCGTTTACCATGAGCTGAACTGGAAGAATTTCAGGGAGACATTGTATACGTCGATGATTCAGAGTGTGAAGACGCTGTACATCATTGCTGTCGCGAATTTCCTTGCTTATTTCCTCCAACACCAGAAAATTCCTGATGTCATCATTGGTGGAATGACGAGCATCTCGAACAATCCTGTGGTGTTGATGTTGATTATTATCTTCGTGTTGCTCGTGCTTGGCTTGTTTATCGAAGGAACAGCAGTCATCCTTATCGCGACTCCTATTTTCATGCCGATTGTTACCCGTATAGGCGTGGATCCAGTCCAGTTCGGTATCGTGATGGTTTTGGCGAGTATGATTGGTTTGCTGACTCCACCGGTTGGGATGAGTCTATATGCGGTCTCCAGTATCTGTGGCGTGGATTTGATTAGTCTTTCAAAAGCGGTGTTGCCTTACGTTATCGGTATTACCATTGTCCTGCTTGTTTGCGCTTTCTGTCCCGCCTTTACGCTGTGGTTGCCGAGCATGTTTGCCTAAGGGGAAGTGTATGAAAGTATTACGTTTGATTGATACCGCTCTCGCGAAGATTTTGAAGGTTGTCGGGCTTGCCTGTTTTGTCGGTTTATTCGTTATCCTGATGGCGAATGTGTTTTTCCGTTGGATTCCGTTGCTGAAGAATCTGCCGAACTTTTCGATGGGTTGGTTTGACGAGCTCGTGGAGATGTTGTTTGCTTGGATGATCATGACTACAGCTTCAATTCTTTGTAGGGATAAGGCTCACTTTACGGTTGACTTGTTACAGATGAAATTCAAGGAAATACGATGGATAAATATCCTGAACATGTTCTGCGACATCGTTAGCTTGATTTTCCTTATTGCTCTGTGCTATTACAGCATGGTGCTGATGATGGGGGCTCGGCAATTGACCCAGGAAATGCATATTCAAAAGCGCTGGTTTTATCTATGCATGCCATTGAACTCGTTCATCATGAGCTGCTACACTTTGCGTGATTTGATTGTAGATTGCGAAAAGTTTGTTTGTTTCAGAAAAAAGACTGTATAAACTGTGTCCTCGTTATTTTTCCTGTACCATTCATTGTATAGTGAGTGGTGCAGGTTCTTTTCCAAGGGAATCGATTTTAAAGAAATGGTTCTTCCTCGTAGAATACGTGCTGACGAATATGGGGCCAAAGATTTCTCTCAACGTTCTTGATTGAAAGAGAAAAAGCTGTGTTGTCTGCGTCAGCGTGAGCAAAAAAACTGAGCCATCTATTTCTATTCTTTCCAAACTTGTAACTTGTAACGAAGCAGTGCAAAGTTTCGATTGAACGAACAGCAATTGTGTAACCGATGTTCGCTGCTATCATCGGGCCAGTCGTTGTGCAATAGAACTTTTTCACTGTTCCGTTTTTACGCTTATAGGAATGTGTATAGTGCCTTTTCCTTCATGCGGAATTATGTGGTGAATTCATTTATGGAGGAGATAGTGGACGAAGGACCAGTGAAATACCACGAGTGACACCATATCTGTTTGATCGGAAAAGCCGAAACGAGTCCTCGATATCCGAGGTGCCCTCTGTGGTCAATGCTGATGGACGAGCCAAGGTACAGAGATTCTCGAAGAATGGCTGTATGCCATGGCGAAGACTTCCCGGTCGGAATACCGGACGATTTTTTCCGCAAGAAGGGAGAAAAATGGAAGCGGAGGGGCTCGAGAGAAGAGCCTCTCTTGCTCTGAAGGAAGTCCTTCAAAAGGAGACGCTGGCGCTTTCTCTTGGAGCGAAGCTGAATATCGCTCTGCTTGCCTCCGTGTACGGTTGGTTCGCAAACAATGAAACGGTTCATCTGGGAGTTCTCTAGGGCAAGCGATTTGCCTGCTGGTTTTGTTACACGGATCGTGCAGTCCAGAGAAATGTCCTGAACTACATTTCCCCCCTTTTGGGAGTCGATTGTTGATTTTGAGATCGAAGAGAGGATGGATGAGGATCTCTTTGGAAAGTCGTATGTAAACCACACGATTCATAAACTGACGGATGGAAGCGGCTTGCAGAGCATTCTGTTAGGAAACGAATCCAGTGGCACCAGAAAGATGCTTGCGTTGTATGAATATGTCTTGGATCATGGCAGTGTCATGTTTGTCGATGAGCTGAACGATCGTCTGCATCCTCTTCTGGTGAGGAACATCATCCTGTCTTTTCTGACGCCGGAAATCAACATCAATCATGTTCAGCTGATTCTGACAAGTCATGATGTGTGGCAGTATTCAAATACATTGTTGCGGAGAGATGAACTTTGGATTACGGACAAGAACCGAGATGGCGTTTCCTCCTTGTGCTCTGTTGCTGATTTCCAGGATGAGGAGGGGAGGAAGATCCGTCGGAACGAAGCCATCGCGAAGAATTCCCTGATTGGGAGTTATGGCGGCATTCCCGCTCGCAAACCGTTGGTTATGATGAAAGGGGTGGCAAGGATGGCAAGTAAACGCAGGGACAGAAATGGCCGGTTCGCCACGAGGAATCCCGTACTTGGCTACTATCTGGTTGTGACGGATACAAAGGAAACAGAGAAAACCTATTTTGAAGAGCTGAAAACAGCATCCCTCCAGAAATCCGTTTAAGGTTGGAAAGGCAGAAACGCATAGGACCGGCGATGGATATGCATATGGGAATTGTTTCCGTGGCAGATATCATGGAAAGTTCCGAATTCAGTGTTTTCTATTGAGAAAATAATGTATATCTGTTAATGTATCTGTAACAGATACTAATACATGCTTGTTCGAGGTTTATGATGCGTGCAGAAGTGATCGGACTGAGAAAAAGTGTAAGAACCTTTGAGAAGAAGAAGATTCCCGAACAGACCATGCATCTGGTGAAGAATTTTCTGCAGGAGGACACCGGCCTTTTCGGTGTACCCATTACCTTTACAATCCTTGACACCAGAAAAGACGGGGTAAGCAGTCCGGTGGTTCTGGGAGCCGATACCTATGTTGCCGGTAGATTCAGGAAACAGGAGAATGCGGAGGTTTCCTTCGGTTATGCCTTTGAGAAGTTTATCCTCTATGCGACTTCGCTTGGACTTGGGACGGTCTGGCTTGCGGCAACCATTGACCGCAAAGCCTTTGAAAGGGCGCTTCATCTGTCGGATGATGAGGTGATGCCTGCGGTAACGCCTCTCGGGTATGCGGCAGAAAAGCGCTCTCTTCGTGAGATAATGATGCGGAAAGGCTTAAAATCAGACAGCCGTGCGCCGTTTGAAGAGCTCTTTTTCCAAGAAGATTTCAGGACGCCGCTGTCCGAAGCGGATGCCGGGATATGGAAGCTGCCTCTTGCAATGGTCCGTCTGGCTCCGTCGGCGACGAACAAGCAGCCATGGAGAGCCGTTGTGGAGAAGAAAAGCGTTCATTTTTATGAAAAGAAAACAAAGGGATACGACAAGGGCCAGACAGGGGATATCCAGAAGGTAGATATGGGAATCGCGCTCTGCCATTTCGAAATCACTGCCGAAGAAAGCGGATTAAAAGGCAGGATCATCCAGTCTGATCCCGGCATCGTGACGGCAGAAGATACAGAGTACATAGCCACTTATGTGCTGGAGGCGTAATCATGGACACTCGGTTTTCTTCAGCTATTCATATGCTGATTCTGATCTCTGAATCTGAGACACCAATGAACTCCGATCAGATTGCAGCCAGTGTCGGGACCAACGCGAGCTATATCCGGAAACTGACGACCCGGCTCAGCAAGGTCGGGATCATCGAGGGTCATCGGGGCATCAGCGGTTTTCGTATGACAAAAGAACCGGAAGATATCACGCTCCTTTCTCTATACAGGGCGGTTATGGAGACAGATGCCTTGCATCTGTTTGACATACACCAGAACCCGAATGATGCCTGCATTGTCGGGCATACTATCCGCCCGGTTTTATGCAGTATGTTCCATGATTTGGAAGAAAGCGTGGAAAAAAGACTGCAGGTGTTGACCCTCGCGGACTGCATCGAGCATATGCGTCAGCGCATTGCAAAAAATATGGAGACGGCAGGCAGTGTCGCTCCGGACAATAAGATGACCGAAGATATCTCGGAAAATAAACGAAAAACAGGGGAATACGAATGAGAGCAGCAGTACTTTCTCGTTACCATAAGAATGGTACGGACCTTGAACTCCGGGAGATACCTGTCCCGGTTCCGGAAGATGATGAAGTTCTCGTCAAAATCATTGCGGCAGCTGTCAACCCCTTGGATAACATGATTATCCGTGGCGAGGTGAAGCTGATCGTGCCGTATAAAGTGCCGCTTGTAATGGGAAATGAGTTTGCCGGTATAGTGGAAAAGGCCGGGAACAGGGTTTCCCGTTTCAAACCCGGGGACAGGGTCTACGGGAGAATGCCGCTTGCTAAGATCGGCGCATTTGCAGAATATGCGGCAGTCAGAGAGTCCGCGCTTGCACAAATTCCGTATTATCTGTCCTATGAAGAAGCCGCAAGCGTTCCGCTCACGGCGCTCACCGCGATGCAGGCCTTTGAGATCATGCAGGTGAAACCCGGTGAGTCGGTGTTTATCTCCGGAGGGACCGGAAGCCTCGGCGCGATGGCGATTCCCGTTGCCCGAAGCCTTGGACTGCATGTGTACACCAACGGAAGCGGAGAAAACGAAGCGCGCGTATTAAAGCTTGGAGCAGAGAAATTCATCGATTATAAAAAAGAAAACTATGCGGATGTTCTCTCAAATGTAGATCATGTCCTTGACACACTCGGCGACAGGGAGCTCCCAGGTGAATTCAAGATACTGAAAGCGGGTGGAAATCTGGTATCCCTGAGAGGACTGCCGAATGGAAGATTCGCGAAGCGTAGCGGCATGCCATTCTTCCAGCGTGTCCTTTTCCAAGTGGCTGGAAGCAGGTACGACAGGATGGCAAAAGCAAAAGGGCAGACCTATGATTTCCTTTTCGTGCATGAGGATGGAAAGCAGCTGGATGAGATAAGCAGGCTGTTCGGCAAAGATCATCCCCTAGAGACATCCATTGATACGGTCTTTACGTTGGACCAGATCAACGAAGCTCTGGCAAAGGTCAGACAGGGAAAATCCAGAGGAAAGACGATACTCAGAATGAATGCGTGATCTATGATTTTAGGTGAGATTGGTCGGGGTACAAATTCCTTATGGGATTGGCTTCGGAACGATGGTTGAGAAAAGAATGCGTTGGGGGGTATCCCATGACACCATAATCCTTGCCATACAATCAGAAGTTGGAACTTGTGACGCGCTTCATAAAGGTCTGTAGCACTGCACCAAATCTTCTCCTAAAGGTCATTTCTCTCGTTGACAAAGATTATAGATGTTGTCCCCGAAGGCGTATGTTGCGTGCTCCTCTGGCCCTTGGGAGAAGAAGCGTTTTTCCAAAGTCCAGGAAAGCCTGGGTTCCCGTTTCTTCCCTTCAAACACAAATAGGATCATAACCCAAACGTTCCACCTCGATATATGGGGAAAGCGGTCGTGTCGATGAAGAGATTTCCTTCAATCGAGAAAAAAACCGTCTACCCATCCACGGACAAACGCGCTTCGCTCGATATGGGTTCTGCTGATTTGCCATATTGGGAGATTGCTTGGTGGCTGCCAAACCGAAAACGATAACAGGATCTGACGAAATTATCATTTCACGCCATATGCGAAGTCGGGCAAAGTGTCTGGCGCGTTGAAATTGTCCGAGAGGTGGATGACGATGTCTGCCAGAGCAAGACTGAAATTCGTTTTGCCACTGCCGTTTTGGCCATAGAGCATTCCATTCTTGATGATGCCATCACGAATGGTGGATGCATGGAACTCATAAGACCAGAGGGCTGTCAGGTCCAGTTCCATGGGCTTTTAGATTCTTGATAATTTTCAATGGAAAAAGGAGATAGTCCATCCTTTTCCCAAGATGGCAGTATGCGTCACAATTATCCATTGCTCCGTAGTTCTTTTACGTGTGGAACTGAAGAATGTACCGTTTGAGCCGCTTCGCGTCCGGGTCTTCCGCATACGTATACCGATAGGAAGGGATGCCGGCTTTCCGCGCGCCCTCGATATTTTCAGTCCGGTCGTCGATGAAAAGGCATTCCTCGGCTTTGGCCTGCTCTCTCGCCAGAATCGTCTGGAAATACGCCACATGCGGCTTGCAGAGACCCAGAAGGTGGGAGGGGTAGTGCGCGTCGAAGATCTCCATGTCCCCGCTTCTCCAGTCAGCCTCCCAATCCTCACGGTAGGTATTGCTGGCGCTGACCAGCCGGATGCCCTTTCGCTTGAGCTCGAGGAACAGGGTTTTGACCGCGGCAATCGTCCTGCCTTGGAACGCGTCGCTGAAGGGATCGCCTGTGGTCCGGACATGCCACCGCCTCTCGACCGCGTCCCAGAAATCCCGTATGGCGATGTCTCCTTGGTACAGGCGCTCGCTGTAGTCGTGGCGGTACCATTCGGAGAACGCCTGCTTGTCAATCTGGTGCGCCCTGCAGAAATCCCGCATGACGCCCTGCCAGACGAGCAGGACATCGCCAATATCGCTGATCACTATCCTCAGCATGCGACAACCACCGCTTCAAATGGCCGAAGCCTATCTTTCAGGATGCCATCGTAGTTTCCAAGCACCTTGGTTCCTGCGGGAATCGGAAACGGTTGCATCCGGTCGGTGAAGTTGCAGGCGACAAA
Source organism: uncultured Spirochaetaceae bacterium (assembly GCA_900315435.1). GTDB lineage: Bacteria > Spirochaetota > Spirochaetia > Sphaerochaetales > Sphaerochaetaceae > RUG023. Next base: position 10,547 of record OMYY01000003.1, read on the forward strand.
CAGCGTTTTCCCGTCCATGCTCCGTGTCCAAGCGTAAATCTGGCCATTATCCTTGTCGACCAAAGAGAAAGAGCCATACTGGGCGGCGAGGTGCCGTCTTCTGATCCTGATTGCCTGTTTGTAGAAAGAGAGGACGCTGTCAGGGTCTTGCTCCTCGGATTCGACGTTGATGGTCTGCTTGTTCGGATTGACCCCGATCCAGCTCTTCCCTGAGGTAAAACCGGCTTCCGCTCCACCTGTCCACTGCATCGGCGTTCTTCCGTTGTCCCGACCCTGAAGCTGGAGCACCTTGAGGATCTGGTCCTTGGAAAAACCTAGCTTTTCCATGTTGTCCCAGTCGCTTTTGCTCTGCAGGTCACGGAACTGCCCTTTCTCGGTGAAGGGATAGTTGGTCATGCCGAGTTCCTCTCCCATGTAGAGGTAGGGAGTGCCCTCCTCGAAAAGGACCACGGTCGCCAGCATCTTCGCGGCAAGGGGATTGTCCTTGCCGAAGCAGGACACGCTGCGCACCAGGTCATGGTTCTCCAGATAGCAGCTGCTCCAGCCGCCCCGTTCCAGGCCGGTCATCCATCTGGCCCGTTCCTGCTTGAAGGCGGCAAGGTCCAAAGGCTCGATCCGGTAGCCGTTGGCCGGACTTGGCTTGAGCGCCTCCATCGTGGTGAAGATGAAGCACTCGTCCAGCTCGTGCCGGTCCTCTCCAACGTACCGCAGGCCCTCCTCGGGGGTGTTGCCGCTTCCTTCTCCGACGGTCAGCCAATCGTACGTGGAAAGCACCTCCCGGTTCATCTCCCGCAGATAGTCATGGATTTTCGGACCATTCTTCACAAAGGGGGTCGGGTCTCCGAAACCGGTCGGCCAGAGCTTTCCGTCAGGAAAGGAGGTGTCCTTGGAAAGGCCGTTGATCACGTCCATGCGGAAGCCGTCGATTCCCTTGTCGCCCCAGAACCGCATCATCTCCCAGACCGCCTCGCGCACCGCCTTGCACTCCCAGTTCAGTTCCGGTTGTTTCCTGCTGAACGTGTGCAGGTAGTATTGGCGGCGGTCCTCCACGTAGGTCCAGGCGCTGCCGCCGAAGTAGGAGCCCCAGTTGTTGGGCTCGTCGCGCCAGATGTACCAGTCAGCCTTGCCGTTGGTGCGGCTGGCCTTGCTTTCCAGAAACCATGGGTGCTCGTCGCTGGTGTGGTTGACCACCAGGTCCATGATCAGACGCATGCCACGCCTGTGGACTTCCCTGAGCAACTGGTCGAAGTCATCCATGGTGCCGAAGCCGGGCCAGATTTTCCGGTAGTCGCTGATGTCGTAGCCCATGTCGTCCATCGGGCTCTGGTAGACCGGATTGAGCCAGATGATGTCGATTCCCAGCTCCTTCAGATAATCGAGCTTCTGGATAATGCCCTGCAGGTCCCCGATGCCGTCCCCGTTCGTGTCCTTGAATGAGCGTGGCCAAATCTGGTAGACCACTCCCTCCTTCCACCAAATGCGTTCCATACATTGCTCCCGGGTTCCCATTTTCTTTGGTTCTGCCGGATTCGGCAATAGTGTGGTATACTTCGGACCATGTATGTCCAGCAAGAAACGGAAACCCTGCTCCTGCAACTCGCCGCGATTCCCGCGCCTTCCGGGCAAGAGGACCAGCGGGTCGCCTTCATCAAGGCGTGGCTCGAGCACATCGGGTGCGAGTCTGTCTGCATTGACGACGCGAAGAACGTGGTCTATACCTATCACCCCGAACTTCCGGGACCGGTAGACCTGTTCTGCGCCCATACCGACGTGGTCTTCGGCGATATGACGCCGCTTCCGATGGCTATGAGCGGGGACACTTTGACCGGCCCTGGCTGCGGGGATGATACGGCAAGCCTGGTGCTGATGCTCCTGGCGCTCAAGGAACTACGGGAGAGCGGAATCGTCCCCCAAAGGCCGATGGTCTTCGCTGCCAACTCCTGCGAGGAGGGGCTGGGAAACCTGAAAGGTTCCAGACATCTGGTAGCCACCTATCAGGGAAGGCTCCATTCCTTCACCAGCTTCGACGCCCATTGGGGACAGGTGGTGGACACTGCTGTCGGCAGCGAGCGTTACCTGATCACCTGCCGGACCGCCGGCGGGCATTCCTATCGGGACTATGGAGCGAAGAACGCCATCGTCGACATGGCCACGCTCATCTCCCTGCTTTCCGGACAGACGACTCCGGACGACTTCACCACCTGCAATGTGGGGACGATTGCCGGTGGCACGACGGTCAACTCGATTCCCAGCGAGTGCACGATCACCTATGAGTACCGGGCGACCAGCAAGGAGTCGCTTGCCGTGATGCGTCGGCAGCTGGAGAACCTGGTCGCCGAGTGCGCCGAACGAGGCCTGCGCTTCACGGTGGAACCCATCGGTTGCCGGCCGACCGGCAAGCTGGAAAACGCACACCAGCAACAGCTGGTGGCCTTGGCCGAGCGGGTGATACGCCACAACGGCGGATATCCGGTGCGTTGCGTCGGCTCCAACGATTGCAACGTGCCGCTTTCTGTCGGCATTCCTTCGGTCTGCCTTGGCATCTACGAGGGGGCGGGCTCCCATACCCGGCAGGAGACGGTCAAGCTCTCCAGCCTGAAGGCAGGTTTCAAGGCGACGCTGGAATATCTCAAGCAGATTGCCCAAGGCGCGCTCGACTGGTGACCGGAACCCATGGCAAACCTGCGCTGTTTGCAGGATGTTCCCATCTCCAACGAGAAGCCCTTTCTTTTCCGCTGGAGTATGTCGGACTTGGTATGACGAGTTGCTTGTCAATATTACTAACTTTTTATATTACCGTATGTTATATTGACTTTAATGGCATAAACAGGATATCATTGCCCGGTAAGGAGGCAACCATGGAGGCAAATTTCCGCACGGATTTCGAGCAGGCCTGCCGCCGACACGGAATCTATACGCCGCATCGCATGGATGCTGGCAAACTCAAGGAGAAATGGGCGGTTTTCCAGGACAAATGTCCGGAGGACTACCAGGCGATGGTCCGCCGGTATCCGACGGTGACGACTTGGGAAAATCTGATGCATCTCTATTTTAAGGGGTGATGGGGAAGGGGAAGCGCGAATTCCCCTTTTCTTTTGCTTTGGGCGCCTGCTACACTTGTTCCATGAAACGTGTATCCCTTTTGGTTTCCTTGTTGCTTCTTTCGTCGTGCCTTTTTGCGGCAAATATCCGCTCGGTCTTTTCCGGGACCGCTCTCAGCGGCATGCCGGTTTCCAGCAGCCAACTGGTTCGCAAGGAGCGTACACTACTCTTCGTATGGGCCACCTGGTGCGGCTTTTGCCGGGCTGAGATGCCCGATTTGGCTGAAGTTGCCGACGCATACCCCACCGTGCAGGTCATCGGCGTCTGCATCGACCTCGCGGACAGCAAGGGTGGCATCAATCCCCGCCAGCGGAAGGTCGCGCAGCAGATCATGGAAAAGGCAGGGTTGCGTGTCCTTACCATCGCCCCGTCGTCCGGACTCTCCTCGACGCTCCTCGACTCCCTTTCCGGCATTCCTGCGGCATTCTGGGTGGACGCGAACGGAGAAATCCTCGAGGGACCCCTGTACGGACGGCAAACAAAGGAAGCGTTGGTCGAGCAGTTCGAGGCGATGCGATGAGAAGGCTTGCGTTGCTTGTCGTCCTTGCCGTTTGCCTGATCGCTCTCGGGCTGTTCCTAGGCGGTCCGTATGCCGTCTGGCAGAAGGCGGCAAGGCTGTGCATGGAGTGCATCGGCCTTGGATAAGCGTCGTCATTTGCTGCAACTTTGTGTTGCCGCCTTTTCCAACGGCTATCTCTATGGCCTGACCCAAAACCGCCTCTTTACCGGCTGGAGCAAGCGTCTCTGCCTGCCTGGTCTGCATTGCTATTCCTGTCCTTTGGCCACGACGGCCTGTCCTTTGGGCTCCCTGCAAGCCTCGCTTGCCGCAAGGGACCTTGGCTCTTTCTTCTATGTGGCAGGCATGTTGGCGCTCTTCGGTTCAGTGCTTGGACGTTTCGTCTGTGGCTGGCTTTGCCCGTTCGGGCTCTTGCAGGAGCTCCTCCACAAGATACCTTTCGGTCCCAAACTCCGGCGGTTGCCAGGGGAGCGGGCGCTACGGGCAACGAAGTTCGCCTTTCTTGGGTTCTTGTGCGTGCTGCTTCCTCTTTTTGCGCTCGACGCCTTCGGTTTCGGCAAGGATTGGTTCTGCGCCTATGTGTGTCCGGCGGGCACCTTGGAAGGGGGACTGCTGTATGCCGTCTGGAACGAGGGACTCCGACCGATGCTTTCCTGGCTCTTTGCGTGGAAGCTGTTCCTGCTTGTGGCTTTGCTCTTGATCTGCCTGGTGGTCTATCGTCCCTTCTGCCGGTATTTCTGTCCGCTCGGGGCGTTGTACGGCATGGGCAACCACCTCAGCCCGATCCGCCTGCGTTGGGATGAGCGGAAGTGTACCCATTGCGGGCGTTGCCACGTCGCCTGTCCCATGGATCTCGACCCTGCCCGAAGCGGACAGATGTCGCTGTGCATCCGTTGCGGGAAGTGTGCCGCAGCCTGTCCCGAAGGGGCGCTCAGCCTTACGACGCGTCGATGTAGCGCCGGGTCGAAGGTTCCAGCTCAGGGTGCTGCTTCAACAGATGCCTGATCCACATCCTTGTCTCGATCGAGTCATCTTCCAGATCCTTGCGTTTCTGCATCCGGTAGATACGGGCCAGCAGCCCGATCCTGCAGGCTGGGGAGGGGAAAAGGTCCCGTCGCTTGCAGAAATGGTAGACCTGCCGGTAGTTGGAAAGGGCATGGTCCATGTCTGTCCGCCGCTCCTGGCAAAGGGCGAGCAGCAGGCGCATCTCCGCCGTCAGGGTGATTTCGTCGCCAAGGCCCTGTTTGGATTTGAGAAACGCGAGATAGCGCATCGATTCCTCGTCCATCGCCTTCATTTCCGCGGCGCACAGGTAATCGGCGAAAAGGGTGACCGCCCGGATGTGGTAATAGAGGGTCCACTGTCCGAAAACCGGCTGTTCGGTGCTGCGCAGCAGGGAGGAAAGCACCTCGCGCGCCTCGACCAGCTTGTGCAGGCCTAGGAAGCAACTGCCCAGCGCCAGGAAGTTTTCCGCCCGGTCGTCAGTCAGTTGTCCAAAATGGCGTTTCTCCCAGTCCAAGGCGAGCCGTAGCGCTTCGTTCCAGTTGCCTGCGTCGACGTGCGCCTGGATCAAATTCCGTTCCGCGTCCTGATAGGCCTTGCTCTTCGGCCCGAAGAGCCCGAATCGCCTGGCTACCTCGTGTTCCCAGTAGGAAACCTGTTCCTCGCTTTCAGCGAAGAACCTGAGATCCTCGGAACCGGGAAGTATCGCCCGCCGGATCAAGTCTGTCATAGCTTCTGTGCCCTGATGGCAAAATAGCAGTCGTGGAGAAAACTGTCCATAGCCTCGTTGTCCGATGAGTCGGTGGAGAATCCGGTGATCACGAAGCCGGCCCGGCACAGACCGCCTACCAGGCTGTCGACGGTGTGGGAGAACTCGAAGGTGTCGTTTTCCCGTTCCATCTTCTCAAGCCGTTTCCTTCCTAGGCTGTGCAGGTCGCTGTAGGGAATGGTGTACTTGACCACCAGCTTGTTCTTCAATGCCTTGCGTTCGTCAAACAGGTAGATGGCAGGGTTGGTCGCGCTGGTCATCAGCGTCCCTTTCGGGACCAGATGCCGGGCGCATTCCTGGTAGACCCGCTCGACGTCCTGGACGAAGCAGGTGCTGGTCGGGTTGAAGATCAGGTCGAACGTGCGGTCCCCCAGACAGGAAAGGTCCTGCATGTCCTCTTGGATGGTCTCGATTTCCAGCCCGTAACGCCGGGCGCAGCTCCGGTCCGTGGCAAGCTGGGCGGGGGAGATGTCCAGATCGGTCACCTGGCAACCGGCGGCGGCAAGCAGCACTGCCTGTTGTCCGCCCCCGCTGCCGAGCAACAGGACCCGTTTGCCGAGGAAGGGCCGGATCCAGCTCTGGTCGATGGTGTGCCCCGGGGTAAGATAGATGTCGGGCTGGCCGCTTTTGGCGCGCTCCACCTGCCCGGCGGTTGCCGCGACGGTCCAGAAGTTTCCCTTGCGGGATTCGTAATCCCAAGCGTGTGCGTTCAAACGTTGGTAGGTATCCATGAGTCCAGTATACGCTATTTCGTCGAGGAAAGCTGGGCGTAGCGGCGCCTGCCCTGCATCTCGGTCGAGGAGAAAAGCCCTAGGCGGGAAAGCGTGGTGGAAATCGAAAGCGGAGGAAGCTGTCCCTGGAACGCTACATGGCGGCCGAGCGTCAGGTGGAGCCGGAAAGGTTTCCGGTCAAAGGGAAGGCCGAGGGCTTCCAAGCCCTGACGCAGGCGGGCCACCACCATGTCGGCCTCTGGCGCGTCAGAGCGCAGCACATAGGTATCCCGGTGGAAGCACTCCCAGCGGAAGAACCGGATGGGAATGGGAAAGAAGGAGAACTGGGAGACGAATTCCTTGGCCTGCGTGCACTGCCAGGGGGAGCACTCGCCGAGAAAGGCGGCGGTCACGTGCAGATGTTCCTTGGGGAAAAAGGAGCCTTGGCGGCACCGGCCTTTGAGCCAAAGCTCCCATTGGAAGGCCTCCTCTGCCGCTTGGCCGTCCAGAGGGAAGGCGATGAAAAGTCTCATAACAGGCTCTTGATGGCTCCGCCCAGGTAGAAGGAACCAGCGACGAGGATCGACCCCGTCTCTCCCGCAAGCGCTTTCGCCTCGGAAAGCGCCTCTGCGTTGTCCGGCACCAGCCGGATATCCTTATCGGGAGCGGTCTCCCGGAAAATCTGCCAGATGGCCTGGATGTCGCTCTTCTTGTAGGTGCCCGGGGTGCTGACGATGATGTGGTCGAAGGAACGCGCCATCAGGCCGCACATGTGCCTGTGGTCCTTGTCGAGCAACGCGCCGTAGATGGCGACCCGGCCGCCCTCGTCGGGATAGAGGGCATCATAGGTCTCCAAAAGTCCTTGCAGGGAGTTGACGGTATGGGCGCCGTCGATGTAGATGGCGGGTTTCTCCGAGACTTTCTCGAAGCGGCCGGGAAGGTGGTTCCGTTCGAAAGCGGGAATGGTGCTTCCTGCATCGTACAGTCCAAGATGGCGGAGGGTCAGCAGCGCAAGTGCGGCATTCTGCGCCTGCACGGTGCCGATCATCGACAGGACCAGATGGTCTCTCGTGCCGTTCTTCCAGGCGATGTCGACCACTTCGCCTTGGAACGTGGTCCTGCTTTCCAGCGAGTCCAGCTCGTCAGCCAGGCTGGTCAGAGTGCTTTCCTGTGCCTTCGCCTCGCCACGGAAGACCTGCATCGCCTCCGGCTTTTCCAGCCCGACGAAAACCGGACGGTGGGGCATGATGATCTTGCTCTTCTCGATGGCGATCTTCTCGATGGTGTCCCCCAGGATCCTGGTATGCTCCAGCTCGATCGGGCAGAGGATGGCGGCCTCCGGGTCTACCGTATTGGTGGCGTCAAGCCTTCCGCCGAGCCCCGTTTCCAAGACGGCGTACTGGCAGCCCAGATGCTTGTAGAGGAGGTATGCGAAGAGGGTGTACAGCTCAAAGGTGGTGGGTCGGGACTCGCCCCACTCGTCACGGAAATGGAAGTCCCTCAGCCCTGCTTCCATCTGGTTGCCCGTCTCGACCAGGTCGGGGTCGCTGGCGAAACGGCCATCGACGATCCACCGCTCGCGATAGTCGGTCAGGTGGGGGGAAAGATAGAGTCCCGTGCGGTAGCCGATGGCTGCAAGGCCGGCGGCCAGGTAGCTGCTGGTCGAGCCTTTGCCCTTGCTTCCCGCCACGTGGAGGCTCTTGAAGGAGCGTTCCGGATGGCCGAAATGGTCAAGCAGGGCCTTCATGCGGTCCAGCCGATAGGTCCGGGTGGTATAATGGTCGGTGGCAGAACGCTCCAGATTCGTGTGTTGCTCCATGAAGGAGACGACTTCCTGAAAGGTCTTGAACATGGCTAGCAGTGTACTGGAAGGCTTGGCGTTCTGCAACAGAGAGGGGGATGGTAGAAACTAACTAGTATGACATTTATTGCAAATGTGTCAAATTCCGATTGCGGAATTTTCCCTATGCTGGTAGGCTGTCACTAGGCGTGGTTTGTCTGCCCGCCGGTGAGGAGTACCCAGATGAAATTCCATGACGACGATCATTCCTGGAGATTCTTGGAGGCATTCCGTGGCACGGAGTTCCACGGACAATGGCCGACTCTCCCGGAATTGTTCAATATTTCGACCAAGCGCTTCCCAAAGCACGCCTGTTGGAGCGCTTTCTCTCCGACGTACGAGTCCTTCACCTTCACGGAGGCGCGGGAGAAGATGCTGGGTTTCGCCAGCTATCTGCTTTCCCTTGGCCTGAAAAAGGGGGACAAGGTAGGTGTGACCGGCAAAAACAGCCCTGAATGGGCGATTGCCTACCTGGGGACCATGTATGCGGGCTGCATTGCCGTTCCACTGGACTGGTCTTTCCACGATTCGGAAATGGAGAAGCTGATTGCTTTTGCCGAGCTGAAGGTGCTGTGCATCGACAAGGAGCGGATCCATGACATCGACAAGGAGGGCAAGCTGGCTCTGGTCAAGATTTCCCTGGAACCGGGCGACCCGGACCATCCCTTCATCCTTGACTGCATGGCCGCTCCCGTCGAGCACGAGATGCCCACGGAAGAAGATCTTGCCGCCATCCTGTTCACCAGCGGCACCACCGGTACCCCGAAGGGCGTCATGCTGACCCACAAGAACTTTGTCTCCGATTGCTTCATCGCCCAGAGCCAGATGGATATCGGTCCGGACGATGTGTTCTATGCGATCCTCCCGATCCACCATGCCTACACCATGCTTGCGGTCCTGATCGAGTCGCTTTCGGTCGGTGCCGGCTGTGTCTTTGGCAAACGCTTGGTGATCAGCCAGGTCTTCAAGGAAATCCACGAGGGCGGCGTGACCATGTTCCTCGGTGTGCCCATGCTCTTCAACAAGCTGCTTGCCGGGCTGCTGACCGGGGTCAAGAAGAAGTCTGTCATCGTCTACGGCGTCGTGCGCTGCATGATGGCGGTCAGCGGCATGCTGAAGCACGTGTTCCACATCAATGTGGGCAAGAAGTGGTTCGGCTTCCTCTTGAAGAACATCGCTTTGGACAAGGTCCGCATCTGCATCAGCGGCGGTGGTCCGCTTCCGGCAAGCACCTTCCGCATGTACCAGCAGCTTGGACTGGATTTCGTGCAGGGCTACGGCCTGACCGAGACCAGCCCGATTGCCACCCTGAACCCCACCTACGCCTTCGTGCTGACCAGCGTGGGCCGTTATTTCCCGCAGGAGGAGATCAAGATCTGCAACCCTGATGGCGATGGCAACGGTGTCATCTACATCAAGGGTCCCAACGTCATGAAGGGGTACTATAAGAACCCCGAGGCGACGGCCGAGGTGCTCTCCGAGGACGGATGGCTGAACACCGGCGATGTCGGGCATCTGGACAAGCACAAGTACCTCTACCTGACCGGACGGGAACGCAACATCATCGTCACCGAGGGGGGCAAGAATGTCTTTCCCGAGGAGATTGAGGATTTGTTCCAGCTCTATGACGAGATCGACACCATCTGTGTCATCGGCTACATGGTCGACAAGCAGCTGAAGACCGAGGGAGTGCGTGCCTTGGTGTATCCTGCGAAGAACTATCTGGAGGAGATGCAGAAGGCCCACCCACAGACATACAAGCAGGAAATCCAGAAGCACTTCGAGGAGATTGTCGGGGAGGTCAACCGGACCCTGCAGCCCTACAAGAAGATTACCCGTGTGACCGCCATCTGGGAGCCGCTTCCCAAGTCGAGCACGATGAAAGTGAAGCGTTTCCTTGTCCGGCAGCAGTATCAGGACTAGGCAAACGGCCGGAAAGGGAGTAAGGTAGGCGCCATGGATAGTGATTTCAGACAGTTCCTGAAGAATTATGGCCAGACCCTGGAGGCTGTGGTCATGGTCGGCAAGCAGGGGTACGACGATAGCGTCGCATCCCATCTCGACATGGCGCTGAAGACCCGTGAGCTGGTCAAGGTCAAGTTGCTCCAGCATCGTGACGAAAAGGAGGAGATCCTCCACCAGCTGGCCGACAAGGTCGGCGGGGAAGTGGTCACCTGCGTGGGTTTCCAAGGGCTGATTTACCGTGACGGCGAGGAGCACCTGATGCAGGGGCTCTACCGTGGCCGCAGGCGCTACGCCAAGGACTGAACGGTTTCTTTCCCGACCTGCAGGAATCTCCGGGTTTTCCCCGGAGATTTTTGTGTGTCTGGAGGCAGCAATGGATCCATTCGGATGGAGTACCCGGACCGTTCTGCTTGCGAGCCGACGGTTCAGCCTTCGCTTCGCGCGACCTCGCCCGGGGGCAGTTCCTCGCCTAGGCCCCAATCGCTGTTGTCGGTCAGGATGTCGACCCGAGGGTTGTCCCGATAGGCGGGCAAGACGAAGGTCCTGCATCGCAGGATGACCCGCTGGTCCGGCTGGATCGGGGCGCTGTTGGCCGTCATCACGTTGACGCAGACCCGTTTGAAGAGGGAAAGCGCTATGTGCAGGTCTTCCAGCATGCTTTCGGTGCTCTGTCCGGGAAGGCCCATCAGCAGGTTGACCTCGTCGGCATAGCAGGCGATGTCCTCGGGGGTGGGAGAGGAAGACGGAGTATCGATTCCCTTGTCCAGGTAGCTCTTCCGGAAAGGGATGTCGAAGGTCTCCACCCCCATCTTGGCCCAGAGCTCGATGCCCCATCCGGCAAAACGTTCCTTCAGCGGCGCGACCTGGAGCCGGTCCATCCAGTGGAACTCGATGTGGACTTGTCTGATCGCACGCGCATGACAGGTGTCGATGATCGCCTGCATGCTTTTCTCGTCCAGGTCGGTGAAGCTTCCCGAGTTGATTACCTCGAGGATTCCATAGCGGCCGGTCACGTAGGAGAGCACCTGCTTGTTCAGCCGATAGTTCGCCTCGGTGTCCGTCGAGGCATCCAGGTGGTAGTCGCAGAAGCGGCAGCGCCGCCACTTGCATCCTGTTCCCCGGAGCATCACGATCTCCCGGGGCAATTTCTGCCTGATACAGGCGTAGCGGACAAAACCCGTTTCCTTAGTTACCGTTGCCATTGGCTTCCTCTGCCGTCTCGTCTTGGTCCGCTTCGGCCACGCGCTTTCCCGACCGTACCATCCTGGTGTGGTACATCCACCTTGCCAGGTAGACGAAGGGGGTGTCGAGCAGGCTGGTGATGATGAAGATCAGGTAACTGGACCAGAAGATGCTGGAAAGGGTGGCAAACCCATAGGTGCCCCAGAAGGCGAGCAGGGTGAAGAGCACCGTGTTGATCAGCTGGCTGGCCAGCGTGGAGCCGTTGTTGCGCACCCACAGGCATTTCCTGGAGTCGCCGAACCATTTGGTGGTCAGCTTCCACCAGGTATGATAGGCCCAGACATCGTGTGCCTGGCTGGCCGCATAGGCGACCAGGCTTGCCAGCATCATCCTGGGCGTATTGCTGAAGATCGTGCGGATCGAGGGTAGCGCCCAGTCTTGGGCACTGGGAGTGTAGAGCATCCAGGTCATGGTCAGCAGGATGAAGGTGATGTTGGTGGCGATGCCGATCACTACAGCCCGGTTCGACGCCCGCTTCCCATAGATTTCACTGAGGATGTCGGTAGTCAGGAAGCTGGCGGCGAACAGCGTGTTGCCCAGTGTCTGTTCCATCCCGAAGGCGCGGATGAGGACCATCACCTCGATATTGGCGGAAATGGTGACGAAGACAGTCCAGCCGTACAGGCCGGCCCGGCCGGCGAGCCGGAAGAAGACGATCAGACCAAAAAAGCTGACCAGAAGGGAAACCAGAAGCAAAAGTTCGTTTGGCATCAGCCGCTCCTTTGCCTTCGATGAACCGGCTGTGTCACCGGAGCGAGCGCCCCGTACCCGGTTTTATTTTACAACAGGAAGGTTTATGAACTGTTGGTCGTATGCAAGACGAGTGTATCTTGAAAAGAATGGTCCAGCTTGTCAAGCGGAGGCGCCCCTCCAGGAAAGCACCTTCAGGCCATCCAGTTTGGCATATTCCATCGCCATCCGTTCGTCCAGGCTTTCCACGGGCTGGGGGTTCCACAGCCGCTCGGCAATCAGCGCGAGACGTGGAAAGGCGAGGTATTCGGCTTCCCTTCCGTTTCTCACATACTCGGTCCACAGGTTGGCCTGGCCTCCGAGCAGGTTCTTCCTGCTTTCCTCGTCGAAACCTTCGGAGGGGTCGAAGGTGGCGCACTGGGTGAAGGAGCTCACCTTGTGGGGTGCGCCGATTTCCTCAGGGTCGTCCTCGTATTGGTAGTCCAGATAGCAGCCCTTGTCCTTGGGGCACATGATGACCTGATGGCCTGCCTTGGCGGCTTTGATGCCTGCCTCGCTGCCCCTCCAGGAGGCGATGATCACCTCCTTGTCCAGAGCGTCGCCCCCGAACTCGAAGACTTCGTCCCAGCCGATGGCGCGCCTGCCTGCGGCCTTGACCAGCTTGGCGACCTCGCTGGTGAACCAACCCTGCAGGGCGTCGGCATCGGCGATTCCTTTCTCCGCCATCAGTTTCCGGCAGCCGGCGTCCGCCTCCCATGCCGCGTGGGGGCACTCGTCGCCGCCGATATGGATGTAGGGACCAGGGAAAAGCCTGCACAAGGTGCCGATCGCCGCCTTAAGGAAGGCAAAGACCTCCGCCTTGGCTGGGTTCAACACGGCGGGGAAGATACCCCATCCGCACTCCGGTCTCTGGGGAGCGTTGAAGCCGAGCTGGGGATAGACGGAGAGCAGGGCGCCGCAGTGGCCTGGCACGTCGATTTCCGGGACGACGGTGACAAAGCGCTGTGCGGCGAAGTCGACGACCTCACGGATGTCGGCCTCGGTGTAGAATCCGCCATATTCCTTGCCCTGGTGTTCAGGATCGGCCCGCCTGCTCGCGGCCTCGAGTCCGGGGTACCCGTCGACCGGAAACCTCCATCCCTGGTCGTCGGTCAGGTGCCAGTGGAAGACGTTCAGATGGTGGAGCGCCGCGGCGTCGATCAGCTTCTCGATTTCCCCCACGGTGAAGAAATGCCTCGCGCAGTCCAGCATGAAGCCTCTCCACCGATACAGCGGGCTGTCCTCGATGCGGCAGGTGGGAAGCAGTCCATGGCCGGCAAGATAGAGTTGCCGGATTGTCTGGATGGCTTGGAACATTCCCGCCTTGGAGGAAGCCCTTGCGACCACCTGATCCTTGGTCACCTTCAACTGGTAGCCCTCCACAGGCAACGCTTCCTTGGCATTGGTGAAATAGAGGTCCTCGCAACCGTCGTTCAGGCCCAGCTGGCTTTCAAGCAACGGTCCGAAGCCTTCGAAGGGGGGATCCAGACAGTAGGCGGAGCCGAGATGCAGATGGAGCGTGCCGTCGCCCGTCTCGATGGAACGCGCTTCGGGAAGCAGATACTGGCTTGCCGGGGTGTGGTACTGGAATTGGATCATGGTGGTTTCCTCCGGGCTTCTAGTATATCGATGAGGATGCTCGGGAAGCAACGAGTCGGCTGTTCAGGAAAATCGAGAGAAAAGGATGGGCAGAGTGCTCGGAATGCGCTACAGTACTAGGGCGATGGAACGTAGGGAGCCAAGTCAAGGCCTTTCGGGGCTTGACGACATGCAGATGCTCGACAAGCTGTGCTGTGCCCGTCTGAAGGCCCAGCACTGTATTGGCTGTCCGCATCGGATGGACAGGAGAAATGATTGCAGGACCAACCTGTACCTGCATCTGCGTGCGTCCGCCAAGGCTGAGTGCAAGGTGAGTCCGCGGGAGCCGAAAAAGCTCTTCTACCAGATCCAGGACCGTCGGTTCCACACGACGAGCTGGGTATCCGAGGACCGCCGCTTCTGCAAGGCGATGAACCGTCAGCTTTCTCCTTTGCACCGCTTGCTGTGCCGGTTGTGGCACACGTAAGTTTTCGTGGACTTCTCGTTTCCGAAGGCCCTACAATGAGCGGGAAGGAGTCATGCAAGGATGCATATCCGTTCCCGTATCGCCCGTATTTTCCTCCAGCATACGCTTCCGATGGTCACCGTGGTGCTTGCCCTCGGGCTCTGCTCCTCGGCTCTTGCCCATTTCATGGTGGGCCGTTCCAGCAGGGATGAGGCGCAGCGGGTTCTGGACGACGCGATCCTCTATTACGACAACGTCTTTGACGAGATGGACTCGCTCTCGCTGATGCTGGGGATGAACAACGAGTTGCTTTCCCGCATCCGGCACATCCTCTCGGAAGATCAGGTCGACCTGAACGGCTACCGGGATGCGAAATTGGTGCTTGCCTCGCTCTCCTCGCCGGCAAATGGACGCTCCTACATTTCTTCGATTTATCTCTATATCGACAATCCCTGGCACCTGGTCTTTTCCAGCGACGGGATGTACGATAGCCGGTATATGCCGAACAACACCTGGCTGGATTGGTACGAATCCCACCGTACCGGCCCGGTAAAGGAACTCATGCCCCTGACGTTGGCGAACGGGACCCGCATCATCCGCATGTGCTGGCGCTTTTCCAATGCGGCTACAAGCCAGAAGGGCCTGATTGTCTTGGACTTGCGCGCGAGCGATCTTGAGACCGCCTATGCGGGCAGAAGTGGCGCGCTGACCGCCTGTCTTCCCGACGGACGGGTCCTGTTGCAGACAAGGATTCTGGATGGTCGGCTGGAGGTGTTCCATGCCGCCAGCGAGAAATACGGACTGACCTATTCCTATGCCTTGGACGTCCACCGGCTCTACGCCCTTTCGCGGACGCTGATGTGGCTGACGTTGGTGCTGACGCTGGTGGCGTTGCTGCTCGGCCTGGCGATCACCCTGAAGGTGAACAAGCGGGAGCGGCAGTTCCTGGCAAATGTCCTGGCCCAGTTCTCCAAGGTGGGCAGCACCAGTAACGACGAGATTTCCGAGGATTCCAATGTCTTCGACTATCTGAACTATCATGTCATCAAGACCTTTCTGGAACAGGACTATATGAAATGGCAGAAGGAGGCGATGGAGTTCCGGGCGTTGCAGATGCAGGTCAATCCCCATTTTCTTTTCAACACGCTGGACACGATCCACTGGAAGGCAATCCGCCTCAGTGGCGGAGAGAACGAGGTGAGCAAGATGCTGCTGCTTCTCTCCCGCTTGCTCACCTATTCGCTGACCGCCGAGGAAGGAGGCGTTCCCTTGCGGAGGGAGATGGAGGTGGTGGAGGATTATGTCGCCCTGCAGCAATATCGCTTCAAGGATCGCTTCAGCTTCCACGAACACATCGATTCCTCGCTCCGGGATTTGAAAGTTCCTGCCATGTTCCTGGAACCGCTGCTGGAGAACTCCTTCAACCATGGGTTTGTTCCGGACCGGCCGTTGTCGATCGACCTGACAGTCCGTCCGTTGGACGGCGGAAAGGTAGAGATACTGGTGAGCGACGATGGCATGGCTATGGACGGGAGGATGCTCGAAAAGCTGAATGGACAGCAGGGCGACGTGCTCAAGCGCTCGACTTCTCTCGGGCTCCTCAACACCCGCAAGCGGCTTTTGCTGTTCACCGGCGGGGCAGCTACCCTGCGGGTGGAAAGCGACGGCAAGCGGGGTGTCGCCATCCGCATCGTCATGCCCTTGCCTGCCAACGAATGAGCGTCTCTTCTGGCTTGACGGATGCGCGATCTGTGCTATGCTAACATGTATTACAAAATAAAACTTATAATACAAGTGAGCAAACCATGCGAGTACCAGGAAAAGTGATTGCCATTACCGGGGGAACCGGCGGACTCGGCAGCGCCATGGCGCGCCGTTTGGCACAGGAAGGGGCGCGAGTCTATCTGCTTGACCTGAAAGGCGAGGAGGTGGCAAAGGAACTTGCGTTGCCTTTCATCCGGATCGACCTGACCAGCGAAGAGGACTGGAAGTCCGCCATCTCCCAGATACTGGGACGGGAGGGGCGTCTTGACGTGCTTGTCAACAACGCAGGCATCAATATCCGCAAGCCTGTCGAGGAGATGACCATCGGGGAGTGGAATACCATGATGAGCGTCAACACGGGAAGCGTCTTTCTCGGCTGCAAGTATGCCATTCCGGTGATGAAAAGGCAGGGTTCCGGAGTGATCATCAACACCTCCAGCGTCTGTGGGCTGGTCGGCCACAAGTACACTCCTGAAGCCTATACGGCAAGCAAAGGAGCCGTCACCCTGCTGACCAAGGCAATCGCCAGCCGGTACGGGCGGTTCAACATCCGTTGCAACTCCATCCATCCCAGTACCGTGGACACACCGCTGGTCGCCCAGCTTTTCAAGGATCCCCAAAGGAAAGCGGAGCGCTACGACGAGGTTCCGCTTGGCCGATTGTGCGATCCATCGGATGTGGCCAACGCCGTCCTCTTCCTTGCCAGCGACGAGGCGGCTTTCATCAACGGCCTGTCTCTCGCGGTAGACGGCGGAGTGACCTGCTATTGAGGAGGACGCGATGGACTACAGCAACGAACGGATTCTCTCGCTAAAACGGCACGCAATCGATATTCGTGCCGATATTCTGGATATGGTCTCCACCAAAGTGGGGCATTTCGGTGGAAGCATGTCGATTGCCGACATCATCGCCGTCCTGTATTTCGACCGGATGCGCGGCCTCGACCCTCATCATCCGAAAGATCCCAAGCGGGACCGGTTGATCCTCAGCAAAGGACATACGGTCCTGGCCCAGTATGCCGCGCTCTGCGAACTCGGCTACTTCCCTCGTGAGGAACTTTCCCGATTGAAGACGCTGGACGGCATGCTCCAAGGGCATCCCGATATCGACCGTACCCCCGGCCTGGAGGCGGTCACAGGCTCGCTCGGGCAAGGGCTTTCGATTGCCGGCGGCATGGCGATGGCCCTGAAGCTGGATCGCAATCCGGCCAAAGTCTTCTGCATCGCCGGCGACGGCGAATTGGCAGAGGGACAGGTCTGGGAAGCGGCCATGAGCTCGGCCGACTATCAGCTGGACAATCTCTGCCTGTTCGTCGACCTGAACGGAGTGCAGGCTTCGGGAACCACCCAGGAGGTGTTTCCGATTCCCCATGTGGCCGAACGCTTCAAGGTTTTCGGCTGGCACGTGGTGGAGATCGATGGGCATTCGATTCCCCAGATATTGGACGCGATCGCGGACAGCGACCAGACCAAAGGACTTCCCACCTGCGTCGTCGCCCACACCGTCAAGGGGAAAGGATTTCCCTTCGCGGAAGGCAAATGCCAGTTCCACAACTCGATGTTGAGCGCACAGCAGTATCAGGAGGCGGTCGCCATCATCAGACGGATGCGGGAGGAGGTTGGACAATGCGTGCAAGTTTGAGACAGGCCTATGGGGAAGCCTTGGTCGAGTTGGGGGAAAAGAACAGGAATGTGGTGGCGATGGACGCCGATCTGGGGAAAAGCACGATGAGCTGCTTGTTCCAGAATGCCTTTCCCGAGCGGTACTTCCAGATGGGAATCGCTGAGCAGAACATGCTGAGCACAGCCGCGGGGCTGGCCCTCGGCGGAAAGATTCCCTTCGTCAGCACCTTCGCCGTCTTCGCCACGGGCAGACCGTACGACCAGATCCGCTCCTCGATCGCCATTGCAGGCCTGCACGTGGTCATCTGTGGTTCCTCGGCGGGTCTTTCCGACTACGGAGACGGCAAGACGCATCAGAGCATCGACGATATCGCCTTGATGCGGGTGCTGCCCCACATGCAGGTCTATTGCCCTTGTGACGCCGTTTCCGTGAAGGGGTTGATGCCGTTGCTTGCCGAAGGTTCCGGTCCCGCATACCTGCGGGTCAGCCGTGCCGATCTTCCGGTGGTCTATCAGGGGGGCGAGGATTTCAGGGAAGGGCTGTTCCGTCTTCGCGATGGCAAGGACGCGGTGGTTTTCGCCTGCGGGACCATGGTGCATGAAAGCCTGAAGGCGGCAGAGCTTCTGGAGAAGCAAGGCATCAGCGTCCGGGTGGTCGACCTGTACCGGATCAAGCCTCTGAACTACGAAGCATTGCTGCGCGAGGCCGAGGGAATGCAATCGATAGTCACCGCCGAGGAACACAACGTCCACGCCGGTATGGGTTCCGCGGTCGCCGAAGCGCTCGGCAAGGTGGGGATGGTCGGTGTCCAAGACTGCTATGGCACCAGCGCTTCGAACTACGAGGAACTGTTGGTCCGCTATCACCTGACGGACAAGGATATCGCCGCAAAGGTTGTCGAAATGCTCGGAACGGCGTACACTCGGTTCCATGGCTAACGAGCGCATTCCACTGAGAGCCACCATCAGCGCCCAGATCGAGAAGGCGATTGTGGACGGCACCTACCACAAGGGGGAGCAACTGCCCAGCGAGGCGCAGCTCTGTCTGCAGTATGGCGTCAGCAGGGTCACCATCCGCAGCGCCCTGCAGATTCTTGAGTCAAAGGGCTACGTGGAGACGCGTCGCGGACTGGGCACCGTGGTCGCCTCGCGTGGCCACGCCCCGCTCGTCAGCGGGGGAGAGATCCAAAGCGAGAGCCAGGTAATCCAAGTGCTGGAGCTGCGTATGGTCTTTGAAAAGAGCATCGCAGGCCTGGCCGCGACCCGCATCACCGAAAGGGAGATAGGACAGCTTCAGGCGATCTACCATCGGATGGTCGAGACTGCTGGAGACCCGGCTGCCTTTGCCGATGCGGATTTCGCCTTCCACGAGTATTTGGGCGATGTGACGAAAAACCCCTACATTCAAGAGGCTTACAAGGGAATGCGGATCAACCTGGCAAGCGCCATGAAACGGATTGTCGCCTTGATGGGCACCGCCCACGGCATCCATGACCACGCGCTGCTGCTTGATGCGATGAAGGCTCATGACAAGGCGCAGGCCGAGCGGATCATGGAGCAGCATATCCTTTCCACCATCGGCGCCATCAAGCAATTCCATCCAAACGATTGAGAGAACGAAGGGAGCCGGATGTTCCTGCAGGAGTGTTGTGGTCTCGGACAATGACGAAGAGATGCTCGGGAACCTGGACGGGAAAAAGGGCAATGTGCGCAAGCGCCCGGCTGTCCGTTCTTCCTCTTCGGTTTGGTCAAGGAAGATGGGCGATTGGGAAGTTGCTTGAAAGGCAGGGTCCCTTCTTGGCCTTTCTTTTCGCTCTCCCTGGTTGTAGCCGTCGGCCTGCGGGTCGACAGGATCTGCCTTTCGTCCATGTGGGCGAAGTCGTCCACGAACTTGCTTGCGAGATAGGCGAGGAGCTCATTGCTTCAGCTCTTCGTCGAAGTGCGTGCAGTTGAGTCCTTTTCCGGCGTTTGTCCCTATTCCCATGAACTGCATTTCTTGGTAGAGAGGAAAATAGAGAACAATGCCTGGGAAAAAAGGGTTTGATCGTGTGGGGGATGCAAGAAAAGGGCCGCCGCAGTCATACGGCAGCCCCTTGCGAGTTGCTTTCTTGGCTTTAGTCCTTCATGCCGGTGGTCGCGATTCCTTGGACGAAGTACTGCTGGGCGGAGAAGAAGACCACTACCGGGGGCAGGATCGAGACGATCGACATGGCCATGATCCGGTTCCAGTCGAAATCGGTGGAAATGTCCATCGTCATCCTCAGCCCGAGGGCGACCGGGTATTTGGCGACGCTGGAGATGTAGATCAGCACGTCGAGGAAGTCGTTCCACCGCCAGACGAACTGGAAGACGATGACGGAGAAGATCATGCTGGTGCACAAGGGAAGCAGGATCCGGGTCAGGATCAGGAAGCTGCCGCATCCGTCCAGTTTCGCGGATTCATCCAGCTCCAGAGGCAGCCCGCGGAAGAACTGGACGGTCATGTAGTTGAAGAAGGTGTAGGTGGCGAGAGCTGCCGGGACGATGAAGGGCAGATAGCTGTCCAGCCAGCCGAGCTTCCGGAAAAAGATATAGCGGGGGATGATGACGACCGTACCTGGCAGCATCATCGTGCTGAGCATCAGCATGAAGAGCAGTTTCTTGAATGGGAAGCGGAAGCGGGCGAAGCCGTAGCCGACCAGCACGCTGCTGGCCACCGTGAACAGGACGGTCGGAACGACCATCAGGAAGGAGTTCGTCAAGAAGCGTCCGAAGGTGTACTGCCCGGAACCCCTCCAGCCGTCTGCCCAGGCGTTGTAGACCGGCTCTTTGGGCAACAGGCTGATCGTGCCGAAAATCTCGGCGTTGGTCTTGAAGGCCGCCCCGATCATCCACAGCAAGGGATAGACCATGATGTAGGCGAGCAGTATCAGGATCAGGTAAGAAACGAACGTGCGGGTTTTGCTGCGTTTTCTCATACATTGTCTCCGTAATGCACCCAGGATTGGGATGAGAAGAAGGTCAGTCCGGTAAAGGCCAGAATGATGGCGAAAAGAATCCAGGAAAGGGCCGATGCATAGCCCATCTTGAAGAACTTGAATCCTTGGTTGTACAGCAAGAGCCCGTACAGGTAGGTGCTGTTCAATGGTCCGCCTTGGGTGATGACGAAGGCGGGGGTGAATTCCTGAAACGCGTTGATCATCTGCATGATCAGGTTGAAGAGGACAATCGGGCTCAGCGAGGGAAGAGTGATGCTCCAGAAGGTGCGTAGCTTCCCTGATCCGTCCAGCTCTGCGGCTTCATACAGGACGGTGGGAATCTGCTTGAGACCGGCAAGGAAGATCAGCATCGAGCTGCCGAACTGCCAGACCGTCACCAGTCCGATGGTAGGGAGCGCCAGACGCGGATCTCCAAGCCAGGAATGGGTGGGTAGGTGCAGGAAGGAGAGGATGTTGTTCAGGATGCCGTTGTCCATGAACAAATAGCGCCACAGCACGCTGATGGCGACGCTGCCACCGAGGATCGAGGGCAAGTAGTACAGCGTGCGGAACAGGTTGATGCCCTTCAGATTCTGGTTGAGGATGATGGCGATCAACAAAGCGAAGCCGACCTTGCAGGGTACCGCCATCAGGACGTAGAGGAACGTCACTTTCATCGATTGCCAGAACAGCGGGTCCTTGAAGAGCTTGGCGTAGTTCTCCAGCCCGATGAACCGGCGGGTGCCGAGCAGTTGCAGGTTGGTGAAGGAATAGGCGAACGAGTTGATCAGGGGAATCAGCTGGAGCGAAAGGAACCCGATGATCCACGGAAGGATGTACAGGTATCCCGCGTATTGGTAATCTTTGTGTCTTTTCATAGATGCGTTCCTTGCCGGGAATGGGAAAAGAGCGGGAGCCATCCCGACGATGGCCCCCGTTGCAGGTGGCGGCTCAAAGCGCCGCGAGTGTAGCGTTCAGGTTGGCGATAAGCGTGTCTGCGGCCTGTTCGGCGGTCAGCTTGCCGTATCCGAACTGGTCGATCACGTCCTGCATGACCTGGATGACTTGGCTGTTCATCTGCCAGATGCTCTGCGCGTCACCTCCCTGGGCGACACCTTCGTTGGTGCCGACTTCCGAGAGCTTGTCGATCTTGCCTTCCTTGGCAAGCAGTTCGCGTCCGATGGTGGTCGACGGGATGCCGCGCGCGGTGCCGAGGATCTTGATGGCTTCCTGGTCGTAGAAGAGGAAGTTCAGCAGCTTCAGCGCTTCAGCCTTGTTCTTCGAATTGTTGTTGACGACGAAAATCTGGCTGGGGCGGACGAGGACACCCGTGTTGACGGCGCCTGCCATGACCGGGAACTGGCGGGTCTCCATGTTCTGGCGGCTTCCGATGTTCTTGCCAAGGGCGCTGACCCAGGTCCAGGCGGCCGCTACCTTGCCGGTGACCCAATCCGGGTCGTCATCGAATTTCTGGTAGAACAAACTGGTTTTGGAGAGCGGGGCGGAAACTCCGTTATCCCACCAAGACTTGAAATACTTGAACGCTTGGATTGCCTGGTCGCGGTTGAAGGCCAGGGTCTTGTCGGACTTGACGACGCAACCGGCCAGCTGGGCCATATACAGCTCGAACCAGAAACGGATGTGGTCCGGGGTGCCTGCCTCGAAGTAGCAGTCCGGGTTGGCCTCGTGGACCTTCTTGCCTTCGGTGACGATATTCTCCCAAGTCCATTTGGTGTTGGGGTCGATGCCGGATTTCTTCAGCAGCTCGACGTCAACCAGGAAGGTGTTGGCGTTGGTGCCGGTCGGCAGTCCCATGACCTTGCCGTCATAGCTACACATTGACTGCAGGAATTTCGCATCGAACTGGGAAAGATCTTCTTTGGAAAGATCGGCGAAGACGTCGCCTTGGGAGCAAAGCTCGAAGAGCCATGGCTGGTCGATCTGCATGATGTCGGGCGCGGTACCGCCGGCGAGCTGGGTGACGATCTTCTGGTAGTAGCCATCCCATCCCTGATACTCGCCACTGACAGTGACGTTGGGGTTCTTCTCGTGGTACAGGTCAAAGGCCTTCAGGGTCGGAGTATGGCGTGAGTCTCCACCCCACCAGGAAACACGCAGGGTCACTGGCTTGGCTGTGGTGGCGGCCGCACTCGACGAACTGCTTTCTTTCCCGCCCTGGGCGAACAGCGTTCCAGCCGCAGTAAGGGCGAGCAGTGCAAACAAACAGGCTTTCTTCATACACAAACCTCCTTGATTATGGTTGTGAACAATAGGTATACGGACATTCTTATGGGTAAAACTGTCTGCTGCACAGCAAGATTTGCTTGTACCGGAAGTATCATTTCTTGCACATGCTGAGGGTGGACCAACGCATGGGGTTTTTCCTTTGGCGCGAATCGCTCGGTGGTCTATACTTTGGAATGTGGTCAGCAATGCGCGGAGGATTCGGGTTCGAACAAAAGGGACAGGCGACTGATATGGTGTCTGGATGTTTGGAAAAGGCGTGAACAGTATTCCGACTGCGTACTTGGTAATGGAAAAAGGCTGGAACAGGCACACATACAAAAAGAGGAGAATGGCGTTTGTCTACGAATATGAAGAGGTTTCAGAGAGAGCTTCCTCACTGGTTCTTACGGCTGCATGTATCATCTCAAAACCTTGTCATCTATTTGGCATTGGCTCTTTTGCCGGTCTTGACCATCACTATTGTGGTCGTTACGGTTTTTTACCATTCCATGCGAGATCAGATAAAGCGTTCCATTTCAAATTCGATGATGTTGCTTTCCCTCAACATGGATGGCCTTGCCACCAGAATTGAAGATACCTCGACAACGATTGTGAATTCCGAACGGGTACAAGGGTATCTCTTGTCCGCTTTTGAGAATGTCCACGTCTCCCGTCCTGAGCTTTTTTCCGCGGAACAGGGGATTGCTATCTTTTTCGACAGCACTTTGATGCGTTCCATTGCCCTGTATGATTTGGATGGGAATCTTCTTCAGTTTCCAATGGCGCTTTCCAACGAATGGCTTTGGGTCGTTTCACATCAAAATGATGGTTTTCATCATCGCCCAATTTGGATTAATGATACGGAAGGTAAGCTTATCCATGTGCTTCGACCAGTTGAGAGTACGAGAAATTATAATCGTATCGGGTTTCTTGATATCACCCTTTATCCAGAGGTTTTCAAACGGCAATTTGTTGATATGGATGTCGGAAAAGGTGGCGAGATAGCGCTTTTTGATGAACGTGGGAATATTATAGCTGGATTCCTTCAGAATTCCAGCCAAATACTCCCGTTGCTTGGGAATGAAAGTGGTATGGAGGTTGTCGGATCGACATATGTGTTCTATCAGAAAATTCCGACGATGAACTGGATAGTGGTATGCGCCATTCCGTGGAGAACAGCTTTGCTTCCCGTCTTTCGTCTGATGGGTTTCGTGCTCCTTGGTATCGTAGCCATCTCTTTGATTGTCTTTCTCATTTCACTTGCTTATGCCCGATACACGACCCATCGGATTCAACGCATTGTGGATGCGATGTCCCGGTTTGCCCATGGAGATTCCAATGCATGTGTGCCTGTTGATGAAAACCCGGAATTTCGAAAACTTGGCGCTCATTTCAACGATATGGTTCAAAGGATAGCATCGCTGATTGATTCAGAGTACAAATCAAAATTGTTACAGAACCAGGCTGAATTGAAAATGCTTCAAGCTCAAATCAATCCCCATTTTCTTTACAACACCTTGAACGTCATCTATTGGAAAGCGCAGATTGCCCATCAGTCTGATATTGCGCGTATGGCGATAGCCTTATCTGATTTGCTTCGTGTGAGTATTGACGGCAATGTGGAGTTCCTGACAGTCAAAGAGGAAATGCGCAACGTTGATGATTATCTTTTTATCCAGAGAATGCGTTACCAGGACAAAGTTTCTCTCTCCATAGATGTTCCGGACCAGTACGCATCCTGTCTGATTCCCAAGTTGGTGATTCAACCGGTAGTGGAGAATGCGTTTGTTCATGGCCTAGAGCCGAAAACTGGGCATGGATCAATAACGATTGCGGTTCGTGACGAAGGAGAATCGCTGGTCTTCACCGTAGTGGATGATGGGGTTGGTATGGATGCCGAGACAGTAACAATGCTCTTGGTGGAACAAAAAGGAAAAGGATTCCAGGGATTGCTGAATGTACAACGAAGGCTTCAACTTTCCTATGGCCCGGGCTATGGCGTTTCCATCAGGAGTGCGTTGGGTAAAGGAACAACGGTGGAGATTCGTATCCACAAAGAAGAGGGTGGTCATGTTTCAGGTATTGATTGCTGACGATGAACCAATCGTCCTTGAGGGAATGCGGCTGTTCCCTTGGTCTGATATCGGGTGCGAGGTGGCTGGTGAAGCTGAAGATGGGATTGTTGCTTTGGACATGGTGAAGCATCTTCATCCCGACATTGTGATTTCCGATATCCGCATGCCGGGAATGGATGGCTTGTCGCTTGCTAGCGCCGTGCATACGTTGAACCCCCAGACTGAAATCCTGCTTATCACCGGTTTTTCGGAATTCGCTTATGCACGGAAAGCCCTTCAGATTGGGGTCGTTGATTTCCTTGTAAAACCCGTCAGTTTCACCCATTTGCATGATGCTTTGGCAAAAGCGACGGAGAGACTCATGAAAAAACGTGAGGCTCAGGAGAAGATGGATGTCCTTACGCTCGCCGTTTCCCACATGCTACCCAAGGTGCAAGACCAAATTCTGCATGATGCAATTGAGGGGACGTGTGAAGAGGCCGGTTCGGATTGGAGTCTGGATAAAGAGCAATTTGTAATTGCTGCCTTGTACTGCGATACACCAAAAGGCCTTGAGATCTACATGCTCCGCGACTATCTTTCCCGTTTGGTGGAACAGGTTGGAGGATTGCTTGTCTATGAGTACCGGCGTTACATTGTCTTGTTCCGGTTCTTGCGTGAGATGGATGAGAACTCTTGCAGGAAAATGGTGGAGAGGCGAATAGAGAATGTCCAACTGGATGCTTGGAAACAGTATCGGTTTACTTTTTCTGCAGGAGTCAGCATGGTGGGAAAAACCTTGCAAGAGTTGCCATGGCTAAAGCAACAGGCTCTCACAAGCCTTCATCAGAGCCAGATAGCGGGGAAAAACCTTGTCGTATGCTGGCAAGGGGAAGGCTTTCAGAAAATTTCTCCAGAGCGTTTGTCCGGATTACGGACTGAACTTTTCTCGGCTCTCCAGAGTAGAGACATGGATGGGCTTGACATGGCATTGCGGAAACTTGAGCAACTGATGGAAAGCAGCCCTAGGGGTGTGACGCTGATTCATTCCCTTTGGGAAGAGGTCGTGTGCCTGCTCTCCCTTCCTTGTTCTGATGCCATTTTCGAGGAGACCCAATCGGATGTGCATTCTTACATGGTGGTGATGTCGCAACGTCTCCATACCGTGCTTCGGAATCTGCAAGTAGAGGATATGGAGAGACAAAAAGAAGTTGGTGTCGTCGTGGAGAATTACATCAAGGAGCATTTTGCCGAAGACATATCCCTTTCTGACCTTTCTGAAGTGCTATGTTACAATACTGCGTATCTCTCGCGTCTTATTTCGAAACACTGTGGGCAAAGTTTCGTGAGGATGCTTGTGATGTACAGAATGGAACGAGCAAAGGAATTGCTCAGGACAACCAATGACCAGATTGCCAAAATTGCAGCTGCTGTCGGGTATAATGATGTGGGCTATTTCATTACAACCTTTCGCAAGCATGAAGGGCTTACCCCTGCTGATTATCGGTTAGGAAAAGGTTGATTATTTTGACTTTATTAGAATAAAAACGGTAAAAATGTTGCAATTGTGGGTTTTGAGAACCGGCCATAGCATGGAAGAAGGGTCATGCAAACGCATGGCTTTCGAGGAGGAAAACACCTATGAGAAGAACATTCTGCGCTATGCTTGCAACCGTATTTTCCATTGTCTCCCTGTTTGCCAATGGCTCTCATGAGCAAATTGCGAAAGGAAAGGAACATGACGGTGTGAAGGAAATCACCATGTGGTATCAGGAAAACAAGGTGATGATTCCCGGATTCGACAAACGCGTTGCCGACTTCAATGAGCAGTACAAAGGCACCTATCATTTGACCATTACCTACATTCCTCGTGGTACGGCGTATGCGTATGAGGATAAAGTGAACTCCGCCGCATTTACCAACCAGCTTCCCGATTTGCTTGCTCTGGATGGTCCGAACGTGGCGAACTATGCGGCAAATGGCATAATCCTTCCCCTGGATGAGTATGTTTCTGCAGAGAGCAAGGCTGATTTGATGCCTTCCATTGTCATCCAGGGAACCTATGATAACCACCTGTACGCCATAGGTTTGAACGAATCTTCCTGTGCTCTGCTGTACAACAAGGATATTTTCGCAAAATACGGCTTTCGTATCCCGACCAGCATCGAAGATGCATACACTTGGGACGAAATCTATGAAATGGCCAAAAAAGTATCTACTCCCGAGTGTGTCGGCATTAAGTTGATTATGAACAAGGGAGAGGGAATCCCGTATGCATTGTCTCCGTTCTGGGATATGAACAACTCTTCTTTTACCAGTGCCGATGGCAGCAAAGTGAATGGATTCATCAACAACAAGGGTGGTATCGAGGCTGCGACGTATCTGCAGAGGTTCTTCAAGGAAGGGCTGGCAAATATCGATCCTTCTCCCACAGAGTTTCAGGATGGAAAAAGCGCCATGTGGATTACCAACAGTGGTGGATTCAAGGGTGTTGTCAAAAGCTATCCTGATTTCCCCCTCGGCCTTACCTATTATCCGGTGACAAACAGCCATTCCGCTGCATCTCCATGTGGTAGCTGGGCCTTGGGCATGTCGAAGAACGTGAAGGACAAAGAAGCGGCTGCCGTGGCTCTTGCGTTCATGACCAATGCAGATTCCACGCTGGTGTACAGTACGACTGGCGGATATCCGCCTTCCAGAAAATCCAACTACGAAAATAACGAGATGTGGAACACGCTTCCGTTCAAGGTTTTCTCCGACGAGCTGTTCTCGACTGCTGTCCCCAGACCGAGGACCCCCGTGTACACGGTCCTTTCTCCCAAATTCTCCGAGACTTTCTTGGATATCTGTTCTGGCAGCGACCCGAAAGAGAGCCTTGATGCCCTTGCCGAGTATGTCGATGCAGAATATGCCCGATTCCAAAGCTCAAACAAATAACATGGGATCTTGCCACGGGTTTTGAGCCCGTGGCATGTCATTCCAACCCAATTTCATACCAAAGAAAATGCAACCACTTCTTTTTTCGTCCTTTGCTTATCATGGATTGGCTTTGTTCGTCCGTCGGGACAGCGGATTTTCAGAGGCATCTTTTTCCTTGGAATCTGCCCAAGGAGTTTGTTCGGTACAGACTCTGAGAGCCTCTTTTGGTTCCTTACATTTTGATTTAGAAGAGGAAACGGAATACCATCTTTCTTGGGAGCATGGATATATCGACCTTGCATATCTTGACCATGGTCCCATGATGTTGCAGAGAGGGATTTTCCCTATCTATGGCAATGGAAATAACCTGCCTGGCCGAAACCGGATTCATTTTTCTCCCATGGAAGGATGGATGAACGATCCGAATGGCCTTTGCGTTTTCGGCGGGAAAATGCACCTCTTCTACCAGTACAATCCTTTTGGACAGGTTTGGGGAAACATGCATTGGGGCCATGCGGTAAGTGATGACCTCGTGCACTGGATCCATGAGCCAGTTGCTTTGTTCCCGCAAGCAGAGCTACAAGATGCCGCCGGCTTGCGGGGAGGGGCGTTCTCGGGAAGCGCCATTGTACAAGGGTCTTTGATGTCTGTGTTCTTTACAAGGAATGTGGGTGATGTTGCCCGGACATGGCGAAAGGAGAAACAGGTAAGGACTGTGAGCGAAGATGGAATCTTCTTTCATGATGAGCATACGGTTCTTGAACCCCATTTGGAACATTGTACGGGAGACTTCCGAGATCCAAAGGTGTTCCCGTATGAGGATGGTTTCCTGATGGTGGTTGGTAGCTGTATCAGTGGTATGCCGACGGTCTTGCTTTATTCGTCGAAAGACTTGGAATCATGGAGTTTTGTTTCCAATCTTTATGTGGAACAAGATGAAAAATATGCCATCGCGGAATGTCCGGATTTCTTTCTGCTTGGAGGGAAATGGGTACTGCTTGTCGGCTTCATCAACAAGGATAGGACGCCCCAGCGCGATGTGAAATATATTGTTGGTTCCTTCGATGGCAAAACCTTTCTTCCCGAATCTTCAGGTTTTTTGGACGAAGGAAAAGACTTCTATGCGACACAGACCATGGAATGGAAGGGCAGGAGGATTTTATTCGGCTGGAACTCTGATACTCGCAACATCTATAAACCTTCACTCCACGGGGCAAACGGCACTCTTTCGCTACCACGGGAGCTTTCCCTCAAGGATGGGAGACTGATGCAAAATCCGGCAGAAGATATCGCTGTGTTGCAGAAGGAAGCAAGAGGTGTGCAAGGCACTTCCTATATGTTGAAAATCTCTGGTTCTCCGATTCGTAGCCTTGCTTCCATTCTTGCCGGAAAGAAAGGTCTTTCCCTTTCCTATCAAGAGAACCTTTTAGTTCTTTCTATCAATGGACAAAAACGTTGCACGATCAAGATCCAACGGTTGGAACAACTGGAAGTCTTCGTTGATACGGCACTCCTTGAACTTTTCGTAAATGGGGGAGAGCAGGTGGCTTCCATCCGGTATGGGGGTGTGGTTCTGGAAGAAGGAAAAGTTGTGTCGGTTCAAATTGATGGCATGGCAACAAGAGTTGAGAGCCATCAGCTTTCACCAGTTTGGAGTTGAGAATGAAACAAGTATCTTCTTTGAAACGAACTCCGGTTCCGTACGTGCTGTTCTTCACACTGCCAGCAGTAGTGCTTCTGTGTTGTTTCCTTGTAGTTCCTGTAGTTTTGTCGTTTGGATTCAGTTTTATGAATTTCAATATGTTGAAGCCCCAGGCTGCTTTTTTTGACGGAATGGAGAACTATATGCGCGTTTTCCATGACCAGACGTTCTATAAGACGATTCGGAATACATTCTATTTCGCTATAGTTGTCGTTTGCTACCAGGACTCACTTGCTTTCATACTGGCATTGTTGGTGAGACGCAAGTTCAAAGGAGTGGGTGTTTTCCGGGTAGCGTATTTTACCCCTTTGGTGACCTCCATTACGGTTGTTTCCATCCTGTGGACCTTCATCTACAATCCAAATCCGACACAAGGCCTCCTCAACGCGTTTCTTGTGAAGCTTGGTTTTGAGCCATGCCCATTTCTTCATGACCCCAAAACCGCAATGAATGCCATTATCTTCATGAGTGGTTGGCATTCGGCGGGATACCATATGATGATTCTGCTTGCCGGGCTACAGGCTATTCCCAATGAACTGTACGAGGCAGCCGAGATTGACGGTGCCAATACGTTCCAGCAATTCATCCATGTGACGCTCCCGGGAATGAGGAACGTTCTGATTTTTGTCGTGCAGGTAACCATGATTTCTGCTATGAAACTGTTTACACAACCCTATGTCATGACGCAGGGAGGTCCGAAGGAGTCCACAAAGACCCTGACCTACTACATCTATCAGCAGGGTTTTCAGTTCCGTAACATCGGTTACGCTTCGACCATCTCCGTCTTGTTTTTTATTATTGTCGTGACCATGTCGCTTACGGTAAAGCGCATCGTTCGGCAGAAGTGAGGATATCGTTATGACCTGCAGACAACGTAATCAGCTCATCATATACGTCGTGAATACGGTTCTTGGATTATTGTATCTTTCGCCTCTGCTTTGGATGGTTGCTTCGTCAGTAAAACCTGAGAGTCGGATATTCAGCGACATGACAAAAGGCTTGGCGGCTTTTGTTCCTTTTGGCTTCACGCTTGAGAATTATAAGACTGTTTTTCGTGAGAGCAATTTATTTCATTGTATCGGGAACAGTGTCTTCTATGTTTCCATCTTGGTCTGCTTGAGTTTGCTGGTGAATTCCATGTGCGGATACGCCTTGGCAAAGTTTCAGTTCGGAGGACGGAATGCTCTTTTCACTACAATCATCGCTTTGTTCGTCCTTCCCTTGGAGAGCATAGTCCTTGCCTTGTACTGGATAGTCTATAAGATTGGCTGGAATGATACCTACTTCGCGTTGATTGTTCCGTTTGCGGCGAAATGCTTTGATATCTACTTGTTCCGCCAGTTTTTTCTTGATGTGCCGGACGACTTGATTGAAGCGGCTTCTATTGATGGTGCGGGTCAAATCAGGACGTTTTTCCAATTGGTGGTACCCGTTTCTGGACCAGTATTCTGTACGGTTTTGATTCTTGATTATGTTGCTTACTGGTCGGATTTCATGTGGCCGTTGCTTGTGACGATGTCTGATACGAAAAAGACAGTTCAACTTGGCTTGCAAGCTTTTTTTACGGAACCTCCAATTTATTATGGACCGATCATGGCTTCCTTGGTCGTTTCAATCATTCCCATGGTTGTGATGTTCCTGTTTTTCCAGAAATATTATGTGCAAGGAATTGCTGCTACAGGTATAAAGGGATGAATGCTTTGTAAAGAAGTTATGCAGGAGTATCAAAGACTATAAAAAACAACATTTTGGCAGAGGTTGTACCATGGAATGATGTAGCATGCTTTTCTTTCCTTTTGTTCGAGAGGTGGAGATGGACGTAAAGAAGAGACTTAAAATCTTTGTAGCGAAAGAAAAGTATGGTATGATAGGAGGTAATTGTATGCCACAAATTGCCACAATCAAAGAGTTGAAGGATACGGCAAGGATTTCGGAAATGGTTCTGATCCGATTTTTGTAATGAAGAATGGATACGGCGATATGGTGCTGATGGGCATGGAAACGTTCGAAAATATGTTTCAGAGACAGAAGCTGTATCGTGAGCTGGATATTTCCGAGCGCCAGATCAAGGATGGAAAAACCAGGGGGGCCAGAGAAGCGCTGGCCGATGTAAGAGAGAAATATGGCCTATAAGCTGGAAATTTCAGCATACGTAGCGCATCAGATTGATACATGCATTAGGTATATTGTCGATACATTGCAGAATCCTTCCGCAGCGAAAGCCATTCTCGAAGATATTGCATGCGCATATGAACAGCTTGAGGAAAGGGCAGGGTCCGTGTCGTTCTACGAAGATCCTTACCTCCATGTAAAAGAATACCGGAAACTGGCTTTGAAGAAACATGATTACGTGTGTGTATCTACCAAATAGGAAGGAAAACGGTGTATCTTGTGGGGGCCTTTCACATGCTGAAAATCTATCGTACGAAGCTATGATATTACAATACCTTGGGGACAATCCGGCAGGTGGGATTGGTGTTTTCCGGCCCTAACAGCAGTGCGAAATCCGTCGAAGACGGAGCATTATGCGATGTGGAAGAAAAGTGTCGGGCTTTTGGTTAATTTCAGAGAGTGTTTATTGGTTGTATCCATAATGGTTAAGTGGTTATCCATTATGATTTGGAGAATGGTTGCAATCGTTGCAGGGAAACGCAAGATGGTTTTCATCAGTTTATATTTGCTATTTTACAATTAATTATAATATACGTAATTGCTTTTCAATTTTAATATTACGCAAACCTCTGTTGCTATCGTAACTTACTGGACGAGAAGCGATACATATAAATTAAATACCAAAAATTTTGTTGACAGCATTCAAGAAATGCATAAACCATAGTGGTATGACCACTACAAACCACTTGCTAATGTCCACTCGGACATACCGGAAAATGTCGAGGAGAAAAAAGAGCCAAATGATTGGGTTGGTTTTTGTTACTCCTTGGATATTTGGGTTCCTTGCATTCAAGGCGATTCCACTAGGGATGGCCTGTGTATTGAGTTTTGAGGACTACAATATCGTCTCCAGTCCGTTCTTCATTGGCTTTGAGAACTATTGGACGGCCTTTCACATGGATGAATTCTGGCAGTCCGCCAAAGTGAGCTTCCTGTATGTGCTGATGACGGTGCCTGGAAAAATGTTATTCTCTCTGTTTATCGCGTACTTGCTTTCGTTGAACGTCAAGTTCATTGGCGCTTTTCGCTCAGTATACTATATTCCATCTTTGATGGGCAGCAGCGTAGCGGTTGCGATTCTGTGGAAATTCCTTTTCATGACCGATGGACTTCTCAACCGGATTCTCGGAAAAATGGGGTTGCCTCTGGTCGGATGGCTTACCGGCGACTATACGGCACTGTTCGTCGTGAGCCTGCAGCACGTGTGGCAGTTTGGTTCCACGATGGTCGTTTTCTTGGCAGCGCTGAAGAATGTGCCCCAGTCGTTGAAGGAAGCGGCACGTATCGACGGGGCCAGAGAATGGACCATCTTCTGGCATGTAACGGTTCCGTATATCACTCCAATGGTGTTCTTCAACCTGATGACGAATCTGGTCACGGCATTCCAGGAATTCAATTCCCCATACGTGATTACTGGTGGTGGTCCAAACCATGCGACCTACCTGATGAGTTTGATGATCTACCAGAATGCGTTCCGGTATCTGAAGATGGGTTTCGCAAGTGCGCTGAGCATCATGCTATTCCTCACAATTACCACGGTAACTGTGTTGCTCTTCCTATCGTCGAAATATTGGGTGAACTACCAAGACTGAGGGTATCGAAATGGCTAAAGAGATTTCTACACGTAGAGTTGTGAGCCGGTTCCTGACATACGCCGTCCTCATTCTGATTGGCGCTCTGTTGATTTATCCGTTTCTTTGGCTGGTCGGTTCTTCGTTCAAGGACGCTAATCATGTCTTTACCGAATCGGTTATCCCAGCTAATCCTACCTTGAGCGGGTACATCGAAGGATGGAAGGGGACCGGTTCCGTCTCCTTTGCGACCTTCTTCCTGAACACTGCGATGTTTGCCGTGCTTCGAGTCGCCGCGACGGTTGTTTCCGCTACGATTGTCGCTTATGGATTCGCACGTTTCACCTTCCCGTTCAAGAAGCTCATGCTGTCCGTCCTTATTGCCACTTTGCTTTTTCCGAAGACGGTCATTCTGGTGCCGTCCTACATCATCTTCACCAAGTTAAACTGGGTCGATTCCTACAAGCCGTTGATTGTTCCGTCCCTGTTTGCTGCGGATACATACTTTGTGTACTTGATGATTCAATTCTTCCGTGGGTTACCACGGGACATGGATGAAGCAGCCGAAATTGACGGTTGTGGCTCGGTGAAACGGCTTCTGCTCGTTCTTCTTCCGATGGTCAAGCCAGCCATGGTGACTTGTGTGCTGTTCCAGTTCATTTGGACGAGCAACGACTTCCTTGATCCGATGATTTATCTGTCCACGGAGATTAAATTCCCGGTTTCCATCGGTTTGAAAGTTAACATGGATGCGTCAACCGGTGAAATCGCTTGGACGAACATCTTGGCCATGTCGGTGCTGGCTATTCTACCGCCGTTGGTTCTTTTTTCTTTCTGTCAGCGGTATTTCATCGAAGGAATCGCCACAACCGGAATGAAGAATTGATATCTAACCGTATCACGAAATAGGAGGAAACATATGGTTAAAAAAAAGGTGTTATTGGCAACGCTTTTGGTGCTTGGTGCATCGCTAACCCTTATTGCCAATGGTGCGTCAGAATCGGGAAACGGTGCTCCAATTCAGAGCGCCGTTTCCGGCAAACCCCAGGAAATCTCGATGATGTGGTGGGGTAACGATACCCGGCATAAGGCGACGAATGCCGCAGTACAGGTGTTTGAGTCGAAGAACCCGGACGTGAAAGTGACCACCATGCCGAACCCGTTCGATGGGTATCACGACAAGATTATCATCCAGCTTGCCAATGGTACTGCACCAGATTTGATGTGCTTCTCCACCGAGTGGATTGCCGAGGTTGGATTTGCAAAGAAGGCGGTGCTTGACGACCTGCATCAATTCGAGGGCAAGGAATTGGATACTTCCACGTTCTCGCCCGTGCTGCTCAGTGGCGGTGAGATCAATGGAAAGCTGATTGGCGTTCCGACAGGAATCAGCGGAAAGGTTTTCTACTACAACAAGAAACGGATTAACGAATATGTGGAGAAGGGAGGGAATCTTCCTCCTGGACCTGGCGAGAGTTGGACGCTAGACGACATGATGGCGTATGCCAAAGATGTCCGCCGCGTTTTGGGAGACAACGTCGCACTGATGTCCGCCTCTACGGACAACGCTCCGCTCCATTTCTTCACGTTCGTGTTGAGTGAGTTAGCGGGGAAATACTATGTTTCTCCGACTGCGCGTCTTGAGGTCACCAAGGACCAGGTTGTCCAGGCTTTGAACATTTTCCGTCAGCTGACCGATTCGGGTGTGCTTCCAAGCGCCTCCTTGCAGGTTGAGGCCATGGCCGGTTCGACCATGGATGCCCACCAGACAAAGGGTGAATGGATTGGCGACTATGGATGGACGAGTAACATCAAAGAATTCGAATCGAAGTGCGACAGTGAGATTGGTATCTATGCCTATCCGGTCATCGGCCGTCCCGAGTTTGACGGACTGTTTGTCCGTCCAGCACAGTTCTGGTCCATTTCCGCTGCCTCGAAACATCCTCAGGCCACTGCGAGATTGCTGAACTGCCTAGTGAATGATTCTGATGCGCTTGTCGAACTTGGCCTTCAGAGATCGGTTCCTCCGACTGAGTATGGTCAGAAAGTTTTGGCTGATCACGGAGCGTTGAAAGGATCCATATATGACGCCACATCGTACCTGCTGTCCAAAGCAGGGGCGCCATTCTCTCCATTCCTCAACCTGCCTGAGATGAGCGACGTAATCAGGAATGCATATGCCAGTTTCATCACCGGCAAGGAAACGGCTGATGAGGTTGCAGACAAGATGATGTCTCGTTTCGAGGTCATTCTGTCCCAGATACGCAAAAAGAACGGCATCCAGTGAGCAATAGGTATTGTTTCCGGGTTCTTTGGTGCCCGGAAGCAATTTGTAATAAGGAAAAGGCGCGATGGAAGAATGATTGGGCAACCGATGATTGCCCTATCGTGGATTTACCAACGCGGGGAGAGATACATGAGCTGGTGGACGGATCAGGTCCTAAGACTTATTCAGACCAATCTTACGGTGAAGGATATCGATTTGGACCGGAACCGTCTGATTGACAATTTGAAGCGATTTCATGCGAACACGTTGCTATTGAATGTTGGAGGGGTAGTGTCGTTTTTCCCATCAAGGCTTTCCTGCCAAAATCCTTTGGACAAGCATAAAGACCTTGTGGGAGAAATGGTGGAACTTTGCCACCAAAATGGCATCCGAGTGATTGGACGTTTCGATTTTTCCAAGGTGGCGAAACGCCTTGCCGATGCACACCCCGAGTGGACCTATCGGGACAGAGTGGGTGCAGCCATCAACTACAATGGGTTTGTGCATACTTGCCCGAGTGGGGAATACCAGCAGGTTCTAGCCCCTCAGATTGTGGACGAAGCGTTGGGCCTCTATCCTCTTGACGGAGTGTTCTTCAACATGCCTGGATACCGGACGATGGACTACAGCCATGTCTATCATGGAATTTGTCAATGCGAGGCTTGCAAACGGCAGTTCCATGAAAGCACGGGCATGGAACTGCCAATTGAGGAGGATCTTGATAATCCGGCTTATCAGATGTATCTGGCTTTCCAGAAACGCATGGTGCAAAAGATGCATCAGGCAATTCGGGAAGTGGTAAAGCGCCACAGTAATGAAATCGCCGTTGCCATGTATTCTCCGGATGGTTCGGACATTTTCATGGCCGAGTCGAATACCGAACTGCACCGTCCATATCCTGTCTGGGAATATATGGCGAGCGAGAACGCCATGGTTCTGAATGGTTCCTGGCCTGAGAAGATTCTTGGCAACATCATGATCAACGCTTCTAGCCTAGACAACCGATTCATGAGCGTTTCCCCTTGGCAGATGGACCTGCGCTGTCATGAGCTCATGGCCAATGGCGCAGGACTAGCATTCTGCATTATCGGAGATTTTCCTGAATACCCTGACACTAAGAATTTCTCAGTTGTCCAAGAGAATTACGCATATCTGGAAGAGAATGAGCGGTGGTATCAGGGTTTCCGTACTGTCACCGATATTGCTTTGATTAAACCCACCCATCCAAGCGCATGGCAGCAGGAAGCTTATCGAGGAGCGTTTAAGGCGCTCAAGCAGAACCATTACAGCTTTACCGTGGTGGACGAGTCGGCCGTCTCTTTCTCAATGCTCAACGACATCCCGCTTGTGCTTGTTCCCGGGCTTCAGCCGACCGAACACCTGCTCGAGGTGCTAGATGCGCTTCCTTGCAAAGTGGTCTACACGGGTGTCAGCGCCACAAACTCCACCTTCGAGCGGTGGTTCGGGCTCAGAGAAATAGATACAAAGCCTTTCCAGGTGCAAGGAGCGTACATCACAAATCCTCCTTCGTTTCAACAGACTCGTTGGACACTACTGCAGGGGCCTTGCTGTACCTTCAAAGGAAAGCAGGGAGATCTGGAATTGCGAGATGCCGGAATGTTCGGGCCACCGGAGATGTGCGGAGGAAATGTCCCGACCGGCAGAATGTTCCGCCACCAAGGACCGAAGGGGTTCTGTTATTCTTTCCAGCCTGATGCGCTTTTCAAAAAATACGGGTTTGATGAGCACAAGCTTCTGTTGCTCGATGGTGTGGATCGGTGTTTGTCTGAGCGGTCAATGGAAAGTGATGCGCCAGAGGCCGTGGAACTTGTCTATAATCGGTATAATGGTGGTGGTGCGAATTTGCAATGTGTCAATCTATCAGGGTACGATGGCTCTTCGTTCCATCGTCCATTTGAGGCAGGACCATTTACGGTCAGACTCCGATACCCTCGCCAGCCACATTCCGTCAATGATATTGTAGAAAAGAGATTGATTGCATGTTCTTGGAATAATGGAGTATTGGAACTTGTCATAGATCATCTCGGTAGTTATCGGATGATCGTGATTGATAAATGAGGTTGAAATGGACACGGGAAAAACTCAAAAAATTTATTCGATAATTATGACACGGCTGGACCAGCTAATCAAAGAACAGAATTTGCAGCCGGGTGATCGAATCCCATCAGAGAGAGATCTTGCCACTCAGTTGTCCGTCAGTAGAGCTTCAGTCCACCAGGCAATTGCCGCACAGGTTGCCAAGGGCCTTCTTGAGTCGCGGCAGGGAGATGGTACCTATATCAGACGGACGGAAGAGCCGGGCCGCACATTGCAGCAACTTGGCGAGTCCATCGCGCGTGAGCAGATTTCTCCCATCGATATCGATGAAGCTAGGCTCCTGATTGAGTGCGAGTCAGCTAGACTCTGCGCGCTCAAAGCAGATGCGAAAACCTGTGAAAAACTCAAATCTCTGTTGGAGCGCCACCGAATTGCCACCGGCACGGATACTTCGCTGGAAGTGATGAATCATGACCTACACCAAGCAATTGCGGAGGGATCTGGCAATCGTGCGCTGGAAAAACTTCAAAATTGCATCTGGGAAATGCTTGCAGGAAACATGTGGCAGTACTTGAAGAAATCAGTGAACAACCGCATTGAGACG
The DNA here is from genome assembly GCA_900315435.1 of uncultured Spirochaetaceae bacterium. GTDB lineage: Bacteria > Spirochaetota > Spirochaetia > Sphaerochaetales > Sphaerochaetaceae > RUG023. The sequence goes on from OMYY01000003.1 coordinate 48,382, forward strand.
GTACGGCTCCACCTAGACCAGCATGAAGAAATTGTCGCAGCAATCTGCGAACATGACTCGGAAAAGGCTGCCAGAAAGATGCGAGAGCATTTGACCAATATCAAAGAGAACATGTCGGAAGTGATGGATTCGTATCAAAAATGACGGGAGGCTCTTCATGAGACATTGGACACGTTCGCTGTATCAGGTTCCCATTCCTCTTGGGGACGATGGCCGGAGGGTGACTGGTTCGCAGTACCACCTTCAAGTCGCTCGGAGGGCTGCTTTAGAGGGTGCCGTCCTGTTGAAGAACGAGGGTAACATTCTCCCATTCGCCCGGGGGACCTGCGTAGCCCCGTTTGGGAAAGGCTGTGCCGACTATGTTGCCGGTGGCGGTGGAAGTGGGGAAGTGACTACGGATCAAGTGTACAACCTAATCCAAGGTCTCAGCTTTGCAGAGTTGCAAGGGGAGATCACCTATGACCATGCGCTTGCCGACTACTATACGGAGTATGTGAAAAGACTCTATGCGAAGGGCATGAAGCCAGGCTTGATTCCAGAGGCTCCCTTTCCTTCTGAACTTGCGGCGAAAGCAAATACTCCTGGTATGGTAGCGGTTATTGTCATCAGCAGATTCTCTGGAGAGGGGTGGGATCGCTGTTGCGGTAGTAAGCTTCATAGCGTTTTGAAGAATGACATTCTCAAACAAGAAGAAAAAATATTTCCCCATGGCGATTTCTCATTGAGCGATGAAGAGAGGGAACTGGTGAGCCAGGTGACCAAACAGTTCTCCAAAGTGATTGTCGTTCTCAATGTGGGTGGTATGGTCGACACTGCATGGTTTAGCGACAATCCACATGTACAGGGGGCACTTTTGGTCCTGCAAGGTGGTTCCATGGGAGGAATCGCCATTGCAGACCTTTTGCTGGGGAAGGAGAATCCTTCAGGAAGATTAGTCGATACGTACGCACGATCGTTGGACGATTATCCCTCGACAGAGGGCTTTCATGCCACATCTAATTCAGTCGCCTATACCGATGATATTTTTGTTGGGTACCGGTACTTTACGACTATTCCCGCTCAGAATAAGAACGTTGTCTATCCATTCGGCTATGGATTATCGTATACCACGTTTGGGAAAAAGGTGCTCAATGCTGCGTTTGATGGCGCCGACATTTCTCTGACAGTACAGGTCACCAATACGGGAAAGTTCAGAGGAAAAAACGTAGTGGAGGTATATGTTACTCCTCCCCAAGGAATCCTTCGGAAAGCGCACGTAGTATTGGCAGCTTTTGGAAAGACACAAACATTGGCGCCTGACGAATCGGTGGAACTAACGTTTCGTTTCCCCTTGGCGAGGGTAGCGAGTTATGATGAAAAGAGAGCAGAATGGATTCTCGAGAAAGGAGACTATGAGATTGCTCTTGGCGAGTCCTGTATGGACCTGCAACCCATAAAACTTCGTGTACAACTTGATGACGACGCAGTAGTCGAGCAATTGAAGAACCACCTCGTTCCGTCACAGCTTTTCCAGCGCCTAAATGCTGACGGAACATATGAACAATGTGCTGTTCATGCTTATGAGAAAGATTCTTGTGTGCTTCACAGGCAATCAAGTTCCAAACTGGAAGGGATCGTTCCTGAGGTTGTAGCTCAGGGCTATGTTGATAGAACAATGGAGAGTACTTGGCTTTCTGAGGGTTTCCAAGAAGTTGCCAATGGAAAACAGGAACTTGAATCATTTATTGATTCAATCGATGACGATGCGCTCATAGGCATGTGCGGAGGACAGCCCAATACAGGCTTGGCAAACACGTACGGGTTCGGCAATCAGAAAAAATATGGAATACCGAATATGATGACCTGTGATGGGCCTGCAGGGGTGCGTATTTTGCCGGATTGTGGTGTTACGACAACTTGGTTTCCCTGTGCGACACTTCTTGCTTCTACGTGGAATGAGGAACTGCTACAAGAAGTCGGTCGAGTCGCTGCAAGTGAGGTCAAGGAAAACAATTTCGCCCTCTGGCTGGCACCTGCCGTCAATATCCACCGCAGTCCTCTATGTGGAAGAAACTTCGAATACTATTCGGAAGATCCTCTTCTCGCCGGGAAACTGGCCGCATCGCTCATCCGAGGTGTCCAGTCAAATGGGGTCGGGGCATGTGTGAAACATTTTGCCTGCAACAATAAGGAGACTAATCGGAAGGAGAGTGACTCCATTGTATCCGAACAAGCACTGCGAGAAATCTACCTTAGACAGTTTGAAATCATTATCAAGGAATCCCAACCGGTAGCGGTTATGTCCTCATACAACAAGATTAATGGGATTTATGCAGCGGAAAACAAGGAACTGTTGACTGACATTCTTAGGGGAGAGTGGAAATTCGAAGGTTTCGTTACCTCGGATTGGTGGAACCATGCGGAGCATTACCTTGAGTTGAAAGCCGGAGAAGATTTGAAGATGGGTTGTGGGTACCCGAAGAGGGTGAAAAAAGCGCTCAGGAAGGGTGCAATCACCATGGAAGATATCAAGGGAAATGTCCGTCATTTGCTTCAGGCAATGCTTCGTTTGGATTAAGCGATGAAATTCCACGATGGTTTTTGGATGATGAAAGAAGGGGTGTCTGTTGCGCCTCATACGACGCTATGGGATGTGGAGAAACAAGGTGATTCGTTGATTCTTTATGAGGCGACCAAACCCATCAAAGGTCGGGGAGACACGTTAAATTGCACCATGTTGACGACAGTCTTATCCTCTCCGATGAAAAATGTTGTCAAGGTCGATGTGTACCATCACCTAGGTTTGCCTAGGAAGAATGTGGAATTCACGCCAGAACAAAATGAATCGTTCCATCCATTGATCACCAAAAACACATTGACCACTGGGAATCTTTCAGTTTCTCGAGAACTGGTTTTTTCGTACTGTGGTCGAACACTCACCCAAAGGAACAATGTGCTTTCGGGATATGTGACGATGCCTGAAGAAAAACGGATGGTTGAGTATCTGAACACCTCGGTTGGGGAGACGTTTTACGGTACAGGAGAACGGTTTACTGCCTTTGTGAAAAATGGACAATCAGTGGATATCGAGAATAAAGATGGCGGTACCTGTAGCGAACAGGCGTATAAGAACGTACCTCTTCTTTTGTCCAGTAAAGGATACGGCATTTTCGTAGCAAGCTATGATAAGGTTTCCTTTGAGATTGAGAGTGAAGTGGTCGATGCCGTACAGTTCTCCGTCGTGGGAGAGAGACTTGTCTACTACCTTATCGCTGGCCATGACCTGAAGGAAGTGCTTTCTAATTATACTGCTCTTGCTGGGAGAGTTCCTCATGTACCTGCTTGGTCGTATGGGCTTTGGCTTTCGACTTCCTTTACTACCGATTACAACAGGGATATTGTCAATTCCTTCATTGACAAGATGCATGCATATTCCATTCCTCTTTCGGTCATCCATTTTGATTGTTTTTGGATGAAGGGATTTGAGTGGGTCAACTTTGCATGGGATCTGAGCCGTTTCCCCGACCCTGAAGAGATGATTCGTGACATTCATGCGAAAGGACTAAAGGTATGTGTATGGATCAACAGTTACGTAGGGCAGAAATCTCCACTGTTCGTCGAAGGATTGAGAGGTGGTTTTTTCCTTCACCGGAGCGAAGGTTCCGTGTGGCAATGGGACAAATGGCAGGCAGGAATGGCGATTGTGGATTTCACAAATCCCGCTGCAGTTGATTGGTATTGTGGAAAGTTGAAGACTCTGCTTGACATGGGGGTCGATTGTTTTAAGACCGATTTTGGAGAACGAATACCCACAAGTGATGTTGTGTGGTACGATCATTCCGATCCCAACGCAATGCATAACCGCTACACGGACTTGTACAACCATACGGTCTTTTCTTTGCTGGAGAAGGAGAAAGGGAGGGGGAATGCCGTCCTCTTTGCACGTTCAGCAACGATTGGTGGAGAGAGATACCCGGTTCATTGGGGTGGAGATTGCTCGGCAACATATTCTTCCATGGCTCAGACACTTCGTGGAGGTCTCTCTCTTGGCCTCTGTGGTTTTGCCTATTGGAGCCACGATATTGGCGGGTTTGAACAAACGGCAAGTGCTGACATATACAAGCGATGGATCGCCTTTGGCCTTTTCTCTTCTCATTCCCGCTTACATGGTTCAGCGTCATATCGCGTTCCTTGGGTGTTTGATGAAGAAGCATGTCAAGTCCTTTCGTTCTTCGCCAAGTGGAAGGCAAAGCTTTTACCATATCTGCTTAAAACGGAAAATGAAGCAGTTGAGACAGGCCTACCTTTTATCCGGGCGATGGTTTTGATGTTTCCCAATGACCCTAACTGTCTGTATTTGGACAGACAATACTGCTTTGGAGACGATATCATCGTTGCTCCGGTAATGAACGCCGAAGGGAAAGGTTCATGCTACCTCCCGGAAGGTTCGTGGGTTCACTTGTTTGATGGGACACATGTGCAAGGTCCGTGCTGGGTGGAGGAATTGTATGACTATTTCTCACTTCCTGTTTTTGTAAGAGAGGGGACGGTGTTGCTTTTGAAAGGGCAGGAAGAAAGGTATGAAGTTCATGTTTACGGAACAATCAAGGTGGCAGAAGTTTTGGAGAGGGTCCAGGTGGAATACAGGGTCAAACTGCCACCGCACGTATGCGTCATAGAGCATTGAGCAGTATACGGAGAAATATGAATGGTCAAACAATTTTTGAATGGTAACTGGACGATGGTGCAAAAAGGAGCAGATGAGTCCATTGAAGGGACTATACCAGGCTCTGTCTATTCGTTTCTTCTCGAGGCAGGGAAAATGGGGGATCCATTTTATCGGGACAACGAGGAACGGGCACTTCGGCTTATGGAGCACGACTACGTATTTTCCCGAGACTTTGACCTTAGCGATGATTTTGCTTGTTGCAAAGAAATCTTCTTGCATTTCTCTGGAATTGACACACTTTCATACATCACACTCAATGGGCGGAGAATTGGAAGCACGGATAATATGTTTCGCTCTTGGGAATTCCCTGTAGGTAAGTATCTTAAAAAGCATAACCACCTTTCTGTGACGGTGCAATCTCCTCTGAAGTACATCAAGCAAGCCGACTCCAAATTCCATGTCGGGGGGAGTTCGGACTGTAGTCGCGGCTATCCTCACCTCCGAAAGGCTCATTGCATGTTCGGGTGGGATTGGGGGGCACGGCTTCCAGACGGTGGTATCTGGAAAGACGTGTGCCTCTTGGGAACCACTGGTTCTCGTATTTTGGATTGCCATATCGTCCAGAGACACCAGAGTGGGCAGGTATTTGTCAAGGTCGATGTACTGCAGAGTAAGCACGCTGATGTTGCTATCCAATTAATCAATCCTCATGGAAACCTGCAAATCATGGTGAATCACCAATTTGTCAAAGTTGATAACCCTGAGCTTTGGTGGCCGAATGGGCTTGGCGACCAGCCATTGTACTTGGTCTCAATCCGCCTGATAGAGCAGGGAGTTGAAATCGATTCTATGGTTAAGCGCATCGGCCTCCGAACTATGAAGCTTGACCGTAGGAAGGACAAGTGGGGAGAGCGCTTTGCCCATCGGGTCAACGATGTTGATTTCTTCGCAATGGGCGCAGACTATATTCCGGAAGACAATCTGCTAAGCCGGATTACCCCCGAGCGTACCCAAAGGCTCCTTGAACAATGCAAAGCAGCCCATTTTAATTGCATTCGTGTTTGGGGTGGGGGGTTCTATCCCCAAGACTGGTTTTACGATATATGTGATGAGCTCGGACTCGTCGTTTGGCAAGATATGATGTTTGCATGCTCGAACTACGAGCTGAACGATAACTTTGAGCAGAATATTACTCAAGAAATTGATGAGAATGTGCGGCGTATCCGCCATCATGCTAGTCTTGGACTATGGTGCGGAAACAACGAGATCGAAGAATTTGAGATTACCGGTAAGTACGATAGTGATGACCACACCCGTGCCACCTATATTAAGATGTACGAATACCTGATTCCCCACATTCTGAAAGAAGCAGATCCAGATACCCCATATTGGCCGTCTTCGCCTTCCTCGGGAGGAAGTTTTGATAATCCGACTGATTCTTGCCGTGGGGATGTACACTACTGGGAAGTCTGGCATGGAGGGGTTCCTTTTTCTGCATACCGAGAATTTCGTTTCCGCTATGTCTCCGAATTTGGTTTCCAGTCCTTTCCAGATATGAGGACCATTGCTTCGTTCACCAAGCCGGAAGACCGCAATATTTTCTCTCGAATTATGGACAAGCATCAGCGAAACAGCAGTGCCAATGGACGGATTATGATGTACATGGCACAAACTTTCCTGTATCCGACTAGTTTGGACATGCTGGTCTATGCTTCTCAACTGCTTCAGGCAGAAGCAATAAAATATGGGGTCGAACACTGGAGGAGAAACCGTGGGATTTGCATGGGCGCGATTTATTGGCAACTGGATGATATTTGGCCGGTAGCTTCCTGGTCCTCCATAGATTACTATGGACGCTGGAAAGCCTTGCATTATTTCGCCAAACGGTTCTTTGCTCCCGTGATAATCAGTTGCGAGGAAACGGGGGAACAGACCGTCCTTGCAAATGTGAACCAAGAGCATGACGGTCCCATTCCCACAAAGGGAAAGCTTTGTGTGGCCAATGAGACCCGGATAGCAGTTACTGGAGTGGTGAAATGGGCTCTCTGCAACGAGGCTTCCGTGATCATAGCTTCTGGAATGGAGATAGTAACCGTTCCTGCGCTTTCATCGCTTTGGTTGAAGGAGTTAGATTTCCACCATACCGATTTCCTTCACAACCATCTATCGTTTGCATTTGAAGTGAATGGCAAAATAGTTTCGTCGGGATCGATACTTTTTACTCAGCCGAAATATTATGGGTTCATCAATCCTCATCTTTCCTACGAAATTTCTGGGAACAAGATTCGAGTTCATGCGGATGCGTATGCAAAATATGTGGCAATCGACAGTCCCGATACAGATATCCTGCTTTCTGACAATTATTTTGATATGGAAAAAGGGGAGAGAGAAGTGCTCATTGAGTCGGGAAATCCCAAGGTCTTGAAGATTAGAAGTTGTTTTAATATAAAATGATATGAGGCATGTAATCGGGCATAAACGAATATTACTTTAGAGGGCATGATTGCCATTTATTCAAGCTCTTTTTAGAGATTATTAATTAACAATCTTGTTGGTCATATATGCTTTGTCGCTTTGTATCTCAAAAATAAGTATTCTATATAGTATATTATATAATTGCTATTATTACTACGTATTAATTGTAATTTGTTAGGATAATTTAATAAAAAAGACATAATTGGATACTGTGAAATAATCAATTTAGAGACTACCTAGGCAAAAGGAGAAACTTATGAAAAAGGAAATCGCTTTGATTTATACGAGTTATCCAGAAAAGTACCAGAAAAAACTAAATGCCGCATTTCAAAATGCAGATTTCCAGGTCTCTTGGGTTAATCCTCAGGGAGAAAACGCCAAACAAAAAGCGATGGACGATTTACATCATGCTACGGTTGCGATTCTTGGTAATGCACTTCCGATGACTGCTATTCTTGATGCACCTAAACTACGTTGGCTTCACTACGATTGGGTGGGAATTGAGAGTGGAATCTCTGTAAGGTTGTTTGAAAAAGGTGTGCAAGTTACCAATGGTTCTGGCAGAAATTCCATCTGTTTGGCAGAGCACGTATTTTATTTCATGTTTACGCTGGATTATGGAACACGGGAGATTTTCGCTGCACAGAACGTACACCATTGGGGGGTAAACCATTCAAATCCCTACACGTCGCTCTATGGAAAAATGCTGTTGACCGTGGGTACGGGGAGTATCGCTCGCGAAGTGGCTAAAAGAGCAAAGGCTTTTGAAATGCAGACGATTGGATTCTGCAGGTCGAAGAAATCGCTTGAAAATTATGATAAAGTCTATTCTGTGGAAGAGGGAGACTCACTTGATGACTTGTTGCCGCTTGCGGACTATGTCGTACTTGCAGTTCCCTTGAATACGACAAGTTACCATCTGATAGACTACAACCGACTTCTGAAAATGAAGCCGACTGCATACCTGATTAATATCTGTCGCGGAGCTGTTGTTGATAATGGTGACCTATTCAGGGCTTTGCAAGAGCATGTGATTGCTGGTGCTGGGTGTGACACGTTTGAACAGGAACCGCTCCCCAAAGATAGTCCTTTGTGGAATCTAGAAAATTTGGTAATAACACCCCACAGCACCCCTCAGAGTCCATTAAAATTTGAGATTGGAATAACCAATATTATTTCAAATATTTCCAATTATCTGGAAGATCGGAAAATGGTGAACCAACAGACAATACAGGATGTATTATTTACCTCATAGGGAATAAAAGGGAAAGTTGCCAATGAAAAGGAATTTGCCAAGTCAGAACATGAGAACAATTGCCCCCGAGTGGGATCCGCTTCGTTTGGGTACGGGCTGGAAGAGAGAAGACCTCTCCAGGCCTCAGGTCATGATTGAGAGTACGTTCGGGGACAGCCACCCGGGTTCGGGCCATCTGGACAAGCTGGTTGATGCGGTACGGGATGGAATTCGTGAGGCGGGAGGTTTCGGAGCCCGGTATTTCTGCACCGATATCTGCGATGGGGAGAGCCAAGGAACCGATGGAATCAACTTCTCCCTGGCTAGCAGGGAAATGATTGCAAACATGATTGAGATTCATGCCAACGCCACGCCTTTTGACGCAGGGGTGTTTGTCGCTAGTTGCGACAAGGGGCTTCCTGGAAATCTGATCGGCCTGTCCCGGGTCGACATCCCATCGGTTGTCGTACCGGGAGGAACCATGCATGCTGGGCCGGACATGCTGACGCTGGAGCAACTTGGTTTCTATAGCGCACGCTACGAACGTGGGGAGATTTCGCAAGAGGAGCTGGATTGGGCCAAGGAGAATGCTTGTCCGAGCTGTGGAGCGTGCTCCTTCATCGGCACCGCCAGCACCATGCAGATTATGTCCGAGGCTTTGGGGCTTGCCCTGCCTGGTTCCGCGCTGATGCCGGCTACCAGTCTGGAACTCATCCGATATGCGAAAATGGCTGGGAGAAGAGCAGTGGAGATTGCAGGCAATGCCAGCATGAAACCATCAGCCATTGTCACCAAGGAAAGCTTTGAGAATGCGATTCTGGTCCATGCCGCCATTTCTGGTAGCACCAACGCGCTCCTTCATCTTCCTGCAATCGCCCATGAGTACGGCATCGAGATTACGGGGGCGGACTTCGACCGGCTCCATCGCCATGCCTTGTATCTGTTGGACATTCGTCCTGCAGGAAGATGGCCTGCGGAATGCTTTTATTACGCTGGTGGAGTGCCTCGGATCATGGAGCAGATTAAAGGTTCTCTCCATTTGGATGCCATGACCGTCACAGGGAAAACCCTTAGAGAAAACCTTCAGAAGCTTGCGGAAGAAGGGTACTACGAGCGTTGCGAACAGGGGCTTGCCGGTTTTAACCGCCGTTACCGTTCCGGTCTGATTTGGCAGGATATCATCCGGCCCTCCTCAAACCCACTCGGACATGACGGGAGTGTGGCCGTGTTGCATGGAAATCTCGCCCCTGAGGGTGCCGTCATCAAGCACACCGCCTGTCCGAAAGAGATGTTCAAGGCAGTGCTCAGGGCTCGTCCCTTCGACAGTGAGGAGGAGTGTCTTAACGCCGTACTGCACCACAGGGTGCAGAAAGGTGATGCCGTGTTCATCCGCTATGAAGGGCCGAAAGGTTCCGGTATGCCCGAAATGTTCTATACCTCAGAGGCGATTTCCAGCGATAAGGAACTTGGCCGTTCGATTGCATTGATTACGGATGGCAGGTTCTCCGGGGCTTCTACGGGCCCGGTAATCGGCCATGTGAGCCCGGAAGCGACTTCGGGGGGCCCCATTGCTCTTGTCGAGGAGGGGGATCTGATTGAGATTGATGTCGAGAAACGGAAGCTAGACATCGTCGGCATTGCTGGGGTGAGGATGTCGCCGGAAGCAATCGTGAGCGTCCTTGCTGAACGGAAGAAACGCTGGCATAGGCCGAAACCCCGCTACGAAAAGGGCGTGCTGAGACTGTTCTCCGAACTTGCGGCAAGTCCAATGCAAGGAGCTTACCTGGAATACGGGAAATAATTGACAGACAAACCTGTTGGCCGCAGACTTTTGACCATGGAAACAATCATTGATGCGCATGCGCATGTCTTCGAGATGTTGCGCGGATTCGGGAGTGAGGGTGAGATGCGTCCTCAGGGGGACGGCATGGTCCGGTGGGCCGATGGCACCACGCAACGGGTGATTCCCGAGGGAATGGGGGACCGGACGTTTCCGGCTGAGACCTACCTTGATGTCATGGACACCTACCATATCGAGCGGGCGGTCCTGCTACAGGGGGGCATGCTCGGATTCGAGAACGAGTATGTCGCCGAATGTGTCCAGAACTATCCGCTACGTTTCGCTGGAGCCGCAACCTTCGATCCTTTTTGTCGTCAGGCCGACGCGATATGCGACCACTTGCTTGAGACGTTTCGCATCTTCAAGTTCGAGGTCTCCATGGGCAACGGACTGATGGGAATCCACCATACCTTCCCGCTGGACGGGGAGATGATGATGCACTTTTACGAAAAGATTGCCCGTAAGGAACATCCCGTCATCGCCTTTGATATCGGTTGCATGGAAGAAGAGAGCAACCAGCCGGAAGCGCTCAGGCATATCGCCATGGCATTTCCCCATCTGACCATCGTCATCTGCCACCTTGCCGGTCCCCGGCAGACACAGGAAGAACTGATGGTCAGAAAACTGGACATCATGCGTATGTCGAACATCTACTTCGATCTTGCCGCGTTGTTCTGGAAAACAAGACCGGGTGAATATCCATTCCCTGTGGCGCAGAAGTATGCGGCCATGGCGAAGGAGATTGTCGGGGCCGACCATCTGATGTGGGGTACCGACAGCCCGAGCACGCTTTGCAAGGTGCCGATGGCGCGGTTGATCGATTACCTGATGCCGGCCTTCACCCCTGAGGAGCAACAGCTGGTCTGGTATGAAACGGCCAAGAGGATTTACTTTCCAGAGTGAACGACCCGCTTCTTGAATTGTTGTGGCGTGGTGTTCCAGTAGCGGCGGAAGGTACGGCAGAAGTTCTGGGTATCCTGGTACCCAAGGGTGGTGGCGATGTCCTTGTTGGTGTATTTCTGCCCGCTTTTCAGCATGTCCGCCGCTTGTTGCATGCGGGTCTGAAGCAAGTAGTTCTGGAAGGTTTTTCCCATCGTTTCCTTGAAGAGGCGGGAGAGGTAGCTTTGGCTGATGGAAAGCTCTCCCGCTACCGATTGCAAGGTGCAGGTTCCCGTCTTGCGGTGGATGAGAGCGATGGCCTTGGAAATCAACGGGTTGTCCACCGAGGTTCCTGTTTCCTTGCTGGTTTCTGCCGGTGTTCCATCCAATTTTGCCCTGATTTTCTCCATGGTCGCCGCGATATCGTCGAACGAGGCCGGTTTGACCAGATAGTCTTCGACTCCAAGACGAAGTGCCTGCTGGGCATACGTGAACTCGCTATAGGCGCTCATGATGCAGAAGAGGGGGTTCTTCCCTTGGTCTTTCAATGTCTGGATCAGGTCAAAACCCGATTGGAAGGGCATGCGGATATCGGAGAGGACCACGTCGACCGGGTGTTCCAGACAGAATGCGACGGCAGAACGGCAATCGCCAAAGGTTCCTGCTACTACGAATCCATGTGCCTGCCAGGGAAAGCAGGAGGAGAGCCCCTCGCGGAGTTCCTCCTCGTCGTCGACGATGATCAATTGATACATGGCTCCGATTATACATCATCCTTCCAATCGAAGACATGGGAATTAGGACAAGAAAAGATACTGTTCTGCATGAAAAGCGTGGTGGCGCTTCCCTAAGGAATTACGGATAATAGGGAGTGCTGAAAGGAGGGTCTACTCTGTGAAGAATGTGCGTATGTGTATAATCGGTGGGGGAAGCCGCATGTGGGCGATCGAGTTCATGCGGGACCTGACCATGCATGACGACATCACTGGAACCCTGGTGCTCTATGACCGGGATTACGATGCTGCCAAACGCAATGTCGGCGTTGCAGACCAGTGTTTCAAGGTGAACCACTGGGAAGGACACGTGAAGGTCGTCGCCGAAAAGGAAATCGGCAAAGCTCTGGATGGCTGCAACCTGGTCATCATCTCCATTGAGCCGGGTCGTACGGAATGCCGCTGGGGAGACCTGGTCCTTCCCGAGCAGTATGGCATCCTCGAGACGGTTGGCGATACCACGGGTCCTGGCGGCATCATGAGAGCCCGTCGCTCGATTCCCCTGTTCACTGGGTTCGCCAAGGAAATCAAGGCTCACTGCCCGGACGCCTGGGTCATCAACTACACCAACCCGATGACACTGTGCACCGCTGCCCTGTACCGCGAATGGCCCGGTATCAAAGCCTTGGGGTGCTGCCACGAGGTTTTCCATCTGGAGAACTTCATCGCCGACAAGGTCGCGCAGTGGTTCAAAGTGCCTCGTCCCGACCGGCGAGACATCGAGGTCGACATCACTGGCGTAAACCATTTCACGTGGATTACCAAGGCAGCTTGGAATGGCAATAATTTGCTACCGAGACTTATGGAACTAGCCCATGACCCGAAGGCCTTCCCCGATGAGACCAAAATCGCGATGGAGAGGATTGAGGGAAAGAAATGGTTCGACTGCGACCACTTGGTCGCTCTTGCCCTGCTCAGGGATTTCGGCGCGCTTGGCGCTGCCGGCGACCGCCACCTGTCGGAGTTCATTCCCTGGATCCTTCGCGACGAGAAAGAACTGTGGCGCTATGGAGTGGTCCGCACCCCGTACGAATGGAGGCTTTCGGAACGTGACCGCAAGCTGCACAAGGTTTTTACCGACGAGGAACTGAAGAGCAAGCCGACAGACGAGGAAGGTGTCGATATCATGCGGTCCTTGATGGGAGATCGCACGTTGTACACCAACATGAACCGTCCAAACGTCGGCCAGGTGTCGTTCCTGCCGCAGGGGAGAATCATCGAGACGATGAACTATCTGAGGAAGGACGAGATTGTTCCATCGGTGGCAAGCGATCCTCCTCTTGCCGTCCGGCAGATGATCAGCCACGTCAGTGACGTGCAGCAGATGACATTGGACGCGATTTGCGAGCACGATGACGAACTGCTTTTCCGGGCATTTGTCAACGACCCACTGGTCACTATTCCGCTTTCCCAGGCCCATGAGCTCTTTGAAAAGATGCTCGATGCCTGCAAACTGGAATACTAAGACCTGTCATCCCCCGTACGGATATCCGCTACGGGGGATTCCTGTATCTCGGACTGATTTCTCTTCCGGCACGCATGGTAATCATTCCTTCCTTTCCTTCAACTCGCGGAAATACCAAATGACGCCAGGCATGTTGCCGTTTCCTTGTCGACCCAATACATACGCTAAACTAACTAATTGTTTATTGCTTGCAAAATAACAAGAAAGGTGTTTGACGTCTCCAACGGCTAGAGACTGTCCGATCTATAAGGATGGATTCCTAACTTATCTCTTTTTTTGATCAACCCGGGAAGGGAATAGGTGAACACCGCATCCCCTATTGCAAAGAGACCCAATATCTGCGTGGCTTGCATGGTACTACCAAGCAGGAAAAGCGTATACGTATACCTATCTCTTGGCCGACTGCATGCTGGTTCTATTGCGAACAGCTATGAGAAACGAGCGTTGGGAGAGCCACGCATATGGTGTCGCGGCCGAGCGGAAAGTCAACCAAAAGAAGTCGCCAGCCAGACAGAAAGCAAAGTTTCTTAATGTGAGACTAGCATGAATGTCATGTTCCTCCTGGACAGATAGTTGTCCCAATGTCAGTAAGGCGTACCGGGCAGAAAAGAAACCCAATGTGGGGTATAGGGAGTTTTTCCCTCATGTTTAGTGCATAGCAAGGCGAACTCGTGTCATTGCCTGTTTGAAACCGCAACACTGCCTTCGGGTCTTCAGCAGGGAGCCCAAACCACCATACGGAGGTCTTCCAGGATACCATATTCCGGATGGTCTCAATGGAAAAGGTGAATGCCTGCCCACCCATAAGCCGGGAAAACAGATGGGTACGGTGTACAAGGTTTGCTATGGATATTTGGGCATGGGCTTGGTGGAATTCCGACAGAGGTTACGAAGCAGATACCTTGCATGCAGTTGCTGAATCCCGTCCCTTTGTGAAAGGCGTCTGCCACCTCTCAAAACGACATGGATACTGGTTGGATAGTGTATTGTTGAATGGTTGGTTCCTGAGCAATTTTATATCATGCGAACAAGATTGAAATACAGCCGGAAGAAAGAAATTCCTTCCTCCAAGGAAAACTGCCTGCACGGGTTGGAGGAAAAAAGGAAGTGACGCAATGGCGGAAGCAATCCATTCGTCTGCTGGCGAGAATAAGCTTGTTCACCAGGTTCCCAGAAGGGCTTTTCTTGTGTGCCTTGACGGTCCAAGCCTCCCGCATGCATTGCTTGCGAATCACAGGACATTGTGCACAACAGCATGCCGAACTTGATTGCATGACCTGGCAGAAATGATACCGAAGGGTGCTCATAGGATGGTGGACATTGCCTGAACGGTTGTAGTGGTCGCTCGCGCGCTCTCTGTTGAACAGGAGGCACAGGCTGGATGCGATGAGGCAGGACATTGATTGCGCAGAAATTGTACCTGGTGTTCTATCGATGGAAAGGGGTTGCGGTATGCATGCATGTTCGCAATACAACAATCCTATAAAGGAATAGTATATTGGAAATGTGTTATTTTTTTAGATCTGCTTATCCGATGCGTTTTTGATGGAGGAAACAGGAATCCTTGCGTGCGTGGGTTGCAGGGGTGCGATGTCTGCGGAAAACCGACGACATCCGGCACAAGATGCTTGGACTTCGATAGAGGAATAATGCCACCATAATCCTCTGTCAGCAGCCCAATGAGCGATGTGGTTGTGTGCGGATTGTAGGGTGTCATCAAACGTAAGTAGGAAGTACGCCATACTGCGTCGACTTTTCCGTGTACGTGCCAGTGTACGCCAATGCTGCATTGGTTCTCTCTGGTTCCTTCGGCATTTGTCGCCAGAACTGGATTCTCAACGAGAGCCATGCGTTTTGTTCTTGCGTGCATGTGTCCTGCCCGGCAAGACCGTTTGGAGTAACGGTATCCCGCACACCGCCGTACCTGTCTGGTGCCTTCCACTGCAAGATCGCTCCTTGAAGGCATACGTTGTGCGTGGTGGGGAATTCGCGGGAGAAAAGAGTAGTGTGAGTGTATGCGCATACGGATGCGTGTCATACTGCGTGGACAAAAGATGCATCATGATCCGACTGACAGCATTATGATGCATACGCATATGCGTACGTACATGCATGTTATGCATAACACGTTTTGTTGGAAGAAATTGGGTATCATTTACACAGTATACGCATGCGTATGCATGTGCTGATGTGTGATTTCCAATCATCGGAGGAAAGAGGATGAACCGCTTCCCTATGGCTTGTGTTTTTATGGTATGGAACCACACCGCTCTTCGTTCTCTGATACCGATGCGTATACGTGGATGATGACTGACAGTTCCTATAGGGATGAGACGACGTATCATTATGCGTATGCGTATCTTTATGCACGGGTAACGATTCTGTCAACACATTGCCATCTCTCAGGCAATGTGCATACAGATATGTTGGCGTATACGTATGGGTATTATTTTATTAATCCGTTGTACCAGAATAACATACTTGCAGTATATAGGTAGGCGTATATGGATACGTATTGGAATGCGTCATTATGGAATAGAGCGTGATGCGTATACCACTGCGTATGCGTATCCGCATGTTTCTATTTCTCATGGTTTTGCCAGTTTGCGATAGTACCTCATCGTATTGGCGGATGGTATGGTGCTGCCGGTAGAGGATATGGCAAGGGCAATGTTTTGATAAGACGTTGTCCCGGAGGCAGACCTTTTCCTCCTCTCATGAACGCGCTGTTTTCTTGCCCCGTGTTGTGGAGGTTCTCTGATGCATAAAAACAAATCATATTATAAATAATAAAAACATTTTACAAAAAACAAAAACGATTTATGATTTTTGTATTGAAGGAGGAGAAATGCAACCTGATTGCCGTTGATTTCAAATCTTCTAGGCAAAAGGGGATGTGGCGACTGGTATGCGTATATATCTGTTTTGCCATCTGGTTATGAGGGGAATTCGGGAAAGGGTGATACCACCCTGACGAAAGGAGGAGGTTTCCCTATGCGTAAAACAATGCGACGAATTTGCATGAACATGATGCTGTGCACGTTGGCGTGCGCAACGATGTCTGCCCAAGGAATCAAGGAGCAGCCAGTGGAAAAGGCGGAAACCAGATTGTTGGAATCGGTAGTGCCAAAGGAACTTCCCAATGCGGAATCCATGGTCATCAACCGCGACGACTATTACGGACAAGTGATCGAGGGGTACTATCATTTTGATTGTGTGGTGTCGAAAGACCTCACGCGGAAGGCGAAATTCTACATTCCCCATGGAACGGTGTACAACCAGCCTACCGTATTCGTAATGGTGCCATCCGGCGAGGATCCCTATCTGTTCTTGGTACAGAGCGGGTGGAAGGCTGTCTCCGATAAAGAGCTCCTTTCCATCGTCTTGATGGAAGATGACGGGAATGGATGGGGAGAAGATGACGTTTCGTACATCAACGAGTTGAACATTGATGTTTCCTATCGGCCGTTCTTCTGCGCGTTCTCTTCCAGCTTTTATGGAGTCGCCTATGGTCCGGACGCGTCATCCTCGTTGATGAAGCATGGGATGTTGAACCCGAAGAGCTGGGCCGGAATCGCGTTGGTCGGTACCGATGGTGTTGCCGCTGATCTTGTGCGGCAAGCGCAGAGCACTGATTCAAGGGTTCCCGGGATAAAGCAGAGCGAGGTGGAAATGCCGGTATGGATTGTGTCTGAGTCCCGAAGCGAAGCTGTCGGCCGCCTCATCGATTTTTATCGTGCGGCAAATCACAGTATGTTGATTCCCGAACAGGTGGAGTTTGCCGATGAGTTGTACCGGCCGCGCAGAGGAGGAACCGATGACAACCAATGGTGTGCCAATGTCTTGTACAGCGAGAAGGATTGGAAGACTTGCCTTGACGCCCAGTTCGCAGAGGACGTCTACCGAAAAGCGTTCCAAGGAGTGTATCGCTATCCGGGAGATGCGAATGGCGCGCTCCGGCGTAATGATGATATCTTTGTTCGCGGGTTCGAGAAGTTCGAGGAGAAGGTTCCGGGAGGAATGAAGGCCGATGGAAGCGATTTGTATACACGTGAGTGGTATGTGTATGTGGGCAAGCGTGTCGATCGGACAAAAGCGGCACCGCTCGTGTTTGTGTTCCATGGAGCCGGAGGTTCTGGCAACGAGATCGCGGATCGGTCCGGATGGGCGCAAGTCGCGGATGACCGGGGCCTGATCATTGTCATGCCAACCGGGAGCCACATACGCAAGGTTCGGGAAGTGAGCAATATTCGTACCAATGAGTTGTTCCGTGCTATGTGGAATGTCTCGGGGGCGACGGAAGAACGTCCAAGCGATTTGTTGTTTGTCCGTTATCTGTACCAGTGGATGTGCGAACACTATCTCATCGACCAGAATAAGGTATACGCAAGCGGCCAATCTTCCGGGGGAATGATGAGTTGGGCATGTGCGCGGGATCTCGGGGATATATTTGTTGCGGTAGCACCCATTTCCGCAAATGGCACTCTGACTGCAGTACCTGTACCGGATGAAGATGACCCGAAGGTCGCCATCATTGGATTCATCGGAGAACTGGATACTACGTTCAAGGGCGGATTCGGTGGAGAAGCGGCGCACGAGACGATAGACTACTGGACCAGGCGCAACGGATGTGTGCATGGTTGGGATGCGTATACGTATATGGATGGTGGGAAGAACTGCACATGCAAGAGTGACTTGTTTACCAACTATGTCTATGAAAACGCGCAAGGTGTTCCTATGGTCCGAGCCGTCGAGGTCGCGACGAAGACACACGCCATTTGGCCGAGTGAATGCTATGTGGCATGGGATGAATGCTTCTCTCATTTCACAAAGGACAAGGTGTCTGGAAAACTCTTCTTTGATGGCAAAGAGGTACAGTGAGATGGAAAAGGAGGTGTCGACGGATCGTGGTTTGAATTTGACTGACACCTCCAATTTGGTTTCCCTTGGTTCCGCCTGGCGCTGACGGCGCAGAGGAAAACCGATATTTTTTTGGACTTGCGTTTCTCCTTGTCGTACAATGGTGCGGAAAGGAGAAATCCATGAGTTTGTTTGCTGGTATTGATTGCGGAACCCAGAGCACCAAGGTGGTGGTGTACGACACGGAAACGAAGTCGATTGTCGCCCAAGGTTCCCATGCTTATCCCTTGGTCAGTCGGGATGACGGCTCGCGGGAACAGGAAGCTGCCTGGTTCACCGATGCTGTGGTCGACTGCTTCAACCAGATAGATCTGCCGGTCAGGCGGAAGGTGAAAGGGATTGGGGTTTCCGGCCAGCAACATGGGTTTGTTCCTTTGGACAAGGATGGCAACGTGATTGCGCCGGTCAAGCTCTGGTGCGATACTTCGACGGTTGCCGAATGCGACAGGCTGGCGGAAAAAGTCGGAGGGGCGGAGCAGGCCATAGCCCTGGTGGGCAATCAGTTCAAGACTGGTTTCACCGTCGGCAAGGTCTACGCCATGAAACTTCGGCATCCCGATCTCTGGGCACGGCTTGCCCATATCCTGTTGCCTCATGACTGGCTCAACTACTGGTTGACCGGCCGCTATGTGATGGAGCGGGGGGATGCGAGCGGTACGGCCATGTTCGATATCGTCCACCTTTGCTGGAGCCGGCCTGTCCTGGAGGCGATCGACCCTTCTGCGGATTGGGATTGCCTGCTTCCCGAATTGGTTTCCGACAACGAGGTGATAGGAACCGTTCGCCCGGATCTGGCGAGGGAACTCGGCCTTTCCTCTTCGGTGATTGTCTCTGCCGGTGGCGGAGACAACATGATGGCGGCCATCGGTACTGGTTGTGTGGAAAAGGGGGCCATGACGGTCAGCATGGGCACGAGCGGTACCGTCTTTGCCTATAGCGATGCACCAATTGCCGATGAGACGGGAGCCCTTTCCGGCTTTTGCAGTTCGAACAACGGGTACCTGCCGTTGATGTGCACGATGAACTGCACGATCGCCACCGAGCAGATCCGCTCCCTTTTCGGCATGACGATTGCGGAGTTGAACAGCCTTGCCGGCAGTGAGGCTATCGGTAGTCAGGGAGTCTCGGTCCTTCCCTATTTCAATGGGGAACGGACTCCTGACTTCCCCTATGGCAAGGCGGTCTTTGCAGGCTTCGACACCACCAACTGCTCAAAGGCGACCCTTGCCCGCGCGGCCATGGAAAGCGCGGTCTTTTCCTTGATGGACGGGGTGGACGCATTTCGGGCGAAAGCGATGGTTCCAAGCCGGATTCTGCTGACCGGTGGCGGTGCGAAGAGCCCGCTGTGGAGGCAGATGGTCAGTGACGTGTTTGGTGTCCCGGTCTCGATCAGCACGATAGGGGAGAGCGCAGCCCTCGGTGGGGCGCTGCAGGCGCTATGGGCGAGCGGGGAAGAGGGGGACGACCTGGCTGCCATCTGCAAGCGCCATGTTGCCTTGGACTCGGCATCGGGATGCGTGCCGGATCCGGACGCTGCCAAAGCGTACCAAGCGGCGTTGCAACGTTTCCGAAGCTATCAGACGGCTCTGGCGCCTCTGTTCCGTTACAAGGGAAAGCCCTGATACGTGTCCAGCCAGCTGAGGTCTTCCTTGGTGTGGGCGTCAAGCAGTTCGAGTTCGTCCTTTCTCCACGTGGAGAAGGATGCCTCGCATGCTTGGCGGATTTGGGTTTTGATGGTGTCCCTCTGTCCGATGAGCGTCTGGGTGTAGGTCTGGACCAGTTGGTCCTGCCTGCTTTGGCTGCGGAGCAGGTCGATGGTGGTTCCTGCCAGAGCTCCCAGCCCACCGAAGATCAGGTTGTCCAGTGGGCCGGGCAAGACGCCGATGAAAAACCCGCTGGTAGCTCCAAGGGCGGTACTGCCAACCAGAATCAAGCCATCTTTCCGGGTCTCTCCTGCAATGTTTCCCTTGGCCTCGGCCAAGGGAAAACTGGCAGTGAGCTCATGATCCAGCGCCGTAAGGTCGATTGATTCCAGGTTGGGACTTGCCGCATAGAGACTGGCAATCGTGCGATGGAAATCGGTGCGGTTCAGGTTGACCTGATAGCTGAAATTGGTAAACCGTTCCTGGAGGGCGCGCCGTAGCTGGTCGGGGGTGAAGACTTCTTCCTCGAATGCCGCCTGGATTTCCTCCGCCATCATCTCCTTTCCCTCCCTGTCGTAACTTTCCTGGCTCCTGCTTGGAACGAAAAGGCCTTTTGCCCGGCTTGCGATGCGCATCGCCTCCATCCGGAGTGTCCATGCCGACCGGTTCATGATGGAACGTGCCGTGTATAGCCGCTTTGCGAAGGCTGGCAACCTGAACAGATAGCTTTCGTAAAGCCGGTCGATCTGCAAGAGCAAATCATCAAGGTCCGCAGAATCGTTCTGTCCCAGCACCTCGATCCGGCTGGCGGCACTTTGCTTCACCAGGTCGGCCTCCTGTTTGGCGATGGTGGCATGGCTTGGAGCGCCCAGTTGCTCCAGCTTGTCCACGAGATGCGGATACCCGGCATGTTGGGCGTATTTGCTGGCGTCCCATCCATAGACATCCATCTCCCGGGGATCGATACCTCTTGCGACCAGCAAGGCGAGCACCTCGTCGCTTGCCCCTTTGTCCGCTGCCCAGTGCAGGGCGTTGCGGTTTTCCCTGTCGAGCACATGGACGTTCGCCCCAGCGTCAATCAGGGCATTGACCGTATCCGCAGACGCATGCCCCGCCATCGCCCTATGGAGCAACGAGGTTCCTGTTTCCGGGTCGAACGCCTCTGTATCCAGCCCATGGCCGGCCAGCAGGGCGACCATTCCGCTCTGGTCGTTGGCGACGGCCCATTCCAACAGGCTTTTCCCTTGGAAAAGGATATGCACGTCGGCGCCTTCCCTGATTGCGGATTCCACTGCTTTGGCATCCTCCTTGTGGAGTGCTTCGGCAAGCTCGGCATTCAGGTCTCTGGCTCGGGGCGGGGATGCAGGTTGCGTGGCTCTGGCGGCCTGTTCATGCGTGATTTGGACAGGTTCCTGTCCCGCCGGGGCCGGTTGCGTGTTGCTTACCACTAGCAGGGAGGCGGCGAAGCCCCCGAGGGCGCAGAGAATGCCGAAGGCGATTTTCTCCCTCAGTGGGAATGCATGCTTTCGGGGAAACTGAAGGATTTTCTCCTCTTCGTTTTTTCGTACGGTGTTGTCCTGCATGAAGGTAGTCTACCACTGGCAGGAGGAATACGAAAAGCGGGAAGCCGTCCGGCCTCCCGCCCGTGATGGAGAGAACCCTTTTCAGAGAGGTTCGCAGTCGGTGACGAACCCTGCGATGCCTTCGTCGGGGAACTGGGTGCGCAGGTATTCGACAATCTGCCTGATGGACTCGACCTCGTCGTCGTCCACGATCATCATGTAGTGGACGTTCTCCTGCGGCCAGGTGTCATCGGCCATCTTGGGAATGGTGTTTCCTTTTCCCATGACCCCGACGCTTTTGGTGAAATGCTGGCCAACCTCCCGGACTTCGCACAAACGGGAGAAATCCTCATCGATGGCTTGGCTCAGAATGATTTCCAATTTCTTCATTTGGTTTCCTCTCCTTTGGCGAGCATGCTCGCATTGGCGAAATCGGTTTCAAGTTGTTGCCTTTCCTTCTGCAGCCGCTTGTTCCGGCGCTTTTCCGCACCTTTGAAGAAGGTGTAGTAGAGGACCGGCATCAGCAGCAGGGTCATGGCGGAACCGAAGGTCATGCCGCCCAGGACCGTCTGTCCGATCGGCTGCATCTGGGCCGAGCCTTCGCCACTGTTGAACGCCATGGGAATCAGGGCGAGCACGGTGGTCAGGGTCGACATCAGGATTGGGCGGAGTCTGCTCTTCGCGGCGCGCACACAGGCTTCCTCGATGTTGTAGCCACGCCGCTGCAGGAGTCCCGTGTAGTCTACCAGCACAATGCCGTTGTTGACGATGGTGCCGACAAGGACGAGCAGACCGACAACGGTGATGACGTTGAAGGTGCTCCCCATCAACAGGTAGATCCAGACGACGCCGATAAGGGCGAGCGGAATCGTGAAGAAGATGATGAACGGCTTCAGGAAGGACTCGAACTGGCTTGCCATGACCGCATAGACCAGGATGATGGCGACGGTGATGATCTTGATGAAGACACTAATGGCTGTCATCATGTCGTCGTAGTCGCCACCTGCCTCGATCAGAAGGTCGTCGGTAAGCGGGATGTTCTCGTCGATCAGCTTGTCGATCGCCCCTTGGGCGGTGCTGACCGCCACGCCAGGCTGCCACTGGCCGGTAATCGTCACGATGAAGGACTGGTCCTCGCGGGCGATGGAGAGCGGCGAACGGGTCTCCTCGTAATGGGCGAAGGAAGAAAGCGGGACCTTCGCGCCACTGGAAGTGGTCACTTCAAGGGAATCGAGGTCCATCAGCCGGGTGTTCTCGCTCTTCGGCGTGCTGACGACGATGTCGACATCGTCGCTGCCAAGGCTGATGCGCCCGAAGGTCGTGCCGTTGACCTGCGCACGCAGCTCCGCGTTGACACCGCTGACGGTCAGGCCGAGCATGTACATGCGTTCGCGGTCGTAGACGATCTGCGCCTCGGGCAGACCCTCCTTCAAGTCGCTCTCGATGTCGTAGATGTAGTCGCCTGCCTGCGCGTTGAGCACGTCGAGCACCTTCCGGCTGGTTTCGCGGGCCAGATCCAGGTTGCTGCTCTTGATCTTCAGCTTCATGCCGCTGGAGGAAGAACCCGCGGACTGGCTGTTGTTGACGGTGATCGTGGCCTGGGGGAACTGCTTTGCCAGCTCGGGAAGCTTGCGCTTGGTGGTCGTCACCGTATCGTCCCCTGGCTGTGCCTCCTTCGAGGAGGGGAACATCACATAGATCGAGCCGATGTAGGAACCACTGGAACCCATGGTCATCATGCCGCTGCCATCGGTGCCCATCATGATCTTGGTGCCCTTGATGTTGTCGGCGAGCAGGTCCATGAATCCAGTGATCACCTTGTCGGTCTCCTCCAAGGCGGTACCCTGAGGCAGCTCGATGCTGATGGACATCTGGTTCTCGATTGATTCCGGCATGTAGTTGAAACCAACCTTGGTGCCTGCCTGGATGGTAACGAAGGCGAGGGCTGCCAGAATGCCGAGGAACAGGATCTTGTGGTGCAGGTTGAAGCGTACAATGGCGCCATAGGCGTTGTCCATCTTCTCCTGGAAGGCGTCGACACCCCTCTGCAGCAGGTTGCGCTTGCGCAGGTCTCCCAGCTTCAGGTACTTGCTGGTGAGTACCGGCACCAGCATCATGGCGACCAAGAGCGAGCAGGTCAGCGAGAAGCAGATGGTGAAGGCGAGTCCCTTGAAGACGTCACCGATCAGGCCGAGCTCCCTGCCGTACATCAGCATCGGCAGGTAGACGCAGATGGAAGTGAGGGTGGAGCCGATGATGGACATGATCATCTCTTCACTGCCGAGAATCGAGGCGACGGTGATTTTCGTTCCCCGTTGCCGGTAGTTGAAGATGTTCTCCAAGACGACGATGGAGTTGTCCACCAGCATGCCGACGCCGAGGGTCAGGCCTGCCAAGGTCATCAGATTCAGCGTCAGGCCGGAGAAGTACATGGCTCCCAGGGTGATGCAGAGCGAAGTGGGGATGGCCAGGGCGATGATCAGCGTGCTCTTGAAGTTCGCGAGGAACAGGAACAGGACGATGACCGCCAGCAGGATGCCTTCGTACAGCGACTCCGCGACGCTGGCGATGGACTCCTCGATGGTATCGGAGGAGTTGTATGCCTCGCTGATCTTGACGGAATTGGGAATCATGCCCTCGATTTCAGGCAATGCGGCACGCACGCTATGGACGACGCCGACGGTATTCGAACCGCTGGTCTTGGTCACCATCAGGGCGACGGAAGGCTTGCCGTTGACGTAGGCGTTGCTCGTCGGATCCTTGAAGGAGTCGGTGATGGTGGCGATGTCCTTCAACAGGACGCGGTGGACCGTGCCGGTGGCGTCGGGCTTGTATGCCACGACGACATCACCAATCTGGTCGATCGTATCGTAGGTGCCATCGGTGGTGATGGACCAGTCGAGGCCGTTCTCGACGATGGAACCGATTGCGGTGTTGACGTTCTGTGCGGCAATCATCTGGCCGACCGAGGTGATCGAGAGGTCCATGGCGGCGAGATTCTCTTTGGAGACCTCGACGCGTACCGCTCTCTCACGGCCACCCATGACGGAGACGGATGCGACGCCATCGAGCTGCTGCAGGCGGGGCTTGACGGTGTCGTTGCCCAGCGTCCGCAGCTCTTCTGCGCTCATGTCGTCACTGCTCATGGCAAGCACGATGATCGGCATCATGTTGAGGTCGATCTTCATGATCGTCGGGCTGTCCGCGTCATCGGGCAGGTAGCCGCGGACCATGTCGATGCGGTCCCTGATGGTACCGGTCGCCTCGCTCATGTTGGTGTCGGTGGTGAATTCCAGCATGATCATGCTCGAACCCTTGCTCGAGGTGCTGGTGATATGCTTCAGGCCGGAGATGCCGGACAAAGAACTTTCCAGAGTCTCGGTCACCTTTTCCTCAACCTCGCTCGGCGAGGCGTTGGTGTAGGTCGTGGAAACCAGGACGTAGGGAATGTTCATCTCGGGCATCAGGTCCAGCGGAAGGCTGGTTGCCGAATAGACACCCAAGGCCGTGAGGACCAGAAAGAGGATCAGCATCATGGTCGGGTGTTTGACTGAGTATTTGGATACAGACATCTACAGCTCCTTCCTTGCTTAGAGCACGTTGACAGGGGTGCCGTCGGAAAGTTGCGAGATACCGGCGACCACCACCTGGTCTCCCGCGTCGACTCCCTCAAGAATCTGGACCTTGCCATCCGCCTCGATGCCGGTCTTGACCGGTACCTTGTGGGCGATTCCGTCTCTGGCGATGAAGACCGCACTGCCGCTTATGGCGTTGCTGGGCACCAGAATGGCGTCGTCAGCCTCGTCCAGCAGGACGTTGACGCGGGCGTACATGCCGCTGATTACCTGCCCGCCATCGTCATCCAGCTTGATGGTCACCTCACGGGTACGGGTCGAGGTGTTCAATGTCGCCCCGAGCTTGACGATGGTGGCGCGGAAGACCTGCCCGGGGAACGCGTCGAAGGAAACGTCGACCTTGCCTCCGAGCTTGGCGGCGTAGAGCAACCGCTCTGCGACGTCGAACTTGATTTCCAGGTTGTCGGTGCTGATGACCGTGCCGATCGGTTGTCCGATGGCAGCCTGGGCGCCCAGCTGGGTATTGACGACGCTGACCGTACCGTCGATCGGACTCTTGATTTCGGTCGGCTGGTAGCGCATGCCCGCCTTGGATTGGTCGATTCTCGCGACCACCTGGTCCTTCTTGACCACGTCGCCCTCCTCGATCAGCAGTTCCTTGACCTCTCCGCTGGTGGTGGGGATGATGCTCTTGGTGTCATGGGGCACCACATCACCGCCGAAACTGCGGTAGGAGGCGATATGTCCCTGGGTGGCGGTGGCTACCTGGACGGTAACCGTTTTCGCCACTTCGGCCGCTGGAGTCTCGGCTTGGACCGTTTCTCCCTTCTGGGTGAGCTTGCTGCATCCAGCCATCGTCAGGGACAGCAAAGCGGCCCCCATGATCATCATAGTCTTGTGTTTCATATACGTCTCCTTAGAGGTTGTCCTGCGTCGCGTACTCAAGGTCGAGCAATGCGCAGAGGTATGTGTACTGATCGCTCATCTTGCCAAGCTTTGCCTGGTTGAGTGCTTGCTGCGCGTCGTTGACGTCCAGCAGTTCCGAGAAACCGGTCTGATAGGCTTCGCTCGTCATATCGTAGGATTTCTGCGCGAGGGTGATGTTGCGCTCGGCGCTCCCGATTGCCTCGCGTGCCTGGTCGAGCTCATCCAGCAGGTTGGTGATTTCCAGGTGTGCGTTGGCGTTCAGGGTGTTGCGGGTCACCTGCATCTTCTCGATGTTCTGCTTCAACTGCCGGGCGCTCTGCCGGTTGCTCGACCAGGGGAGGGCGTTGGTGACGTTGAAGGAGAGGCCGAAGGAAAGGGAACCCTGGTCGGTCCAGTTGCCTGAATCCCGGTCGAACCACTTCTCCGAGATATCGGCGATCGTCGGGGTTCCCGATGCGCTTGCCACGAAAACCGGGTAGAAGGAGCTCTGGTCGAGCATCTTCAGCTGGGTGTCCAGCATGGCGGCCTGCTGTTCCAGGTTCCGGATATCGAAGCGGTATCCGATGCGGCTGTAGGCACGGGCAGCGTCGACGTCGACGAACTCGGTCTCGATCGGAGTGGTCAGATGCAGCTCGACCGTCTCGTCCATGCCGAGCACGAAAGCAAGGTTGCGTTTCTGCTCGTTGACCGACTGGCGGGCCTTCTTGACGGTGGCAAGCTGGTTCTCGTAGGCGACCTGGGTCTGCAGGTAGGCGAGCTCGCTGGCATACCCGTCGTGGTACTGTTGTTCGGTCTGTTCCATCCGCTCCTTCTGGTTCGCCAACGTTTCTTCGCTGATCTCCAACGACTCCTGCTGGAGCAGGATGGCGTAGTAGAGCTTCTTGACGTTCACCTTGGTGTCGGCGACCGCCTGGTCCCAGGTCAGCTGTCCGTTCTCGTACTTTTGCCTGGTCAGTTCCATCTGGGTCAGAAGGGCCGGGGTGAAGTTCCAGGAGAAGGAGAGGTTGGTCACCAGAGACCAATTCGGATCGGTAGTGGTATAACCGCTCGCCGTGTAGGATCCCACTTCGTTCCTGCGTGACATCATCGTGTTGACCTGCATGGTCGGCAGCAGGCTGTTCCAGCTTGTCTTGTCGTCCTTCTCAAGGATTTCCAGGTCGATGCGGCTGGACTGGAGGGTACGGCTGTGCTGGAGCGCGTAGTCCACTGCTTGGTCGACGCTCAGGTCAAGGGCGGAGGCCGAGGCGGCAACCAACAGCACTGCCGCCAATGTGGTAAAGGATTTCTTGTGCATCATGCAATCTCCTTGTTGATACCGTGATAGAGGAAGTCGATCATCGCCTCCAGGGTGAGTCCTGACGGGGTGTCTTCCAGGGCGATCGATAGACTTGCGGGAAGCGTGACCATGAAGATCCCGCTTCCTGCGCAAAGGGCTTCCAACGCGTCGTAGGCCCGGAGCATATCGGGATACGCTTTGAAGACCGTGCGCTGGGAAAAGGCGACATACAACCCGTCGATGAACTTGGCCGTGTCTACCTGGCAGGACAGGTAGCTGTATACGGTCCGGATGATGGTTTCGATCAGGACGGGAATCTCCATCTGCTCGTCCAAGTGGGATTCGACCACGCCAAGCATCCGGTTGATTTCTTCGGTGGCGATACTGGCCAGCATCTCGTCCTTGTCCTTGAAAGAAGAGTAGAGCGTGCTGGGCGCCACCCCGAGCGCTTGGGCGAAATTCGCCACGGAGACGCTCTGCATGCCACTTGCGTGGAGCACTGCATCCAGCGCCTTCAGGTACCGGCAATCCCCGATTTCCTCCGGTTTGACCACCGTCCGCTGGAAATCGACCGTCCCTCGCTCCATCTGCAACCCATTCTGGAAGAGGGCAAGCAACTGGTCTATCAGCGGCTCGACCTGTTTTTTCTTTTGCAGCTTGGCGCAGATGATCTGTGAGCCGATCTGGCTGAGGTAGCACACCATGGCGAAGAACATCAACGGCGTCCCCTTGTGGGGGATCTGCTTGTCCTTGACCAGTGTTTTGGTGGAGAGCCTGCGGCTGATGATCAGCTGCAGGTGAAAGGCGCACTCGTTGACATGGTCGAGCAGGAAGTTGCTTGCTGCAAGCATAGCCGCTTTCGAATCCATCGTCTCAAAGGTCGAAGCCAAGGCTTCCAGTTGGGCTTGCACATGGACGAAAGTCGCGTCGTCCAGCTCCTGCTTGTTGCGGAAGTAGTGGAAAAGGGCCGGTTTGGAGACCCCCAGCTCTTTGGCCACACGGGAAAGTGATACCTCGGACCAGGGAGACCAGGACAAAAGGGAGATATAGGTGGTGATAATTGTTTCTTGACTTAGTTTCATCATTTTTGCCATCTACCGAATAATCGGTAAATTTTTACCGAAAATTCGGTTCTATTGATACCGAAAATCCGGTAACAGTGTCAAGGGCTGTCCAACAAAAAGCGAAATAAGCGGAACATGTTCAGAGAGATGCTTGGCAAGCAAAAAAACGCCGGGCAGGTGTGGGTCTTCTTACGCTTCTTCCGCCAGATGGAAGACCGACAGCTGCTCCTTGACCTGTTGCAAGGTATAGTTCCCTGTGGTCTCGAAAACGACGCTCGCCTTGTCGAAAAGAGGAAACCAGTTCCTGCTGAAAGACCCCTTGAGCTCTCCTTGGTCCAGTCCCACCATCAACGCAGGGCGTTTGCTTGCGAGGGTAATCCCGATTCCCTTCGCCACCCTGCTGAACGTGCAGGCCACTTGGGTGGGAAGAAACCTGCACGCCTTGGGCTTGTCCAGCAGGATTCCGTCCTCGGCCGTCCCGTCCTTCCAGACAAGCGAAAGGGAAAGAAAATGGGTGGTCCGGTAGGGCGCAAGTTCCTCTGCGCTCCGGATGCCCACCTTTTTCACTCCCCCCGCGGGGACGCTGACCACGTATTTTTTCAGGATCGGGCGCGTGATGCCGTCGTAGGGGAGCAACGTGGCGGTGAACGTAGCGCTTTTGAGGGGACACACCCCGTCGTTGACCGCGAACAGGCTCACCGATCCATCCGCCTCCATCCGGGCAACCGGCCGTACCGGCTGGAAGAAAAGATCCCGTGCGGCGTACATGGCAAGCTTCCATTTGGAGTCCTGCCCGATGAGTGCGCTGCCCACCTCGCGGCGCTTTTCCGCCAGCTCGTCGATCAGGATCATACCCATCCGCTTGTCCTGTACCCTCCAGCCATCAACCGCCTGCTTCAGGACGAGCGCCTGCAGGCATTGGGAAAGGTAGATGACCTGCCTCCGGTCGTCCGGCATGGCGAACATCGACGCCAAAGCCCCATAGATCCGTCCAATTTCTCCGTGATGTTCCTCAAGGGCCTCCACCTTGCTTCCGGTCAGGTTAGGATGCTCCTCTCCCGTGGCCCTCTGCAGTGCGGTCAGGCAGGGGTAGCTTCCCCAGCCAAAGCCGAGGACCAAGGAGGAGTGGGAGAAAACGGCTTCCTTTCCCATCTCGTTTCCGAGACTTTCCCCGATGGAGTCATCCAGATACCGAAAAAGCAACGGGTGCCTCCCATCGCAGACCCCTACGGTTTTGGCGATGTCCTGGGCCATCCGGTCCAAAGCGAGCAAAGCTTCTTTGCTTCCATCCTTGGGCAGGTCGGACAGGTACCACCCGAACAGGGATGGGTGGCTGGCGATCCGTCGTACTTGCCAATCGAGTTCCGGGTCGCCAGACAGGTCCTGCAGGACCAGGATGCCCTCCTGGTCGCAGGTACGGTAGAATTCCTCGGACTCGAAACAGGTGACGCGCAGCAGCCGCATGTGGGCCGCTTTGGCGCTCTGTACCAGTCCCTGGATATCCTCGCTGGCATCACGCCCCCGCCAGAGCGCCCCGCGCAACTGCGTCCTCGTCCCGTTGACCATGGGCAGGGAGCCTTCCATGGCATAGCTGGAGAAGCCGATCTGCCGTTGCTCGCAACTGTCTCCGGCGACCATCACCAGGGTGGAAAGGACCGGTGATTCCGGCGTGTAGGACTCTGGATCCCTGACGGAAAGCGAGGCCTCGACTTCTTCCTCGCCCTCGGCAAGATTCCAGAAGCCAGCACTGCTCCGGCCATCCAAGGTGAGTTTCCAGCCTTGCCGCCCGGCTTTGAAACAATCCACCTTGGCGTGCCAGACTACCTTCCAGGTTCTGCCACGCTGCTGCAGGCTGATCCAGCTCTGCTCGACCAGAAAACTGTCGGTCTCGACCAGACGGGGAGCCTCGTCAAGGTACAACCCTTTTCCCGACAGGGTCAGGGTGTTGCGTCCGATTGCGGCAAGAGCAGTGATATCCAGGAAGAGGGGATTGGATCCCTTCGCCACATTGATTGGCTTTGCGTCCCCCAACGTCACGGCGATATCGTCTTTCCGCTGGGGAAGAGCCATCAGCAGGTGGTTCTTCCCCGGTTCCTCGGGAAGATGGAACGAGGTCTGCAGGTTCCAGGAAGCCTCGTCGGGCCAGGTGTCCGATTCCTTCGCCTCGCCTGAAGCCACCAATGCCTTCTTGGCCGTCAGGGGAAGCTCTACGGGGATACCCGTCTTCCGGGTGAAAAGCCGGGTGTGCTGATGGATTTCCTGCTCGTGGGTGGGAGCCAGTGTCCAGCCATGTGCCAGTTCAGTTATGCGCATACAGAAATCCTCCCTTCTCCAGAGTAGGGAAGGGAGGGAAAAAAGACAAGCCGCCTCAGTGCTTCAGGCTGGCGGCGATCAGGCCGCAGAAGAGCGGATGCGCCTTGTCCGGCCGGCTCTTGAACTCGGGATGGTACTGGACTCCGACGAAGAAGGGGTTCTCTTTTGGGGAGAGCTCGACAGCCTCGACCAGCCGGCCGTCCGGGCTGAGACCGGCAATGACCAGCCCCTTGTCCTGCATCTGCCCGCGGTAGTCGTTGTTGAACTCCCACCGGTGGCGGTGACGTTCCTCGATATGGGTGGTACCGTAGCATTCCTCCAGGATTGTGCCTTTCCTGATCTCGCAAGGATAGGCGCCCAGCCGCATCGTTCCCCCTTTGGGAATGTTGCCCCTCTGGTCCGGCATCAGGGCGATGACCGGATGGGTGGTATCCGGATTGAACTCGGTGGAGGTGGCGTCGTGGAAGCAGAGCACGTTCCTGGCGAACTCGATGACGGCGATCTGCATGCCAAGGCAGATGCCCAGGTAGGGCTTGTGATGGGTCCTGGCATAGCGGCAGGCCTCGATCATTCCTTCGATGCCCCGTTCGCCAAAGCCACCGGGAACCAGAATGCCGTCAGCCGATCCAAGCAGCTTGTCGGCACTCTTTTCGGTCACGTCCTCCGCCTCGACCCAGTTGATCGTCACGTTGGCGCCATTGTGCCAGGCGGCGTGCTTCAACGCCTCGTTGACGGAAAGGTAGGCGTCCTTCAGCTCCATGTACTTGCCCACCATGGCGATGGTGACCTGTTTTTTCGCCTCGTTGGCCCGGTCGATCATCGCCTGCCAGGCGGTCAGATCGATCGGTTTGGTCTCCATCCTCAGCTCGCGACAGACGATGTCGTCGAAATGCTGCTCGTGCAGCATCAACGGCACCTCGTAAAGGATGTTGCAGTTGCGGTTCTCGATGACACAGTCCTGCTTGACGTTGCAGAAAAGGGCGATCTTGTCCTTGACCGACTGCTCGATCGGCATGTCGCTGCGGGTGACGATGATGTCGGGAAAGATGCCGCTGCTCATCAGCTCCTTGACGGAGTGCTGGGTCGGTTTGCTCTTGTGTTCTCCGCTGGAACGCAGGTAGGGGACCAGTGTCACGTGGATGAACAGGCAGTTGCCAGGGCCCAGCTCGTGGCTGATCTGTCTGATCGCCTCGAGGAAGGGCTGGCTCTCGATGTCGCCGATTGTGCCGCCGATTTCCGTGATGACCACGTCGGCCTTGGTGCTCTTGTCCAATGCGTAGATGAACTCCTTGATCGCATTGGTGACATGGGGAATGATCTGGACCGTCTTGCCCAGGTACTCGCCCCGGCGTTCCTTGTTCAAAACCGACCAGTAGGCCTTGCCGCTGGTCAGGTTGGCGTACTTGTTCAGATTCTCGTCGATGAAACGCTCATAGTGCCCAAGGTCCAGGTCGGTCTCCGCACCATCGTCGGTCACGTAGACCTCGCCATGCTGCAGGGGGCTCATGGTGCCCGGGTCGACATTCATGTAGGGATCCAGCTTCTGGCTGGCTACCTTCAATCCGCGGCATTTCAACAGCCGTCCGAGAGAGGCAGCGGTGATGCCTTTCCCAAGGCCGGAAACCACTCCTCCCGTCACAAAAATATGTTTGGTCATTTCGCACCTCGATTGAGAATTTCATCGGCTATGGCGGCGCGGCTCAGACGCCTGTCCATCGCCTGTCTTTCGATAAATTTATGGGCGCTCTCCTCGTCCATACCCCGGCGGATCAGGACCCATTTGGCCTTGTCGACCATCCGGATTTCCTCGATTTTCCGTTCCAGTGACCGGTTCCGTTCCTCCATTCCGTGCATGCGGGCCCGCATCGCCCGGGACAGGCTCAGCGCCTGCCAGAAAAGTTCCTTGATCAGGGGTTTGGATACGACAAGGACTCCCTCCCGTTCCATTTCGTCCTTGATGGAACCGATGTAGATATCCCTGACCAGCATGATGACCGGAGCGGAGGACTGTTCGGTAATCATGCGCACCAGGTCCTCGCCAAGGCCGTGCTCCATCGGGGTGTTGACCACCACGAGGTCCCAGTCCTCGTCAAGCACCTTGGTCCGGGCGTCGGAGGCGGAAGGACTGATGGTGAGCGAGACTGCCCCCTCATGCGTCTCGATGAGGGACTGGAGCGCCTTCGCTCCTTGCTCGCTGCGTGAAACCACCAGTATCCGTTCCATGCTATGTCGTCAGGAAGTAGCGGCTGACACTGTCACCCGACTCCTGGTACGCCTCCCATTCGCTCTCCTTGGCCTTGAGATATCCATCAAGCATCCTCTCGTTCATCGCGTCTCTGAGAAACACGCTCTTGCGGGCGATGGCAAGCGCCTCGCCCAGGTTGCCTGGCAGGTCGTTGCCTGCGTAAGCGGGCATGGCCATCTGATGTTCCAACCCTTCCACCGCCGCCCTGATAAGCAGTGCGTACGTCAGGTAGGGATTGCAGGAAGGGTCAGGGGAGCGCACCTCGAAGCGGGTGTATGCCCCCTTGGCTGCAGGGACTCGGACAAGAAGGCTCCGGTTGGAGTCACCCCAGCCGATATGGATCGGCGCTTCCCAGCTGCCAAGCCGCTCATAGCTGTTTGCCAGAGGGTTGGCGAAGACGGTGATCTCCGAGATATGGCTGAGGATGCCGGCGATCATCTGCTCGTGCTTTGCCGTATCCGGCTCCCGGAGGGACATGTTCACATGCAGGCCGCTGCCGCTCTCGTCGGGAATCGGTTTGGGAAGAAAGGAGGCGAACATACCGCTACGGTCCGCCATCATCCGCACCACGTTCTTGAAGAGAATCGTGTTGTCGGCAGCTTCCATCGGCTCGCCGTAGCGGAAATCGATCTCGTTCTGGCCTGGGCCGCTCTCGTGGTGGCTGCGTTCGGTGTAGAAGCCCATCTCCTCCAACGTCAGGCAGATGTTGCGCCTGACATCTTCGCCTCGGTCAAACGGAGCGGCATCAAAGTAGGTGCCGGTATCGATCGGGGTGCGGGTCGGATTGCCTTCCGGATCGCACTTGAAGAGATAGAACTCGCACTCCGGCCCGATGGAGAAATCGTAGCCTTTCCGATAGGCGCTCTCTACCGTGCGGGCAAGGTAGCCGCGGCTGTCACCTTCGAAAGGGGTGCCGTCCGGCTTGCGGATCGAGCAGAACATGCGGACTACCCGTCCTTGGGCCGGCCTCCAGGGAAGCAGGGAGAGGGTGGTGGTGTCAGGAAAGAGAAAGAGGTCGGACCTGTCCGAATAGAGGAAGCCACGGATCGACGAGGCATCGAAGCTGATGCCGCTTTCAAAGGCGCGGGGCAGCTCCTTGCTGGAGATGCTGATGTTCTGCAGGTTTCCGAAGATGTCGCAGAAGGACAACTTGACGAACCTGACATCCTGTTCCCTGACGAACTGCAGTACGGACTGTTCGGTCGTATTCATGACTTCCTCCTTACGCGTAGGTGTACAGTTGCCGGTACGGATTGGACGAGTTGGGTTCCAATACGGAAAAATGATGTGCAAGCAGGCTTTCTTTGTCTAGTCGGAAACGATGGCAATACGGCTCAATCAGGCGTGAGATATGTTCCATGTCCTCGCTGGTGGCATCCCGATGAAGTACCTTGTCGGGAAGATCCTCCGGCTTGTCTCCAGCAAGGAAGATGGTTCCGCCGTACATGCCACGGGCGCAGCAGGGACCCACAAGGGAACCGGAGACGTGCATGCCGAGGACGACGATCGTTCCTCCGGCCTGGTATTCCCCGAGGAAGGAGCCGGCCGAGCCGCCGATGACAATCAGGGGCTGGCGTTCCTGATAGGCCTTCATGTGGATGCCGCAGCGGTATCCGACCGAGCCGCCAACCAGGATCTCGCCTCCGCGCATCGCGTAACCGAGGGCGTCACCGGCACTGCCGGTGACAATGATGCTGCCGCCGTTCATCGTATCTCCCGCCTGGTCCTGGACGTTCCCGTGTACGACAATCTCGCTGCCGTCGTTCAGGGCGCCGGTGGCGTTGCCCGCGGTGCCTTCGATGGTGATCGAGTAGCCTTTCAGGCCACAGCCGATATAGCGTTGCCCGTTGACCCCGCAGAGCAGGAACTTCCGCTCCTTGCTGGTCCGGATCATCTGGTTCAAGGCTTCCGCCTGCATTCCCTGTACATTGATTTGCTGCATATCAAGCTCCTGCGTGGCTGATGCCGAGGATTTCCAGCTCGGGCTGGGTCAGACCAATGCCCCTGAGCATGGCGCGGTTGCCTCTGAGCGCCTCGATCGAGTTGATGCCCATGCCCCCCATCATCTCCACCACCTCGCTCTTCCAGCCGGTGATCAGGTTGACCAGGTGCTGCGCTCCCGCCTCCGGGTCGAGCCTGGCTACCAGGTCGGGGCGTTGGGTTGCGATGCCCCAGTTGCAACGTCCGCTCTGGCAGGTGCGGCAGAGGTGGCAACCCAATGCGATCAATGCGCTGGTGGCGATCGATACGGCGTCCGCTCCCAAGGCGATTGCTTTGACCACGTCGGCGGAGCTGCGGATCGAGCCGCTGACGACGAGGCTGACCCGGTCGCGGATGCCCTCGCTGCGCAGCCTCCGGTCGACCGCCGCCAAGGCAAGCTCGACCGGGATGCCGACGTTGTCCCGGATCCGTTTCGGGGCTGCCCCGGTACCGCCACGGAAGCCGTCGATGGTGATGATGTCGGCACCGCTGCGGGCGATGCCGCTGGCAATCGCGCTGATGTTGTGCACCGCTGCGACCTTGACGATCACCGGCTTGGTGTAGCCGGTCGCCTCTTTCAGGATCGAGACCAGCTGCCTGAGGTCCTCGATCGAGTAGATGTCGTGATGCGGGGCGGGGCTGATGGCGTCCGACCCTTCAGGCACCATGCGGGTGCGGGCGATGTCGCCCACCATCTTGCTTCCCGGAAGATGCCCGCCGATGCCAGGCTTGGCTCCCTGTCCCATCTTGATTTCGATGGCCGCGCCGGCGTTCAGGTAGGCCGGCTCGACGCCGAAGCGTCCACTGGCGACCTGGACGATGGTGTGGGGTCCGTATGGGTAGAAATCCTTGTGCAGTCCGCCCTCTCCGGTGCCGTAGAAGGTGCCGAGCCGCTCGGCGGCCATGGCCAGCGCCTTGTGCGCGTTGTAGCTGATCGAGCCATAGCTCATGCCGCTGAAGAGGATTGGCAGGGAAAGCTCCAAGAGCGGATGGCTGTTGGGGACGATGCGTCCGTCCTTGTCCCGCTCGATCGGACAGTGCTTGTTGCCCAGGAAGGTCTTGGTCTCCATCGGTTCCCTGAGGGGGTCGATCGAGGGGTTGGTCACCTGGCTGGCCCCGATCAGGATCTTGTCCCAATAAATGGGGTAGGGCTTCGGACACCCCATGGAGGAGAGCAGTGCCCCTCCACTTTCCGCCTGCCGGTAAATGTCCTGGATGTTCTCCGCACGCCAGCCGGCGTTCTCCCGGAACGTCTGGGGATTCTTGACGATCCGGATCGCGTGGGTGGGGCAGAAGATGGTGCAGCGCATGCAGTCGACGCACTTGGTCTCGTCCGCCACCATCCGGTTCAGCTTGCTGTCGTAATGATGTACTCCGTTGGCGCATTGCCGTTCACACTGCCGGCAGACTGTACAGCGCTCCCGGTCCCGTTCCACGAGGAATTCCGTAATCTGATAGTCCATCTCACATACCCTCCACATGCACGACGACCGGTTCTCCGCCACGCGGGGCGAACAGGTTTTCCACCTCGGGCTCGACGGCCCTGATGGCTGCTTCCTCGCTGGCGAAATAGGTCATGGAGCCCTTCGACCCGGATACCAGGCTGCGGAGTTTCAGGCGGTCGTTCAATGCCATCAACCCTCCCGTGAAGCCGATCAGGATACTGAACGGACCGGTGACGAGGAAACTGCTGTAGGTAGTCCTCAGATAGGTCGCCAGCTGTTTTTCCCTGTCATGCATGTGCTCGATCTCGAACCAGAAGGGAGCGGCGAGGATTTGCGCCGTTTCCCTGAAGGAAAGACCCTTTCGCCGGTGCAGGTAGTCGAGCATGTAGGTGATCACCTCGGTATCGGTCGAAAGCGTGCAACGGTAGCCGAACATCTCGATCGCCCTCCGGTTGGCGTCGTAGCTGGAGATTTCTCCGTTGTGCACCACCGTGGTGTCCAACAGGGCGAACGGATGGGAGCCTCCCCACCAGCCAGGAGTGTTGGTCGGGTACCTTCCATGCGCGGTCCAGCAGTAGCCTTCATATTCGTCCAAGCGGTAGAAACGCCCGACGTCCTCGGGATAGCCGACGGCTTTGAAGACTCCCATGTTCTTGCCTGAGGAGAAGAGGTAGGCTCCCTTGATGGTCGAGTTGATATGGATGGCGCTGCGCACGACGAATTCCTGTTCGTCAAGCTGGCTTTCCGCCAGTTTGGTGGGGGATGGCGCGACGAAATAGCGCCAGATCAATGGCTCATCGGTGATTGCTTTGGTCCGGGTGACCGGAATCTTGGAGAGGTTGATCACGTCGTAGTACTCGTCCAGGTAGGCTTCGGTCTGCTTCTTTGCGTCGGTCGAGTAGAAGAAGAGATGGAATGCGTAGAAATCCTTGTACTCAGGGTAGATGCCATAACCGGCAAATCCACCTCCCAGACCATTTGACCGGTCATGCATGACACTGATGGACCTGATGGCGGCATCGCCACTGAAGCGTCTGCCAGTCCGGTCGATCAATCCGCAGATCGCGCACCCGCTGGGGATGTGTTCTCGTCCTTCCAGAAAACCTTCTTCGCCTGTCATCCCGGCACTCCTCTCGGAATATAAAAAAGGCGTCCGGTATCGACACCTTTCTTGGTGCAGGTACCGGACGCCTTTGTCCGTGTGTTGCGTGATGAGTGTACCGTGGGGATGGAAAAATGTCCAGCGCAAAAGGGGAGTTGACACAAACCGCAAGAAAGGGTATTACCATCGACATACAGCAAAGGCGCTGTGGTTTCGGCCACGGCGTCTTTTTTTTGTACCCTGGAGGTGTCAGATGGAAACTATTGCGGACTATTTTGGCGAGTATGTGTTTAACGATGCCGTCATGCAGAAGCGTCTTCCGAAAGAGACTTACCGTCAGTTGAAGGAGACGATCAGCAAAGGCAAGGATCTCGATTTGAGTATCGCCAACGTCGTCGCCAGCGTCATGCGTGACTGGGCCTTGGAGAAGGGAGCCACCCATTTCACCCACTGGTTCCAGCCGATGACGGGCATCACCGCGGAGAAGCACGACGCCTTCATCGCCCCTGCCGGTGGCGGACGGGTGATCATGGAGTTCTCCGGCAAGGAGCTGGTCCAGGGCGAGCCTGACGCCTCTTCCTTCCCCTCGGGAGGGCTGCGGGCAACCTTCGAGGCCCGTGGCTACACTGCCTGGGATCCGACGAGTTACGCCTTCGTCAAGGGCACCACGCTGTATATTCCGACCGCCTTCTGCTCCTATTCCGGCGAGGCGTTGGACAAGAAGACCCCGCTATTGCGCAGCATGGAGGCTCTGAACGAGCAGGCAAAGCGTATCCTGCACCTGTTCGGCCATGACGAGGTGGGCAGGGTGATGACCACCGTCGGCAGCGAGCAGGAGTACTTCCTGGTCGACAAGGAACAGTTCCGCAAGAGACCCGACCTGGTCTATACCGGCCGCACCCTGTTCGGTGCCCGTTCTCCGAAGGGGCAGGAACTGAGCGACCACTATTTCGGTTCCCTCCGACCGCGGGTCATGAGCTACATGGAAGATCTGGACAAGGAACTGTGGAAGCTGGGTGTCTACGCCAAGACCCGCCACAACGAGGTCGCCCCGAGCCAGCATGAGCTTGCCCCGGTCTTTACCCAGAGCAACGTCGCCACCGACCAGAACCAGCTGACGATGGAGTTGATGCGCAAGATTGCCGACAAGCACGGTCTTGCCTGCCTTTTGCACGAGAAGCCGTTCGACGGGGTCAACGGAAGTGGCAAGCACAACAACTGGTCCATGTCCACCGATACCGGCATGAACCTGCTCAACCCTGGCGACAATGCCAGCGAGAATGCCCAGTTCCTGCTGTTCCTCTCGGCCGTCATCGCCGCTGTGGACGACTACCAGGAATTGCTCAGGGTCAGCGTCGCTTCGGCCGGCAACGACCACAGGCTCGGTGCCAACGAGGCTCCTCCTGCCATCATCAGCATGTATCTCGGAGACGAGCTTTCCGGCCTGCTGGAGTCAATTGCCGCCGACAAGCCGACCGGCAAGAAGAGCAGGGAACAGATGCTGCTTGGCGTCCACGTGCTTCCGAAGTTCCCCAAGGACTCGACGGACCGCAACCGTACCAGCCCCTTCGCATTCACGGGCAACAAGTTCGAGTTCCGCATGCTGGGTTCTTCCTTCTCGGTCGCAGGCCCCAATATTGTCCTGAATACCATTGTCGCCGACGAACTGTCCCTTTTTGCCGATCGTCTGGAAAAGGCCGAGGATTTCCAAAGCGAGCTGACCAAGCTGGTCAAGGAGAACTATCTCGCCCATAAACGGATTATTTTCAACGGCAACAACTACAGTCCGGAGTGGGTCGATGAGGCTGCCCGTCGCGGTCTTTCCAACCTGAAGGATACTCCGGCCGCGTTGGCCCGTTTCCTGGATCCGAAGAATGTGGAGGCATTCAAGAAGTTCCACATCTTCACCGAGACCGAGCTGAAGAGCCGCCAGGAGATTCTGATCGAGAACTATGCCAAGACCATCCATATCGAGGCTTTGACGGCAATCGACATGGTCCGCCAGCAGATCCTGCCCGCCATCTCCCACTACGTGGGCGACTTGGCCCAAAGGGTGGTGGCGCGCCGTGGAGTGAGCCAGTCTCTTGCCTGCAAGGCGGACACCGCGCTGGTCGAGCAGCTTGGCGGCATCGAGGACAAGCTCTATGATGCTGTCGGGACGCTAAGCGACGAGACGGAGAAGGCGGAGAAGCGCGAGCGTTTCGAGGCTGCGGTCTATTACCGCGACAAGGTGATTCCGGCCATGGTCGAGGCTCGCAAGTACGCCGACCAGGCAGAGTTGCTGGTGGCAAGCAGTTATTGGCCGATGCCGACGTACGGCCAGTTGCTCTATACCGTATGATTCGGACACGAGGCCGGGCTCCAAACATCAGGAACCAGGCACTCCTCTCCGGGAGCCCGGCCGAGTGGTTTATATGAGGTAGAATGTTGTCATGTGTGGTTTTGTAGGTCTTTTTGATGTAAAGAACGTAGATGGGTCCCTCCGTGCCAGCGTGCTGGAGGCGTCCAAGCGGATCCGCCATCGCGGCCCGGATTGGTCCGGCGTCTTCACGGGCGAGCACTGCGTCATCAGCCATGAACGGTTGGCGATCGTCGACCCGCTTTCCGGGGGACAGCCCCTGAAGAGCAGGGATGGCAATCTGATCCTTGCGGTCAATGGCGAGATCTACAATCACCAGACGATCCGGAGCCGATATCCTGAAGGCACGTTCCTGACCAACAGCGACTGCGAGGTGATCCTTGCTCTCTACAAGGATATGGGCGACAGGCTTTTCGAGGAACTGAACGGCATCTTCGCCTTCTGCCTGTACGACAGGAAGGAGGACCGGTACCTGGTCGGTCGGGACCATTTCGGCATCATTCCCCTGTATCAGGGCTGGGACAAGGACGGCCACTACTGGGTAGCCAGCGAGATGAAGGCATTGGACGGGTTGTGCGACACAATCACCGAGTTCCCTGCCGGAAGCTACTACGATTCCCGCGAGGGAAAGGTGGTCCAGTGGTATCATCGCGACTGGATGGACAAGCCTGTCATCGCCGATGATGGACGGACTCCCGAACAGTGTGCAGGAGATGTGCGTGTCGCACTTGAGGCTGCGGTCAAACGCCAGCTGATGAGCGATGTGCCTTACGGGGTGTTGCTCTCCGGGGGACTGGATTCCTCGGTCATCGCCGCCATCACCGCCCGCTACGCCAAGAAGCGCGTCGAGAGCCAGGACACTGAGGTCGCCTGGTGGCCGAGGCTGCACAGCTTCGCCGTCGGTCTTGCGGATTCTCCCGACCTGAAGGCGGCACGGCTTGCCGCCAAAGCCCTTGGTACAGTCCACCATGAAGTCCATTTCACTATCCAGGAGGCTCTGGATGCGGTGGATGATGTGATCTACCACCTGGAGACCTACGATATCACTACGGTCCGCGCCGCGACTCCCATGTATTTGCTTGCCCGCTTCATCAAGAGCATGGGCATCAAGATGGTGCTGACCGGAGAGGGTAGCGACGAGCTTTTCGGGGGATATCTGTACTTCCACAAGGCTCCAAATGCCGAGGAGTTCCATCAGGAATCGGTCCGGAAGCTGGGCAAGCTTCACCTGTACGACCTGCTCAGGGCGAACAAGGCGTTGGCGGCCTGGGGTGTGGAGGGCAGGGTGCCTTTCCTCGACAAGGAGTTCATCGACGTGGCCATGCACCTTCCCACCAGCGTGAAGATGTGTTCCGGCGACAAAATCGAGAAGTGGGTGGTCCGCAAGGCCTTCGAGGACATGCTTCCTGCAGAGATCGTCTGGCGCCAGAAGGAGCAGTTCAGCGATGGTGTCGGTTACAGCTGGATTGATACTTTGAAGGAAAAGACCAGCCGCGAGGTGAGCGACGAGGAGTTCAGCCATGCGGCTGACCGTTTTCCGATCAATCCTCCCGCTACCAAGGAAGAGTACTACTACCGTGTGCTTTTCACCCGCCATTTCCCGACTGCCAGCGAGGCCAAGTGCGTTCCCCACGAGGCGTCGGTTG
The DNA here is from genome assembly GCA_900315435.1 of uncultured Spirochaetaceae bacterium. Lineage (GTDB taxonomy): Bacteria > Spirochaetota > Spirochaetia > Sphaerochaetales > Sphaerochaetaceae > RUG023. The sequence continues at coordinate 89,753 of OMYY01000003.1, forward strand.
CCTGCTCGACCGCAACGGCACTGAAATGGGACAAGATGTTCCAGAACATGGACGAGCCGAGCGGAAGAGCCATCTATGGAGTCCACGAGAAGGCGTACCGCCGGCCGAACGCATAGAATCATCAATCAAGACGATACAACGACAATGGCAGGACGTCTGGAGGCCCCAGGCGTCCTGCTTCTATTCAACGAGGTGCAGCAATTTCCGCAGGCACGGGCTGCCATCAAATATCTGGTCGCCGATGGTCGCTATTTGTGTGTGGAGACAGGTTCTCTCGTTTCTACCCGTGAACATGTGAAAGATATCGTCATTCCGTCGGAAGAACGGCACCTACGCATGTACCCCATGGATTTCGAAGAATTCATGTGGGCTATTGGCCAGGAGCTGCTGTACGATGAAATCGTCATGCACTTCCAGGAAGGAAGGCCGATGGGGCAGGCGCTTCACCGGAAGGCTATGGACTGTTTCAGACAGTATCTGCTCGTGGGTGGAATGCCACAGGCTGTCCAAGAATACGTGGCATCGCATGATTTTCCGGCTGTCGACGCAGTGAAACGAAGGATTCTGGACCTGTACCGTGGTGATATCCACAAGCACGCCGTGGACTATGAGCGGAAGGTCGAGGCAATCTTTGACGAAATTCCTGAGCAACTGGGGCGCCATGAGAAAAGGTTCTTTCTCCCCTCTCTGGGCGGTGGAGCTCGTTTCCGAGAATATGAAAGTTCCTTTTTTTTGCTTGACGATTCCATGATCGTCACCATGCGTTTGACGAAGAGGTGATGGCCTCTGACTGTTGCTCGGAAAGCTGGAATGCAACGAAGGCATGGTTTTTGAGAATATGGTGGCACAGATGCTGACGGCATCAGGCCACAAACGTTACTTCTACGCAAACCCTGGAAAAAGAGAAGCGTCCGAACGGATGGAGATTGATTTCCTGATTGCAAAGAACGCTATCACAAACCGGCACCACGTTTTTCCCCCCCCTCGATGTCAAGACCGGTTTCCTCCATACGCTCTCTTCGCTCAGGAAATTCATGGCCTTGTATCAAGAGCGGCTCCATATCCCGTATGTCATTCATGCAGGTGACTGGAACTGTGAGGACGGTATCATCTTCCTTCCCGCGTATATGGCCGGACTCCTTTGAAGTGCTGGAATGACTAGTTCTGCATGGGGATTGCATCCGGTTTCTTTACAGAGAACGCCAAAGAGGGTGATACTTCCCTGTAAGGAGGAGTTCCTATGAAGAAAATCGCTCTTGCTATGTGCGCGCTTTGCGCCTCGGTTTCGTTGTGTGCCGCATCTCCGTTCCAGAGCGCCATCGATCGCGCGCACCGCGATGGCCTGTACCACGTCTATGTGAAGCAACTTGCCGCCACCTCTACCAAAGTGGTTTCGTATGACGAGCTGGTAAAGGCGGTCCAAGGCTATCAGGTGGTGGTCATCGGCGGCTATTCGGGTCTTGGGTACGCATATCCCGACAAGGTCAGGCAGGATCTCGAGATGCTTGTCAGGACAGTAGGAGACCATGCCTTGTATGTGCTGGGCGCGACGAGTGACGGTATCGGACAGGCGTACAAGGACATTCCCGCCATCGCCGACATGCTGGGATACCATGACATCAAGATGGCCGGCATCGTGAGCCGCAACGCCGCACAGTGGGGCATCGAGCCGCAGGACTACGTCGTGTTCGTCGATACCGCGGTGGACGACTGGGCCGTCGTGGTGGATGGAAAAAGCCTGTACATCAAGATCGCGGCCGACACCAACGGCGTCGTCATCTATTTCCGGGGTGGCGGTACCAGCAAGGGCGAGCTGGAAGAGGCGCTTGCCGATGGTCTTCCGGTTTTTCTTGTGGTCGACAATACTACCATTCCCAACAAGGCCAATGTGGAGAAACGGCTTTCCCGCAACCCGAACTATGTGGTCGATGGAACTGTTGACATCGTGAAGAACGCCAAGAAGTGGAAAAACCTCATCGTGATCCAGTGATGGGAAATTCCTATTGAGTCCAACGGGCATCCGGATCCAACCGGGTGCCTTTTCTGTGGCTCTTCACGTTTTCTTGGGGGATAGGGAGCCGAGATCAGGGATGGGAATGGAACGGATTGTGGTGAAGAAGGAATCGTCGTCGCGGTATCCGTAGCCGATCCGCTTCGCCGCCTGTATCCGGTTGTTGAACCCCTCGAGCTTGCCGGTGCTGATGCTGTGCCGAGGACCTCTTTGCCGTACTGGGTGCATGTGGTAATGGTGGTAACGCACCTCGAGGGTCTGGGTCGTGCCATACCGTCACGCCGTGGTCATGGACATGCACCTTGCCCTTGCAGTGGGGCATCCGGCCGTGCCTGTCTGCCTTGTGCTGGAGAACGGCAGAATCAGGCGCCTTCTCTGTTGGTCTAACCGCAAAGAGCCGCACCGGAAGTGCCGACACGAAAGGTGGATCCGGGTATCTTGTGAAGCGGGCATGTTTGTCTGGTTTTCCTTTTGTGAGTGGTAACCAACATGGAACCAGACGGCATGCCCTTTGTGCAACTATTGCGGTACCCTATGTTCCTCATCCCCCAACGTTCCGTGAAGAACCTCTTTTGGGGGTATGTTTGTTTGCTCATCAGGAATAAAGCACCGCATTCCACGAGGGGATGCGGCAGAAATAAACTCAAATCCCTATGTCAGTCGTGGATGTACTTCTTGACTTCCTCGACCCGTCTCGCAACCTCTTCCGGGGTCTTGGCCTCGAGGACCAGGCGGAGATAGGGCTCGGTGTTGGACTTACGGACGTTGAACCACCAATCCTTGAAGTCGAAGCGGTAGCCATCGAAGTCCAGGACTTTGTCGGCCTTGGATGCGTAGGCATCGTACAGGGCTTTGATGACCTCGTCCTTTTTCTCAAGGCGGAAGTTGATTTCGCCGCTGGTCGCCCATTTGACGATTTCCTTCACCAGGTCGCTCGCGCTCTTTCCTTCCTTCTTTGCCTGGCTGAAGACCGGCAGCAGGTGCAGCGTGGCGAAGCCCGCGCTGTCGCAGTTGAAGAAGTCGCGGAAATAGTAATGCCCGGCAAGCTCACCGCCATACACAGCCCCGATTTCACGGATTTTTGCCTTGGCGTTGACGTGTCCTACCTTCCATAGGTAGACATCCCCGTGAAGGGTATTGGTGATATAGTCGACAGCGCTGCGGCTGGAACGGATGTCGGCGACAACCTTTCCGCCCTTGATACCCTTGAGCATCTCGATGCCGAGGATGGCCATAGTGATGTCGGCGAAGATATAGTTGCCTTTCTCGTCGACCAGGTTGACACGGTCGGCATCCCCGTCATAGATGATGCCGAGGTCGCAATGGTTTTCGTGTACCACCCGCATCAAATGCTCGCAGTTCTTGATTTCCAGCGGGTTGGGCTGGTGGTCGGGGAAGCTGCCGTCCAGATGGTCGTTGATGTAGATGATGTTGTCATCGCCAAGCACCTTGTGGACCAAGATCGAACTCATGCCGTTGGAGCAGTCGACAGCCAGCTTCAGGTTGGAGAAATCGGTCACATACTTCCGCTGGAACTCGACATACGGGGTCAACGCATCCTTCTCGATGATGGTGCCTTTTTTCCCGACTGGGGTGACGGGCAAGGTGGCGACCATCTTCTCGAGGTCCGCCAAACCGGTGTCGTACCCTACCGGTATCGCCATCGTCCTGCTGACTTTCAGGCCGTTGTATTCTTTCGGGTTGTGGCTCGCGGTAATCTGGACCGAACCACCGACCTTGAAATAACAGGTGGCGAAATAGACCATCGGAGTGGTCGATTTGCCGATTGTCCAGACGTCGGCACCACTGTCGGTGATGCCCTTGGCGAGCGCCTCGAAAATGGTATCGGAGGAGAGGCGCATGTCACGCCCTACCAGGATCTCCTTGCAGTCAAGCAAGCGGGGGAGGAAGAAACCGATCTTGTAGACCATCTCTTCGTTCATATCGGTGCCCCAGACACCACGAATATCATACGCTTTGAATGCACCCATGTGTATGCTCCTTATCTGTATCCATCATCCCATGAATCGAGCGAAATGTACAGAATCCGAACAGGAAGAACGAAAAGCGAGAACCTCGTGGCTCCCGCTTTCCAAAACCTTATTCGTGATGCATCTGCTCGAGCCAGACCGTTTTGGTCGGACGGTCGGTGATGTTCTCCGGTCCCCAGTACTGGATGGGTCCCGGGTTGTTGTAGCAAGTCTCGATCTCCCATTGGTCGCGATGGGCCTTGAAGAACTGGAAGGGGATGCCGTTCAGGTCGACCAGCGCCTTGCGGATGACCGGCTTCATGACCCCCATGCGCTCCTCCATGTCCATCATCATGGTCAGCGGAATCCCGCCCGGCTGCCAGTTGTCGACATAGTCGTGCAGGTTGCCGATGCTGGCCATGTATCCGGACAGGCCGTTTGCGATCAGCACGAAGCTGGTGTAGCCCAGACTGTAGCAGTAGTTCGCGTCGAAGTTCGAGGGGAAGGCGCACCGGCCCTCATACCCGAAGAAGTGGGTCTGGTAGTTGAAGGAACCGCGATAGCAGCCTGCCTTCTTGCGCTTGGCCATCTCGATGTCCACCATCTCGGCAATCAGCTTCTCGGTCTCGATCTTGGAGACCTGCACGTTGCCGTGCGGGTCACGGTCCATCACCAGCTCCTCCTGAACGAAGCCTGGCAGTTGGATGAAAACCTTGCAGTGCTCTGGCGTCAACAGTTTGGAAACAAAAGCGATGCGTTCCTTGCTGGAAGCCAGCTTGGAGATTTCCTGCTCTTTCTGGGCGATCCGCTCGTTCATCTCATTGATCAGGGATTGGAACTCGGGAATGAACTCAATCACGCCTTCAGGAATCAGGACGACACCAAAGTTGTTGCCACGCGCCGCACGGGTGGCGACCACGTCGGCGATATGCCTGACCACCATTTGGAAGGTCATCTTCTCCGCCTGGATTTCCTCGCCGATCAAGGCGATGTTGGGCTGGCACTCCAAGGCGCACTCCAAGGCGATATGGCTGGCCGAGCGGCCCATCAGCTTGATGAAGTGCCAGTACTTCCGCGAGCTGTTGGCGTCACGCTCGATATTGCCCACCAGTTCCGAGTAGGTCTTGGTGGCGGTGTCGAAGCCGAAGGGAAGCTCCACCTTGTCGTTGCGGAGGTCGCCGTCGATGGTCTTCGGACAGCCGATGACCTGTACCGGGACTTTGTGTTCGGCAAACTGCTCGGCGAGCACCGCCGCGTTGGTGTTGGAATCATCGCCACCAATAATCACCAGGGCGCTGATCTCGTGTTTCTGCAGCACCTTCTCGCATTGGGCAATCTGCGCCTCGGTCTCGATCTTGTCCCGTCCGCTGCCGATGATGTCGAAACCGCCGGTGTTCCGATAGTATTCGAGCAGCGGTTGGGTAATCTCCATCCAGCGGTCGTTCAGGAGACCGCTCGGGCCGCCTTTGAAGCCAATCAGGTGGCTGTCGATGTTGGACTTGTGCATGGCATCGTACAAGCCTGCGATCACGTTATGGCCGCCAGGGGCCTGGCCTCCAGAGAGAATCACGCCGATGTTGATTTCCTTGCCGGTCCCCGCGGACTTGCCTCTCCTGATGGTGACCTCGGACATGCCGTAGGTCCTGGGAAACAGTTTCTTGATTTGCGCCTGGTCGCCGATACTCTCGGTGGATTCCTCGTCGTAGGTCTTGATGCAAGCGATGTCGCTCAGAAGAATCTTGGGCATCTTCGGCTTATAGTCGTATCGGGCTTTCTGAAGCTTGGAAATATCCATGGAAGGGGACCTCCTGTTCTTCTGTGGTACTTTAAGCATAGGGTCTCAATTCGAAAAATGCAACAATATTTCAAAAATGAAAAGTTGCGCAGATTTCCCGAATCGGATACCCTCTGATGCATGGAAGGAAAGCTCTCGTTGTTCGTTGACGGGGATTCGGTCCCGACCGCCATCCGCGCGGTCATCCTTCGCCGTATTCTCAAGCAGCAGATCCCCACCATCTTCGCCGCAGACCGGAAGCTGAAGGATGTCCAGGTCGCCAGCGAGGAGGAGACGGCCCGTCTCCGCCGTGAGGCAAAAGCGGAGGGAATGGCAGACCCCAAGGAGCTGAAGAAGCTCAAGGGGTGTCTTTCCTACGTCGTCGTCCCGACCGGGGATGGCAGCGCAGACGACTGGCTGGTGGGGCATATGACCCTTCCCGCGCTGGCGGTCACCCACGACATTCCCCTTGCCGCCCGCCTGATCGAGAAAGGGGCTGTGGTGCTGGACGACCGTGGCAACATCTACGACGAGCACAATATCGCCCCACGCCTGTCGGAACGGGACATCAACACCCAGCTTCGGGAGTGGGGAGTGCAGAGCGAGCACACCCAGCGGATGGACCAGCGGCAGCTGAAAGCCTTCAGCGACGCCTTTGACATGACCTTGCAGAAGCTCCAGCGATAAGAAAGGGGAAAAAGGCGGTAATAATGGGTATGAGATACCCTATTGCCTGTCTGTGTTTTGACGTGCGTGACGAGGAGGAGTCGAAACGGCTCCTTCCCGAGTCGAGTGGCTTCGAGCCACGCTTCTGTTACTGGACGGCGCGGAAGCCTCCCGTCCTGGAAGACCAAGTGGCGTTGGTGGTGGTCCGCGACTACCTCACCCTGTTCCGCGAGGTGCCTGTCCTCTGTGAGCTCTACAAGGACAAGCAGATCCTGGTGCTGGTCAGCAACCTGCGCGAGAAAGTAGCCGCCTTGCCCGAAGGGGAGAACCTTTGGTACGCCGACCGGGCCGTCGACGTACCCCAACTCCATCAGACTCTGTACCACCTGCTGTTCGGTACGGCCCGCAAGGCCGAGTGCTCGGTTTCCCTGACCAGACGGGAGATGGAGGTCTTCCAGCTGGTGGCAGCCGGACTGACCACCCAGGAAATCTGCTCCAGCCTGTCGATCTGCCGCTCGACCGTCAACACCCACAAGAAGCACCTGTTCATCAAGTTCAAGGTACGTTCCTCTGCACAGATGGTGGCGGCCAGCAGCAGCGCCCTGTATCACGTCGACCTGTAATCGATCGAAGCTTTGCGCGCCTGGCTTTGCTGCAGGCTTCGGTCGATCAGGTAGCCTTTGCCGTCCTTGATGAACCGGTAACCGGTCTGCTTGAAGAAGAAGGAGACGTTTTGGGAGATGCACTGCTCTCTGATGGAGAGCACCCAATCATAGTTGCAGGGGCGGGCCGCATCACCGCTTTCTCCTCCCACGGTCACCTGCTCGATGGGAAAAAGCGGAAGAGAGAAGCGGATCGGGCCGAGAATCGGCTCGCAGATGATTTCCTTATGCCGGAAGGGGAGGTCGAGGAGCAGTGGAAGGCGCCTGTCCGCCTCTCGCTGGTTCTCCATGGTGACGCAGAGGGTGACATGTTCCCACCCATCCCCCCAGTCAGGGGGCAGGCAGGAACGTACCCGTCCGGCACGTTTGGTGATGATGGTGATGGAAAGGTCGTTCCGCAGACGGATCATGTCCCAGACTTCCTTGCGCCACGGGTCGGCCTTGTCCAGGAAAAAGTCGCTGGTCATGCAACAATACAGATGGCTGCCGGCAGGAACCTTGCAATGATGCGACCTGTCCATTCGCATGGGCAGGTCGTAGTCCTTGGTCTTGGTGACCAGAGAGGCATCTTTGCCGATTCGCTGGTCCCTGCGGTAGACGTAGCAGTTTTGGCAACCTTCGCTGTATTTCGTGCAACCGTGCCAGGGATTCCAGATGATCCAGTCCATCAGAACTCGATCTGGCCGACAGCCCTCGGATAAGGAATGACGTCGCGGATGTTCTGCATGCCGGTGACATACATGACCGCCCGCTCGAAGCCGAGGCCGAAACCACTGTGGGGGACCGAGCCGTACTTGCGCAGGTCGGTATACCACCAGTAGGCGTCGGTATTCATGCCGAGCTGGCGCATGCGGGCAAGCAGCTTGTCGTAATCGACCTCTCTCTCGCTTCCTCCAATGATTTCGCCCAGGCGCGGAACCAGCACGTCCATGCCCCGGACTGTCTTTCCATCCTCGTTCTGCTTCATGTAGAAGCTCTTGATGGCGGCCGGATAGTCGGTGACGATCACCGGGCTCTTGCAGACCTGTTCGGTCAGGTAGCGCTCATGCTCGGTCTGGATATCGCTGCCCCAGTGTACCGGGAACTCGAACTCGCCGTTGTGTGGTTCGAGCACCTTGATCGCCTCGGTATAGGTCATGTGGGCGAACGGAGTCTCGACGACGTGCCGAAGCGTCTCGATGATGCCAGGTTGGATGCGTTTCTCGAAGAACTCCAGGTCTTCTGGATTCTTCTCGAGGGCTGCCTTGAAGAGGAACTTCAGGTACTCTTCGGCCACGCCCATGTTGCCCTCGATATCGCAGAAGCTCATCTCCGGCTCGATCATCCAGAACTCTGCGAGATGCCGCTTGGTGACGCTGTTCTCCGAGCGGAAGGTGGGGCCGAAGGTGTAGATGTTCTTCATGGCGGTGGCGTACGTCTCGCCCTCAAGCTGTCCGCTGACGGTCAGCTTGCTCATCTTCCCGAAGAAATCCTTGCTCCAGTCCACCTTGCCATCCTGGGTCTTGGGGACATTGTCCAACGGAAGGGTGGTGACGGTGAACTGCTCGCCGGCACCCTCGGCGTCGCTTGCGCTGATGATCGGGGTATGGACGTAGATGAAGCCGTTTTGCTGGAAATACTGGTGGGTGGCGAACGCCAGTGTGTTGCGCACCCGCATGACCGCACCAAACGTGTTGGTCCGCGCCCTCAGGTGGGCGATCTCACGCAGGTATTCGACCGTCTGGAACTTTTTCTGCAGCGGGTAGTCGTTCGGACAAGGACCAACGAGCCTGACCTCCTCGGCCTGCATCTCGACAGCCTGGTTTCCTCCTTGGCTGGCGACAATCTTTCCTCGGCAGGACACCGCCGCGCCTGTGGTGATGGAGGCAAGAACCGCGTTATCGTTCAGCTTCGCCTTGTCGATGACCACCTGCAGGCCCTGCAGGCAGGAGCCGTCGTTGACCGACAGGAAACAGACATTCTTGCTGTCCCGCTTGGTCCTGACCCATCCATCAGCCTGAACGATCTCGTCACCGCTCTGGCGGGCAAGCAATGCCTTGATACGATGCTTCGTCAAATCCATCTTGCAGTCTCCTCGTGGAAAATTCCGTGAAAGGATGGTAGCACAAAGCCCCTTGCCCTGCAACGAGCGGGAAGGGAAAAGGCGAGTCTAGTGAATCTTGCCGGGGGATAGTGAGAATGCACCAGCGAAAGATAGGAACGGTTGCGGAACAGGAAACGCTTGAGCAAAATTCCAAGGTTTACTACCTTATCCCTATATGGTCCATTATGCGGTGCTTGGTTCGGGATCGAACGGAAACAGTTATGCAATCAGTGACGGAACGCGGACGCTATTGGTCGACCAAGGTTTCAGCCTGGTCGAGCTGAAACGCCGGCTTTCCTTGTTCGATATTCCCTTCTCGAGCGTCGTGGGGTGTTGCGTCACCCATCTGCACCCCGACCATGTCCATGGGTTGGGCACCTTTGCCCGCAAGACGGGGCTTCCCGTCTGGCTCAACCACGCGATGGTGAAAAAGGAACCAGTGGTCTTCCAACGGCTCAACCTGCCAGAGAACACCATCCGCCTGGTTGCACCCGATAGCCCCTTTGACGAGGGGCCCTTCCACCTGACCTGCATGTCCACCAGCCATGACAGCGGTGGTTCGGTCTGTTGGGAGATCGGGGTAGCCGACCGCCGGCTGATGGTGCTGACCGATACCGGGGTGACGACCGAGGAGCAACTTGCCTGTGCCCGCACGGCGGACGTGCTGTTCCTCGAGGCGAATTATGATGAAGAGATGTTGGCCGAAGGACCATACCCCCTGGCTCTGAAACGCCGCATCGCCGGAAAATGGGGCCACCTTTCCAATACCGAGGCTCTCGCCTTCCTGTCGCACAGCGGCTTCCACGGGGAGCGTGTCTATTTCATCCATCTCTCTTCGACCAACAACAATCCCGGCCTGCTGGCCATGCAGGCCGGAGGGTTGTACCATGGCCCCTTCACCGTCTGCGAGAAGGGTAAGTGCTACGAAGGAAGGCTTGCATGAAGAACAACAAGAAGAACGACCTCTGGACCTTGAAACGGATCAAGCGTCTGCCCAAGAGGGCTGACGGGCTGAAGCCTTACATGGTCTATGCATATACATTCCGCTCTCTCCTGGAGTGCGCATCGAGCCGCTACCAGAACCGTCTCGCCCTTTCCGTCTGGCAGGACGAGGCGAGCGAGGTGAGCTACCGGGAGCTGGGCTACAAATGCAGGAATTTCGGCCTGTTCCTGCTTTCCCGCGGTTACCGGAAAGGGGACAAGGTGCTATTGATGGGCGAGTCGTGCCCCACCTGGATGGTCGCCTATCTCGGCTTGACCAGCGTCGGGTTGACCGCGGTTCCCGTCCTGCCCGAGTTCAGCACCAAGGATGTGCAGAACATCATCGATGAGAGCGGAGTGAAAGGGTGCATTGTCAACGTCAAGCACTTCGAGCAGTGCTATCAGGGACACGATCAGCTGGACTTCATCCGCCTGGAGGATCTGTTTTTGATCAAGCCGGAGAACCTGGACGGCACCCGCGAGGGTTTCCAGGAGGCTCCTGGCACCAGCCTGACCGAGGCAAAGCCGGAGAAGGGGTGGGAGAAAGTCTGGCAGGAATCCGCTCCGGACGAGGAGGACTTGGCAAGCCTGATTTTCACCAGTGGTACGACCGGCAAAAGCAAAGGGGTCATGCTGACCCACAAGAACCTGGTCTGGAACATCGACGTCTGCTGCGTCAACTTCTTCAAGACCAAACCAGGCATGAAGGCCCTTTCCATCCTGCCGATGAGCCATGTCTACGAGTTCACCACCCAGCAGATGCTGGGCATGCTCTGCGGCTTCAGCATCTTCTATCTGGGCAAGCCCCCCGCACCGACCATCCTGATGAAGGCGATGCAGGAAATCCACCCCAATGTCATCATGACCGTCCCGCTCCTGATCGAGAAGGTCTACCAATCCAGCGTCGGCCCGGTCCTGAAGAACCCGAAGCTCAAATTCTGGCTCCACTGGAAACCGAGCCGCCATTTCATCTGCCGGGCCGCCGGAAGGAAGATCAAGCTCGCCATGGGTGGCAAGATCAAGTTCTTCGGCATCGGCGGCAGTGCCCTCGACCCGACGGTCGAGCGCTTCCTCTACGACGCCAAGTTCCCCTATGCCCAAGGCTATGGCCTGACCGAGACCTGTCCGATGATCGCCGGGCATGGGCCTTACCCGAAGTGCCACCACCTCGGTTTCCTCGGTCCCGTGCTGGAACATGAGACGGTGAAGATCGACAATCCCGACAGCAAGGGAGTGGGCGAGATACTGGTCAAGGGGCCGAACGTCTTCAAGGGATACTTCCACAACGAAGAGCTGACCCGGGAGAGCTTCACTCCCGACGGGTTTTTCCGCACCGGAGACCTAGGGGTCATGAAGCGGGGAAGACTGGGTATCCGCGGCAGGACCAAGACGATGATTCTCGGTTCCGGCGGAGAGAACATCTATCCGGAGGCGATCGAAAGCATGATCAACAACATTCCTTTCGTCAGCGAAAGCCTGGTGATCGCCGAAGATGGAGGACTGCTCGCCCTGATCAAGCTGGACATGGAGTCTTACGCCCAAAGCATGCAGATTTCCCTTGACGAGGCCAAGATTTCGGCGAGGAAATACCTGGAGGGCCTGAAGAAGACGGTCAACAAGGACCTTGCCTCCTTCAGCAAGATCAGCGACGTCGAGCTCCAGGAAAAGCCTTTTGAGCGGACTCCGACCATGAAGATCAAGCGTTTCCTCTACGAACGTACGGGCAAGAAGAAGGACGACCAGAGGAAATGACTTTCCCCAAAACGAATGGACGGCGTCTTCGCGGGTGCGGGACGCCGTCCTTTGTTTGTGCTCTTGTCGTTTCCTGAAACTCTGGCTATGATGATGGAAACAAAATATAAAGGAAAAGTTTCCACATGGATACCGCACAGGCGATTGTCGAGGAATCGATCCACAGTTTGCAGGAGGAGGGACTCCGCTTCTCGGTGGATTCCCTAGCTGTCAGGATGGGCATGTCCAAGAAGACCATCTACAAGTATTTCCCCACCAAGGAAGCGCTCGCCAAGGCACTGTACCAGCAGTACTTCCACGAAGCGCGACAACATGCCGGGCACATATTGGCCGGACAACACGGACAATCGGCGCGGACACAGCTGCTCGTCCTTTATTACCAGGCTTACGCGATGGTCAACCCGGGGGTCTTCAACAAGTTCGCCCTGAACGGGGAGCTGAGATGTTTTGCCGAGAAGGAAATGCATCAGCTCTATGCATTGATTGTTCCTGCGCTGACCACCAACCCGGATACGCTCCGCCCCATTCTCGATGGAACCTTCGAATACCTGTACACCCGTTCCCTGCCAGGGGACGAGGTGATCCGCACCTTGAGTGATTTCCTTTCTTCCGGGAAGGAGGCCTGAACCTATGGCAAAATCAATCGTCAACGCGCAACTGCTCTCTGACGAGCAGCCTTCCAAGGCCATCATCAAACTGGCCATTCCCGCCACCATCGCCCTGTTGGCGAAGGCGGTCTACAACATCGTCGACACTGCCTATATCGGACTGTTGGGGAGCGATACCTCCCTGGCGGCGGTGGGCGTCACGCTTCCGATCCTGCTGATCATGGTTTCGGTGGAGAACATTTTCGCCGCGGGAGCGGCGGTCATCGCCGGCCGCCAGCTGGGAGCCGGGGACCCGGAGGGAGCGAGCCGGACCACCAGCAGCATCATCGCTCTTTCCCTCGGTATCGGTCTTCTGCTTTGTGTCGGGGGGATTGCCTTGATCGAACCGTTGCTCAGGGGCTTCGGTGCTTCGGACGCCGTCCTGCCGGAGGCGAAAGCCTATGCTTTCTGGATGTTCATCGCAGCGCTTTTCAATTTGCCGGCCCAGAGCATGAACTGTGCCGCCCGGGCTGAATCGGCGGTCAAGCCGGCATCCATCGCCGTCATCACGGGAGCCGCGCTCAATGTGGTCTTGGATCCGGTCTTCATGTTTTCCTGGGGCTTGGATTTGGGAGTAGGGGGAGCGTCGCTGGCGACCACCGTCTCCCAGTGTGTCACTTTCCTGATTCTTGCCGGCTTCTACGCCAGTGGCAGGACGTTGATCAAGGTGCGTCCCAAGTACCTGTCCCTCACCGGTAGAATGGTCAAGACAGTGGTCTCGATTGGCATCCCGACCGCCATCATCCAGATTTGTCTTGCCCTGGCAACCTCGATGACCAACATCGCAGCCACGCGGCTTCCGGATGCGGACCTGGTCATCGCCGCCTACGGAGTGGTGCAGCGCCTGGTCCTGATTGGCTGCTATGTCATCATGGGTTTCATGCAGGGCTATCAGCCGGTGGCCGCCTACTCGTTCGGGGCGAGAAACGAGGAACGTTTCCACAGTTGCTGCCGCTTCGCCATCAAAGGCGTCCTGCTGCTGACCGTGCTGGTCGCCGCGCTCTACATCGTCTTCGCCAGGCCCCTGATCCTGCTTTTCAACCGTACCCCCGCGGTGGTCGATTACGGCAAGCGGTTGTTGATATCCCAGGTGGCGCTGTATCCCGCCTTCGGGCTGTGCTATATGATGACGATCACCTTCCAGACCATCGGCGCTTCGCGTCTGGGACTCTTCCTTTCGATGATCAGGCAGGGTGTCTGCTACATTCCTTTCATCTTGCTGCTTCCGGAAAGGTTCGGTGTCGAGGGCATCTATCTTTCCCAGCCGGCCGCCGACCTGCTGACCTTCCTGGTCTGCGTGGCCTTGATCCGGCCGATGAAACGGATGGCGTCCCGGCGCATGTCCGGCCAGCTTCCGGAAGAGCAATTGGGAAAGCCTAGAAGGTGAAGCCGAGTCCGAGCTGCGGCATCAATATATGGGCCTTCCACTGCCAGTCGTCGTTCCGGTCCTCTGTCCAGGAGAGGGAAAGTCCACTGCCCATCCGGATGAAGAACCGGGAATTGACGTCGTAGGTCAGATACCCCATCAGGTCGGCGCCGTAGGAGGTGTCATCGCTGGTGATGGTGAAGGTCGGACCGGCAAGCATCATGATCCTCCAGCCCTTGTTTCCCAGGTTGGTGCCCATCGTGAAGGCGGGACGGAAGACATTCTCATCGGATCCCTTCCGGTAGGCGTACATGATGTTGAATCCCATGAACTGGTTGAAGGTCATGCCGAAGTCCGCGTTGAAGGCGAACTCGAATGCATGGGAATCCTTGTCGATGGTCCACAGCGCGTAGGAGTCGCCGGTGTTCAGCGTCGTGGCAAGCTGTGCCTGCCTGCTGGTGGCGAACAGGCTCCCCGTCAGCGCGAGGACCGCGAGAGTTGCAAGTACTTTCTTCATAGCTGGTGTTTCCTCTTCTTTTCCCATCATAGGAGGAAGCGTCCGCTTCGGCAAGAAAGTCCAGGTCGGTCAGTAGTTGTAGACCACTCCGATGAAGGGCATCAGGTTGTAGGCGATTGGTGCCGCGCCGGTGGTGCCCTCGGCGTAGATCTTGTTTCCCGTCACCGAGGCAACGCTGTTTGGCACGCCGCCGACATCCTTTGAGGAAAGGTCCATGTCGAGCTTGATGTTGTTGGAAAGCGGAATGTCCAGGCGGAAACCGGTTCGGATGCCGAAATGCTTGGTGAAGTTGTACAGCAGGGCGGCCTGCATCGAAGGGCCTGCGTAGAGGATCTTCATGTCGACGTTGTCATTCTCTGCGCTGATGTACTTGAAGAAGGCTCCACCGTCCAGCTCGATACCGAGCTTCTGTCCTTCTCCAAAGAACCAGCGGTAGCTGAGCAACAGGCGCGCCTTGATGCCGAGCTTGTAGTCGCTTTCCTCCAGCCCGAGGTCTCCGCCGAGCAGCGAGTCGATTTCGTCGCTGTCGATGTCCTGCTTCAGCATCTTCTGCAAGGTCACTCCGTAGATCAGGCCGAAGCGGGCCTCTTCCTCGAAGTAGTTCGCCCCCTCGAAGTCCAGGGCGAGCAGCGTGTCATGGAGCTTGACGTTGTCGAAATGGTAAGGGTTCCCTGCCTTCATCGCACTGCCATAGGCCTCATACCCCGTCCGGGTCGTCACCTTGTTGAGATACATGTCGGCGTCGATGCCGTAGGAATCCCACTCCGGGGCGATGGCGAAACTGACCCAATTGCGGGTAGAGGCGGAAAGCGGACAGGAAAGGATGAGGGCGATGGCGACTCCGAGGATGTTCTTGGTGATGTGCATAGTTGCTCCTTGCAATACAAAACTGACAAAATTTTTATTAATGTCATTTTTGACAAAAATTAATAAAATGTCAATTTGTTATGACAAGAAAGAGATAAAGTGTGTTACAGGGACACAATTCCCAAATCCCGCCGCTTCGTGGTATACCTGTCACCAATATGGCGATAGATATCCGAATCAAGAAAGTCGAGCCGATTGCTTCTCCAGAGGAGATCGCTCGCAAGTATCCGTTGTCTCCTGCATCCCAGGAGTTCATCCTTTCCGCCCGCGAGACGGTCAACGACATCGTCAAGGGCAACGACCGCCGCCTGCTTGCTGTGGTCGGGCCCTGTTCGATCCATGATCCGCGTGCCGCGCTGGACTACGCGCGACGCCTGAAGGAACTTGCCGACAAGGTGGGTGACGTCATGTTCGTCGTCATGCGCACCTATTTCGAGAAGCCCCGTACCGTCGTCGGCTGGAAGGGCCTGATTCTGGATCCGGACATGGACGGCTCCTATAACATACAGAAGGGCATCGAGGTCGCCCGCGAGCTGCTGGTGAAGCTGACCGACCTGCGGCTTCCCCTTGGGTGCGAGGTCCTTGATCCCATCATCCCCCAGTACATCGACGAGCTGATGTGCTGGTCCTCCATCGGGGCCCGCACCACGGCCAGCCAGACCCACCGCAACCTTGCCAGCGGCCTTTCCGTCGCGGTCGGCTTCAAGAACTCGACCGACGGGGATGTCGGAGTGGCGATCAACGCCATCAAGAGCGCCCGCAATCCTGCCGCCTTCATTGGTATCGACAAGAACGGCATGTCTGCGGTCTACCATACCACCGGCAACGATTGCGGCCATCTGATCCTGCGTGGTGGCGGCGGATCCCCGAACTACTATGAGGACGACGTCGAGGCTGCCCGCAAGGCTATGGCGGCCGCGGGATTGGTGCCTTCGATCGTCATCGACTGTTCCCACGCCAACAGCAACAAACAGTGGCAACGCCAAGCCCGCGTGCTGCGCAGCGTGATCGACCAGGTCTGCTGGGGCGAGAAGGCGATCCGCGGCTTCATGCTGGAGAGCTTCCTGCAGAGCGGGCGCCAGGATATCCCCTCCGACATCTCCCAGCTGGAGTATGGCAAGTCGGTCACCGACGAGTGCGTCGGCTGGTCCGAGACCGAGCGTCTGGTCCTCCGGGCCGCCCAGTTGTTGCGCCAAGGTGAAGAGAAACCTCTCTAAGGAAAGCCATATGGAAGAGAAACAGATTGTTGTCGTGCTGGCTGACGGGTTTGAGGAAATCGAGGCTCTCAGCCCGATCGACATGCTTCGCCGTGCCGGCGCCCATGTGACCGTCGCCGGACTGGGAAAGAAGGTCATCGTCAGCAGCCATCGGGTCACCTTCGTCGCCGACGCCATATTCGAGCAGGTGGCGGGACAGGACTGGGATGGCATCATTCTCCCCGGCGGGGGCAAGGGGGCCGAGCACCTTTCCCAAAGCGAGTCGGTGCTGACCACTTCCGTCCGCCTCTTCGCCGAGGGAAAGCTGGTGGCCGCCATCTGTGCTGCACCGGCAGTGGTCTTGGGAGCCAGCGGCATCCTGGAGGGCAGACAGGTGACCTGCTTCCCCGGAGCGGACAAGGCGGCCCCTGCCATTGCCTTCGACCACTCCCGGCGGGTGATTGCCGACGGGAACCTGATTACCAGCCAGGGGGCGGGAACCGCCCTTGATTTCGCGATGGAGATCGTCGGATATTTGTATGGGCCTGAAGCGGAAAAGGCGCTCAAGGACCGAATCGTATATTGACCGGAGGGGATGGGAACGATGGCGATTGTCGGTTTTGACAGTGAGAAGTATTTGGCGGAACAGACCCGTTACATCATGGAACGGGTGGGAAGAATCGATGGCAAGCTGTATCTGGAGTGCGGAGGGAAGCTGATGGGCGACTACCATGCTTCCCGCGTGCTTCCCGGTTTCGATCCGGACGTGAAGATGCGTGTCTTCCAATCCATGAAGGACAAGATCGACGTGATTGTCTGCATCTACGCCGGCGACATCGAGCACCGCAAGATCCGCAGCGACTTCGGCATCACCTATGCCGACAACGTCCTGAAACTGATCGACGACTACAACAAGTGGGGCCTGCTTTGCGACAAGGTGGTCATCACCCGCTACGAGCACCAGGAGATGGCGGACAAGTTCAAGGAGCGGCTGGAGCACGACGGACTGCATGTCTACCTGCACCGGCCGACCAAGGGGTACCCGGCCGACGTGGAGCGCATCGTCAGCGACGAAGGCTATGGGGCCAACCCGTATGTCGAGACCGAGCGTCCGCTGGTCATCGTCACCGCTCCGGGGCCGGGCAGCGGCAAGCTGGGAACCTGTCTCGGGCAGATGTACCATGACTACAAGGCTGGACGGAAGAGCCGATATGCCAAGTTCGAGACCTTTCCGGTCTGGAACCTGCCGATCGACCATCCGGTCAATGTCGCCTACGAGAGCGCGACTGCCGATATCGGTGACAAGAACCGGATCGACCACTTCCATCTCGCAGCCTATGGGGTTCCGACCGTCAACTATTCCCGTGATCTGGAGGCCTATCCTTTGCTGAAAAGGATCCTGGAGAAGATTACCGGAGAATGCGTCTACAAGAGCCCGACCGACATGGGCGTCAACCGGATCGCCTTCGGCATCGTCAACGACGACGTCTGCCGCCAGGCGGCCAACCAGGAGATCATCCGCCGCTTCCTGCATGCCCAGAGCGATTTCGCCGTCGGTCAGTGCACGGCCGAGACCGTGGAGCGTTGCCGGGAAATCATGCAGCGTTGCGGGCTGAACGAGATGGACCGCCCGGTCGTTTCCGCCGCCCGCGCCGCTCGTGAGCGGGGCATCGCCCGCAACAAGGGTTTCAACGGCATCGTCTGCGCCGCCGCGATCCAGTTGCCCGACGGCAGAATCGCCACTGGCTGCAACACGCCCTTGATGCACGCTGCCTCCAGCGCCATGCTCAACGCATTGAAACTGCTTGGAAACGTGGACCATGACACCGACCTGATCAGCCCTGCGATCATCCGCAACATCACCGACCTGAAACGGACGACGCTCAGCGGACGAGGGGTCTCGATCAACTTGGACGAGATGCTGATCTGCCTTGCCATGAGCGCTGCGGTCAACCGGTACGCCGAGAGGGCTGTGGGCCTGCTTCCCCAGCTGAGAGGCTGCGAGATGCACCTGACCCACATTCCTTCCAGCGGAGACACGGCAGGCCTGCGCAAGCTCCGACTGCATGTGACCAGCGATCCGAAATTCCCAAGGACCAATTTTTATCACCCGCTTTGAGCTTTTTTTGGTACATTAAGGACATGACCCTCTCTACGAAAGGAAGATACAGTCTGGAAGCGCTCCTTTTCCTTGCCGTCAGCGGCAAGGAGGAAAGCGGCACGGCAATCAGCGACGCCACCGGCATCCCTCTGGGGTATCTTGCCCAGCTGATGATGCCGTTGCGTAAAGCCGGCATCGTCACCGCCCGGCGTGGTGCCGATGGTGGCTACCTGCTTGCCAACCCCGAGGTGACCCCGCGTGAGGTCCTGGAAGCGAGCGAGGGAGGATTGCATCTGCCCTGCAAGGAATGTACCTTCCAGAGCGAGTGTTCCACCGAAGGCTTCTGGGCGGAGGTGCAGAAGACGGTCGACTTGGTTACCGGCTCGGTCACCTTGCAGACCCTGGCGGAAGACCTGCGGACCATGACGGTGGGGATGGGGCTATGATCATCACCACTCGTGCCCGTTATGGGCTGAGGCTCCTGGTCGATGTCGCACAGCATCCGGGTTCCTGCCAGCTCTCGCAGGTGGCCGAACGGCAGCATGTGGGGCTTCCCTATCTGCGCCAGCTCTCCCTCCTGCTCTCCCGTGCCGGCTTCCTTTTCTCCAGCAAGGGAAGGGGAGGTGGCGTCCAGCTGGCCCGCCCCGCAGGAGAGATCACGATGAAGGAAGTCTTCACCGCCTTGGAAGGAGACATCTGCCTGACCCCGCCAAGCGACCACGAGAGTCCCTACGCCGCATGCCTGCGCATGTTCCTCTACGAGAAGGTCGACAAGCAACTGGGAGCGATGATGGAGCAAGTGACGTTGGCCGACCTGGTCTCTTCTTCGAAGAGTTTCGTCATCTGAGGGCAGTTCCTACATTCTTTCTTCCCCTTGACAACAAAAGTACCGCTTCATAGTACCTGTCTTTAGACTTTAGGTAGCAAAAGTTTGTGCGTAAGTATCACACGAAAGCATTGTATTAGTTAGGCCATGTATTTTCTACCATTTGCTCATAGGAGAAAAACCATGAAGCATCAATGGCTGTCGGAGGAA
>OMYY01000002.1 GCA_900315435.1 uncultured Spirochaetaceae bacterium
CAAGGAGAAGCGCTATGCCGACAAGTTCCGCCTGGAGAAGGGGAAGACGATCCACCTCTTGGGCATCGCCTTCAGTTCCACGGGGCACACCGTCCAGGAGTGGAAGGAAGAGATACAGGCCTGAGTCTGAGGCTCATCATCCCGGAGACCAAGTAGCGTTACTGTGTATCGTTTGCAATCACATCCACACATGCCTTGGAAACCTGGGTGGTGTGGTTCAGCATACGGAGCTTTCCCTCGTCGCAGAGCTCACCCATCAGCTTGCTGGTGGTCACCCGGGCACTGCCGACGATATTGGCGATATCATACTGGGTATATTTGGTCTGCAACGGATACCATGCGCCATCAATCAGTTCGGTGGTATCGGCAGTGGCGCAGAGCAAATGAAGGATGCGTTGCTTGACCGGTTCAAAGGAGATACGCTCGATCTCATGACGGAGAATCAGCATTTTCCGGGCCATATTGTCCATGATGAGATTCCGGAATTCCTTGTGCTGGTCAAAGAGTGTCTGGTATGAGGTGCGGCTGATGACCCACAGGACGGTTGGTTCCATCGTCATGCTGATCAGTCCGGTTGGGGCGCCGATGATGACGGGGGTTTCCCCGAAAAACCAGCCGTCCCCGAGCGTATAGATGATTTTCTCCGATCCTTCGTCGGTCAGGATATAGTGCTTGGTCCTGCCATGGCGGATATAGTAGACCGCGTCCATCAATTCCCCAGCCTCAAGAAATACCTTTTTTGCAGGGTAGAAACGTTCTGTGCTGTTCTGGCGCAGAAGTGCCTCGATATGGGAAGGAAGGTGCAGCGGTTCGGTGAAGGCGGAATTCGATGTAGTCAGCATGGCAGTACCCCTTCAGCAGAGTATAAGGATTTTCTTGGAAACCTGCCATGGCTCCTGGTGGGGAAAAGCAAGAAAAAAGGCGGCCCCATGACGGAGCCGGCCTTTCGATGGCATACGGATGCCTGCCTTAGTTGGTGGCTGCAGGTTCCTCTGCCTTCATGATGTCAAGCAGTTGGATATCGAACTGGATGGCTTGGTCCGGTCCGATGTCGCCGGCCCCGAACTCGCCATATGCCAGTTCCGCGGGAAGCCAGAAGCGCCAAGTGGAGCCGACCGTCATCAGAGGGATTCCCTCGATAAGGCCGTCAACCAGGTTGTTGACCGCCATGGTAGGAGCCTCATCGCCCATCGTCTTGGAGTCCTGGAGCACATTGCCCTCGAGGTCCTTCAGCTGGTAGTGGAACTTGACCTCGTCCTCTGCGTTCGGGTGGGCGCCGTCACTCTCGACAAGCACCTGGTACTGCAGGCCGCTGGGAGTGGTGACGACCCCTTCGGCATCCTTGTTCCGGGCGAAGAAGGCTTCTGCTGCTGCGACGTTCTTCTGCTTCATTTCCTCGGCGAGCTGTGCCTGATAGGTCTGGAAGGCCTCCTGCATCTCAGCCTCGGTCATGACCGGAGTATCGCCTCTGCCGGCATCCATCATGCCATAGGCGAAGTAAGGGCCATTGACGTTCAGTCCCTGGCTGACCATGTTGTAGGTCACCAGATAGCCGTATACGTAGCTGAACTTGGCCACGTTGTCCGTCGGCTTCTCCAGCTCTCCAATCGACTCGATCTCTCCAAGGTCGTTGCCGGTGTAGGTGATGGGGGCTTGTCCTTGGGCCCAGACGTTGGTCTGGTAGTTCTCAAGCTCGGCATTCATTTCCTCACTGGTGAAGAATTCGGTAATCGGCTTCTTCGCCGCAACTTGCATGGCGTCCAACGAGCCACGTACGAAGTAGTTGACATGGAAGTAGAGACCCTGGCTGGCAAGGGTCTTCAGGAGCAGATACCCATAGGTGTAGCTGAACCGGCCGATCAGGTCGTTGGGTTTCATGACGACGCTCTTGCTGATGTTGTAGGAGGTGAGGTCCAGTCCCTGCTCGATGTTGACGTTCTTCAGATACGTGGCATAGCCGGTATCATCCAAGACAACTTCGAGATAGTCTCCGCTGGACAAACCGCCAACCGGCCAGTTGCTATTGGTCTGGCCATCGGCGAACATGGTAGTCGTCGTGCCATCCTCCAGACGGATATTATACACGGGTGAGTCGCTGGAGGCGTCCATCACTTCCAATACGCGGGCAGCCTTGCTGTCAGCCTGCTTTTCCTTGGCTCCTGCGGCAAATAGTCCGCCACAAAGGGTCACGCTGGCCAGGGCGAGCAGACCCACTTTCTGCATACGATTCATTGCTGTTCCTTTTTCCCGCGTACATGCGGGTACCCTAAAGGTGGTGCATCAGCCTGCAAAAGTCAATGATGTTCATGAAAATCCACGGAAGCACCTATCCGGGCAGGTTTCTGTTGGGATAGAATGCAGGGCGGAGGAACCGCATGCAGATTTATCGTGTAACGGATAACGCGTTCAAGGCCTATGGCGCCGTCATCGAAGGGCTGGAGGTCGCACAGCTTCTTGATCGATTGGATGGCTCGACGGAGTCTCCGGACGACCACACCATATACGTCGCGGACGATTCTTCGCTCGATGCTCTTCCCATTCATCGGGATCTGCAGGACCGGGTCTATGGAGGCATGCCGGTCCAGATCGGCTACTGCAACGGGACCAATTACAGGCTCAACTGCCTTGAGTATCATCGTGGCAGCGAGGTCAATGTCTCTTCCAGGGATTTCATCCTCCTGCTTGCCAAAGTGACCGATATCCAGGAAGGCAAGCTGGACACCGCCAACGTCAAAGCGTTCCTGGTACCCGGCGGAGTGGTGGTGCAAATCTATGAGACGACCTTGCACTATGCGCCCTGTGCCGAGAACTTCCGGGTGGTGGTCGTGCTTCCGAAAGGGACCAACACCGACCGTCCCGTAATCAAGCCAGCCTCTTTTGAGGACAAACTCCTTTGGGCTCGAAACAAGTGGTTGCTTGCCCACAAGGATGCTCCCGAGGCCAAGGATGGGGCCTATGTGGGACTCGTTGGCGCCAACCTGGACATCCGGCGTGATTGATGTGGAACGAGGATGCGGATATGGGACACGTGATTGAAGGAACGCTGACCGGACTGGATCGGGAGATGCTTTTCCGGTGTGTCGAAGTGGCCCATAAGGCCATGCTTGCGGGAAACCATCCCTTCGGGGCGATTGTCGCCGACCCGAGCGGAAGGATCATCGCCTCTTTTGGAAATGACCGGAAGGACAGCCCGGCCATGCATGCCGAGACCAAGACCTTGCTGGAGGCGGGAAGGGTGGCAAGCCAGCAGACGCTTTCCTCCTGTACGCTGTACACTACCTTCGAGCCCTGTGTGATGTGCGCCGGTTGCATGTATTGGACAGGGGTAGGCAGACTGGTCTACGGACTGGACGAGGCGAAGTTGCTCGCGTTGACCGGAGACAATCCGGAAAACCCCACCTTCACCCTGGATTCCCGCACCGTCTTCCGACACGGGCAACGAACCATCACCGTTGTCGGTCCGGTCGCAGACCCGGAGCTCGAGACTGCAATCCTGAAGGACCATCTTGATTTCTGGAAAAAGTGAGTTTCAGAAGAGCGACATCTGATCCTCGTCCGTATCGTCCCTGTTTCCCAGCACGGAAGCCTCGTACAGTTCGAGAATCATCCGTGCCTGTGTCTCTACCTCGGGTATTTCGTCCCGGGGAACGGCCATCACGCTACAGGCTTCGACATCCAGGGCATCGCACCATTTGAACAGCAAGGGAAGGGAGGGGATCGAGGAACCGCACTCATATCGGACCAGCATGTTCTGGCTGATTCCGCAACGTACCGCCACCTTTGCCCTGGTGAGCTTCTTGCTCTCCCTTGCGTATATCAGGTAGGCGACCGTCCGTGCCGTCCTCTTGAGCGATTCCTTGTTGTTCATGGCTGTATCCTAGCGGAAAAAATCAGGAAAGAGCGCATGCGCCCTTTCCGTCAGGAACTAGCCGCAATCGTCTTCAGGAATTTGCGGAAGCAGAAGGCGAGCACCATCGTCCCGAGAATGATGATGAAGGAAAGGGAGTTGATCACCGGACTCACCCCGTAGCGGATCATCGAGTATACGTAGAGCGGAAGCGTTCCGCTACCTGGTCCGGAGACGAAGAAGGTGATGACGAAGTCCTCGAGGCTCATCGTGATGCACATCATGAACGCGCTCAGGATGCCCGGCATAAGGCTCGGCACGACGATGCGTGTCATGGTCTGCAACTCGGTGGCGCCAAGGTCGTGGGCGGCCTCGATCGTGGAGTAGTCGAACTCGTCCAACCGGGCGCTGATCATCATGAATGCGAAGGGAAGGTCGAATGTGGTGTGGGCAATATAGATGGTCAGCATGCCGAGGTTCATCCCGATGGCACTGAAGAAAATCAACATCGAGACGCCGATGATGACTTCGGGGAGCACCATAGGCAGATAACTGATGGTGATGATGTACTCCTTGCCGGGGAACCGGTACCAGCGGATGGCGATTGCCGCCAACAGACCTAGGAAAACCGCGCTGAAAGAACTGGTCAATGCGATGACCAGACTGTGTCCGAACGCATTCCACAGGCGCGGACTGTGCAGGAAAAGCTGCTCATACCAGACAAGGCTGGCCGATTCCCATTCGGTTCCCTTGTTGCTGTTGAAAGAATAGAGCACCACCACCAGCAACGGAATGAACAGGAAGATGACCACCAGACAGAGGACGGTACGGGAAAAGGATACGCTATGGTTGCGTTTGCCCGTCATTTTTTCTCCTCCTTGTGTTTGGATTCGGCTTTTTCCCGCTTTCCGGAACCGAGCATCCAGAAGACCCCGATCAGGCTGATCAGCGTCAGCACCATGCTGAAGGCGCTTGCAAGCGGCCAGTTCCTCGTCTTGGAGACCTGGTCGACAATGATGTTGCCGATCATCGTGCTATCCTTGCCTCCGACAAGAAGCGGCACCGTATAGGCACCGAAAATCGGGATGAAGGTAAAGATCAGCGCGGTGGTGATGCCGCTCTTGATGTTGGGGAGCAGCACCTTGTACATGCTCTGCGGCTTGCTGCATCCCAGATCCCTCGCCGCGTCGAGCAACGAGAAGTCGAAGCGGTCGATGGTCGTGAAAAGGGGGAGGATCGCAAAGGGTATGTACATATAGACCAGGACCAGAATCACGCTTCCATTGTTGTAGATCATGTGCAGTGGCTCCGTGATCAGGTGCAGGCGGAGCAGCACGTTGTTGAGAAAACCATCAGTGGCCAGGATGCTGATCCAAGCGTAGATGCGGATCAGGCTGTTGGTCCAGAAGGGAATGATCACCAAAAAGAGGAGCAACGTCTGGTGCCTGCTGCGCGCCATGGCGTAGGCGGCCGGCAAGGCAAGGGTGATGCAGAGGAACGTGCTCGCGGCGGTGATCCAGAGAGTCCGGAAAAGCACCTTGGCGAAACTCGCCTTGCACATGCCTTGGTAGGCTGCCAGCGAGAACTGCCACACGACGCCGCCGTACAGGCCGCGTTTGAGGAAGCTGTAGAGGATGATGATGGCAAGGGGAATGGTAAAGAAGAGGGTGAACCAGAGCCCCATGGGCCATCCGTAGGCGCTTCCCTTCAGTTGCTCCTTGTCGATCAGCTTGTTGGTGTCGTTCATTTGTCCAGATCCTTGACGAGATAGCCATCAGCCGCAGTCCAGTTGACGAATACCTCGTCCTTCCATTCGATTTCCGGACCATCGTCCAGGAAGGTGGTGTGCTGCTTGAAGACCCTGATGGTCGGCCCGTCATGGTCCAGCTTGACGAACAGCTTGGACTGGAACCCGTTGTAGACCGGCTCGGCGACGATGCCATGGAAGGAGTTGATCAGCTGCCCCGCATGGACGGCCGGATCATGCAGTGTCACCCGCACCTTCTCCGGACGGATGGTGAAGGCCTGATGGGCACCGACCGGTTGCGGGTCGTAATCGGTGACCAGCACGTGGCTCTTCAGCTCGGGCACGTCGACTTCCATCAAATACTCGTCCCCCTCTTTCTTGCAGGAGAGGACCGTGCAATCGAAGTAGTTGGTCTCACCGATGAACTTGGCGACGAACTTGGTTGCCGGGGCCTCATAGATTTCATAGGGAGTGCCGATCTGCAGCACCTTGCCGCGGTTGAAGACGGCGATGTGGTCGCTGACCGACAAGGCCTCGCTCTGGTCGTGGGTGACGAAGATGAAGGTGATGCCGACTTGGTCGTGAAGCCGGTCCAAGTCGATCAGCAGGCTCTGGCGCAGTTTGGCGTCCAAGGCGGAAAGGGGCTCGTCCAGCAAAAGCACCTTCGGTTCGTTGATCAGGGCACGGGCGATTGCGACCCGCTGTTTCTGCCCACCGCTGAGCATCGACGGCTTCTTGTCGATATGCTCGTCAAGTTGGACCATATGCACATACTGCCGTACTTTCTGGTCTATCTGGTCTTTGGGGAACTTCTTGACACGCAACGGAAAGGCGATGTTCTCGTAGACGGTCAGGTTGGGGAAGAGCGCGTATGTCTGGAAGACCGTGTTGGACTGGCGCTTGTTCGCGGCAAGGTGGATGACACTCTTGCCATCGAAGCAGACGTCGCCGGAGTCTGGAAAATCGAAGCCGGCGATGATGCGAAGCAACGTGGTCTTCCCGCAGCCGGAAGGGCCGAGCAGAGAGAAGAACTCGCCTTGCTTGATCTCGATGTTCACATGGTCGAGAGCCGTAAAATCCCCGTAGGTCCTGCTGACATCCCTGATGGAAACTGGTACGCCGTTCACTGTTCGTACGCCTCCAATTGTTCATGATCTCTTGTAGTTTTGGACTATCCGAGAATGGGATGGCAATGTCAATGAGTTTGGGCGAGAAACTCCGTCGATTTCAGACTTTCCGCAAACCGACGGAAGTCCTTCGGTTTCCCGTAACTTTCCTGACGCGAGTGGGTTTGTTGGAGGGAGGGGGCAGGGAGATGAAACATGTGGCGGAGAAGGGGAACGGACAGGCTCGCGTATTGGACGAGTGCGAACTGACGTGCGTGTGGGGTGGCACCCACCAGAAAGCCGTCATCCGCCTTCAGGGGTACGAGGAGCCCTACCTCCACATCAACGAGCAGGAAAACGGCTATACCGTCGACACAAACATCGAGAGCAGCCAGGTAACCCGCAAAGGGAACCTGATCAACGTCATCATCAGCTGAGCACACAAAACTCCACGTTCAAAATCCTCGCGCGTGAGTATCTTTATGGACGTAAGGAGAAAGCGCAATGAAGAAAAGTTCGATTGTCATGCTGGTCATAGCCAGCCTGCTTGTCTTGTTTGGCGTGGGTATCATGATTGGCAGTGCGGTTCCCTATCAATGCATCCGTTACTATGGTGGCTACTCCATCCGCTACAGCAGCAGTTTCAGTGAAGCGTACCAGCTTGCCAGATTGCTGGTGGGTGGATTCCTGTTCCTTGGGGGAATGATGTTCTTCTCGGCGGTCGCTGTCATCCAGGCACTGTGCCCTTACCGGCGGAAAGATGTTCCCGCTGCCAAGGTTGTCCGTCCAGAGGAGGCTCCGAAGGTTGCTGTCAAGGTTGATGGGCAGCCAAAGGCGGAGAGGGGGCCGGCGCAGTCCGATAACGAGTAACCCTTGTGTGCAAAAGGCCCCGATACTTGCATTGTTCGGGGCCTTTGCGCTATAAAGACTAGCGGACGTGCCCATAGCTCAGTTGGATAGAGCATCTGCCTTCTAAGCAGAGTGTCGTAGGTTCGACTCCTACTGGGCATACAAGCGGTTCCCTGAGAAATTGGGGAATCGCTTTTTTTATGGCTGTATGCGCCAAAATCGGGCTTGCTCCTGGGGAGGGAGGCCTTGCAAGAGATTTTGCTTGACCCGAGACTGTTTCAGTTCAACCATTTGGATGGAGGTGGTTCATGATTCATAGTAGATTGGTGCTCGCCCATGGCGCGCTGTCATTGGTTCCTTCCGAGTTCGCAAAGGAGTTTCCCGGCAAGAAGCCCTTGCTTTTCGCAGATGCCAATACCTGGCGTGTGGCTGGAGAGCAGGTATGGAAGGAGCTGGGAAAATGCGAGAAGCATGTGTACGATGACAAGGTGTATGCCGATGATGCCTATGTGGACGAGACTGCTACGGTCATCAACGCGCACCCTGACTGCATCGCCGTCGCCGTCGGATCGGGTACCATCAACGACCTTTGCAAACGCGCTTCCTTCCTTGCCGGGCGCCAATACCTGTGTGTGGCGACCGCCCCGAGCGTGGATGGGTTCACCAGCAACGGCGCTGCAATTACCGACCATGGCCTGAAGGTCACCCAGCAGTGTCCGGCTCCTTGCCTGGTAGTCGCCGATCCCGACATCCTTTCCGCCTCTCCGATGGACATGATTGCCAGCGGGTACGGGGATCTTGCCGCCAAAGTTCCTGCTGGAGCCGATTGGATCATTGCCGATGCGCTCGGTATCGAGCCGGTCGACCAGCATGTCTGGGAGATGGTGCAGCCGAAACTCAAATGGCAGATTGCCGAACCGGCGAAGCTCCATGCCCGGGACAGCGAGGTGATTGCCCGGGTTTTCGACGGCTTGATCCATACCGGATTCGCCATGCAGGAATACTTTGATTCCCGTCCGGCAAGCGGTGCCGACCACCTGTTCAGCCACGTCTGGGAAATGAACCATATCGGGTTCTGGAAGGGGACGGCGGCCAGTCATGGCTTCAAGGTGGCTATCGGAACGCTCTCCTCGACCGCCATCATGACCGAGTTGCTCAAGCTTGCTCCCAGTGACCTGCGGACCCTGGTCGCCAAGGCGCCGCATCCGCTCTTCGCCGAACGCGAGGCCCAGGTGCGCACGTATGTCACGATCAGCAAGTCGGTAGCCGACCGTCAGGTGGAGATTTGCAGACAGAAATGGCTCGAGGGAGAGCAACTTGACCAGAGACGGGCGAAAATCCTGGAGGTCTGGGAAACAATGATGGAAAAGGTGCGTCGGCAGATCATTCCTTTCGACGACCTGAAGGAACGCTTCCGTCTGGCTGGCTGTCCGACCGAGCCGGGCGACCTGGCCATCAGCCGCCAGCAGTGGCAATACGGCATGCGGGTGGCGCAGATGATGCGCAAGCGCTATACCGTATTGGACATCGTCTACGAGCTGGGCTTGATGGACAGCATGATTGAGGAAATCAGCAATCCATCCGGACCTTATTTCCACGACTTCGCTTGAATCTTCTCCTTATCCTTTTCCCTCTCCTCTGCATGGCAGGGGAGGGGAAGAATGCCTCTTAATGCGAGTAAATCGCACATATTTTCTCTGCAAACCTCTTGAATACTTATGCATGCTTGGTATAAAGTGTGTCCAACTTCAACGGGAGGACGCGCAAAATGAGACATTCTGGTTTTTCCATGTGCATGATGTCCTCCATGATGCCCGTCCGGGCATAACATATTCTTTTCCTCTTTCAATCGTTCGTACTGGTTTGTGGATTCTCTCAGGGCTTTTTGTACCCATGAGCAGACATGTCGAGGCCTATTGTGCCAATTACAGGAGATACATCAATGAAGAGAACTTTGACTTTTGCCCTCGCGCTCGTGCTTGCCACATCGGCTGCCTGGGCCAACGGCGCCAAGGAAGCGGCTCCGAAAGCAAACGGTGCCGCAGTGGCGGGAACCCCGCAGAAGAAGGTGCTTGCCTTCGGACAGGCAACCTATGGCGAGACGCTGGACATGCAGATTTCCACCGGAAGTCTCGCGGCCTCCATAGCCGACGAGGTAACGGAAAGCCTGTTGCGCTTCGATGACGACAACAACGAGGAAGTGGTGCTTTTGACCGACTTCCCGACCTTGAGCGAGGATGGCAAGACCTATGCCTTCGAGCTGAAGCAGGGGGTCTATTTCACCGATGGCACGGAACTCCATTCCTCCGATGTCAAGTTCACCTTCGAGCGCATGTTCACTCCTTCCACCGGAGCGAAGAGCTACAGCTATTTCAACATGATTGTCGGAGCCAAGGACATGCTGGCGGGCAAAGCGACCGAGCTGGCAGGCTTCCAGATCCAGGACGACTACCACTTCACCATCACCTTGGAATATCCCTTCGCGCCGTTCTTGGAGAACATCGGGACCAGTTACGCCGACATTTTCCCGGAAAAGGCTTGCAAGGCTGCCGGCAAAAGCTGGGGTGTCGACACCAACCTGATCGGTACCGGCCCCTACAAGATCCAGAGCAACGACGGCAACACGGTCTGCGTCCTGGTGAAGAACGAGAACTACCATGGTGGTCAGGTCAACCTGGATGAGATCGACATCAAGTTCTACTCGGACAACACGACCAAACTGCTTGCCTATGAGAACGGCGATATCGACGTCACGGATCTTTCCGCCGCATTGCTCGGGCAGTACAAGGATGCCTATGGCGACCAGATCACCTCCTACCATCCGCTCGGAACCACCTTCCTGAGCCTGAACCTGGACAACGAGGTGCTTTCCAACCTGAAGGTCCGTCAGGCCCTTTCCTATGCGGTCGACCGCCAGGAGCTGGTCCGGTACGTCCTTGACGGAGCAGGAACCCCGGCCAACACCTACTTGAACCCGGCCATCCCCGGACACGACGATTCGCTTCCGGTCTACGAGTTCAACATCGAGAAGGCCAAGAGCCTGCTTGCCGAGGCTGGGTATCCCGATGGCGTGACCATCAGTGGCGGCAAGGTCCGTCAGAGCGAGTCCGCCCTCGCCGAGGCCGTACAGGGGTATGTGGCGCGCGCCGGCATCAACCTGGTCTATGACGTGGTCGACAACGCCACCTGGAACCAGGCCCGCGCGTCCCAGAGCCTGCCGTTCACCTTCATCACTTGGAACGCCCTGTACGCTGACGCCGATTTCCAAGTCTACAACTACTTCTACAGCACCTATAGCAAGGGAAAGAGCGTCAACTATAAAAACCCCCAGTTCGATGCCTTGATGGACCAGGCCCGTGTGGTCAGCGATCCAGCAAAGCGCGCCGAGCTGTACAGGCAGGCCGACCAGCTGATGTCCCACACCGACCAGGTCTGCGTGCCGCTCTACTATCCGCAGAGCCAGTTCCTCGCCAGACCCTACGTCAAGAACATGAAGGTCGGCAACCTGATCTACCACCTATGGAACGTGGATGTCGACGCCGATGCCAAAGCGAAGTTCTGAGATCGCGTCAAAAGGATGAGGGGGGATTCCCCCTTGTCCTTTTGGTATGCTTGCGATATGCATAGGGAAGGAAGGTGAGGCATTGAGGCATTATCTGATACAGCGGATCTTGCTTGCGCTTGGCATTCTGCTTGCCATCAGCATCATCACGTTTTTCGTTCTGAACATCATTCCTGGCGACCCGGTCGCCCTCATGCTGGGGGACAACGTCGACCCGGAAACCATCGAGACGGTCCGGCACAACCTTGGCATGGACAAGGGGCTCGGCACGCAGTATGTCGAGTGGATTGCCGGATTTGTGACCGGAAACATGGGCGAGAGCTATTTCCAGCACAAGCCGGTGCTGGGCATGATTGTCGACGCTTTCGGATATACGGCGCGGCTTGCGGTGGTCGCCTACGCGGTCGCCTTGGCCATCGGCCTTTCCTTCGGCATCCTTGCCGCCCTGCATCGGGGCAAGGTCCTGGACCGGGTGTTGATGGCCTTCGCCGTCGCCGGTATCAGCGCCCCATCCTTCTGGGTGGCGATTGTGTTGCAGATCTTTATCGGTCTGCGTTTCCGCGCCATTCCCATCAGCGGCCTGGACAGGCCTGCCGCATACTTGCTTCCTTGTCTTTCCCTTGGTACCAGGTACGCGGCGTCGATTGCCCGTATCACCAGGACCAGCATGCTGGAGGTCATGAACCAGGATTTCATCCGCACCGCCCGGGCCAAGGGGCTTGCGCGGACGCGCATTGTCATGGTGCACATGTTCCGCAATGCCTTGATTCCCATCATCACCGTCATCGGCACCGACCTGACGACCCTGTTCGCCGGCAGCATGCTGACCGAATCGGTGTTCAACATTCCCGGAATGGGAAAGCTTCTTGTGGACAATATCACCAAGCGCGACATTCCGGTCGTGCAGGGGGGTGTCATGATGGTGGCGCTCCTGTGCGTCGTCATCTATCTGGTTGTCGACCTGCTCTACGCGGCGGTCGACCCGAACATCCGGCTGGAGGAGTGAGCCATGGAAGAGAAACGCAAGGATCCCGCTTCCCGCGGCTACTATCAGGAAAGCTGGAAAATCCTGAGAAAGAATCCTGTGGCGATGGTCTGCCTGGCCATCGTCCTGCTTCTGGTCTTCATCGCGCTTTTCGCTCCGCTTGTCGCCCCGTTCGATCCTGACGCCATCGACATGCCAAGCAAGCTGAAGGCGCCCGACAGCGTCCATCTGTTCGGTTGCGATGAATTGGGAAGGGACATCCTTTCCCGGTGCATCTATGGGTGCCGCGTCAGCCTTTCGGTCGGCATCGTCAGCCAGCTGATCGCCGTGGTGATCGGATATTTCATGGGGGTCTGCGCCGGCTACTTCGGAGGAAAGTCCGATGCGGCCATCTCCTTCCTGATCCAGGTGTTCGCCAGCCTTCCCGACCTGTTGTTGGCCATGGCGCTGATGTTCGCCTTAGGAAGGGGACTTGGAAACCTGTACATTGCCCTCGGTGTCCTTTCCTGGGCCAAGACGGCACGGCTTGTCCGCGGTACCGTGCTGCAGCTGAAGGAAAAGGAATACGTCAAGGCCTGCAGGATTGATGGCGGAAGCAGTTTCCGCATCATCATGAAGCACCTGCTGCCCAACTGCATCCCCACCCTGATCATCACCGTCACCATGGGCATCCCGTCGGCAATCCTTTCCGAGGCGAGCCTTTCCTTCCTCGGACTGGGAGTCCGCGCTCCCATGTCGAGCTGGGGCATGATGATTTCCTCGTCCAAGACCTTTATCCGCACCAGCCCCTTCTATTCCCTGTTCCCGGGCTTATGCATCATCATCACGGTCATCGCGTTCAACATGCTGGGTGACGGCCTCAGGGATGCCCTCGACCCGAAACTCAGAAAGTAGGGGAGCGGCCATGAGCGATATTGTCCTGTCTGTCGAGCACCTTTCCATCACCTTTTTCAAGGATAAGGCGTCCATTCCCACCATCGATGATGTCAGCTTCACTTTGGAGCGGGGAGAGACCCTTGGCATCGTCGGCGAGTCTGGCTGTGGCAAGAGCATGACCGTCAACGGAATCCTGCAGATGGTTCCCGAACCGGGGAGAATCACCGGTGGCAGCATCAAGCTGCATGGCGACGAATTGGTCGGGCTTTCCGAGCGGAAACTTGCCGGGTACCGCGGCAAGGAGATCGCGTTGATTTTCCAGGAGCCGATGACCAGCCTGAACCCGCTGATGAGATGCGGTGCCCAGATTGCCGAGACCATCCTTGCCCACGACCACTCCGTCAGCCGGAAAAAGGCTGATGCCCGTGCTCTCGAGCTGATCAGGCAGGTCGGCATCCCGATGCCGGAGAAGATATTCGACTCGATTCCCGGTGAGCTCTCCGGAGGCATGCGCCAGCGTATCGTCATCGCCATGGCCCTGTGCAACCACCCGTCCGTCCTGATTTGCGATGAGCCGACGACCGCCTTGGACGTGACCATCCAGGCGCAGATCCTGCGGCTGGTCAACGAGATGAAGCGGAGCTACAATACCGGCGTCATCTTCATCACCCACGACATGGGCGTCATCCGGGAGATGGCCGACCAGGTGATGGTCATGTACGCCGGCCAGGCGGTGGAATATGTCGATGCCGACGAACTTTTCAGGCACCCGTTGCACCCCTATACCCAAGGACTGATCAAGTGCATCCCTTCGTTCGGAAAGGATGAGGAGGAGCTATACGTGATCGAGGGTTCGGTGCCTTTGCTGGACCATTTGCCCAAGGGATGCCTGTTCGCCCCGCGTTGCCCGTATGCAACCCAGCGGTGCCACACGGCTCGTCCCCAGCTTGTGGGGGAAAAACGGCACAGGGTACGCTGTTTCCTGTATGAGAAGGAGGGTGGTGATGCGTGATGTGGTCCTGAAGGTCGAGCACCTGAAGAAATACTATCCGCTCCGCCATGCGGGGAAAGGGGAGAACGCCTTGGTCAAGGCTTGCGACGACGTCAGCTTCGAGCTTCGTTCGGGCGAGGTCCTTGGCATCGTCGGTGAATCGGGTTGCGGCAAGACGACGACCATGCAATCGGTCATCCGCCTGATTGAGCCCACCAGCGGGAAGATCACCCTTTGCGGGCAGGACTTCCGGTCCCTGAAGGGGAAGGACCTGAAAGAGGCGAGGACGCGCATGAAGCTGATTTTCCAGGATCCCTATTCCAGCCTGAATCCCCGCATGACGGTCCGGGAGATTATCGCCGAGCCGCTGGACATCGCTCATGGTTGTTCCTCGCGCAAAGAGCGGGAAGAACTGGTATTGCAGGCGATGCGGCAGGTAGGGCTGGATCCTGCCTTCGCCAACCGCTATCCCCACGAATTCTCCGGCGGGCAGCGGCAACGTATCGGCATCGCCCGCGCTATCATCCTGCATCCTGCAGTCGCCATCTGCGACGAGCCGGTCAGCGCCTTGGATGTTTCCATCCAGGCCAAGATCATCAACCTGCTCAAACGGCTGCAGAAAGAGCTGGGAACCGCCTACATTTTCATCAGCCATGACCTAGGGGTCGTGCGTCATATCGCCGACACGGTGTTGGTCATGTACTTGGGCAGGGTGGTGGAGCAGGGTTCTTGTGAAGCGGTCTTCAAGAACCCCCTGCATCCCTATACAAAGGCGTTGCTTGCGTCGATTCCCCGCATCGACAGTGAGCGAGGAGTTCCCGAGGCGGTTCTTGCCGGGGATGTTCCTTCACCGGCGAATCCCCCTTCGGGATGCCTGTTCCATACCCGGTGTCCCTATAGCCAAAGCAGGTGCGAGACGGAAAGTCCCCTTCTCAGGGGAACGCGTGACCACCAGTGCGCCTGCCATTTTGCGGAGACATTGGCACAATAAAGGAAAACGAGGTTACCCATATGGAATTCAATCGAGATGTTTTGAAAACGGAGTTCCGTGAGATGATCGAAATGTTGTGTTCTGCCTGTGCCCCCTCGGGCTTCGAGGGGGAGGCTGCTGCTGTCGTCCGTTCGTTCCTTCCCCGGGATGGCTATGAGATTTCGACCGACAGGCTGCACAACCTGGTTGTCCATAAACCTGGCAAAGGCCCGAAGGTGGCTGTCGTGGCGCATCTTGACGAGATTGGCCTGATCATCCGCTCGGTGGACAGCCATGGCTTCTGCTGGATCGAGACGTTGGCAGGCCTGCAACCCCAGCAGCTTTTTGGCAAGCATGTGATTGTCCTGACGGAGAAGGGGCATGTCGACGGGGTAGTCAACCATGTCAAGCCTGGCCGCCCGGCCCCTTGCACGCAGATGCCGACCACTTTGGAGGACTTCTTCATCGACGTTGGCGCCTTCAGCAGGGAAGACGCCTTGGCCATGGGTGTGGAACCTGGTTGCGCGGTGGTGATGGACTACCCGACTGTTTTCTTGGGCAAGGACAAGTTGACGGTCGCCGGCAAGGCCTTGGACGACAGGGCGTGTGACTGGCAGCTGATTGAGTTGGCCAGACTGCTCGCCGACGAGCCGGTCGACGCGGACTTCTATGCGGTCTTCTCCACCCAAGAGGAGGTCGGAGGTCGAGGCGCCATCGTCGCCGCCCAGCATATCAGGCCTGACTACGTGGTAGCCCTGGACATGTCCCTTTCCACCGACTTGCCTGGTATGGCCGAGAAGCAGATGGTCAACGCCATGCGTTCTGGCGCTTCGATCAAGGTGATGGATCGCAGCCGTGGCGCCGCCTGTGGCCTGATCGCCGATCCGGATGTGGTGCGGAGCATGAAGGATATCTGCAGGGAGCATCATATTCCGTATCAAATCGAGGCGTACGCGGCGGGGGCCACGGACGCAAGTGTCATGCAGACGCGTGGTGGTGGCAGCTCCGCTGGCGGCATCCAGATTCCGATGCGCTACGTCCATAGTTACGAGACTGCCTATATTCCTGACATCCTGGATGGCTTGGAATTGCTCTGGAGATGGGTGCGGAGCATCCGGTAATTCCGTCAAATTATGGAAGAGTCATGAACGAACCGGGAGAAACGTGTCCAGTTGGTCGTAATAAGACAAATAGGTGACTGCAAAAGCTGTAAAAATTGTGAAACAACGGCTTGTTGATCCACTCCCGTTTTTGTATATTTCCATACGGACCGTGGGTCCGGGAACAGATATGGCAACAAAGAATGACGAGACGGAGAAAAAGCAGGCGATTGACCTTTTGATCAAGAGCACCGACATGTTCTCCGAGAAAGACTACGACAGACTTGCACAGCAGGTGAGCGGCCACAAGTATTTCTTGGGCCAGAAGCTGGGCCGTGAGGTCTCTTGGGACGAGGCGGCATATTCCTGGCTGGATCATGTCTATCTTCCCATCAGCGACGCCATGGAGACGGTCACTACCAGCGCGGCCTTCCATGGGCAGGAACGCGACGACGTATTCTTCCATTTGTGCGACCATTGGTTCTTCAAGTCCAAGGAAGCAGGCAAGCAGACCGATGTCTTCGATACCACTTTGGACTATGATGCGAACTACGGCACTGCGTTTGGCAAGTTTCTTGCCAGACTGCAGACCGCAAGCCACATCGCCTGAAATTGCCTCCATTTTTGCAGAAAAAGTCTGAAGCCAGACCGGAAGGTCTGGTTTCTGCTTAGTATTGCCATGTTCCGCTACGGTTTCTCTTTCGTTCGCCTAGCAGGCGCTTTGCTTGCAACCTTCGTTCGTTTGCGGATCGTGTCGGCTTTGTCCTGTGCCTTTGGGGTTGAGCCTTGAGCGCCGTTCGGATTCGTTCTTCCATCCGGGCGATGGCGAGCGCGCGGTTCAATTCCTGGGATCGGTTCGCATCCACATCCAGGTGGAGCTCTCCATCCTTGTTGACCATGTTCCGGAGCTTTTCCTGGATCCGTTTCCTTTCCAGTTCGGAAATTCCCTGAAGTGCTGCGAGACTCAGGGAAAGATGGACCTTGGTGTTGACCTTGTTGACATTCTGGCCACCGTTTCCCCCGCTTCGTGAGAAGGTGAACCTTGCTTCATGCTGGATGGAATCGGAAAGC
Source organism: uncultured Spirochaetaceae bacterium (assembly GCA_900315435.1). GTDB lineage: Bacteria > Spirochaetota > Spirochaetia > Sphaerochaetales > Sphaerochaetaceae > RUG023. Next base: position 17,105 of record OMYY01000002.1, read on the forward strand.
GCATGATCGTCCATGTCTTGATTGTCTTCTCTTTCCCACGGAAAAGCAATCTCGTGACAGCAAGGTTCTGGTTGATCCTAAGAAGCGGAGGTCATGCGGCCAAAAACCTGACCAGTAGCCTTTGTCTTCCTTGGTGATGGGATGCATTTCCCTGTCTGCGCCTTTTTCCCTGACATCATCGGAACGCATTGTACCCGCGTCGATTCTGGTGCAGGCCTGGGCTCGCACATGCCATGGGAAAAGGAATAATCGAACGTGGTGGTAAAGCCGGAACGTCCGATAGTTTTCACGTTCCGGCGGAACCCTACCGAACGAGCCGCAAGGAAATGTTCGGGCTCCGCTGGAAACATGTCGGCATAGGTTCCGGTCGGTTGTGCCACGGAAGCAAGTGCTTGCATCTGAGAAAAGGCGGCAAGAAGCATATGGAATTTTTCCGATATGCCCTTTTATCCTCGTGACAGTCGTGTTCGTCTTGACCCAGGCGCCATGGTCTTCAGCGAGATTGCTCATGATTGTATCAACCAAAGGCACATGCTTCTTGCGTGTCGGCGTCATCAACAGCTTGCATAGCGCAGTAAACCATGCAATCCCGGAAAACGTTCTTATGCCACCAGACGATGTAGTGAGCCGATATCTTGCAAGCAGGGCAACAACCTGATACGCATTGGCCCGTTCCCATGGTATGGCTTTCAAAGGATGCCCAGGCCGTCCGTCACGCGCGGACCGGTACGGAACCAGTTCGAGACGCGTTCCCGGTTCCCTTACGAAAGCCGGCCGGTATGCCTGCCCGCCGCCACATTGGTCAAAGTTTCCAAATGTATGTTTGATAAATTCATTTAGTAAAAGAAAATGTTTTCGGGGCGAGAGGACTCGAACCTCCGATATCTTGCACCCAAAGCAAGCGCCATAGCCGCTAGGCAACGCCCCGTCGATGTAACGTTGAAATACTATCCTTGCAGGCTGATGAAGGTCAAGCTATTATGCTGGTATGGGTAATGCGATAGAGATTGCCGAACGTCTGGATCGATTGAGTCCTCCAACCATCAGGTTCCTGTCCGAACGGGAACCGTTCCGGTTCCTTGTCTGCGTCGTCCTCTCCGCCCAGACCTCCGACCAGACGGTCAACTCGGTGGTGCCTGAGTTGTTCGGCAGATATCCTACCCGGCACGACCTTGCCCACGCCGAGCAGACGGATGTGGAACGGCTGATCCATGCGACCGGTTTCTTCCACACGAAGGCAAAGCATATCATCGCTCTTGCCCGGGAACTTGAAGGAAAGGAAATCCCGACGACGCTTGCCGGGTTGACCCGGTTGCCTGGCGTGGGACGCAAGACCGCCAACTGCTATCTGGGTGATGTGCTGGGGCGCCCGGCCATTATCGTCGACACCCATTTCGGGCGGGTGGTGCGGCGCTTGGGCTTGGTGGACAGCCGTGACCCGGAGGTGGTGGAGGTGGAACTGAAGCGACAACTTCCCGAAACGATGCAGTACCGATTCTCGATGACCGCCAACCTCTTCGGCAGGACCACCTGTCACGCGAAGAAGCCTTTGTGCGATGGTTGCCCGCTCAGAGACCTTTGCCCTTCCAGAGGTGGACAGATTCCCGGACCGACCAAGTAACCAGTTCTTCCGTTTGTCCGATATCCACCAGGCCTACCCGAAAATCGTCGATGACGCCCCCCGGCGCCCCGTCGGCTTTGGTAGCACTCTTCGCCAGGAAGATGGCTGGATCCTCTTCGCATCGGAAGAAGGAGGAGAGACACCCCAGTCCGGAAACAGGGATGACAAGTCCTTGGGCGGTGATGGCCGGTTCCTGAAGCCTGGCTGCTTCCTGCGGATAGGGGATCGCTGGGGGGATATGCGCCAGTTCGGTTTCCCCGAGCAGAACCGCGTCGGGGCCCCAGAATGTGGAAGGATCGCCACTATGCCGGTAAAGGCGGTGGCGGTACCTGCGCACCTGTAGTCGAAGCTCTTCGGGGAGCAGGAGAACCAGCATTCGCATGGCTTCATCCCATCCCAAAGCGAAGCTGTTGTCAAGATGTGTTTGGTTTTGCTATCCTTGACGACGGAAAAAAGAGTTACCTCTCTTTACAGAAATCTGGTTCTCTGCTATTGTTCCAAAGGTTATCACGCTTCCACGCCGAGGGAAGTGTCATGATTATTTGAGATACAAGCAACTATACGAAGATAAGGTGGAAAAGAGCTATGGCAAGAAGATGTGAGATCTGTGGAAAAGGCGTCGGAGTTGGAAACATCGTTACCCGGAAAGGCCAGGCGAAAAAGAAGGGTGGTGTCGGTCAGCACATCGGTGTCTGCACCAAGCGCACCTTCCGCCCGAACCTTGTGACGGTCAAGGCGATTGTCGACGGCAAGCCGACCACCCTGAAGGTCTGCACTCGCTGTCTGCGCAGCGGTTTGGTGACCAAGAGAATCTGACCATTTTCCCACAGGAAACAGGAAAGGGGGTTCCGTTGAGGAACCTTCTTTTTGTATCCGCATGACAACGGCTATCCTCGGGGGGTGGCTTTCCGCTATACTGTGGCCTGTACGAAAGAGAGGGGTGGCTTGATGGAATCGATCCGTATCCACAGTTTGGACAGCTTGGGCCTGCTTTCCCGAGAGGGAGCATCCCGGCTCTGCGAAATACTGGACAGGGAACAGGAGGAGAAACAGGTTGTCGTGGTAAGCCCGGTGCAGGCTGACGGCTTTGAGATCTACTCCCTGCTGGAAAGCGCCAGGAACCATGACGAGCGGCTCTGGGCGAACCTCGAGAAGCGCTCGCAACGCTGGATCGACCTGCTCGACGATATCCTTGACCGCAAGAGCGCCGGCCCGGTCATGCTTCGGATCAAGCAGGGCTTCAACGATATCGAAGACCTGCTGAAGGCCATCTGGCTGACCGGGTATGTCTCCAGCGGGTCCGTCGCTTTCACCGACAAGCTGACCACCGCCTGGGTCTGTGACATGCTCTGCCATTTCCAAATCCTCCGCAACGAGCGGGAAGCGGACCTGGTCCATATCGACGAGATCTCCATCAAGACCCGCCTGCACCAGGTCGAGTTCGTCTTTGGCGTCAAGAAAGGAGAAGACACCGAGGAACGGGCTGCCCGGCTCGCCAGCGAACTCCATGCCGATGGAGTCACCTTCTGGAATCCTCATTCGCTTCTGTACAGCGCCGACATCAACGAGGTTCCCTCGGCATCGGTCATCCGTGCGTTGAGCTATCAGGAGGCGACCGAGCTTTCCTTCTTCGGTGCTCCGGTCATCCATCCTCATGCGTTGCTTCCCGCCATTCAGGCCAATATCGACGTCATGCTGCGCTGCTGGACCGACCCCGCCGAGCCAGGTACGGTAGTCTCGTCCCGAGAAACCACCACGAAGGATCGGGTCAAGGGCTTCTCCATCATCCAGCACATCGCCTTGATCAACGTGGTCGGGGCTGGCATGAGCGGTGTCAAGCTGACTGCCAGCCGGCTCTTCACGGCCCTTGGCAACGCCGGCATCTCGGTCATCCTGATCAGCCAGGCGTCCAGCGAGTATTCCATCTGCTTTGCCGTCGACGAGAGCGACGCTTCGCTGGCCCGCCGCACGGCCAAGGAGGTCTTTGCCCGCGAGCTGGCTGGCGGCCAGATCTACGGGGTGGAGAGTGAAGGTGGGTGCGCCGTCCTTGCCGCGGTCGGCCAGGGAATGAGCGGCCAAATCGGTACAGCGGGCATCTTCTTCAGTTCTCTCGCCAAGGCGCATGTCAACATCCGCGCCATTGCCCAGGGTTCGAGCGAGAGCAACATCAGCGCCGTCATCAAGGCCGGCGACGCCAGACGAGCCCTCAGGGCGTTGCATGCCGGATTCTTCCTTTCCCGCCAGGCGCTGTCCATCGGCCTGATTGGACCGGGAAATATTGGAGGAACGCTTCTGGACCAGATTTCCCGGGAAGGGGAGCGTCTGAAGGAGCAGTTCGGGCTGGACCTCCGCATCCGGGGTATCTGCAACAGCCATATGATGTTGCTGGATGAACAGGGAATCGACCTGTCCGGCTGGAGGGAACGCTTTGCGCAGGATAGCGAGCCTCTGGATATGGAGCGTTTCCTGAGCCACGTCGCCGCCACCTATTTCCCGCATGCGGTCTTGGTGGATTGCACCACCAGCACCGATATCGCCATGCGCTATGTCGAGTTCATGGAGCGGGGCATGCACATCGTCACACCGAACAAGAAGGCGGGGACCAGCCCGTATCCTTACTACCAGAAAATCTTCGATACCAGCCAGAAGACCGGCCACCGTTTCCTGTATGAGACGACTGTCGGAGCGGCCTTGCCGGTCATCAACACCTTGGTCGACCTGGTGCAGACCGGAGACAGGATCCACAAGATCGAGGGGATTGTCAGCGGTACGCTGGCTTGGCTCTTCAACAACTACGACGGGAATGTTCCGTTTTCCTCCTTGGTCGTCAAGGCGAAGGAGATGGGATACACCGAACCGGATCCCCGCGACGACCTCTCAGGCATGGACGTAGCCCGCAAGACCGTGATTCTGGCCCGCGAGCTCGGCTGGCATAGCGAGGTGACACAGATGCCGATCGAGAGCATGGTTCCCGAGGATCTCCGTGGTGTGGGCAGGGACGAGTTCATGCGGCGCCTCAGTGAGCTGGACGCCCCTTTGAAGAAGCGTTTCGACGAGGCGCGGGCAAAGGGTGAGGTACTCCGCTACGTGGGACTGGTCGACGAGAAGGGCGGGTGTACCGCCTCGCTCCGCTCTTATCCCCAGAGCCATCCGTTCGCCCAGGCGACCGGCACGGATAACGTGATTTTGTTCCATACGGACCGTTACGACATCCAGCCCCTGGTCATCAAAGGCCCTGGCGCTGGCAGAGACGTCACCGCTGGTGGCGTGTTCAGTGATATCCTGCGCCTTGGTTCCTACCTTGGTGCAAGGATCATGTGAGGAGGCATGGCATGAAATTTGTATCGACCCGAGGCAAGGCGAAAGCCGTCACGGCAGGAGAGGCAATCCTTCAAGGGCTCGCGGAGGACGGTGGGCTGTATGTGCCCGAGACCTTCCCGACGCTTCGGAATCTGCCGGTAGGGGAGGTTTCCTCCTATGGAGAGTTCGCGTTCGAGATGCTGGCTCCTTTCTTCGAGGGTGACCTGCTCGAGCACGACCTTGCGGAGATCTGTGTCGACGCCTTCAATTTTCCTATCGTGCTCAACCCTCTTGGCCCCGAGCGCTGGGTCCTCGAGCTGACCCATGGCCCGACCTGTGCCTTCAAGGATTTCGGTGCGAGGTTCCTGGCCTGCTCGATGGAGAAGCTCCTCGAGAAACATGGCCGCAAGCTGACCATCCTGGTCGCCACCAGTGGCGATACCGGAGGCGCCGTCGCAGCTGCCTTCCATGGCCGCAAGGGCATCAGTGTCAAAGTGCTCTTTCCAAAGGGAAGGGTCAGCGAGCGCCAGAAGAAACAGCTGACCTGCTGGGGTGGCAATATCGAGAGCTACGAGGTTGACGGTTCCTTCGACGACTGCCAGAAGATGGTCAAGTCCGCCTTCATGGATGCATCCCTGAAGGACTGGGGCCTTTCCAGCGCCAACAGCATCAATCTGGGAAGACTGCTTCCGCAAAGCGTCTACTATGCCTATTCGAGCTACCTGTTCCGTGCCGCCACCGGCAAGAAACCGATCTTTATCATTCCTTCCGGCAACGTCGGCAACTGTACGGGAGCCTATTGGTCCTTCCAGATGGGGGCTCCAATCGAGCGGATCTCGTTGGCCTTGAACGCCAACCGGACCGTACTCGACTATCTGGAAAGCGGCAAGTACGTCCCGAGAGCGAGCGTCCAGACTTTGGCCAACGCCATGGATGTGGGAGCCCCGAGCAACATGGAGCGCCTTCTGAACCTCTATCCCCGTTTCGAGGATTTCAGGAAGATGGTCAGCGCGACCAGCGTCAGCGATGACGAAATCCGCAAGACCATCAAGCAGACCTGGGACGAGGACCACTACATCCTCTGCCCGCATACTGCCACGGCAGAGCGCGTCCGCCGTGACAAGTTCGCCGACAAGCCTACAATCATCGTCTCGACCGCCCATCCTGCCAAGTTCTGGACGATTGTCGAGCCATTGATTGGTTCTCCCGTCCCGGTACCCCAGGAACTCCAGCTTCTGCTGGACAAGCCTTCGTCCTTCAGGAGCATCGGATGCGACTATCACGAGCTCTTCCAGGAAGCGAAGCCCTGAAGAGGAAAAAGCCCCGGAGCGCTCCGGGGCTTTTCCGTGAAGGCTTTCCGCTTGGCCGTTCAGCCGATGGCGCTAGTCTTCAGGGAGCGGACGGCAATCAGGGTGGAGCAGCCTTTGCCAAACACGTTTTCCATGGCATCAATATAGGCCTCCGTCATCTGTTGGGGCACATAGGCCTGGATGGTGCCGGCGAATCCACCGCCGTGGAGGCGCACCGCCCCCTCGCCGCCGAGAAATTCCTTGGATAGGGCGATGGCAAGAGGGATGGCCTGATGGGCGGCATCGCTTGGGGGATAGGCGTTCTGCAGGAAACAGAAGGAGCTCTCGCCACTCTGGTTGACCAGGGAGAGATAGCTCTCCATATCCTTTTCTTTCAGCGCATGGATCATCTGCAGCACTCTGCCGTTTTCCTGGAAGAAGTGGATGGCCCTGAGCAATGCGCGGTCGTTGTCCACCTTGCTGCGGATCTGGGGAAGCGATTCCATGAACAGGCCGGGGTCGACCTCACGGAGCACCGATTTGCCGAAACAGGCCGCCACCTGCTTCATCTCCTTGGGGATGCTGGCGTAGCAGTCGGTCAGACCGCTGTGGTCGGCACGGGTATCGGTGATCACCAGGTCATAGCCATGCTCCTTGAAATCGACTAGGACAGGTTCGACCATCGGGCGCTTCGGGTTCTCGAAATCGATGGCGACAATGCCGCCGTGGGCGCAGGAAACCTGGTCAAGCAGCCCGCTTGGCTTGCCGAAATAGCTGTTCTCGGCATACTGGCTGATCTGGGCAAGCGACACCGGGTCCAGCGTGTCTTCTGCGTCAAGGTGGTTGATGATGGTGGCGACCAGCACCTCGATTGCGGCGGAGGAAGAAAGCCCGCTGCCTTGCAGCACGTTGCTGGTCACGCTGGCCTGCCAACCGGTCAGGGAATAGCCAAGCTCCTGGAAACGTGACGCGATGCCGCGCACCAGGCTTGCCGTGGTTCCTTTTTCCCCATCCTTCTTGGCAAGATCGTCCAGATTGATTTCCACGAGAGGAAAACCCATGCTGTCCAGCACGATCCTCTTGTCGTCACGCTTGGAGACAGCGGCAATCGTGTCGAGGTTGATCGATGCGGCGAGCACCAGACCAAGGTTGTGGTCGGTGTGGTTGCCACCCAACTCGGTCCGGCCGCTGGTGGAGAAGAGGGTCGCTTCTTGTGCCCCAAACCGTTTCTCGTGCATTTCAATCAGTGCGAGGAAACGCTTGTCCGCCTGCGACGCGTCAACGCCTGTTCCATAGAGAGCGGGGTAGATTCCGTGGAGCATGCCCGCCTTGATTTGCCCTCGTGTTGCCATAGGTGCCTCCAGAAGGAGTATGCCACGTTCCTCCACCCCATGCAAAGGAAAAAGCGGCAACCAGCCGGTTTCCCACCAGAAAGATCTTCCGCTCCTTGACCAGCAGGTCGATCGCCTCCTCGATTTCCTTTGTTTCCCACGTTCCGAGCACATCCTCCTTCAGCAGTCTCGCGGCCTGCATCTTCCCCATCATCAGGGGACGGAACCTGAGCAGGTTCCTGATTTCCCGCTCACCTTCCCGCAAAGGAAAGTGGCGGCCGCTACAGTAGTCGCAGCCGGAGCATCGCTTTAGGTCCTGCCCCATGAGTTCCATCAGCTTTTCCCTGATGCAGGCTTCGGAGGTGAAACAGCTCCCCAACTGTCCCTTGGGCTGAGAGGTATAAAGCATCCAGGCGTGGCTTTCCAGATGGTCCCGCCCGGCCCTGCCGCTTTCCTGCAGATAGCTTTCCACATCCCCGGGAACGTAGGTGTGGATTACGGTACGCACTTGTTTCTTGTCCATTCCTAGGCCGAAGGCACAGGTGGCCACCAGCACGCCGTCCGGGGTGTTGAGGAACCAATCCTCGATGTGTTTCCGTCCTTCCTTGGAAAGTCCGGCATGGTAGTAGCGGACCTCCCACTGGTGATGGGTGGCGCCAAGACGGAGCGCCAGCCGCTCCGCACCGAGCCGGGTGGAGGTGAAGATGATGGCGGGACGGCAGGTCTTTCTGTGAAGGATCTGGAAGATGGTATGGCTGACCGAGAGGGTAGCCTCGGCATGATAGATGATGTTGGGGCGGTCGGTAGGGGCGTCGATTATGTCGGGTTTGTGGCCGAGGAAGAGCAAGTGGGTCAGCTGTTCCACCACCATTTCACTCGCCGTTGCCGTGAAGGCCAGCCTCTGGGAAATTCCCAGATGGGCGAGCAGCATCCCCAAGGCGGCGTAGGATGGACGGAACGAGGTGCCCCACTGGACAATGGTGTGGGCTTCGTCGATGACCGCCATGGAGAAGCGGATGCGGGCGACCAAATGGAGCAGGCTGGGCTGGGAAAGACATTCCGCATTGGTGATCAGCACCTTGGTCCTTCCGCTGGCAAGGTCTGAGAAGATCCGCTTCCGCTCCTGGACGCTCTGCCCTCCACGCAGGATGGCGCAGGGAATCCCTGCCGCCTCGAATCTCCGTTTCTGGTCGTTCATCAGCGAGAGCAATGGGTACAGGACCAGCATGGCATGTTCCGCCAGGATGGCGGGCAGCATGAAACAGAGCGATTTTCCGCTACCGGTAGGCAGGACGACAAGCAGTCCATGAGGATGGTTTTCGTCGCAGTGGCGAAGAATCGAGGTGATGACTCTCTTCTGGTAGGGTCGGAGCCGGAAAATGCCAAACCGCTTCCGGGCAAGCGTGTCGATGTTCTGGATATCCATACATTATGATACCGTATTTCTTCCAGATTCCCGCTTGTGACGGAAACATGGCAATCAGCCAGGATCGGGAACGGTTACTCGATATCGCAATGACAGCTGCGCATCACCTTAAGCGCCGCCTCGTGGTTCTCCGGGCTGGAGCCGGCACAGAGATCCTTCTTGACGACAATCTGGATGTCCGGTCGTGCAGCCTTGATCAGAAGCGCGTTGCTGACGACGCAGATGTCGGTGTCCACGCCGAAGAGGGTGATTTTCTCCAAGGCAGGCATGGTGCTGACCATCCGCTCGAGCCGGGTCGAGCCGAAGGTCGGCTTCTCGATCAGGACCGAATCGGGTCTTCCGGCAAAGGGCTGCATCGCCTCGATGAGCTCGTGTCCGTGGGTGCCGGTGATGCAGTGGGGCACGGGCAGATGGACGTTCTCCGGATCTGACGCGTAGTCCTCCGGATGGGTGTCAAGCGTGAACCAGATCGGGCACTCCACGGCTTTCAGAAAATCGACCTGTCGGGGCACCACCGCCTGGCAGGCGGGGGATCCGAGCACCCCGTCGACGAAATCATTCTGCATGTCGATGACGATCACCAGTTCGCTTATCGGTTTCTTTTCCCGCATCTTCGTTTCCTTTTCTCCACTGTACGCGACTTACCAGGTTTTTGCAAAGGCGTCGACCGCTTCCAGCACGCCTCCCGCGATTGCCATCGCCTTGTCGCTGGGAAGCGTGTAGCAGGCTTCCTTGCCCCGGGGGTCGACGTCGGCGCATTTGAAGCCGGCCGGGACGACGAGCCCCTCGCGAAGCAGTCCCCGGAGCATGCCGCCGATTCCGGTCTTCTGGGGGACGTCATCCACATAGGCGATGGTATCTCCTGCTTGGACGATATCCCCGATCTCGAAGCCGGCGTGGCGGAAGATGCCTGCAGTGCTGCTGTGGATGACCCGTTCTTTGCCAAAACCGGCGATGATGCCGGGGATTCCGCTGTTCGGAGCAGCCGACCCCTGACGGATCAGACTGCCTAGGTAGTGTCCGCGCTTGGTCTCGATGACGACGTGGCAATCCACACCCGCGGTAAAGCCGGGGCCGAGCGCCACCACCAAGGGGGCATCGGAGATGTTGGTGCCGAGGTTCTTCTTCGCGATGATGGCGTCAACCACCGCCATCGGTTGCAAGACCTTGATTGCATTTCCTTCCGGATCCGCCAGAACCGGGATGATTCCCTTGTCTATGGTGGGGAAGACTTCGTCGATCGAGTTGATTTTCCGTGCCTCGATTCCCATGACGGTCTGGCTTCCTTGGAAGAGCGCTTCTGCAAAGCTGACCGTTCTGCGGATCACTGTCGGTTCAGGCACTTCGAGGGCCAGCACCTGGTAGCCAGCATTGTGCAACCTGATGATTGTGCCGGTGGCCAGGTCTCCCGCCCCGCGGACGATGACCAGGCGGGAGTGGGAAAGGCTTCTGCCGGAGCTTTTGTGCAATACCCGGCTCATCTCGCTGGTTATGCAAAGGGCTACCGCTGCCGGACTCTCGCCGCCAAGATCCAGGCCGACAGGGAAAAAAATCCGGCTGTCCTTCCATGGGTTGGGGCGGCTGCGGGACCCGAGCACACCGATATAGGCGGCCTTGGTTTTCCGTATTTCCTCGACAACCCCTTCGTCTGCGGCCTGGTGGCTGGAGATGATGACTGCGGTATGCGCATCCAGCGTACAGCCCGGAACCGCATCGATGAATCTGCCGACTACCTGGATCTTGGTTGCGTCGGGATAGAGCGTCTTGGTGGCGAATGCCCTTCGGGTTTCCACCACCTCATAGGAGTAGCCAAGCAGGCCGCAGAGCTTGCTCACCGCTTCGTTGACGTTTCCTCCGCCGACCAAGACCACATGGTATGGCTCGCCAATCAGGTTTGCGTAGATGCCATCGGCTGTGGCTTCTTCCCGATAGGCGTGTTCGCAGGCCGAGCGCATGGCCGCTTCCGGCACTTCCCCGCTAGGCGCCTGGTACAGGAAGAGTCCGGGCCGGTAGAGCGCGACTGCGTGGTTGCCGCCGCCCAAGGTGGCGATGACGAAAGGAAGATGACGCTTTTCCAGTTTCTCGGCTTTACGGAAGAGGGGAAGAAGGAATTCTTCGCCAAAATAGGCGTAGTGGACGGTGGTCTTGCCGAAAGCCTGGTTGCGGCTTTCTCTCGTCTTGAAGATGTCGGCCGCCCCCTCCCTGACGTCGGCCTCGAATTTCCCTCCTCCGATGGTGCCGTTGCTGCCGCCATCCTCGAAGATGGCCATGGCGGCACGGGTGCGGGTACCCAGTCCGCGACGGGAGACGATCGTGGCGAGAACGACAGCTCTCTCGGCCTCGAGAGAGCTCCGAATGGATTGGCAAAGCGTGATGTGTCGCATAGTGTCACGCTAGCACGACTGCAGCCGTCATGCAAGCTTCCATACAATGGAAACATTTCTTTCCTTTTGTGATAGGATGGATGCCATGAATCTTTCGTACTTGCGTCTTGGCGATACTATTGGCATCTGTTCCCCGAGCCATGTGGTAGATGGGGCGGTTCTCGATTCGATTACAGGTCTGCTTCAGTCTTTTGGCTTCAAGGTGAAGGCTGGAGAGCATATTCTTTGCAAGGATTGGGGGTATTGCGCCACCAAAGAGCAACGGGCTGCGGATTTCAACCAGTTGGCGCGCGACCCGAAGGTCCGGATGGTGCTTTTCGGAGGGGGCGAGTCATCCAACGAACTGTTGCCTTTGCTGGACTACCAGGCCATGGCGGCGAAACCCAAGCTCTATTGTTCCTACAGCGATGGTACCAACATCCTGCAGGCGATTCATTGCCAGACGGGCTTGCCGGTCTTTTATGGGCCGACGCCGCACACGTTGCTGGAAGAGGATTCCTATACCCTTGAGCAATTTGATGCGTTGACCTCCGATCATGTTCCCTACAGGGCAGCCGAACCATGGACCGTGTTGGTTCCAGGTACGGCCCATGGGGAGTTCACCGGTGGATATCTCCGCAATTTCGCATTGATGTTGGGATGCAAGTATTTTACATACAAGCAGAAGCCTTACATCCTGTTCCTCGAGGACCATGAGCAGTTCACCGAGGTTGGAGGAGTGGCGGAGTATCTTGAGTTTATTGCCCAGACTCCGTTCATGAGCCAAGTCACCGGTCTGCTCTTCGGTCATTACAGCGATGCCGGGCAACCGGACCTTCTGGGAATTCTCGAACGCTTCGGCAGACGCTTCTCCATCCCGGTGGCCTACTGCCATGATTTCGGCCATGGAGCGCACCATGCAATCATCCCCATCGGAATGGATGGGGAGTTGGATACGAAGCGGCAGCAACTTGTTTGGAACTACTGATCAGGCGAGGTGGTCGTATCCGATCAGGCTGGAAATGCGGTCGGCGGTTTCCTTGACCTTCGGCAGTGCCGCCTCGATTTCGTCCTGGCTCATGTTGGTCTCCAATGCGGAAAGGCTGATGGCGGCGATCACATGGCCGTGCGCGTCCCGGATCGGAGCTGCGGAGCAATTGTCGTTGGTGACAAATTCTTCCCGGTCACGTCCGACACCTTCCTGTCGCACCTGCTCAAGTTCCTCTTTGATTTTCTTCGGATCGGTGACCGTGTAGGCGGTATAGGCCTTGAAGTTGGTCTTCGCTATCAGGTTGTCGATTTCCTGATTGCTGCGGAACGCGGTCAGCACCTTGCCGATTCCCGAGCAGTAGAAGGGAAGCTCCTTGCCCGGGGTGAAGTAGGTGCGAGGCAGGCTTTGCGTGTCGATACGGTCTATCAGCAGGATCGCATCCTCGTAGCGGACGCCAAGATTGGCGTTTGCCTTGGGAAACTGGTTCCACAACAATTCCAGATACGGCATGGTGATACGGCGGATTTCCAGAGACTGCAGGGCGCTACGGCTGAGCAGCAGGCTCTTCAGGCTGATCCGATAGCCCCCGCTGACTTCGTCGCGGCTCATGTAGCCGGCAGTGGCAAGCGTGTTCAGCATGCGGAACGCCATGTTGCTGTTGGTGTCCAGCTCCTTGCAGACATCACCGATAGTCACAGGCCGCGCCAAGGTCGTCGCGTAATCCATCAGTTTCAGGCACCTTGCCGCCGCCTTGATGCTGTATTTGTCGTCTTTGTCTTCAAGTTCTGCCATAGTCACATACCCTCAAACTCTAAATACTATTATACAAATTGGGAAAACGCAAATGTAAAAATCAAATTGCTTTTCAGGGCGCGCTGGTGCTCCATCGTGGTCGTATTGAGGAGCAACACTGGGAAATTCACATGGCGCATTTGTTGACAGTATCAGAACCACCGCCTGATAATGAGGGTACTATGAAACACGTATTGATTCTTCCCGACTCTTTCAAGGGGACCATGAGTTCCGAAGAGGTCTGCGATTTGATGGCGAAGGCCGTGCATGCGGTTTTTCCCGAATGTGAGACGACGGCACTTCCCGTCGCGGACGGAGGGGAGGGCAGTACCGATGCGTTCCTGAAGGCGTTGCCTGGCAGGCTGGTGCGGCTTTCGGTCTGCGGTCCGGTTCCGGGCGAGCAGGTCGAGGGTTTCTACGGATTGGTTCATGAAGGCCGGACCGCAGTGATCGAGCTGGCGGCTGCCGCGGCCCTGCCGATGGTGGAGGACCGCAAGAACCCGGAGAAGATGACCACCTATGGCGTGGGGCAACTGATGCTCGCCGCGGCCAAAAGTGGTGCCGAGACGGTCATCATCGGGTTGGGTGGATCGGCTACCAACGACGGCGGTTGTGGCGCTGCCGCAGCCTGTGGCGTCAAGTTCCTGGACAAGGCGGGGAAAGCCTTCGTGCCTGTCGGCGGAACGCTGAAGGATATCGAGCGGATCGATCTTTCCGGGGTGGATCCTGCCATCCGCAAGGTCCGCTTCATCACCATGTGCGACGTGACCAATCCTCTCTGCGGCCCGAACGGGGCTTCGGCGGTCTTCGGTCCCCAGAAGGGTGCAACCCCGGAGATGGTCTCTCGTCTGGATGCCGGCCTTTTCCATCTTGCCGATATCATCAAGCGTGACGTAGGCAAGGAGGTGCGCGATTTGGCCGGAGCAGGTGCCGCCGGAGGCATGGGGGCAGGAACGGTGGCCTTCTTTGGCAGCCAGCTCAAGAGTGGTATCGAGACAGTGCTCGACGCGGTCCATTTTGATGAGCGACTGAAAGACGCCGACATGGTCTTCACCGGCGAGGGCAAGATTGACGGGCAGTCGATCCAGGGCAAGGTCATCAGTGGAATCGCCACCCACGCGAAACGGCAGAACGTGCCGGTCGTCGCCGTGGTCGGCACGATCGACGGGGATATGAGCGGCATGTACGGTATCGGGGTGACCAGCGTCTTCTCGATTCTCAACAAGCCCGGCGCCTTTGCAGAACTCAGCAAGCACTGCAAGGAGGACCTCTATACCACGATGGTTGCCATCTGCAGGCTGATTGGGAGCCAGAAATATAAATAAATTATAAAAATCAAATCTTTCATGTCTTTCTATCAAATTAAAGTTGACTCAATCCGCAATGGGGGTTAGATTGAAAGCGTGAAAGAGGAGACACTGATGCAGAGTGATTTTCTGAAAGGAATTGTTCCGCCGCTCGTCACTCCGTTTGACGCGGATGACCATATCGACGAGAAGAAATTGCGCGCGCAAATCGACTATGTGATCGACAATGGCGTGCATGGAATCCTTGCCTTCGGCTCGAACGGTGAGTTCTACGCGCTGGACGAAGACGAGTACGTGAAGGGGATGAGGATTTTTGTCGATCAGGTGCGGGGCAGGGTTCCCTTGTTCTGCGGCATTGGCGCCATCAGCACCACCAAGTGCGTTCGTCTGGCGAAGATGGCCTTTGACGAGGGAGCCACGGCAGTCAGCGTGCTCCAGCCGATGTTCGTCAAGCCGACCGAGGAGGAGCTGTACCGGCATTTCACCAAGATCGCCAAGGCGATTGGCGACAGGCCGATGCTGCTGTACAACAATCCCGGGAAGGCCGGATACCCGATGACGCAGAAGCTTGTCTACCGCCTGGTCCACGACAATGGCAACATCATCGGCATGAAGGACAGCTCGGGCGATTTGACCCAGCTGGAACAGTTCGTCTGGTTGAACCGGGATGTGCACCTGAAGGTGCTCGGAGGCAAGGATACCTTGATTTACGGTGCCCTCTGCCATGGTGCTGTGGGTGCGGTCACCTCGACCGCCAACTATGTGCCCAAATTGGTCATGGCCATCTATGACCGGTTCATGGCCGGTGACTACAAGGGTTCCTTCGAGCTTCAGCAGGAATTGAACCCGATCCGCTTGATGACGGACAAGGCGAGCTTCCCCGTCGGGACCAAGGATGTGGCCATCCTGGTCGGAAACGATGTCGGATATGCCCACAGTCCTAACCTGCTGACCACTGACAAGCCATTGCTGGACGCGATGCGGAAGGAATTGGATCGCCTGGCTCAGGCTGGTCTGATTGCGTATACGAAATAACAAATCTCGAGGAAGGAGAAACGATTATGAAGATTGCGTTTATTGGTCTTGGTATCATGGGCAAGCCCATGGTTCGCAACTTGCTGAAGCATGGTAATGAAGTCTGGGTCTATGACCTGAATCAGGCGAACATCGATGCCGTCACCAAAGATGGTGCCCACGCCGGCACCAGCAACGCCGACATCATCGAGAAATGCCCGGTCGTGATCACCATGGTACCGAACGGCCCTCAGGTCGAGCAGGTCGTTCTCGCCAAGGGTGGTATGCTTGACCACGCCAAAGCCGGACAGGTTCTGATCGACATGTCTTCCATCGCTCCGACTGTCAGCCAGAAGGTCTGCGCCGCCTGTGCGGAGAAGGGCGTGAAGATGCTGGATGCTCCGGTTTCCGGTGGCGAGCCGAAGGCAATCGACGGGACGCTTTCCATCATGGTCGGTGGCGACAAGGCCCTGTTCGACGAGTACCAGCCCCTGCTTCTGCAGATGGGCGCCAGCGCTGTCTGGTGTGGACCGATTGGTGCCGGCAACACCACGAAGCTGGCCAACCAGATCATCGTTGCCGTCAACATCGCCGCTTGTGCCGAAGCCTACACCATGGTCAAGAAGGCCGGTGTCGACCCGAACCTGGTCTTTGCCGCCATCAAGGGCGGTCTGGCAGGCAGCACGGTCATGAACGCCAAGGTGCCGATGATGATCGACGACAACTTCAAGCCGGGCTTCCGCATTGACCTCCATATCAAGGACCTGAACAATGCCATCGAGACCGGACACAAGGTTGGCGCTCCGCTTCCGTTGACCGTCGAGGTCCAGGAGATGCTGGAGAACCTGCACTTTGACGGCTGTGGCGCGGATGACCACAGCGCTCTGGCAAAGTACTACGCCAAGATTTCCGGTACCAAGATCAGCAACAAGTAACTGGTTTCTAGTCGTTGTTGCTCTTGCGCCCATCGGTTTTCCGGTGGGCGTTTTTGCTGGCGATATACAACTTTCTTTCCGTAAGCTACAATGGGATCATGCCTGCAACCATAAAAATCAACGAGAAAGATACTGTCGCCATCGCTCTGCGCGACTTGAGAAAAGGCGAGAAGGTCGAGGGGGACGTCATCCTGCTGGAAGATATCCCCCAAGCGCATAAGATCGCCCTGTGCGACAGGGAAAAGGGTGCGCCCGTCATCCGCTACGGTGTGGTGCTCGGTTTCTTGACCCAGCCGATACGCAAGGGGGAATGGATCAACGAGCACAAGATGGCGGTTGCTCCTTCCCCGGATTTGGCCAGCCTCGTGTGGGGTACCGATGTCCATGTCCGTCTGCCGCATCCCAGGCGGACGACATGGAGGGGATATTCGGTCCCAGGACAGCGGTGGGCAGGCAGCCGCAACATTCTCGCCATTACCAGTACGGTCCAGTGCTGCCAGGGTGTGGTGGACGCGGCGGTGCGGAAAATGAAGGAGGAACTGCTCGCGAAGTATCCGCACGTGGATGATATCGTGGCACTGAACCATGTGTATGGTTGCGGCATCGACGTCAATGCACCGGGTAGCGAGATACCCGTCCGGACCATCAGGAACCTGATGCACAACCCGAATTTTGGTGGCCAGTTGTTTGTCGTCAGTCTCGGGTGCGAGCACCTCAGACCCGATTTGCTACTCTCGGAAAGCGAGAACAACCCGGGGAACGTGATTGTCCTGCAGAAGCAGCATGGGTTTGCCGGTATGCTTGAGGCGATGATGGAGATGGCGGAGAAGAAACTCGCCATCCTTGAGTCGCGGAGAAGAGAAGAGCTTCCCCTATCCAGACTCCTTGTCGGTTTCCAGTGCGGTGGCAGCGATGCCTTCAGCGGGATTGCCGCAAACCCAGCTGCAGGGTATGCCAGTGACCTTCTGGTGAGCGAAGGGGCGGGATCGATGTTCAGCGAGGTGACCGAGGTCCGGGATGGAGCGGATAAGCTTGCTGCCCGCTGCATCGATGAAGCGACCTTCAGGAAACTGGTTCATGAACTGGATTGGTACGACAAATACCTTGCCCGCGGAGGGATGGACCGGGACGGAAACCCGACTCCTGGCAATAAAGCCGGCGGGCTTTCCAATATCGTGGAGAAGGCGATGGGTTCGATTGCCAAGAGTGGCAGCGCTCCGATCGTCGATGTGCTTGCAAGTGGGGAGCGTGCCACCAAGGGGGGCTTGATGTTTGCCGCCACCAGCGCCAACGACGTGATTTGCGGTCCCAGCCAACTTGCCAGCGGTATGGCCCTCGAAGTCTTCATGACGGGACGTGGCACTCCCTACGGTTTGGCCGAGGCCCCGGTGATCAAAGTCTCTACCAGATACGAGCTGAAGGAGATGTGGCCTGACCTGATTGATATAGACGCTGGTTATGTCGAGACAGGCGAGAAGACGATCCAAGAGGTGGGCGAAGAGCTTTTCAACCTGATTCTTGATGTTGCCAGCGGAGAAAAACCAAAGGTGGAACAGCTTGGGCTTTCCAACTATATCTGCCTGTTGAACCCTGCTCCGCTCGAATAATGGTTGCATGGAACATCTCTGTACAGGTGGTTGAACCTCAAAGAACCATACGAGTGTGAATGAGGGCATGGTATCTCACGGTTGCAAGCAGCAATCAAACAAGAAAAGGCAACATCCCTTCTGTTTGGCCGTATCCGCTTGCGGTTTCCGGGATACGTTGTCTTTTTTCCCTATAAATCACGAAATCTTCCGCAAGTCCAAGCTGGCTGTTTTACAAAATTCTGTTTTGCTTTCAAATAAAATGCAAATCTTTTATAAAATGCTTGTAAATATCAAGAAAAATATAATTTTGATTGACAGTTTGAAATAACTGGGCAGATACTGTGAGAGTGATGCAATTCTCTCACCAATTGTTGGCCATGTTGACTTTTATCCGGTGGAGACGTTGTGTCGGCATGTGCTCGTATCCTGGGGGTCGGAGACTATATTTCTCCTGGTTCCTCGATTAGGATAAGGGCGGATGGATTACACAAGATTATCTTGGCCTCGGGAGGAAAGACATGGTTCCCTATGTAACTGAAATGGAAGTCTATCCGGTAGCCGGACACGACTCGATGCTGCTGAATCTGAGCGGTGCTCATGCTCCGTATTTCACCCGCAATATCGTTATCCTGACCGATAGCCAGGGCAACAAGGGCCTTGGGGAAGTTCCGGGTGTCGGCAAGGTCACCAAGGCTCTGGAGGATGTGAGAGAGGCGGTGCTCGGCACCCGCATCTCCGACTACCGCCAGACCCTGCAGAAGGTGAAGGCGATGCTCGGAAGCGACAAGGATGACGAACGTGGCAACCAGACCTTCGACCAGAGAACCGGCATTCACGTCCTGACTGCCATCGAGGCTCCGCTTCTTGACTTGCTTGGCCAGTGGCTGGAGATGCCGGTTGCCCAGTTGCTCGGTGACGGACAGCAGAGGGAAAAGGTCAAATGCCTTGGCTACCTGTTCTTTGTCGGTGACCGGACCAAGACCACATTACCGTATTTGACCGAAGAGGATTCTTCCTGCCAGTGGTACCGTATCCGCCATGACAAGGCGATGGATCCTGATTCGGTGGTGGCGCTGGCCAAGGCTGCCCGCGAGAAGTATGGCTTCCATGACTTCAAGCTGAAGGGTGGCGTTCTGAAGGGGAGCGAGGAGATGCGATCCATCAGGGCCCTGAAGGCTGCTTTCCCCGATGCCCGTATGACCCTTGACCCGAACGGTGGTTGGGGTTTGGACGAGGCGGTCGAGCTCTGCAAGGACATGCATGGGATCCTGACCTATTGCGAGGATCCCTGTGGTGCCGAGCATGGATACTCGGGCCGTGAGATCATGAGCGAGTTCCGGCGCCGTACCGGCATGCCGACCGCCACCAACATGATTGATACTGATTGGAGACAATTCGGACATTGCCTGGAGTTGCAGTCCGTCGACATCCCGCTCGCCGACTGCCATTTCTGGACGATGCAGGGGGCGGTTCGCGTCGGGCAGCTCTGTAATGAGTTCGGCCTTACTTGGGGTTCCCATTCCAACAACCACTTTGACATCTCGCTTGCCATGATCGCTCAGGTAGGTGCGGCGGTTCCGGGCAACCCGACCGCCATCGACACCCATTGGATCTGGCAGGAAGGTATCGAGCACCTGACCAAGCATCCGTACCAGATCGAGGATGGCTTTTTGACTGTCGACCCGAAGAAGCCTGGTCTTGGCATCGAGCCGGATATGGAATCAATCAAGAAGGCGCACAAGCTCTACATGGAGAACAACCTGAGTGTCCGTGACGACGCCATGGCGATGCAGTTCCTGATTCCGGGCTGGAAGTTCGATCCGAAGAGACCCTGTATGGTCCGCTAAACATGTGAGAATGTGCCGGTTTTCGGCGCGTAGGAGGTTATATGAAGAAAGTATTGGCTATGGTCGCGTTGCTCGGGCTCTTGGCCACGACCCTGTCCGCAAACGGTCAGCAAGAGGGAACCCAGAATGCCGCTTCAAGTGGCGTGGATTGGCCGAAGCAGCCAATCAATATCGTCGTCGCGTTCGGTGCTGGTGGAAATTCCGACTACAACACTCGTGCGCTTGCCAAGTATTTGCAGAAAGATCTTGGACAGCCGATTGTCGTTACGAACGTTTCCGGTTCCGGCGGAACGATTGGCGCCAACCAGGTAAAGGGTGCGAAGCCGGATGGGTACACCGTCTTGTGTTCCCAGGTTTCAATGAACGTCGCCCGTGTCGTCGGTCTGACCGACTATGCCGCCGAGGCATTTGAACCCGCTTGTGTTTTCTCCCAAGGTTCTGACGAGGTGCTGGTTGCCAATGCCGATACCGGATGGAAAACCTACGAGGATATGTTCAATGCCACTATCGCAGAGCCAGGCAAATACCGCCTGACCTCCAATGCTGGCGCTTCCACCCAGTGGATTGCCGTCGCGCTGACCAAGGCTGGAGCCAAGTTCAACATCGTTCCTTCCGGTGGTTCCGGCGAGCGCCTGAAACTGTTGCTTGGCAAGCATGTTGACGTGATCGCCATGCCGTACAACATGGTCAAGGATTACGTGGACAAGGGGCAGTTTGTCATTCTCGCTACCGATTCTCCGAAGCGTCCGTACAACTTGCCCGAAGTTCCGACTTTGAAGGAGAAGGGCGTCGACTGTGAGTATTACTACTACAACACCTTCTTTTTCCCGAAGGGGACCGACAAGGCGATTGTCGACAAGTTTGCGAAGGCCTGCCAGAACGTCATCGAGAACAATCCTGACTATGCAAAGGATCTCGAGGGATTCATGCAGCCGAAGGTCTATCTTGGACCCGAAGAGACTGCCAAATACTACAGTGATGAGCTTGCCCACTTGATGAAGTATCAGGCTGATTTCCAGGCGAAATAAGTATCATGGGGCTGTCTCGAAGATGTTTCGGGGCAGCCTCAGTCGTTTCTTTACTTTTCGTAATCGAGGTTTCCCATGAAACTAAACAGAGAGATGAAAGTTGCGCTGTTTTTCATCTGCTTTGCCATTTTCTATCTGGTCATGACCACGCAGATCCAGACGAAAGATCTGTACAGCACGGTTGGTCTGAACTCCAAGTCCATGCCAAAACTCTATGGCGTGTTGATGATTGTCCTGGGTGTCATCCTGTTTGTCACCTCCTACCTGAAACAAAGGAAGCAGACCGCGCCTGAAGAAAAGAAGCCGGTGACCATGATCAAGCTTTTCGGCCGTGATGTGCCTAGAGGCAAGGTCTATCTGGTTGCTTCCATTCTTTTGTTTGCTTTTTACGCTGGCACGTACTCGTTGCTTGGCTTTGTGCTCTCTGGGTTCATCTACCTGACCCTGATGATTCTGCTGTTGACCCCGCAGAGGCTCAAATCGAGAAAGACGACGATATTCACCGCCTTGTTTTCGTTTGTGTTTGTGTATGCCCTTTATCTGATCTTCACCAGGGTTCTGTCGATGATGCTGCCACGTGGCATGCTGGGATAAGGAGGGAGCCTCTATGATGTCGTTACTCGGTCAAGGTGTGTTGACGGTTGTAGGGAATCCCGGCATCCTGCTGGCGATGTTCGTTGGCGTGTTCATCGGTATCATCTTTGGTGCCCTTCCTGGCCTGACTACGGTCGCGTGTCTGTCCATGTTCCTGCCGGTTACCTATGTGATGAGCCAGGAAATGGGACTTTCCATGCTGACAGCCATCTATATCGGCGGTATGTCCGGTGGATTGGTTTCGGCAATTCTCCTGAATATTCCGGGGACTCCGAGTTCCATCGCAACTTGCTTTGACGGTACTCCGATGGCAAAGAAAGGCCTGGCGGGCAAAGCGCTTGGCACGGGTGTGTTCGCCTCTATCGTCGGCAACTTCATTGGCGTGCTCGCCATGATTTTCATTTCTCCTCCACTGGCGGCGGCGACGCTCCAGTTCGGACCGTGGGAGAACTTCGGCGTGACGCTGTTCGCCCTGACTTTGATTGCATCCCTGTGTGGCAAGAACATCTATACCGGCTTGCTTTCGGCTGTCTTCGGCATGATGTTCAGCACTATCGGTCTGGACAAGATCGACAGTTCCCAGCGTTTTACCTTTGGATTCAATTCTCTGACTACCGGTTTCGGCCTGTTGACTGTGCTGGTAGGCATGTACGCCGTCAGCGAGGTGCTCAAGACCGCATCGAGCGACCAACAGGAGGGGAAGGTCAACGAGGACTTCCATATGCATGGCTTGGGGCTGACGGGAACGGAAATCAAGTCCCAGTCCTGGAACCTGTTGCGTTCTTCCCTGATTGGTCTTGCCATCGGCATCCTGCCTGGCATTGGTGGTTCGACCGCAAACATCATCGCCTATTCGGTGGCCAAGAGTTCCAGCAAATACCCGGAGAAATTCGGTACTGGCATCATTGACGGAATCTGTGCCTCGGAATCGGCAAACAACGCATCCGTAGGTGGCGCCATGATTCCCTTGCTTACCCTAGGTATTCCGGGCGATGGCTCGACGGCCTTGTTGCTAGGCGGATTCATGTTGCATGGACTGCAACCTGGACCGCTTCTTTTCCAGAACAATGGCTCAATCGTCTATTCCATTTTCGCATCCATGTTGATTTCCACCGTGATGATGGGCGTCATCATGTACCTGTGCATGAGGGCTTTCGTAAAGATTCTGAAAGTTCCTTCATTCATCCTGATTCCCTGCATCATCGTCCTTTGCTCGATTGGCGCGTATACCTTGAATTACCGAACCTTCGATATTTGGGCCCTGCTGTTCTTCGGCATCATTGGTCTTGGGATGGCAACTGCGAAGGTTCCGCTTCCTCCGTTCATTCTTGGTTTCATTCTTGGGTCCGATTTCGAGGTGAATCTCAGGACTGGACTCCAGTATGCCGCTAGCGACCACTTGATGCTGTTGCATCGTCCCATTGCATTGACCTTCGTGGTTCTTGCCGTTGTGTTCCTGGTTATTTCCATCATGAAATTGCGCGCGCAGAACAAGCGCGAACTTGCCATGCAGAAGGAAGGAGGTGGTGCTGTATGATGAAGACTCCGATTGTAACTGATATGAAAGTCATCCCGGTCGCGGGATATGACTCGATGCTGCTTTCTCTTTCCGGATGTCATGCGCCGTACTATACGCGCAACCTGGTCATTCTGAAGGACAACAGCGGCAATACCGGTGTGGGCGAGGTCCATGGAGGTCTTGCGATCAAGCAGAGCCTTGAGGCCGCCATCCCGTTCGTCGTGGGCAGGCCGATTGGCGAGTACCGCCAGATCATCGGCAACCTTGCCGGCGTCCACAACAAGACTGCCAACGCCGAGAGCCTGCAGAACCTGGACCTTTCCAAGCTGAAGGATATCGTCCATGGCGAGACTGCCATCGAGGCGGCCCTGCTGGACCTGATGGGCAAGTTCCTGGGCTGTCCGGCTTGCGACCTGCTTGGGGATGGAAGGCAGCGCTCTGACGTGACGATTCTTGGATACCTTTTCTATATCGAGGACACGAAGAAGACCGACCTGCCCTATATCGACGAGTCTTCTTCTTCCAACCCATGGTACCGGATCCGTCGCAAACCCCACATGACTCCTGCCTCGATTGTGGAGGAGGCGGAGGCCCTGCATGAAGTGTATGGCTTCGAGAACTTCAAGCTGAAGGGTGGTGTCCTGCGGGGTGAGGAGGAGATGGAGGCGATCGAGGCGGTCGCGAGCCGTTTCCCGAAGGCAAGGGTGAATATCGACCCGAACGGGGCCTGGAAGCTCAAGGACGCCATCCGTCTTTGCAAAGGTTCCTCGCTGACCTATGCCGAGGATCCCTGTGGTACTGAGAGCGGATACTCGGGAAGAGAGACCATGGCCGAGTTCAAGGAGGCGACCGGGAAACCGACTGCCACCAACATGATCGCCACAGACTGGAGACAGCTGAAGCACGCCATCATCGAGAAAAGCGTCGACATCGTTCTTGCCGACCCCCATTTCTGGGGTATGGCTGGTTCGATTCGCTGCTCGCAGATTCTTGCAGACTGGGGCCTGACCTGGGGTTCCCATTCCAACAACCACTTCGACATCACGCTTGCCCAGTATGTGCAGTGCGCCGCGGCGGCGAAGGGGGACATCACTGCCCTGGACACCCACTGGATCTGGCAGGAAGGCCATGACGAGCTGACCAACAACCCGCCGAAAATTGTAGGAGGCAAGGTCCATGTGGGCGACGCTCCCGGCCTTGGCATCGAGGTCAATATGGACAAGGTGATGAAAGCCAACGAGCTGTATCGCAAACTTTCTTATTGGGACAGGAATGATGCCATCAGCATGCAATACCTGATTCCGAACTGGAAGTTCGATTCGAAGATGCCCTGCATGGTCCGCTGAACACTGTGGTGAAGCGTATGTTTTTGTTTCTTGAAATTTGGTGCATGACATACATGCTTCAATTCGGAGTTGCGTGTTGAAGCATCATGTGAAATACCGGAAGGCGCCGCACTTGTCGTGACCGCCTTCCAGTCAAGACGATAGCCGCTCTTTTACGGGCGGCTATCTTGCCATTTGGGCAATGGCTGTCGAAATGTCGGCATCCACTCAATCACATACAAAAAGGCCAGACATGCATGGTATCGCACCCGCATGTCTGGCTCTTTCTGTCCAACCTGTGTTACAGGTTGTAGATATTGATGGTTGCCTTGGGCGGAACAGCGAGAATCTCTTTCAACTCAGGATGCTTGGCAAGCTGGGCGGGAAGGGCTCTTGCTCTGCCCTTGTTCACGTAGTTCGGATCCTCGAAGGAGTAGTGGAAGTTGGTATGGACGTCGTAGGTGCCCTCCATCAAGGCGTGGGCGTCTTCGGCGATCACCAGCTCCTCGTCGGTCGGAATGACGAAGATCTTGACCTTGCTGTCTTCTGCGGAGATGCACTCTTCGGCGTTGCGGCAATGGCAGATGTCGTTCTTGTGCTGGTCCAGCTTGATGCCGAAGAACTCCAGGTTCTTGCAGGCGCCACGGCGGATCTGCTCGCCCATCTCGCCGACACCGGCGGTGAAGACGATGGCGTCAACCCTGCCGAGCAGGGCGCAGTAGGCGCCGATGTACTTGTTCAGTCTGTGGCACTCCATGTCGACTCCAAGCTGCGCCTTGGCGTTGCCTTCCAAGGCGGCCTTCTGCACGTCACGGCGGTCACTCATGCCGCAAATACCAATCAAGCCGCTCTTCTTGTTCAAGGCGGTGTCCATCTCGCTGGCGGTCATGCCGGTCTTGTGCATGATGTAGGGCATGATGGCCGGGTCCATATCGCCGGAGCGGGTACCCATGACCAGACCCTCAAGCGGGGTCAGGCCCATGCTGGTGTCGATGCAGACGCCATTCTTGACAGCCGCGACGGAAGCGCCGTTGCCGATGTGGCAGATGATGACGTTGGTGTCCTTGTTCTCCTTGCCGAGCAGGACCGCGGCACGCTTGGCACAGTACAGGTGGCTGGTGCCATGGAAACCATAGCGGCGGACGCTGTACTTGGTGTACCACTCATAGGGAAGGGCGTACATGAAGGCTTCCGGCGGCATGGTCTGGTGGAACGCGGTATCCATGACGATCGCCTGCGGGACGTTGGGGAGAGCCTTGCGGGCGACTTCGATACCCATGATGTTGGCCGGCATGTGAAGCGGCCCGAGGGGAACCACCTTCTTCAGGTCTTCGATGACCTGGTCGGTGACCAGCGCGGACTTCTTGAAATATTCGCCGCCGTGCAGGACCCTATGGCCGACAGCCCCGATCTCCTTCAGGTCGGTGATGACGCCGTAGGTCGGATCCTGCAGCATCTTCAAGATCATGTCGATCGCTTCCTTATGGGTTGGAGCGGAGAAGGTCGCATCGTACTCTTCCTTGCCCTGAGATTTCTGCTCAATGGTGGAATACTCCTGGCCGATTCTCTCGACAATGCCCACGCAAAGAACGTCTTTCTTCTCCCAGTCGTACACCTGGTATTTGGCGGAAGAAGATCCGCAGTTCAAACACAGAATAACCATCCTGAAACTCCTATTGATTGTGTGATGATGCCCATGAAATGCACGGGTTTATTCTAACGAGCATGGCCCGCCGAATCAACGGTTCCGACAGATTCTTCCAGAAACTCCGTTGTATAGGATATGTGGAGCATTTTCCTTGTCTGTATGCTGGTCTCTCTCCCGCTTTCCGCTTCGAGCGTGGAGAACGAGATGGGGGGGAAGCGAAGCCGGTTGGTCCTGGATGGATCATGGCTGCGTGCGACAATAGTCTACGACCGGAAAAGCGGGACCGCGACGCTTGACGGGCTTGGCATTGACCTTGGAATGCTATCTTATGGGCCGCACGGGTGGGAAAAGCGGACGAGCTTTCCCCTGTTCGCATCCTGGGAATTCGTGCTGGGCAATGGAGGCGTACGGGCTTCTGGGCCCTTTCCGGACCCGTCAAGCCCCTCGATGGTGGGAGCTTTTGTCGTCGGTTCCGGATTCCGGCTGGAAGTGGATGCCTTCGCGTTTGCCCGGAGGAATCAGGCGGAACCTACAGCCATGCTCTTCCGTCCATCGGTGGCAGACACCCCCGGAGGGGTTCTCGCCCGTCTAGAACTTGCCTCAGGCACTGCCAGCTCGGTCTGGGAACTGGTGGTGACCGAACAGCTCGGCGTGACGGGATATGTGGACGGAAACATTGCCCTGGGCAATCTGGCCTTCACTGTCTGCTATGGTCATCCCCAGTGGCCGCTCTCCTACCGGATCCGGCTCAATGGTGGCATGGTCAGGGCTGATTTCGAGCGGCATTACGGACCTACACCGCTGTTCCGTGGCAAGACGCGCAATGAGCGCAGACAGTGGAAAGTGTCTTTGTCCGGTCAGGACTGGAGCCTTGCGATAGGCTCCTCCAAACGGAACAACCTGCGCGCAAGAATCGTGGTGGAGGCAAGCATGCGTGCGTGGGAACTGAAAGCAACCCTTCAGAAAGGTACTATGAGATCCTGGTCTTTTTCCTGGCGGAACCAGAATCTGCTTCTCGGTTACGGCTCCTCGGGCTTGTTCTGTTCGTTGGTGTGGGAAGAGGAAAGGTGGCGGTGGAGCTTGGAGTCAAAGGCGGGAAGGCGGATTTCCCTGAAGGTCCGTTATGCGTGGTGACGGGCGGCCGAGGAAGTGGACTTCATATGCGAGCTCCACTCCGGTCTGTTGTCTGACCGTGTTCCTGATTTCCTCTCCGAGCAGGTACAGGTCATCACTGGTCGCTTCTCCGGTGTTGACCACGAAGTTGGCATGGTAGGGGCTGACCATCGCGCCCCCGATCCGCTTGCCTTTCAGACCGCACGCCTCGATCAGCTTCCCTGCCGTTTCTCCTTCAGGATTCTTGAAGAAGCAACCGCAGGAGGGCCAGTCGAACTGGTGGTTCGCCCTTCGCGTCCGCATGGCTCCTTCCTTGATCGTGCGCAGCGGGGCGGTCTGCTTGGTCGGGTGGAGCAGGAATCCTGCCTCGTAGATGATGGCGCCATCGATGTGCTTGAAGGGACTTTCCCTGTTTCCGAAATCCTCTGGATACGCCTCGAGTCGTCTCAGCTCTCCGTTCCGGTCGATCCAGTCGACGTAGTAGAGATGGCTGCTGATCGTGGTGCCGCCTGCCCCGGCGTTGCCGAAGACGGCCCCGCCGACGGTACCGGGAATGCCGCCGAGCATTTCCAACCCTGCGAGTCCGGCATCGATGGAAAGGTTGATCGCCTTGTCCAGCTGCATGCCCGCCCTGGCGCAGAAGAGAACGCCGTTGATGTGGCAACGGGTCAGATGGGTGGTGATGATCGTCAGGCCGGGGATTCCCCTGTCGCTGATGACGCAGTTGGTCGCCGATCCGATGATGGTCACCGGCATATGCTGTTCGTCCGCCCAGGCAAGCGCGGCACGGATGTCATGGAAATCCTTGCAATACAAAGCGTAGTCCGCCCTTCCACGGGTATGCATCGAACTGTGGGGATTCAGGTCGAAATCCTTGAGGAGCAATTCGGTTATGTTGATTTTTTCCCTAGGCGGAAGTACATTGGATTCCATACGGTGAGTATACCTTGTCGGCTTGAAGGCTGGCAATCGTCGGAAGGAGCAGAGTATGAGTATACGTGTCTATAACACGATGAGCCGAAGTGTGGAAGAATTCGTCCCCCTGAAAACGGGGTTTGTGGGCATGTATACCTGTGGACCCACCGTCTACAACTATGCACATATCGGCAATCTGAGGACCTTTCTCTTCGAGGACCTGTTGAAGCGCATGCTGATGTACAACGGCTACAAGGTCAAGCATGTCATGAACATCACCGATGTCGGCCATCTGACCGGTGACGGAGACGAGGGAGAGGACAAGGTGGAGAAAATGGCCCACAAGATGCACAAGACATCCTGGGAAATCGCCGACTTCTACACCAAGGCATTCTTCAAGGACTATGACTCGCTGAACATCATCCGGCCGACGGTCGTCTGCAAGGCTACCGACCACATCAAGGAGATGATCGCGTTGATCCAACGCTTGGAGGAGAAGGGGCACACCTATATCTCCGGAGGCAACGTCTACTTCGACATCTCCTCGATTTCCGACTATGGCAAGCTGGCAAGGCTGAAGCTGGACTCCCTGCAGGACGCCCACCGCGACGATATCTTCCTTGACGGAAACAAGAAGAACCCGAAGGATTTCGTGCTCTGGTTCACCAACAGCAAGTTCGGCAACCAGGAGATGATGTGGGACTCTCCATGGGGTCGTGGATTTCCTGGCTGGCATATCGAGTGCTCCGCCATGAGCATGAAATATCTGGGCGAGTCCTTCGACTTCCACTGCGGTGGCATCGACGCCATTCCCGTCCACCACACCAACGAGATTGCCCAGAGCGAGGCTGCGACCGGGCACAAATGGGTCAATTACTGGATGCACGGCGAGTTTCTCTTGGACGACAGCGGAAAGATGAGCAAGAGCAATGGCGAGTTCTTGACGATGAGCGTGCTGGTCGGCAAAGGCTATGATCCGATGGACTATCGCTATTTTTGCCTTGGTGGCCACTACCGCTCCCAGCTGAAGTTCAGTTGGGAGGCGCTGGACGCAGCCCGCAAGGCGAGACTCGGCATCGTCTCGAAGGTGGGAGAGTTGCTTGCCAAGGGTGCCAGAAGAAGCGCCCTTGCCAGCGATGAGGCGAAACGGCTGAAGGCGGAATTCACCGAGCACATCAATAACGACCTGAGCAGCCCGCGCGCCCTTGCCGACCTGTTCGCCGTCTTCAAGAGCGGCCTTGGCGACGATGAGAAATACTCTCTCGTCCTCGATTTCGACCAAGTCCTCGGACTTGAGTTGGACAAGGTGACAGCCAAGCGGGAAGAGGGCGTCCAGGAACTGGATCCCGAGCTGAAGATGCTGCTCCAGGAACGCGCCGATGCCAAGAAGGCGAAGGATTGGGCCGCCGCGGACCGGATCCGCGCCGCTCTGAAGGCGAAAGGCTTCGTGGTCAAGGATACTCCTCAGGGACCTGTCCTCGAAAAGAATTGATGTTGTAACTTTCTGGAGAGGTCATTTGTTGTCAGGTATGGAAGTGCAAAGCAACGATGAGCAATGCTTCCGTCAGGTGTACCGAAGTTTTTTCCCCATGTTGCTCCGCGTGGTGTACCACATAACGAACAACGAGGACATGGCTGAGGAAATCTGTCAGGAAGCGTTCATCAGGTTTTATGACAAAGCGATGACGTTCCCGAGCGAGGACGACGCCAAGTATTGGTTGATCCGGGTCGCGAAAAACCTGGCGATCAACCAGGTGAAGCGACGCGCGAGGGAATTGGGAATGGTGGAAAAGCTGAAGAAGCTTCCCCAGACCCCGCAGCAGGACGGTGTCCAGAAGCTATTGGAGAAAGAGGCCACAGAAGAGGTCCGGAAAGCAATAGCGGATCTGCCGGAGAAATTCCGTTTGGTCATCGTGATGAAGGAATACACCGACATGGACTACAAGCAGATTGGTCAGGCGTTGCACATTTCCGTGAGTAATGTGAAGGTGAGGGCCTTCCGGGCAAGGAAAATGCTGGAAGCCGCCCTTCGCCGGAGCAGGGAGTGAGCATGTGCGTTGATGACGAGTTACTGAGCGCCTATCTGGACGGAGAGCTTCAGGAGCCTTGGAGAACCCAGGTCGAGCAGCACCTGCACTATTGCAGTGCCTGCAAGAACCGTTTTGAGCAACTGAAGGCCCTTGACGCGAAGCTTCAGTCCGTGACGCTGAGTGATGACGAGATCAAGCAGAGACAGGATCGGGTGTTGGCCTATTTCGAACGAAGCCGCTTTCCCCAACAGAAGAAAGCAGGTCTCTTCCGGAAAAAGGTGCAGGTGCGGCTTGTACCTGCATTGCTTTCCAGCGCGGCAGCCTTTGTGATTGTGTTCATCGGAGCCTTCGTGCTCTTCGGAACCAACACGAAACAGACGGAAACGCTGTTGCCCGGCATCGCCAGTCCGGTGGATAGCGCCAACATCCGCCAGGTATCCGAGGTCAGGCCCCAGTCGTTGGACGCCTATTCGGTCGACCAGATTGTGGATTACCTGGAGCAGAAGGGCTATGCGGTGGAATTGCATCTGAAGGCGGTCGAACCAATCAGGTAAGGCCAAAAGCAACCCTCTCTGTTGCATACAAAGCCCCCCAAAGGATGATTCCCGGGGGCTTTGTCGTTTTCTAGAGGGCTTGTCATCGTAGCGTATGGAGCTCGCTGAAAATCTCGTCGGCCTCTTTGCCGCTGAGAACGATGCCGTAATCAAACGCGATTTGTTTGATGGCCCTGCTGTCCTTTGCTCCCATCAGTTCTGCCTTCACCTTGCCAATGATCCGGTCGTACAATTCTGTTGCCTGCATGGAGTACCTCCCTCGACGAGTTGGAAGAAGTATACCATGGTTTGTCAATTTTTGGTGATGGGACCTTTCCAGTCCAGGATGCCGCCCATGTTGGAAAGGTCGGTGTAGCCCAGCTCGTCCAGCTTGGTCATCGCGTCCTCCGCCCGCAGCCCGCTACGGCAGTAGAGCAGGATTCTGGCGTTTTTGTCCGGGAGTTCTTCCGGTTCTCCCTTGATCGACTCGTTGCGGATATTGATTGCTCCGGGAATGTGTCCTGCCTTGAATTCCTCGGGTGTCCTGACATCGACGAGGACCACATGTTTCTCCTCGATCATCCGTTTTCCTTCTTCTTGGCTGATATCCCGCATCATCGTGTGTTCTCTCCTGTCTGGAAGCTACCAACCGGGATGGATTTGGTCAATGCCAGCCGGTTCCTTTTGTGCTACTATTGCTGCTATGAACGACTTTGAAACCGTCTATCTCGATGACAAGACGAGGAAACTGGTCATCCTCGACCAGACCAGACTGCCCAATGAAATCACCTATCTCTTTCTGAACGACCCCAAGGAAATCTGGGAAGCCATCTATCTGCTCAAGGTGCGCGGCGCGCCGGCCATCGGTGTCTCTGCCGCCATCGGCCTGTGGGCCATTCTGGCGCGTGAGCGGTATTCCTCCAAGGAGCAGTTCTTCTCCCGCCTCCATCAGATGGTGGAATACCTGGACAGCGCCCGCCCCACGGCGGTCAACCTGTCCTGGGCGTTGGAGACGATGGAGCAGGAGGCGTTGGGCCATAGGGATTTTTCGGTCGACGGGATCCTGCAGGTGCTGCACGACAAGGCGGTGAGGATCCGGGAGGACGACATAGCCATGTGCAAGGCGATCGGGGAACATGCCTTGACACTGGTCAAACCCGGTGACGGCCTGCTTACCCACTGCAATGCAGGGCGTCTTGCCACCGTCAAGTACGGAACGGCGACGGCGGTCATGTATCTCGGGCAGGAGCGGGGGTATCATTTCCACGTCTTCTGCGACGAGACCAGACCGCTTTTGCAGGGTGCCAGGCTTACCGCCTTCGAACTGCACCAGGCCGGCATCGACGTCACTTTGGAGTGCGACGGGATGAGCGCGAGCGCGATGCGCAAAGGGTTGATCCAGGCGGTCTTCGTGGGGGCTGACCGGGTAGCTGCCAACGGTGATTTCGCCAACAAGATCGGAACCAGCATGCTGGCTCTGGCAGCGTGGCGCTACCATGTCCCGTTCTACTGCTGCGCCCCTTCAAGCTCGATTGATTTTTCCACCGCCAGCGGGGATGGCATCGTCATCGAGGAACGGAAACCGGAGGAGGTGACCGACATGTGGTACCAAGCTCCCATGGCTCCTCGGGGCATCAAGGTCTTCAACCCTGCCTTCGACGTGACCGACCATGACTTGGTGACCGGCATCATCACCGAGAAGGGGATTGCGAGATATCCGTATGACCAGAGTCTCAGAAGGATGCTTGGTTGAATCATACGGCTGTTTCCGCTAGTATGGGGGATAAGTTTTTTCCGCAGGAGGATCGCATGTTGAAATCGATTGAGCTTGCCAAGGCATATGACCCGAAACAGTTCGAGTCACGTATTTACCAGGCCTGGAAAGAGCAGGGGGCCTTCAAGCCTTCCGATGCGAAGGAGACCTTCACGGTTGTCATGCCACCGCCCAACGTCACCGGTATCCTGCACATGGGCCACGCCCTGAACGATTCCTTGCAGGACATCCTCGTCCGGTACTGGCGCATGTGCGGAAAGAGCACCTTGTGGGTGCCGGGAACCGACCATGCCGGTATCGCCACGCAGAACGTCGTCGAGCGTATGCTTGCCAAAGAGGGGTTGCGCCGCCAGGATCTGGGACGTGAGAAGTTCCTGGAGCGTACCTGGGCCGTCAAGCAGAAGCACCACGACATCATCTGCAAGCAGATCGAGACCATCGGAGCCTCCTGTGACTGGAGCCATGAGCGCTTCACTATGGACGAGGGGCTTTCCAAAGCGGTCCGCGAGGCCTTCGTGACCCTGTATGAGCGCGGCCTGATCTATAAGGGCAAATATTTGGTCAACTATTGTCCGCATTGCCAGACTGCTTTGGCCGACGACGAGGTCGAGTACAGCGAGATGGCCGGCCATATGTGGCATATCAGCTATCCCTACGCCGATGGTTCCGGCTCGATCACCGTCGCAACCACCCGTCCGGAGACCATGTTCGGCGACCAGGCGGTGGCCGTGCATCCTGATGACGAGCGCTACAAGCCGATTGTCGGCAAGATGTTGCACCTTCCTTTGACCGGTCGGGACATCCCTATCATCACCGATGCTTTTGTCGACCGCGAGTTCGGCACCGGCATGGTGAAGATCACCCCTGCCCACGACCCCAACGACTATCAGTGCGGCAAACGCCACAACCTGGAGCCGATCAATGTACTGAATCCGGATGGCACGCTGAACGAGAACGTGCCGGAGAAATATCGTGGCCTGAAGCCGGAAGAGGCCCGGAAGCTCGTGGTCGAGGACCTGGACAAGCTTGGCCTGCTGGTGAAGGTGGAGGACATCAAGCATGACGTCGGTCACTGCTACCGTTGCCATACCGTCATCGAGCCCTACCTTTCCGACCAGTGGTTCGTCCGCATGAAGGGGATGGCCGACAAGGCTTTGCAGGCATTGAAGGACGGCGAGCTGCACTTCTATCCGAAGCGCTTCGAGCTGACCTATACCAACTGGCTGGAACATATCAACGACTGGTGCATCAGCCGCCAGCTTTGGTGGGGACACCGGATTCCGGTCTGGTACTGCGAGGACTGCGGGCAGGTGATTGTCAGCCGTACCGATCCGAGCGAGTGTCCGAAGTGCCATTCGAAGAAGCTCGTCCAGGATGACGAGGTGCTCGACACGTGGTTCAGCTCCTGGCTGTGGCCCTTCAGCACCCTTGGCTGGCCCGAGAAGACCCCGGACATGGAGAAATTCTTCCCGACCGACGCGCTGGTGTCCGCCTATGACATCATCTTCTTCTGGATCAGCCGCATGATCATGGCTTCGCTCGAGTTCCTCGGAAAGGTTCCATTCCACGACATCTACATCACCGGCCTGGTGAGGGACAAGCAGGGCAGGAAGATGAGCAAGAGCCTGGGCAATGGCATCGACCCGCTCGACGTGGTGGCCCAGTATGGCGCCGACGCCATGAAGTTCACCTTGAGCTACATGGCCACCCAGGGCCAGGATATCAAGATCGACATGCAGTCCTTCAACCTGGGCAGCCGCTTCGCGAACAAGATCTGGAACGCCGCACGGTTCCTGCTGCAAAGCCTTGATGGCGCAGAGCTGGTGGACGTCTCGAAGATTGAGCTGACCACGATGGACAAGTGGATCTACCACAAGCTGAACGAGGCCGTGAAGAATACCCGTGAGGCAATCGAGAGCTACCGTTACGACGAGGCATCCAAGGCCTGCTATGATTTCTTCTGGAACGACTTCTGCGACTGGTACGTCGAGTATTCCAAGCATGGTCTCTACTCCCAGGACGGGCAGGTCAAGAGCCGTACGGTCAGCTTGCTTCTGGATATCCTGAAGGAATCCCTCAGGCTGTTGCACCCCTTTGTCAGCTTTGTCACCGAGGAAATCTATGACCAGTTGCCGGATAGCAAGCCGTACAGCCTGATCACGGAACCGTATCCTGTATTTCAGGAAAGCCGCAAGCATCCCGTCGAGGCTGCCATCGTCGACAGCATGCAGGAGGTGGTCACCGGCATCCGCGCGGCACGCAGCGAGCTCGGCATTCCCTTGGAGAAGAAGGTCCGCGTGGTGGTCAAGCCTGACAAAGGTTTCTCCGCGCTTGACTTCTTCGTCGAGGAACGGGATTTGCTGGCAGGTTTTGCCGGGGCCAGCAGTTTGGTGATCGACGCCGAGGGCAAGGAAGATGTCGGCAAGGCGTTCCCGGTCAGCGGGAGGGGTTACGCTTCCTACCTCTTTGTGAAGGAGGCCATCGACGTCCCTGCCGAGATTGCCAAGCTGAAGGGCGATATCGAGAAAACACGGAAACAGCTCGACGGCACCATGAAGAAGCTGTCCAACCCGCAGTTCATCGAACACGCCAAACCGGAGGCTGTCGAGAAGGAACGGGCGAAGAAGGCTGAGTTCGACGAGAAGATCGCCAAGGATACCGAGCATCTGGACTTGCTCGCCAAGCTCGGCTGAACGTAACGTGCATGGAGAAGCAGTGGGGGGCCTGATGGTCCCTCCACTTTTTTGCGCACGGGCTATCCGGCTTTGGAATGCATGTCTGATAAAAATGCTTACATGTGTCATTGATTGAATTCATACGTGGGATTCTTCGAGCCAGCGGCGCTGGTGCACGACCGATTGTCGGGCTCTTGCCTGGTTGGATACTGGACGTTTCCAAGATGGAGGGGGTACCCTATGACAACATGCGGATGCTGGATAGGGGAGAAGGCTCCCTGTCAGGAACTAATGGCCACGAAAAAGCCTGAGATTGCGAAGGAGTCCTTATGGAATTTGTGTATGAACTGAATGGACTGCGGGTGGTGGATCTTTCCAAACCGATTGATCCGGCCACGGAGACGCGGCGTTGCAAGCTGAACCGCTTCAACACCGGCGGGTTGATTCCCGATTGGCATACCAACATGGATCTGATGAGCCACCTCGGCACCCATGTCGAGTGTCCGTACCATCACTTCGAGAATGGACCGAGCGTGCTCGAGGTTCCCCTTACCCAGTTCATGGGCAGGGCGATCTATGTGAAGTTCCCGAAAAGCGACGAGCGTGTCAAGCCGAACAGCTACGTGACCCCCGGATTGCTGGACGACTATGTCGCACCGAAGATGAAGCCGCATGACATCGTCATCATCGATAGCGATTGGCAGATTCCGCCCTTTACCCCGAAGTCAAACACCAAGGAAGATACCCGCCTGTTCGTCAACGCGGATACCGCAAACTGGTTCCTCGCCCATGAGGCCAAGGGCATCGGATTTGGTGATGGCGTCTCTGTCGAGAGCTCCAACGAGGATGTGAAGCCGTTCCACGACATCCTCCTTGCCAAGAACATCCTCTTCATCGAGGTTCTGAAGCATCTCGACCTTTTGCAGAAGGATGCCTTCTTCATGAGCTATTCCCCGCTCCCGATTCTTGGACTGGATTCTTCTCCGGTCCACGCCTACGCGATCGAGGGGCTTGCAGAGTTCTCCTGATGGATTCGGGAATACCTGTGCGATGGGGGCCGCCTTTGGGCGGCTCTCTCTGTATCTTTTGGATGATATCCGTTGATTCCCATCTCGGATTCGTGTACACCTAACATAGCCTATCAAATAAGGAATACCGATGCTGAAATACATTCAGATTACCGAAAAGGACAATGTTGCGATTGCGATTGAGCCCCTGGCCAAAGGGGAGGATCTCGGTGGGGGCCTTGTCACGCAGGACCCGATTCCCCAGGCGCACAAGATCGCGTTGCGGGACATGAAGAAGGGAGAGTATGTCGTACGCTACGGGGTGAGACTCGGCGCCTTGAACCGTGACGTGAAGGCTGGTTCCTGGATCAACGAGCACATGATCGAGGTCCCGCAGTCTCCTGGACTTGACCATCTGCAGTGGGGTACCCATATCGTCACGGACCTGCCCAAGCCGCCACGCACCACGTGGCTTGGCTACGAGGTCCCTGGCTGCGAGTACGCCGGGAGCCGCAACATCCTGGGAATCACCACCGCCGTGCAGTGTGTCCAAGGGGTGCTGGATGTGGCGGTGAGGAAGATGAAGGAGGAACTTCTTCCTAAGTATCCGAACGTGGATGACATCGTCGCGCTGAACCATCCGTATGGGTGTGGTGTCGCCATCAATGCCACCAACAGCGATATTCCCAAACGTTACGTGCGCAACATCGCCAAGAACCCGAATTTCGGCGGTGAGCTGATGGTGGTCAGCCTTGGTTGCGAGAAGCTGACATTGGACATGATCTTGGACAAGAAGGATATCACCCCCGAGAACGTGATCGTCCTGCAGAAGGAGAAAGGCTTCCATGCCATGATGGACGCGCTGATGGCGATGGCGGACAAAAAGCTTGCCAGACTGAACCAGCGTAGGCGCGTCGAGCTTCCGCTTTCCAAGCTCTGTATCGGCATGCAGTGCGGTGGCAGCGACGCCTTCAGCGGTGTGACCGCCAACCCTTCGGCCGGTTACGCCAGCGACATGCTGGTCTCCGGCGGAGCCACGGTGATGTTCAGCGAGGTTACCGAGGTGCGTGACGGTGTCGAGAAACTGGCCGCCCGCTGTGTCGATGAAGCGACCTGCAAGAAGCTGGCCAAGAACATGAAATGGTACGACGACTATCTTGCCGAGGGCAAGGTCGACCGCGATGCCAATCCGACTCCGGGAAACAAAGCCGGAGGCCTTGCCAACATCGTCGAAAAGGCGATGGGATCGATTGCCAAGAGCGGGACCGCTCCAATCTGCCAGGTGCTCGATCCTGGCGAGATTCCCACCAAGCATGGCCTGATTTACGCGGCGACTCCGGCAAGCGATATCGTCTGTGGTCCCAGCCAGCTGGCGAGCGGCTGTGTCCTCGAGGTCTTCATGACCGGACGTGGCACACCGTACGGTCTCGCCTCGATGCCGGTAATCAAGGTCTGCTCCCGCAAGGAGATGAAGGAGATGTGGGATGACCTGATCGACGTCAATGCGGGCACCATCGCCACCGGCGAACGTACCATCAAGGATGTGGGTACCGAGCTGTTCAACCTGATTCTGGATTGTGCGAGCGGGACCAAGAAGCCATTTGCGGAGCAGTACGGATTGCACAACTACCTGTGCATCTTCAACCCTGCTCCGATTACGTGATGTACCGCATCATCATCCCTTCCTCCTGTAGCGAGAATGCCATCCGGTTCCTGCGGGGGAGGGGGTATGAGGTGGTTGTCGGAACCGGAACAAAACCGGAGGAATTGCTGGCAATCGCACCTTTGGCGGATGCGGTGATGGCCCGTATCGAGCAGTATCCCGAAGGCTTTATCGCCCGTGCGGGGAAATTGAAGGTCCTCGTGCGCCATGGAGTCGGGGTGGACAACCTCCCGGTCAAGGAAGCGGAAGAGGCTGGGGTGTGGGTTGCCAACGCTCCCTATTCCAACTGCGATACGGTGGCTGAGGCAACCATCGGCATGTTGCTCTGCGTGGCCATGCGTCTGGTTGATTCCGACAAGGCAATGCACGAGGGTCGTTTCTCCTCCCGTGGCGCCATGCACAAGGAACTGCTCGGCAAGCGTATCGCCGTCCTTGGTTTCGGCCGGATTGGCAGCCGCGTTGCCCAGAAGGCGCATGACGGCCTGGGTATGGAGGTGACGGCCTACGACCACCATCTCCAGAACAAGCAGGTTCCGTCCTATTGCCGGCTGGCCTTTTCCTGGGAAGAGGCGGTGAGGGACGCCGACGTGGTGAGCCTGCACATGCCTGGCGATCCTGCCCTCAAGGGTTTTTTTGACGCAAAGGCGTTCGGGATGATGCCGGAAGGATCGATTTTCCTGAATCTTGCCAGGGGAAACCTGGTGGACGAGCATGCGCTTGCCGACGCACTTGCAAACGGCCATCTCTGGGGGGCTGCGCTTGACACCTATTCGGTCGAGCCGCTACCTGCTGACAGTCCGCTACTGTATGCTCCCAACCTGGTCATGAGTCCCCATAACGCCTCCCACACCAAGGAGAGCCTGGAACGGATGGCCATGGGTGCCGCAGAGAATATCGATGACGTGCTTTCCGGGCGGATACCCCGCACCCCGGTCAACCATCCTGCCCATCCGAGGCCTCTTGGCTGAGCGCGCGTTACCTCATTTAGTATAAAAAAGAACGGGGCCTTTCGGTCTCGTTCTTTGTGTAAACCCCTGATGGAAACGCTTATTCAGCAGTCTTCTCGTCTTGGATTTCCTTCCTTCTCTCCTTGCAGAGCTTGGCAATTTCGGCCAATGCTTTGCGAGCTCTAGCTGCGGAAACCTTCACTCCCTTCTCAGTGAACTTCTGGTTCTCTGCAAGGTATGTCTCATACTGCTGAGTCAACTGTTCGTGAATCGTCATAAGCAACCTTCCTTTGTATATTGGTGATTCGATTCTAACATAATTTTGTTCCGATGCAACACAAAATAAAGAAATTTACAGGGTTGGGGTCGAAATTTTTTGATTTATTGCCATGTCTCACGAGACTTTCCGCCCTTTCCACTCATACCCGATGCCCCGTTCCTTGCGGATGAAGGAATGCGCCACCATGATGATCAGGACGAAAAAAACGATTGGTCCAAGCAGCGGAAGCGGCATCCGGTAGCCATGCCACAGGCTGATCATGAGAAAGGCGAGCCAGAAGAGATAGGTACCTGTGACCAGCATGATTCCCCAGAGGGAATAACCGCTGGCGACCATGCCGACAGGGGAGAGGATCGGACTGAAAACGACGACGAGAAGCAGGACGATGACAGGCAACAGGGCAATCGCCATCCCCCAACCTCCCTTCAGGACGCCGATGATGGAGCGTTCGATGCCGACCAACGCCTCTCCGAACGTTTGGTACATCGTGCAGGAGACGTCGTGCTTGACATCGCAGAACGTCTGCTTGTGGCCTGTTCTCGCCAGCAACTGGGCAAGGTCCATGTCGTCGCAGATCGAGTTCCTGATCCGCTCGAATCCGCCGGCATCCACGAGGGCGTTGTGGCGTACCAGGAGGTACTGTCCGATGGCGTTGGCGAAGAGGGGGGACTTGAGCTTCTGCTGGAGAGCAAGCGGAATCCAGAGCATGGTGACGAAGTCCATCACCACGACGACAAGGTTGACCCCCAGCTTGGACTTTTGCAGAGGGTAGCCGCTGAGCAGGTCGCTTTTGGTGGCTAGAAGCTTCTTCAATCCGTTCTCGATGGACGTGGGCCCGTGGTCGGTATCCGCATCCGTGAAGAGAAGGTACTCCCCCTTGGCCGCTTTTTCCAACTGGTCTTCGGCGTTGATCTTTCCCTTCCAACCTTCCGGCAACGGCCTTCCGCTTATTTTCCTGACCCTGCCGTCCACCTTGGAGAGCCGGTCGACAATTGCGCCGGTCCTGTCGCTGGAGTTGTCGTCCAGCACCAGGATTTCCAATGGCGCATAGCTTTGGCAGAGAAAGGAACGGATGCTTTTCTCGATGACTGCTTCCTCGTTGCGGGCAGGGATGCAGACGCTTACCGTGGGGTTCCCTGCAAGCGGCTTCTTGGCCAGCTTGTTCAGGTGACGCATCCACAGGATGTTGGACAGGGTAAGCAGGAACGCGTATATTCCCGCTATCAGGACAATCCACGCAAGCACAAGCACGGAAGACTCCTCGGCGTCGGGTTACTGGTTCAGACGCCGAATGATATCTCCTTTGGAGACAGGTTCCTGCGTCTCGAGGTATTGTACTTTGCAGTGATCGATCTGGTCAACATATTCGAAAGAACTGTCGAGTAACTTGAAATTGGTGT
The DNA here is from genome assembly GCA_900315435.1 of uncultured Spirochaetaceae bacterium. Lineage (GTDB taxonomy): Bacteria > Spirochaetota > Spirochaetia > Sphaerochaetales > Sphaerochaetaceae > RUG023. The sequence goes on from OMYY01000002.1 coordinate 57,361, forward strand.
CGACCATCGTCGGCCTGGAGGGATCCAGGTACTCGATTTGTTCTCCCTGCTTGATCTGGTTGCGCAGGTCAAGACTGTACACGTGAGGCCGGACCTCGTCCCCGATCATGCCGCAGAACGTATAATCCCTGATATAGGAACCTCCGTCCATCGTGGAGACCGGTCCCTGGCCGTAGAAGAAACCGGTGCAGTAGGGGCGGTGGCTGACGTTGAAGATATCCTCGCGGTAGCTGGCCGCATGGGGGTCCCCATCCATCACCTTGCGGTAGGCACGGGTGACCGCAGCCACGTAATAAGGGCTTTTCATCCGTCCCTCGATCTTGAAGGAAGAAACTCCCGCATCCTCCAGGTCCTGCAGGTGGTCGATCATGCAAAGGTCTTTGGAGGAGAGGATGGTGGTATAGCCCTTTTCCTCTTCGATGGGATACCACTCTCCGGGCCGTTCCTGTTCCTCGAGCCGGTAGTGCCAGCGGCAGGCGTGGGCACAGTCTCCCTGCTGCCCGCTCCTGCCGACCAGGAAGGAGGAGAGCAGGCACCGTCCCGAGTAGGCCATGCACATGGCTCCGTGGACGAAGACCTCGAGATCCAGGTCCGGATTGGCGTCGCGGATGCGGCGGATATCGTCGATCGGGGTCTCGCGCCCAAGGATGACCCGCTTGAAGCCAAGGGAACGATACACCTTGCAGGCCTCGCTGTTGGTGCAGGAAGCTTGGGTGGAGAGGTGGAGCTCGACATCATTCTTCCCGTTGTCGCGCAGCACCTTCGCCGCACCCATGTCGCTGACGATGAAGGCATCGAAGGGCCACTCGCTGATTTCCTCGAGCCTGCGTTTCAAATCCTCGATCTGTCCTTCATGGAAAAGGATGTTGAGCGCGCAGTAAAGCTTCTTGCCGCTTTCCCGCTTCAGCGCGGCGACCTCGGCCAGGTCGTCACGGGTGAAGTTGCCGGCATTGGCCCGGAGGCTGAACTCGTCAAGCCCCATATAGGCCGCGTCGGCTCCATAGGCGAAGGCGATCTTCAGCTTTTCCAGGTTGCCGGCCGGGGCGAGCAGCTCAGCCATGCAAGGCCTCCTTCAAGGCCTCTGCCAACTCCTTGGCGAACACCTTGAACTCGGGATGGTCCTCTTCGGTAGGCTCAATCCTCTCCATCGGCTTGCGTTCCTTGTCATGAGGGAACGCGTAGCCGAGCACCTCTTCAATCGTCGCGACGGGATGGAAGACGACGCCTTCCTTGACCTCATCGGTCAGCTTGTCCAGGTCGCGCTGGTTGAACTTCGGGTAGAGGATGGTCTTGACCTGGTTGCGTTTGGCTGCCAGCACCTTTTCCTTCAACCCTCCAATCGGCATCACCTTTCCCTTCAGGGTCAGTTCTCCGGTCATGGCGAGATCTGGCGCCATCACCTGACCGGTGACCAGGCTGTAAAGGGCCACGGTCATCGTGATGCCTGCCGACGGTCCGTCCTTGGGCGTCGCGCCTTCGGGGACATGCAGGTGGACGTTGTGGGTCTGGAACCAAGATTCGTCGATTCCATGCTCCTTGGCGTGGGACTTGATCCAGCTCCAGGCGATTCCCACCGATTCCTGCATCACGTCGCCCAGCTGGCCGGTAAGCTTCAGCTCGCCCTTGCCCGGCATCGCCTCGGCCTCGATCAGCAGGACGTCTCCGCCCATGCTTGTCCAGGCAAGACCGACTGCCGTGCCGGGCTTGTCCGCCTTGACGATCTCATCCTGCGTGAAGATTGGCTGCCCAAGGTACTCGACCAGCTTCTGGTCATCGATCTTGACCGGAAGGACCGCATCTTTCTTCTCCTGGATCTCCAATGCGACCTTCCGATTGATCTTGTCCAGCAGCTTCTCGAAATGGCGCACTCCCGCCTCACGGGCATACTGCTCGGCAATCTTCAACAGGATCTTCGTGCTATAGCGCACCTCCTTGTCGGTCAGCCCTTGGTTACGCAGCGATTTCGGCAGCAGATACTTCTTGCCGATGGAAAGCTTCTCCTGGCTGGTATAGCCGCTCATCTCGATGATCTCCATACGGTCGAGCAGCGGACTGGGGATGGTGTCCAGGCTGTTGGCCGTACAAATGAAGAGCACCTCGCTGACATCAAAGGGCAGGTCAAGGTAGTTGTCCCGGAAGGAGGAGTTCTGCTCGGGGTCGAGGACCTCGAGCAAAGCGCTTGCGGGATCGCCCTGCAGGCTCTGTCCCATCTTGTCGATCTCGTCGATCAGGAAGACCGGGTTCTTGACCTTGGTGATCTTCAGGCCTTGGATGATCTTGCCCGGCATGGCTCCGATATAGGTCCTCCGGTGGCCCTTGATTTCCGCCTCGTCGTTCATGCCTCCGACGGAGAAGCGGAAATACTTCTTCTTCAATGCGTGGGCGATCGAGATGCCGACGCTGGTCTTGCCGACACCCGGAGGGCCGACCAGGCAGATGATGGCCCCTTTGGTATCGCCCTTCTTCTTGCGCACAGCGAGGAACTCAAGGATACGGTCCTTGACATCCTTCATGCCGTAGTGGTCATGCTCCAGTACCTTGCGGGCGCCCTCGATGGAGAAGTTCTCCGGCTTGGGCTCATTCCACGGCAGGTCCGCGATTGTCTCCAGATAGCTTTTGCTGATCGAGTATTCGGGCGAGGAAGGCTCCAGCGAGTCGAGCCGGTTCATCTCCTTTTCGACCGCCTCTTTCACCTCGTCGGAAAGAGAAAGCCCCGCGAACTTCTTTTTCAGCCTGTCCATCAGCTCGCTTTTCGGGTTGGTGGTCATGCCGAGTTCCTGCTGGATGCTCTTCAGCTCTTCCCGGAGGAAGTACTCCCGCTGGTTCTTCTCGACCTTCTGGTTGACTCGTTGCTGGATTTTCTCCTGCACTTCGGCAATCGACTGCTCGTTCTTGATGAAGACGAGCACCTTCTCGATCCTGCGCCGGACCACCAGGGTCTCCAGAACGGATTGCTGTTGCCTGCGGTCCACGCTGAGAATCGACGCGATGAAGTCGGCGAGCTTGCCCGGGTGGTCGATGTTGACCATGTTCAGCCGCATTTCCTCGCTGAATATCCGGTTGTTGCGGGTCAGCTGACGCATCTCGCTGACGAGCAGCCGGGTCCACGCCCGCAGTTCCTCCGGCTCGTCCTCGATATCGTCCAGGTACTGGACGTTGGCGACCAAATATTGGCCGCTGGGAAAGTATTCAAGCGTCTTGAAACGTTTGATGGTGGAGATGAAGACGCTTTCCCCGCCCTCGGGAAGCTTGATCCGCTTGACGATCCGCGCGACGGTACCCGTCTCGTAGAGGTCCTGCGGCGTGTAGGGCCCATCCTTGGGACTTTCATCCTTGGTGAGCAAAAGGCCGACATAGCTGCCGTGGCGGACCGCCTGGTCGACGACGTCAAGGTCGCTCTGGTCGGTCAGCATCAATGGGGTGAAAAGCCCCGGGAAGACCGGATTGCCGACGACCGGGAGGATGAAGAGATTGTTGGGAAGCGCCTGTTCCACTGGAAGTAATTCTTTTTCAGACATGTAGCGTATACACCTCGCGTTCCAAACATACTGAAAGAAATGCATAAAGGAAAGCGGTTTTTATCGAAGTGCCGGGCTGCATCCTGCAGAAAGGGAGAGGAAAAGGCAAAAAACCAGGATACCGGAAGACGAACACAACAAGCCCGGTTGGTCAGTCCTCGTACCCTTTTTTCAGCCATCGGACGCCCAGGTAGCAGAAGGGCGTGTCGCACAGGGCGAAAACCACCTTGAAACCCCAGTAGGGGAGCACCAGGCTGAAGACGAAGGCCGTGGTGAACTTCGGGCTCAGGTGCCAGAAGGCCAGATACTCGAAGATACAGGTGTCGATGAACTGGCTGATGATGGTCGCGACATTGTTGCGGATCCAGAGTTTCCTGCCGTTGCAAGCCTTGCGCAGGGAGAAGAAAAGGCGCACGTCCAGGTTCTGGCTGATGATGAAGGAAATCAGCGACGCGATCGTCATGCGCAGCGTGCTGCCGAAGACGGCGACATAGGCCTCCTGGTTCCCCCAGGTGGCATTCGGCCGCATGCGGATGCACAGCCAGGTGAAGCCGAGCAGGACCACCAGCATGGCCTCGGCGACCTGGACGAACAGTCTGGCCCGTTCTTCTCCGGAGACCTCGCCGACAATATCGGTGATCAGGAACATGAATGGCATCATGAAGATTCCCACCGAGACCCGGATTCCAGCCAGATTGGTGATTTTCGTCCCAAGCGTGTTCGCCATGACCATGAAGGCGACGTACATTCCAAGCAGAAACAGTTCTTTCTTCGATGTCCGCATGACGCATACTTTACACAAAAGGGTATCTCGGGAAAAGCGAATCGTGGTTTACAATATTGTTGCATTCTGTTGCGTTCGTGGTATGATGGGGATGTCCGAGGAGGAATACGGATGTCTGGAAAGCTGATTGTCATTGCCATTGGAGGAAACAGCCTCATTGAGGATCCAAAACACGTGACGGTTTCCGCCCAGTACGAGGCGGCCCGGAAGACCGCGGCCCATATTGTCAGCCTGGCGAAGGCCGGCAACCGCGTCGTCATCGCCCATGGGAACGGCCCGCAGGTGGGATACATCCTGTTACGCGCCGAGTATTCCCGCTCGATCCTGCATACGGTTCCGCTTGACTCGTGCGTGGCCGATACCCAGGGCGCCATCGGCTACAACCTGCAGATGGCGTTGGACAACGAGTTCCACAAGGTAGGCATGCAGCCGCCGGTGGCGACTGTCGTCACCCAGGTGGAGGTCGCTGCCGACGACCCGTCCTTCCAGAAACCGACCAAGCCGATCGGCTCCTTCTTCAGCAAGGAAGACGCGGACTACCATGCCCTGCACGACGGCTGGAGCGTGGTGGAGGATGCGGGACGCGGCTACCGCCGTGTCGTTCCCAGCCCGAAACCGAAATCGATCGTCGAGATCGCCACGATCAAGGCCCTGCTGGACCAAGGCGTGATTGTCATCGCCGCTGGCGGTGGAGGCATCCCCGTGGTCCGCGACCAGAACGGCCTGCTCCACGGCAGGGAAGCCGTCATCGACAAAGACCTGGCCGCCGCCCTGATGGCCAAAGACCTGCATGCGGACCTTTTCGTCATCTCCACCGCGGTCGAGAAGGTCTGCCTGGACTATCGCAAGCCGACCCAGCGTACCCTTGACCAGATGACGGTCGACGAGGCGAGAACGTACACCGCCGAAGGACAGTTCGCTCCAGGGTCCATGCTTCCGAAAGTGCAGGCGATTACCGACTTCGTCCAGAGCACCGGCAACATCGGCATCATCACCGACCCGGAGCACCTGTACGACGCCGTTTACGGCAACCAAGGAACCAAGATTGTCCGCTGACGGTTGGAAATGCAAGGATGGCAAGAGCATGGTGATCACGTTCGGAGTGGTCGCCGTGCTCGTCCTGTGCATGTATGGCTTCTGGAGAAGCCAACGAACGAACAGCCTTGCCATGGCCTCCAGCCTGCTTTCCCAAGAGGAGGAAGAACTCCAGGCCCTGTTTTCCCAACGCTTCCAGGTGGCGGGCGAGCTGGCAACCCGGAGCGGGGATCGCGCGTTGCAGTCGATTCTTTCCGCCCCTAGGACTTCCGAGGAAGCGGTGGGCGCCGCATACGCCAGAAGCGACCAGCGGATCGCGCAGCTCCAGAGGGAATTGGCCAAAAAAGGCAGGCTGGAGGAAGTCCAGGACCTGTTTGTCCGACTGAGCGCGATTGAAGACGAAATTGTCGCCCGTTATGCCCCATACCAGAGCCGGAGGGAAGGATACCAGCGGAGCCTGACTCCAAGGGACATCAAGCGTGGGGCGAGACAGTTTCCGGTCTGGGAGATTGGAGCCGCGTTAAGCGCCCGCCCCTGACCCATGCGGTCAGATAGATGGGAAGGACCAGCAACTCGGTTCCGAAGTTCGACCCGTAGGGGTTGCAAAGGGAAAGCGCCAATACCGCCAAAGCAGGTACCGAGAGCCCTTTGAGGATCCATCGGGCCCGTTCTTCCTCGCCCTTGTGGATACTCCTCATCGCCACGAAGAGCAACGGGTTGAGGTACAGGATGGTGGTGTTGCCCCAGGTCATGTCCAGGTCGGTCAGGCACATGCCGTACAGGAGCAGGCAGGAAAGCAATCCCAAGACGGACAGGACGGTCCCCATCACCCAATGCCAGAGGGGTTTCTCCCGGACCAGAATGAGCATGGAGGACAGGCAGAGGCCGATGGCGAGGGGAAGGATCACCAGCGCAAGGAAAGGACTGCCATCCTTGTTGGCGATCGTTCCTTCCTGAACCACCTCGCCTTGGATTCCGAAGAAATCCCCGATTGCGCCGCCCAGCGTGTCAGGCAGGAACATGGCATCCCAGAGGGAAAGCCTGGTGTCGACGCTCGGACCTTGGAGGAAATTGAGGATCCAGCAGAGCGCCGGATTCCTGCTCAGTTTCCGGTTTGCCGCGCTCCGGTAGCTGGTGGGGGCGATTGGTTGGGTTTCCGCCCAGTCCTTGAAAGCTCCGCCGGTGGCGGCATCCACGATGTCCCGGATCCGGGTCGAGCAATTATCCCTGTAGAAATGGTAGAGGTACTGGTCGTTGCCGCTTTGGGTGTTCTCCTCCAGGAAACGGATCATTCCGAGTTTCTGGCTGTCGGAGAGGGGAAGGTCGTAGCGGATGATGCTGCGTCCGCTTTCCTCCTCGTTTCGTAGCCGCCAAGTTCCATCGGTGCGCCAGACGTTGTAGAGCATGCGTCCTTTGAGAAAGTCCAGGAAAAACCCCGGCTTGGACGTGTCGAAGACCCCATAGTCGTAGACGATCGACCTGCCATCGGGTTCCTCCACCAGAAACGCTACGTGGCCGAACCAGCTGTACAGCGGTCCTAAGGAACCCATGACCAGCACGCTGATATGGCACTGTCCGGCATACACCTTTGCATCTCCGGACAGGGGTGTGGAGAAGTCGGTCGCCGCTAGTGCGGCTTGGCTGTCAAACGGTTGCTCGGGGTTGTAGGGATGCAAGCTGGCCCCAGTCAGGCTTGAGCCCAGACAGACGAGCAGCAACAGCAAGGCCGGAAGACGTTTCATACGGGACAGCATAGCACGAGTAACGGGGGCAATGCACGCTAGGAGAAGATTTGTGAAGTTGGGATGGCGAATGCAAGATCCTACAGTATACTTGTCAAAAACGAATCTGAATATGCAAGGAAGCAACCTATGAAACGAACCATTCGGTATATCACGTTAAGCGCAGCGGTGCTCGCCCTGGCGGTCTCCTGTGGCAAGAAACAGGAAAGCTCCAGCGCTCCCGAGATTCCCCAGAGCGCTCCGGTGGCGGTTGCCAGCCGGTCCGCAAGCGAGCCAGCGAAGGCGCCGGATCCCGCCCCTGGGCCGGAACCCGTGGTCCAGGAGGAAAGTGCCCCTGTCGCCGAGACACGGACCAGGCTGTTTGACGACCTTTTCCAGGCGGCCCGGGAGGCTGCCGATGCCGGGGAGATCGAGGTCCTGCTTTCCAACGGAGCCAGCCTTTCCGCGCGGGGACCGCACGGTGTGACGCCGCTGATGATGGCCGCGCAGTACAACAAGAACGCCCAGGTGGTGCAGGCGTTGGTAGGAGATGTGCTCCACGCCAAGGACGAGCGAGGGATGCATGCCTTGGCTTACGCCGCACGCTATAACGATACTGTCGGGGTGCTGGAGGTGTTGCTTGCCGGAGCCACCCAGGATGAGAAGGACACCGCCCTCCTGCTTGCCAGCCAGTACAACACCGATGAGGTGGTCAAGGCGTTGCTGGCATCTGGCGCGAATGCCCAGGCCCGTACCCGCCGTGGCACCAAGGCCCTGTACGTAGCGGCAAGCGAGAATCAGGATCCGAATGTGGTGAAGCTCCTTTTGAGCGGCAGCCAGAACGAGCTGGATACCGCCCTTTTCTATGCCGCGAGCGGCAACTGTCCCGAGGTGGTGAAGGAGCTGTTGGACGCGGGTGCCTTCGTCAACCAGACCGACCGCTTGGGTGCCACCGCGCTGATGTACGCCGCACGATACAACCAGAATCCCGAGGTGCTCCGCACGCTGGTTTCTGCCGGAGCGGACGTCAACCAGGTGAGCCTGTTCGGCGAGAACGCCCTGAGCTTTGCCGCGGAGAACGGCAATACCGCCATGGCGCAGGCCCTGATCGAGGAGGGAGCCGATATCAACTCGATCCAGGTCAACGGCAGGCCGGTGGTGCTGTACGCCGTCGAGTCGAAGCTTGACAACGACATCCTTGCCTATGTCCTTGACCACGGAGCCGAGGTGGACGCCCCCGACTGGTGCGGCAATACCGCCTTCATGATTGCCGCGGCTGACGGCGACTACGACCGGGCGAAGCTGTTGCTCGCGCATGGCGCCGACGTCAATGCCGTCAATTTCCGTGGGGAGACCGCTTTGACGCAGGCCGTCCGCAGGGGTGACGCGGATGCCGTCAAGGCGCTGGTCGAGGAGGCAAAGGCGGATACCTCCATGCGTGACCGCTTCGGCCTGACTGCCGGACAGGTCGCCGCGCGCCTCGGACAGAACGAGATCGCCGGTTACCTGGGAGAGAAGGTTCCTGAGGCAAAGCCCGTTCCGGTACGCAGCCAGTTCAGCTTCCGCCGTTCCTTCACCAACGACGGCTACCAGCTGCAGGTGGGGGTGCAGAAGGGGGATGTCGACGCCACGGTGACGGTCACCACCCAGGGTGGAAACGGTACGGTTGCCTACAGCGGGATCGACGCTGCCTTGGTTGACAGCTATCTCGCGGGGGAAAGCAAACAGATCGAGGGGCTGACCTACAGCGATGATGGAGCCGGTGCTGTCTCGATTTCGTATCCTGGCTATGGGCCTCTGGACGACCAGATTGTCGCCGACTGGCTGGTCGAGGACGCGTTGAGCCAAGCCTTTTGACCAAACGGGCTTCTTTGGATGCCGCCTCTCCCTGTGAGGGGCGGTTTTCGTTTCACCGCTCCCTTGCTATATTGGAGATGAGGGAAGAAAGTGGAACGGAATATCGCGACCAAGGCAATCGTGCTTTCCAGCGAGCGGAGCGGGAACGCCGACCGTCGCTTCCGGTTGTTGTCCGAGGATTTGGGAATCATCTACGTCACCAGCTTCGGTGCCCGAAAGTCGAACAAGGCGGTGAAGGTGGGTTTTTTGGCTGACGGGACTTTCTTCCTGTACCATAATCCGGTCAAGCACAGCTATACGCTCAACGATGTCGGCATCGACTCCTCCCACACGTCCATTGTGGAGGACCTGGACGCCGACTACACGGCCATGTGCTTCTGCGAGCTGTTGATCAGGACCAATGGCGGGGACCAGAAGGCGACATACCGCCTGTTGAAGGCCTCGCTGACCGCCTTGGAGACGCCGGTCGTTTCCAAAAGCCAGGTGCTGATCCAATTCATCTGGAACCTGATCGACGTGCTGGGCATGCGGCCTGACCTTTCCTGCTGTCCCTCGTGCGGACGTTCCTACGAGGAGAACGAAATCCTCGGTTTTTCCTATCCGCTTACTGCCCCTTGTTGCCAAAGTTGTGCTACAGTGGATACCAGTATGCTGCTTCCCCCCGGAGCGCGCCGGTATTTGGCCTTCACCTGCTCCATGTCCTTTGGTCAGGCGGTGACGGTCGCGTTAAGTCCTGCCGCGCGGCTGCGGATCAAGCGCTACCTGTTCAGGTACGTCTCCATGATACTTGGTGGCAGACCCCTGAAGACCCTGGAGGGTTCGATCCTCCAGAGCATGGATTGAATCTTTATGTAGTGAAGGTTTTTATACATGAAATGGAACAAGCGCCCGGTACCTTCCCAGAAGGTACGGAGGTTGCATGAGCAGTTCGGCATCGACCTGCTCACGGCCTCCATCATGGTCCGAAGGGGCATCGAGGACCGAGAGCAGGTCAAGTTTTATCTGGAGAATGGGCTTTCCTTTCTCCACAACCCGTTCCTGTTCGAGGATATGGAGACGGCGGTCGACCGCATTTGGGAGGCAATCGAGGGCAAGGAGCTCATCCGCGTCTTCGGTGACCGCGATGTGGATGGCATCACCAGCACGACACTTTTGGTAAGCGAATTGCAGCGACTCGGCGGCAGAGTGGATTACCGCCTTCCCGAGGGGGACGAGCCGTATGGCATGACCTTGGAGGGGATTGACGAGGCGCACCGTGACGGGGTGATGCTGGTCATCACCGTCGACTGCGGTATTTCCAGCTTCCAGGAGATCGCCAGGGCACGGGAACTGGGAATCGACACGTTGGTGCTCGACCACCATCTTTCCGACGACCAGCTGCCTCCGGCCATGGCCATCATCGACCCGAAGGTCGAGGGATGCGGCTATCCGTTCGAGCACCTGGCGGCCTGCGGTGTCGTCGCCAAGGTGATCTGGGCGCTCCGTTTCGCCAAGACCGATTTCTACCATGAGCCCTATATCCTGCTGCACGCCCAGCCGGGAAAGAGTGACACCATCGTCATCAGCGCGGTGAAGATGGAGAACTTCATGGAGGAGGAGCGTCTCTTCGAGGAAATCAATCCCGGGGTGATGGACCTGTCCACCAGCCAGTCCGCGAAGTTCCTCTCCGGAGGCCTTCCGATTCTTGTCATCGACGCCCAGATCGAGCAGAACCAGCTTCGCACCGCCTTCGGCAAGTCGGTCGACATCAATCTGGTCGACATGCGGCCTCAGATGGAGCAGGCGCTTCCGATGATCAAGGGAAAGAGCCTCTTCACCCTGAGCACGATGAGCCGGGGTAGCAGGTATACCGAGGATGGAAACGGAGAGCTTTCCACCTTGGTCGGCCTGTTCAACGCGTTCGTCATGAAGAAATACCCCGATTTGGACAGCGGCTATGACTCGATCCTCGACCTGGTCGCCATCGGGACGGTCGCCGACTTGATGCCGATGGTCAATGAGAACCGCATCCTGGTCCGCAGGGGCCTGAAGATGATCGAGAGTGGAAGCAGGCCCAGCCTGCAGCCGCTGCTCTCCATGCAGAAACTGGCGGGTCGTCCGCTGACCAGTCTGGATATTTCCTGGTATCTTACCCCGGTGATCAACGCTGCGGGACGCATGGGCAAGCCCGAGGTCGCGCTCCAGATGCTCTTGAGCAAGGATATTCCCGCAGCCCAAGGCTACGCCACCCAGCTTGTGGAGCTGAACAAGCAACGGCAGAAACTGGGCGAGGATTCCTGGAGCAGGATTCTTCCGATAGCCAGGGATAGCTATGAGCGTTCCGGCTCGAAAATCGTCCTGGTCGAGGATGCGCAGGTGAGCAGGGGTATGACGGGTCTGATGGCATCCCGCCTGCTGAAGCAGTTCGATGTTCCTTCCTTGGTGCTGGCGACCGTAGGAGGAGACCGCATCAGTGGTTCGATCCGTTCTCCGCAGAACTTCAACTGCCGGGATTTCCTTTCCCGCTTCGGGGACTTGTTCCAGGACTTTGGCGGCCACGCTTGCGCCGGCGGGTTCTCCATGGAAAAAGGCAAGCTCGAGGAGCTGAAGCGCCGCATCGTCGACGTGGTCGACTCGATGGATATCGGGGACTCGGAAGAGGAAAGCCTTGACATCGACTGCTCGTTGCCTGCCAGCTATCTGACCCCGGACCTGATCCGCAAGGTGGAGTTCTTCGAGCCTTATGGGGAGCAGAACAGCCAGGTTGTCTTTGCCATAGAGGGTGCCCGTATCAGCGACCTGAAGATCATGAACAGCCATTCCGGTACCGCCCAGCATGTGAAGTTCACGTTGGAGTACGGTTCCTTCAAGTGGCCTGCGGTGTACTGGAACGCGGCGGGGAAGGTCAACTCGGAGTTCGCGCTGGGGGATGTGGTGGATGTGGCCTTCCGCATGAGCCGGAACTACTTCCGGCAGGAGTCGAGCCTGCAGCTGATTGTCATCGACTGCAAGCGGAGTTCTTGACACCCTGTCCCATTTCACGTAGAGTGGACGCTGTTGAGTCCAGACCCAGGCACTGGGAAAGGAGGTGAGAGGAAATGGCATTTGTCAAGGTTGACGAGCAGGAGCCTTTGGAGAAATCGATCAAGCGCTTCAAGAGAATGGTCGAGAAAGAAGGCATCATCCGCGAGTGGAAAAAGCGCGAATACTACGAAAAGCCCTCCACCATCAAGAACCGTGAGAACAAAGCGAACGCACGGAAGCAGATGAAAAAGGTCCGGAAGATGCACTCTTCCAAGAGCTATTGAGTTCAAAAGCCTGACTTGCAAAGTCAGGCTTTTTCGTATCCATGGCTTCTCCCGCGATACCGTTTCATGGAATACCTCAAAAATTTCTTTTCTCTTTGGTCTCGTAGAGAAAAACTTTCTTATACCGCAGAAAATTCAGGAAATTTGCAAAAATCATCAAAATAGAATGAAATAATTTGACGGAAGGTCGAACCTGTCCCATACTGAGGATACCCTATGACCTGAAGGAGAGTTTTGTATGCTCATTCTCATTTGTGATGCATTTGATGCCTCCATGCCGGAGAAGCTTGCCCGGTTCGGAGAGGTCACGAGCGACAACAGTCGTCTTGCGGAAGCCACCGTCGCCCTTGTGCGCTCCAAGACGAAGTGCACCAAGGAATGGATCGACCAGGCGCCAAACCTGAAGGTGATCATCCGTGGCGGAGTCGGCACAGACAATATCGACAAGACCTACGCGAAGGAAAAGGGGATTATCGTACACAACACGCCAAAGTCCAGCGCGATTGCGGTTGCCGAGCTGGCGTTCGCCCTGATGCTCAGCACGCCGAACCATATCGTCCGCTACCATGAGGGCATGAAGGGCGGCCAGTGGCTGAAGAAGGAAAAGAGGACCGAGCTGTTTGGCAAGACCCTTTGCCTGTTCGGTATCGGCCATATCGCCAGCGAGGTCGCCATCCGCGCCAAGGCTTTTGGCATGAAGGTGGTCGCCTACGACAAGTATGTGAAGTCCAGTCCGGTCGCCGAAATGAAGGCGAGCCCCGAAGAGGCGGTGGTGGATGCCGATTACATTTCCCTGCACATGCCCCTTACCGACGAGACCAAGGGCATGGTGAATGAAAAGCTGCTGTCCCACTGCCAGAAGGCCCCGGTCGTCATCAACACGTGCCGCGCGCTGGTGGTCGACGAAAACGACATGGTCAAGATGCTGGAGGGTGGAAAGGTCGCCTGGTACTGTACCGACGTCTGGCCGCATGATCCGCCTGAGGCTGACGACCCGATCATCAGGGAAGAGCATGTGACATTGACCCCGCACGTGGGTGCCAACAGCGTGGAGAACCTGCTGCGCATCGGTAATGAGACGGTAGAGATTCTGGATGAACTGAAACAAAAAGGAGCATTTTGATATGGCACGCAAGAAAATCTTTTTCGCTGGTCCCTGTGTACTTCCCATGGAAGTCCTGGAGGAGATGAGGGACAATATCGTAGACTATCATGGCAACGGCGTCTCGATGATCGAGACCAGCCATCGTGGCGGCATGTTCGAGGAAATGTACAACGAATGCCTCGGTTCCATCCGCCAGCTCTACCATATCCCGGAGGACTACGAGGTCTTCTTCCTTGGCGGTGGCGCGACGTTGCAGTTCACGATGATTCCGAACGCCTTTCTGAAGCCGGGTACCGTCGCCGATTACCTGAAGAGCGGAACCTGGTCCAACAAGGCGGTAGAGGACGCTGAGAAGATCGGAAAGGTCAATCTCTACTTCGACGGCACCGACAGCAAGTTCACCACGCTTCCCGATCCGAAGAGTGTCAGGCCTTCCTCGCCGGAGAGCAGTTATCTCTACCTCTGCGCCAACGAGACGATCGGAGGCATCGAGTGGCAGTCCTTCCCTGACTACCAGGAGCCGGTGCCGATGATCTGCGACATGTCCAGCGATTTCTTCTCCCGTCCGGTTCCCGTGGAACGTTTCGCCATGATTTATGGCGGCGTCCAGAAGAACCTCGGGCCTGCCGGCGCCGTGCTGGTCATCATCAAGAAGTCCCTGCTCGAGAGACAGAGGCCAGGCTTGACCGCCTACATGGACTACGCCCTGCATGCCAAGAAAGAAGGCTTGTACAACACGCCACCGGTCTTCTCCATCTGGGGCGTCAAACTGATGATGGACTGGATCAAGAAGAACGGCGGAGTCGAGCAGATGGAGAAAAACGCCATCGAGAAGAGCTCCATGGTCTATGACGTGATCGACTCCAGCGACTTCTTCCGCAGCCCGGTGGACAAGCGTTTCCGCAGCCGCATGAACGTTGTCTTCCGCCTGCCCAGCGAGGATTTGGAGAAGAAGTTTGTCTCCGAAGCCACGGCGGCCGGATTCCTTGGCCTGAAGGGCCATCGCTCCGTCGGCGGCCTGCGCGCGAGCCTGTACAACGCATGCCCGAAGCAGGATGTCATCGACCTGTGTGGCTTCATGAAAGAATTCGAAAGGAAGAATGGCTGATGAAAACAAAAATGGATGCGACAAACCGCGCCATTGTCAAACAGCTTTCCGGTGACGGACGGAAACCGTTCTCTGCGATTTCAAATGCATTGGGCATCACGGAGAACACCGTTCGTACCCGTGTGGCGAAGTTGACGGAGGATGGCACCATGCAGATTACCAGCCTGGTCAACCCGGAGATGCTTCCGGGCAGCCAGCTGGTGATCATGGGCGTCAAGCTCAACACGATGGACCTGGAGTCGAAGGCGAAGGAGTTCCTGAAGTTGCGTGGCGTCATGAATGTGGTCGTGGTCACCGGCCGATTCGACTTGATCGTCCAGGTTTTGCTTTCCGAGGAGAAAGGGCTGAGCCTCTTGGAGTTCTTCAAGGAAGAGCTTGACTCGATCCAGGGTGTCAGTGAGGTGGAGACCTTCGTGGTCTACCAGTCTTACAACTACTGGCTCAACTACAATCTGTAAGGGAAGGCGTCTCGGATATGGGTGCGGGGTGGGTGTGTCCATCCCGCATTCTTTTTCGTTTTCCTTGACACCTTTTGGATTCGATGTAAAATAATGAATTCGTATAAGCGAATGTCCGACGGGTGTCGTTGCTTCGCGTCTGGAAGGAGATGTGTCGAATGGATCAAGGAGCAATTGATGCGCTTGTCAAGCTGGACATGACATCGCTCACCGCGTTCAATATTCCGCTCAGGCTCTTGCTCGTGGTGCTTTTCTCGGGAACCCTGGGGTGGGAGAGGACCGCCAAGCGCAGGGGGGCCGGTATCCGCACCTATATCATCGTTTCCCTTGGTGCGGCGCTTACCATGATGACGAGCCAGTTCCTGAAGGACTATGTAGCTGACGGGTACACCGACCTTTCCCGTCTGGGCGCCCAGGTGATCAGCGGCATCGGTTTCATCGGCGCGGGCACCATCATGTTCAACGGTTTCAAGCAGGTCAAGGGCATCACCACGGCGGCAGGCCTCTGGGCTTCCGCGTGCATGGGCCTGGCCATGGGCGCCGGTTTCGTCTATGGCGCGCTGATTGTCTGGGTCTTGATGTTCCTCGTCATGACGGTGCTGGACACCTGGGAGAACCGCTTCTTCTCCCATATGGGCGAGATCCGGCTTTTCATCGTATTCGAGTCCTTCCAGTTCTTCCGTGTCTTCATGCAGAAGATGAAGGCAAACGGTTTCGTCATCGCCGATTTCGAGATGGACAAGACCGGCTTGAACAAGGAAATAGCCACGTATATCACCTTGAACCTGAAGAAGCGTGTCAACCACGAGACGGTGATTGACGGCCTTTCCTCGTATCCTGGCATCCTGATGATCGAAGAGATCTAGTGTTCCTTTGATCCCTGCCCGTGAAGCATCGCGTCGGCATGCTCCACTCGCTCCCTGGTGGGAGGTTGTATGCCTTGGAGCGTGTAGGGAATGCCGAGTTTTTCCCATTTGTAGGTTCCCAGCGTATGGTAGGGAAGGACCTCGATCCTCTCCACATTGGTGAGTTCCGATGTGAAAGCCGCCAGTCGTGAGAGCCACTCGTCCTTGTCGGTGAGGCCTGGTATGAGCACATGGCGGATCCAGAGTGGCACATGCATCGCATCCAGCGTCCTGGCCATCTCCAGGATGGCTTGGTTCGACCATCCGGTAAGCTTTTTGTGCTCCTCGTCGTCGATGTGCTTGATATCGAGCAGCACAAGGTCCGTGAAGCGCATGAGCTCCTGGAATTGGTCCCAAAAGGGGCCTTCCTTGGTGAATGGCTGCCCCGACGTGTCGAGGCAGGTCGAGATTCCCATGGCTTTCGCCTTGGAGAACAGCTCCACGAGGAACGGCAGTTGCAGCAAGGGCTCTCCGCCACTGACGGTGATGCCGCCCTCCTTGCCCCAATACGGACGGTAACGGACAGCCTTCGCGAGCAGTTCGTCGGCAGTGAACTCGTTTCCGACGCCTGTTTTCCAGGTCTCCGGGTTGTGGCAGTAGCGGCAGCGCATGTGGCACCCTTGGAGAAAGATGACGAACCGGACTCCCGGTCCGTCGACGGAGCCGAATGACTCCGTCGAGTGGACGTAGGCTTTGACCATGTCACATCTCCTTGTGGGCGGAGCGGCTGATGACATCCAGTTGCTGCTCCCTGGTCAAGTCGATGAACTTCACCGCATAGCCGGAGACGCGGATGGTGAAATTCGCATATTCCGGTTTCTCGGGATGTTCCATGGCATCCTTGAGCTTTTCCACGCCGAAGATGTTGACGTTCAGATGATGGGCTCCCTGGTCGAAGTACCCGTCCAGGATCCTGACCAGGTTCTTGCACTGTTCATCCTCGCTATGGCCGAGAGCCTCGGGATTGATCGTCTGCGTGTTGCTGATGCCATCCAGGGCATACTTGTATGGCAGCTTCGCCGTGGAGTTGAGGCTGGCGAGCAAACCGTTCTTCTCTGCGCCATAGGCGGGGTTCGCTCCGGGGCTGAAGGGTGTCCAGGCAGCCCTGCCGTCAGGCAACGCGCCCGTCCTCTTCCCGTAGACCACGTTGCTCGTGATCGTGAGGATCGAGGTGGTCGCCTCGCTGCCACGGTAGGTGTGGTGCTTCTTGATCTTCGTGATGAAGGTCTTGAGCAACCATACGGCGATATCGTCGGCCCGGTCGTCGTCGTTGCCATAGCGGGGAAAATCGCCTTCGACGGCATAATCGACCGCAAGGCCCGCTTCATTGCGGAGGACCTTGACCTTGGCGTACTTGATAGCGGAAAGCGAGTCGACCACATGGCTGAATCCGGCGATGCCGGTGGCGAAGGTCCGGCGCACGTCGGTATCGATCAGGGCCATCTCAGCCGCTTCATAGTAGTAGCGGTCATGCATGTACTGGATGACATTCAGCGTATTGACATACAGGCCGGCGAGCCAGTCCATCATGATGTCGAACTTGTGCACGACTTCGTCCCATTGCAGGTATTCGCCGGTGATCGGTTGTATCTCCGGTCCGGCCTGGACCAGGTCTTTCTCGTCGACACCTCCGTTGATCGCATACAGAAGGCATTTGGCCAGGTTGGCGCGTGCTCCGAAGAACTGCATCTCCTTGCCGGTCTGCGTGGCGCTGACACAGCAGCAGATCGAGTAGTCGTCACCCCAGACGGGTCGCATCACGTCGTCGTTCTCGTACTGGATCGAGCTGGTCTTCACGCTGATGTGGCTGGCGTACCGCTTAAACGCATAGGGAAGGCGTGATGCATACAGGACTGTCAGGTTGGGTTCGGGACTTGGCCCCATGTTTTCCAGCGTATGGAGGAACCTGAAGTCGTTCTTGGTGACCATGTTCCTGCCGTCCATGCCCATGCCGGCAACTTCCAGGGTAGCCCAGACCGGATCGCCGCTGAAAAGCTCGTTGTAGGAGGGAATGCGGGCGAACTTCACCATTCTGAGCTTCAACACCAGGTGGTCGACCAGTTCCTGCGCCTCCTTCTCCGTCAGGGTCCCTTCGTCGAGGTCCCGCTGGATGTAGATATCGAGGAAGGTGGAAATCCTGCCGACGCTCATTGCCGCGCCGTTCTGGCTCTTGATTGCGGCCAGGTAGCCGAAATAGAGCCATTGCACAGCCTCCCGGGCATTGGTCGCAGGAAGGGAGATGTCGAAGTGGTAGCTCTTGGCCATCTCCTTGATCTGATCCAGAGCCCGGATCTGCTCGGAGATTTCCTCCCTGCCGCGGATGACGTCATCGGTCATCGTGCCGTCACCATAGTTGGCAAGGTCGTACTTCTTCTGCTCGATGAGGCGGTCGATGCCGTACAATGCGACCCTGCGGTAGTCACCGACGATGCGGCCTCTCCCATACGTGTCGGGAAGTCCGGTGATGATATGGGTGTGGCGCGCCATGCGCATTTGTGGCGTGTATGCATCGAACACCGCCTGATTGTGGGTCTTGTGGTATTCCGTGAACACCTTGTGGAGCAGGGGATCCGGCTGGTAGCCGTAGGTGGTGCAAGCCTCCTCGGCCATCCTGATGCCGCCATACGGCATGAAGGCCCGTTTCAGGGGCTTGTCGGTCTGTAGTCCGACAACCTGCTCCGCATCCTTGTCCAGGTAGGCGGCGGGGTAGGCTGTGATGCCGCTGACCACCTTGGTCTCCATGTCGAGCACTCCGCCTTTTTCCCGCTCCTCCTTCTGCAAGCCTTGCAGCTTGTTCCAGAGTGTTTCCGTCGCATCGGTAGGGGGAGCAAGGAAAGACTCGTCCCCCTCGTAGGGTGTGTAGTTGTGCTGGATGAAATCCCGCACATCGATATCCTCTCTCCAGATTCTCCCGGTGAATCCTCTGTATGCATCCCGCATGTCGTCGTCTCCTTCGCAGGTCTTGCCTGCTTTCAGAACCGACAATACAAGGAATGCGGGAAATGGTCGTTGATGCAAATCAACTTTCAAGCATCGTGTAGCCGGCCAGGGCATCCCGGTCGACGACCATGAGTTTGTTCTGTCCAAGCCTGCGGATCACACCGTTTTTGACGAGCTCTCCCAATTTGCGGCTGACTGTCTCCCTGCGGAGGTTGATCATTGCCGCGATATCGTCGATGCCGAGGGAAATCTCGTGGTTCAGGCAATGCTCGTCCTGCTGGAGCATGTACAAGGCGACGCGAGCCATGGCGTCGTTTTCTGTGAGAATCAGGTTCTGGTGACGTGCATTGCCCAGCTTTTTCCCGATTGAGCAGGCCACGTTCCGCACCAAGGCGGGGTTGTCATTCAGTTCCCTGCGGAAGAGCTCGGATGGAATCAGGCAGGAATCGACTTCCGTGAGGCAGATTGCGGAGAAAGGGTAGTGTTCTTCCCCGGTAAGGAACAGTTGCTCGCCAATCACGTCCCCGTCGTGGAGGACTTCCAGGATACGCTCCTTGCCAGAGGCGTCGTAATCGGCAAGTTTCACTTTGCCGTGGCGGATGACCCACAGCCCCTCGACGGCGGCTCCTTGGTGGAACAGCATCTGCTCTTTCGCGAAGTGCTTTTGGCGCGTGTGGGTTTCCAGCTGTCTGGTTCTTTCCAAGGAGAGACTGTCGAATAAGGGAATCAGTTCGAAGCAATGAAGCGGGCAGGCCATATCCATGCATCCATGGTAGAAAGAAAGGAGGGAAAGGTCAAACCAAGCTGTACACAAACTTTCTCATTCGTTATGCTAGTGTTGCTTGGCCGGATCATTTCCGTATTGCCAGGCAATTCGTTGTCTAGGAACCAGTTTCATGCAGAGAAAGAACGAACATATCAGAAATATTGCGATCATCGCCCATGTCGACCACGGCAAGACCACGCTGGTCGACGCGCTCTTCAAGCAGAGCGGCATTGTCAGCAAGGACGGGCAGACCCGCATCATGGACAGTGGCGACATCGAACGCGAGCGTGGCATCACCATCAGCGCCAAGAACTGCGCCATCCATTACAACGGCATCAAGATCAACATCATCGACACTCCGGGCCACGCCGACTTCGGCGGCGAGGTCGAGCGGGGCCTGTCCATGGTCGATGGCGTCGTGCTGCTTGTCGATGCTGCCGAGGGACCTCTTCCCCAGACCCGTTTCGTGCTGGAGAAGGCCCTTGCCAAGCATCTTCCCCCGATTATCGTCATCAACAAGGTGGACCGGCCGGACGCGACCCCGAAGGAAACCTTGGACAAGGTCTATGACCTGCTGCTCGAGCTGTCGGATGATGAGAAGCTTCTGGAGGCCCCGGTCTTCTATGCCATCGGGAAGACGGGCAAGTGCGGTCTTGAGCCGGACCAGCTGCAGGACAGCATGAAGCCGCTCTTCGAAGCGATTGTCGACTATATCCCGGCTCCCTCGTATGATGACGCGGAACCGTTCCAGATGCTGGTCAGCGATCTTTCCTACAATGACTTTCTGGGAAGACTTGCCATCGGCAAGGTCATCAACGGCAGCGCCAATACCAACGACAGCCTGGTCTGCATGGTCGCCAACGGGGCGCGGGAACCGCTACGGGTCACCCGCCTGCAGGCCTACGACGGGCCGACCTTCCACGAGACGACCGACGTCGAGCCTGGCGACATCATCGTACTCTCGGGCATCGACAATGTCTCGATCGGGGATACGATCTGCAATGCCAGTTATCCGAAGGCCCTGCCCCGCATCACGGTCGACGAGCCGACCGTGTCGATGATCTTCATGAAGAACATCAGCCCGCTTGCCGGCCGCGAGGGCAAGAACGTCACCAGCGCCAAGATCGGTGAATATCTTCGCCGTGAAGCGCTGAGGAACGTTTCCATCCGCGTCGAACACAACGCCGACGATTCCTACACCGTCAAGGGCCGTGGCGAGTTCCAGATGGCCATCATCATCGAGGAGATGCGAAGGCAGGGATACGAGCTTTGCGTCGGGCGTCCGGAGGTCCTGTTCAGGACCGATAAGGACGGCAACAAGACCGAACCTTGCGAGATCCTGACCGTCGACTGCCCCGAGGAGTTCAGCGGCACCGTCATGGACAAGCTTTCCAAGCGCAAGGCGCTGATGCAGGACATGTCCTACAACGGGACGGGGAGGGTGAAGATCACCTTCGACGCTCCGGTCCGCGGCCTGCTTGGCTATCATGACGAGTTCCAGACCGACACCCATGGCTTGGGAATCATGTACAGCTACTTCAAGGGGTATGAACCCTACAAGGGGGAGTTCCCGTCGCGTACCAACGGCAGCCTTGTCTGCGACCGTGCCGGTGTCGCCGTGCCCTACGGCATGTGGGAGCTTGAGGACCGCGGCACCTGGTTCATCCTTCCCGGAGATCCGGTCTACGAGGGTGAGATCGTCGGGGTACGCAACCACGAGCTGGACCTGAACCTCAACCCGACCAGGACCAAGCACCTGACCAACCTGCGCGCCAGCGGCCATGACGAGGCGGTCACCCTGACCCCGATCCAGAGGCCTACCTTGGAGCAGGCGATCCAGTTCATCAAGGAGGACGAGCTGGTCGAGGTCACTCCGCTTTCCATCCGCATGTGCAAGAAGATCCTGGACTGCCAGCAGCGCAAGATCTTCGAGAACCGTGGCGAGATTCCCGAGTACTTGCTGAACGGCAAGAGCTGAAAAGAAAAAAGAGAATACGAAAAGAGCGATGTCATTTTGGCATCGCTCTTTCTGTTGTTTTATATCATATTAAATAAAAATTTATATAAGAATACAAAGAAATACATCAAATACGTATGGTGAGTACTACAGGACAATGATCGGAACCCATTACTTCCGTTTTGATTTCACTAGCAACCACATGGGAAATAAATCGGTTTGAGCAAAGCCAATAGTCGATTCTCCAACCTGCGTTCTTTTCCCTTGCATGGAACCGGTAGGACCACCACGAATAGATGCCCGTTGCGTCAGGAGAGAAATGGCGGAACGTATCGGTAAATCCTGCCGCGAGAAGCAGGTCGAAGTCGTCTCGCTCCGGTTTGGAGTATCCTGCATGGCCTTCATTCGTTTTTGGGTTCTTCAGGTCGATTGGCTTGTGGGCGACGTTCAGGTCCCCGCAGATCAAGACGGGTTTTTTCTCGTCCAGGCGCTGGCAGTACGTCCGGAACTCTTCGTCCCATTTCTGCCTGACATCGATTCTCGCAAGTTCGTCCTGGCTGTTGGGCGTGTAGCAGCAGACGAGAAAGAAGGAAGGGAATTCACAGGTTACCGTGCGACCCTCGTTATCCAGCTCGGATCCGATTCCGTAGCTGACATCCAGCGGCTTCACCTTGGTCAGGACCGCGGTACCGGAATATCCCTTTCGCTCTGCATAGTGGAAATACCCGATATAATCGGTATTCCCAAGCTCGACCTGGTCCTCCTGCAGTTTGGTTTCCTGCAGGCAGACCACGTCATAGCCCGAATGCTCGAGCCATTCGTTGAACCCCTTTTTCTGCACGGCCCTCAGGCCGTTGACATTCCAGCTTGCAAGTTTCAATAGATGTGCACTCCCTGCTCGCTGGCAGCCTGGTAGAGCTCGTCCGGCCAGATGGAGGCCTGGACCTCGGCGATATGGGCCTTGTGGAGCAAGAGCATGCAGATGCGGCTCTGCCCGATACCGCCACCTACGGTCTGGGGAAACTCTCCGCCCAGGAGCCGTTTATGCCAGTACAGGTCCTTCCTCTGCTCCTGGTGTTTCAGCGCGAGCTGGCGCAACAGTGCTTCCGGGTCGACACGGATGCCCATGCTGGAAAGCTCAAGCGAGTCGTTCCGCACCGAGTCCCAGACAATCAGGTCTCCATTCAGGCCGACGTGGCCGTCTCCGCTCGGTGTGGACCAGTCATCATAGTCAGGCGCGCGGCCGCCATGGGGAACGCCGTCAGCCAGTGGAGCCCCGATGCCAATCAGGAAGATTGCGCCGTATTCCTTGGCGAGCTTCTTCTCCCTGGCTTCCGGACTCAGTTCGGGATACCGCTTCTGGGCATCCTCAGAGTAGATGAAGGTGACGTTTTCCGGAAGTGTGGGCCGGCATGGCGCGTAGTTCTCGCTCACGAGGAATTCCGTCCGTTTGAGGGCCTGATAGATCTGGGAAACGGTATCCTTCAGATACGTGATGGTGCGGTCCTTGGGGCTCATGACCTTCTCCCAGTCCCATTGGTCGACGTAGATGGAATGGATTGCGTCGATATCATCGTCAGGTCTGATGGCGTTCATGTCGGTGTAGATGCCCGTGCCAACGGAGAAGTGGAGGTCAGCAAGTTCCATACGCTTCCATTTCGCAAGGCTCTGGACAATCTCCATCTTCTTGTTGCCCATGTTTCCGACCTCGAAACGGACCGGTCTTTCCACGCCATTCAGGTCGTCGTTGATACCGGAATTGCAGGGAACAAACAGCGGGCTCGTCACACGGGAGAGTCTCAGCTCGCCGGAAAGTTCGCGTTCAAACGTGTCCTTCACAAACTTGATGGCACGTTCCGTCGTCTTGGCATCGAGAGTGGGTGTATACCCCTTCGGAAAATACGTTTTCATAGATGAAATCCCCAATGGAGGAAACTATACCACAGCAAGGAAGCCGATACAATGAGAGGAAAAGCCCGCCACGCGAGAGACCTGTGGCATTGCCAAGTCTGTTTATGGAAAATAATTCGATATTGGATGAAAAGATAATAATGTAAGCATACCAAACAAAAAGGAAAGCCCTTTTGGTGCCCCTGCCAGAAACGGGTGGATTGGACGTGCTGGCTGTACCCTTTTGTTTGGAAGCCTAAGGAAATTCGGACCGCCTTGTGCGGGTTCCTTGCAAAGGGAAGGCCTTGTCCGCATGCGGGGAGTCTGTACCTGCCAAGGATGAGGCTGTGGAACAGCGAGGAATTCCAACGGTTCCGCCAATACCGGCATGGGCTCCGCACACCGCGCCCTCAAGGCCGTGATGCCGGTATGGGAATTGGCTTTGAAAGAAGGGGTCGGGAAAGGATGCACAGGAAAGTAATGGTTTTTAAATGAATACAAATATACTATTGAAACAAATATTAAAAATAGTAAATAGATATCATATATTATAAAAATAAACGTATAAAACTATCGTATATACATATGATTCATATCATGTATGGAAGAAATACTATTTCACCAATTGGGTATAGATTTTTTTTCACATACACACTTGTACAAAAGGTAAAATCCGATATAATGGTGACAGTTAGGAAGTGGCATGAGTAAATCCATTGCATTCCACCTTCAGAAAGGTGGCGTTGGAAAAACTACAATCTCGGGTACGTTGGCCTGTCAGTCGGCTTTGGAAGGTGCGTCTACATTGCTCATAGATGTTGACCCCCAAGGGAACGCGTCTTCATGGTTCCTGAAGGATGCCCCAAAGTTCGAATTAGCCGACGTGATCCAGGGAAAATGTTTTCCCAACGAGGCAATCATCCAACTCGACCAAGTTCCCAACCTCTCGCTTCTCCCTACCTTCGGCATCGGGGGAACCCTGAAAAACTATTCCGAAACAAAGCTGGCTGAAGAGCCATATGTGATTCAGGACCTGTTGAAAGAACTCTCCAAGACGTATGAGCACATCATCCTGGATCTTTCTCCTGGTCTTGGCAGGCTGGAGCGGTCTTCTCTCATCGCGGTAGACGAGGTGATCACTCCCATGACTCCGGAAGTCTTCAGTCTTGATGGTTTGGAGATTTTCATTGAAGAACTCAAGAGACTGAAGAAAAACCTTCGCTCGAGCGTAAGACATTCAAAAATTGTTATCAACTCGTTTGATGAGCGCATCAAGCAGCATCGCGACATCTACGAGGAGGCAAGCAAGGGTGCGTTCGAGGTTTTCAAGGTGCCTGTGGATCCTTTGTTTAGAAAAGCACAAGAAGCGAATGCCGCTCCGCAGATGTTCAAGTCCCATGGTCGTGGCTTGAAGCAAAAGACGGCAGAGGCAATCAGCGCGCTTGACGCGTCGATTTGGAAGTGAGGGGAGAAAGAATATGGCATTGAAGAAAGCCACAGAGCCTGAAGAAGACTTAGTCAACAGTTCCGAAAGCATTAGCGGGAAGAAAGCGCGCCAGCTTTTTTCCAGAAAAGAAAATAAGGTCCTTACTACGTTTTCCATCGAGCCTTCGTTCAAGGCCCAGCTGGAAGAGATGTTTGGTGATATGGGGCTCGGTTGGGCGGCTGGTATCCGGTTCGCTCTGAAAGAGTTCTATAAAAAACATACCGCCGAGCAGTAAGCAAACAGGGGTTTCTCGTGCCCAGAGGATTGGAAGGCAAGAGGAAAATCCGATAAAGACTAGGAGGAACTGCATATGAAAGTCGCGCTTGCGTCACTTGTTCGACTGGCCAAAGATATGAAGCGCTCTCTTCTGAACCTGCTTCAGGATTCCTTTGGAAAAGAACTATAGGTTCATGATGATTCATTGGGCAAAATCATGTAGCTCTCGGTGTATTTCAAACAGTATTCCTAGCGTTTTATCATAATCACATATTTGAACGCTATTGTATTTATTGTTTTTCTTCATTTGACTTATATCAGTTTCATATTGTAATTTGTTATATTCATTTTATTTCATAGCAAATTCGCCCATACGAAACGGCAACTGCAAGATGTTTTCTTCGTATCATATGCACGTGCCGTTTCTCTATAAATAATATGAAAAATGTATTGTATGTCTACAATACTATCATTGATAGCAAGTATAAAAAATATAGAAATTCTATTAAAACAAATAATTTACATTCTTGTTTATACATGTCCTAAATTAAAGTACAATCGTTTACTTAACTAATTATGATAAAATACTATATGAACAACTAACATTATATATTGAACTGTATTTGTATGATAGGGAATACCTGTTTTTCCCTTTCCGATGCCAGTTGGCCGTCCCAGGATTGCAGCGCTTCCGTTTCAGGGAAAGGACCTTGCCGCATTCGCTCAACAATCCAGCCACTGCGCCCTGCATGAGGCTGCGCAGCATGATGGGCCTTGATTCTCATCAGGGGAATGTGGGCCGCATTGCGTGCGGCATGCAGGTATTTGCGAGGTGGTATGGCGTACATGCGTTCCCTGTTTCCCGCTTTGTGAACGACAGGATTGATTGCATGAAATTGCTATGTGATGCATGCGATTGCTGGTTCTAAGCATCGGGGTGTTCCCTAGGAGAAGGTACTGGATGCCTGGTATCCGTTTGGTCGTGGACAAGAAATCTGTCCGCATTCTCCTTTTGTGGCTGTTCTCGGAAATATCATATACTACCAAAATAGTAGTCCTGGAAAGGAATATAATATTGAACTGTGTCAATGCATTCCTTTGGAGGCAAGCATTGCCTTCAACTGGGCAAGCTTGTCGGTCATCGCCTCTGCACTGGCTGGAGCATCAGGGTCTTCCTCGCTGAACAGGGAGTCGGGAATCTCTTTGAGGAAACGGGAAGGAAGGCACTCGATCGTTTTGCCGCCATGGTCCCGTCGTACACAGGCAGAGACAATCAGGTTGCGTTTGGCTCGGGTGATGGCAACATAGAAGAGCCTGCGCTCCTCGTCGATGCTGGCAGGGTTTTCCTCCAAGGCACGGCCGCTGGGGACATAGGGCTCCTCGATGGCGGCAAGGAACACCGTATGCCATTCCAGGCCTTTTGCGGCATGCATGGTCATGAGGCTGATCTTGCCCATGGTGTCCCCCTCGTCATCATTGCTGTCAAGGCTGATCATCGTGATGAACTGCCCGATGGTACCCCCTTGGTGGTGTTGCTCGAACCTGAGAAGCTTCTTGCAGAAGATGTCGATTCCCTTCATCTGGTATTTGACTTTATTGGGAGATGCCGGACTCTGTGAAACCAGATAGGCCTCATAGCCGATCTGGTCCACCAGGCGCCTCAGCAGGAAGCTTTTGGTGCCCTCCTTCGCGTTCTCGAACTCGTAGCTGTAGTCCTCGATCATCTTGCAGAAACGGGAGAGCGTCGCGCGGGTGGTCGGACTGATGGAGGCGTCCTTGCTCAATCCAATGCGCTTCGCCGCGTCAAAGAGGGAGGAATCGAACGTGTCGGCTACTTTCCGGATCTTCTCGATGGTCACCCTTCCGATGCCACGGGTGGGGGTGTTCACGATCCTGAGGAAGTTGACGTCGTCATCCCGGTTCGCGACAACCTTCAGATAGGCAAGGATATCACGGACCTCTTTGCGGTCGAGCAGGTTCGGTCCTCCGGTGATATTCAGGGGAAGGTTGCGGGTTTCCAGTTCTTCGGCGATAGGATCCATCAGACGGTTGGTCCGGACAAGAATCGCGAAATCATCATACGTCAGAGCCCTGTTCGACCGCATGGCCGCTTCAATCTGGTTGGCGATGGTTCTCGCCTCCCACTGGCCGTCGGCGGGATGGATCAGCTGGATGGTGCTGCCTTTCTCGCCATTCGTCCAGAGTTTCTTCGATTTCCTTTGCTTGTTGTGGACGATCAGGTCGTTCGCGGCCTCGAGGATGTTCCCGGAGGACCGATAGTTTTCTTCCAGTTTGATTTCCTTCCGTTCAGGAAAATCCTTTTCAAACAACAGCAAATTCTGATAATTCGCACCACGCCAGCTATAGATGCTCTGGTCATCGTCGCCGACGACACAGAGGTTCCGGCTGACCATGGCAAGCTGGCTCACCAGCTTGTACTGGCAAAGCGAAGTGTCCTGGAACTCATCAACCAGGATGTACTGATAGCGCATGCGAAGCTTGTCCAGCACGTCAGGACGCTTTGCGAAAAGCTCCAGGGGAAGGGTGATCAAATCATCGAAATCGACGGCATTGTAGGCCTTCAGAAGCTTGACGTACTCCCGGTACATCCGCGCCATCTTCTCCTGGCCGTTGGGGTCTAGGTCCGAACGGTGGGTCTTCATGTCGCTAAAGAGCTGGGCCACTTCCCTGAAGTCGTATGTGTCCGGATTGTCGCCAGCCTCGACCACCATCTCATGGAGCAAGGCGAGCTTGTCGCTCGTGTCGTAGATGGTGAAATTGTTCTTGTAGCCGAGAAATTGGATGAATTGTTTCAGGACTCCCAGGCCAAAACTGTGGAACGTCGTCGTGGTAAGGTGTTTCAAGGGACTGTCGGTAAGCTTGCGGATCCGGTCCCCCATCTCTCGCGCGGCCTTGTTGGTGAAGGTGAGGGCAAGGATATTGCGCTCGTCGACACCCGACTCCAGCATGCTGGCGATCCGGTAGGTAAGCATGCGGGTCTTCCCGCTGCCTGCGCCGGCGATGACAAGGACCGGCCCGTGATGCGTTGACGCGGCCTTGCACTGCTCAGGGTTGAGCTCTTTCTGCAAATCAAAATGCCGCATGCGATCAGACCCGCTTGATGAAGATGGAACCTACGCTGCTTCCCCCAAGGAGGACCCCCGTGACGATGCCGGAGGCGATGATGATGCCGAGGACAATCGCCAGGAGGGCTTTGTGCTTCTCGATTCCCAGAAGCCATGCCGCAACGGCACCCGTCCAGGCGCCCGTCATCGGCAGCGGGATGGCGACAAAGACCATCAGGCCCCAGAAGCCGTACTTTTCCACTGATGGCTGCACCTTCTTGCGGGTTTTTTCGAGGAACTTCTCGAACTTCATCCGGTACCAGTTCCAATGTGCATAGAACCACCTGTGGAGTGTCGCCAGAAAGGCCCATGCGAAGACCGGTACGACCATGTTGCCAAGCATGCAGAGCGGAACCACCTGGGCAAGGGGCAAGCCTGTGAAGTACCCATAGGGGATACCCCCCCTGACCTCGCTGACAGGAATGAAAGAGAGAAGCATGCTTACAAGCAGATCCGCGCTCATGGAAACCTCCGCGAATGAGTGAAATGTGGTGTCCGGAAGCGGCAAAGGGAATCCATGGAATCCCTCGCCCCGCCTTGGGTGCGTCCCCCAGTATATAGGCGTCGTGGCGTTTAGGGAACAGGTACCATCAGCCTGCCGGCTCTCGTTCATCGATGGTGATGGCGCCGACGGGGCACATCTCGTGGCAGCAATAGCATCGCACGCATGCATGGGTGTCGATGATGATGCGCTTGTTCCTCACCGACAGGGCTTGCGCCGGACAGATGTGCACACACCGTTGGCACAGGACGCACTTCGGCGATCCGAACACGGGGGCGGGCCGCCGTGGGCCATGGCGCAGCCTCCGCGTCAAAAATGGCAGAATGAGATCCCTGAACAGGTGCTCTTTCTTCTGTATGGGAATCCGTTTCCAGTCCTTGACCTGCAGCGTCCCCGCATCAAGGTCCGGAAAGGTCGGCTTGGTACCAAGACCATGGCCCAGCGCCGACTTGACCAAGGGGAGGTCCATCGGCTGGTATCCCATGACAATGCCTTCTGCCCAATCCAGGGCAACCAGATCCTGGCTTGCAAGGACCAGTCCGAGAAAGCGTGGGGACCCGTTTGCAGGGCCTTCACCCTCCATCCCGATGATGCCATCCATGACGGCAAATGCGGGCTTGTGGAGGGTGTTGATGCCGACAATCAGATCGGCGAAGGCGCCACGGCTCTGCTTGAGCACATGGCTCTTGCTTTTGTTCAGTCCGGGTACAAGGCCGAATTGGTTCTTCAAGGCTCCTGTGGCGTACATCAGCTTGTGCGTCTTCATTTTCGGCAGGGTGATGATCAGGTCGACCGCGTCGAGCACCTTGGAGAAGGGGAGCCGCATGCCACCAGTGAAGGGGATCTCCTGCTCTCGGGTATCCTTGGTGAAGTCCACCCAGGTGGCGCCTGTTTCCTCGCAGGCCTTGGAGATGCCGCAGGCTTTCGGCGTGAAATGGCTGCCTTGCAGTCCCGGGGAATCCCCCACAAGCACCTCCTTTGCTCCCTGCTCCTGCAACAGTCTGATCATGCATTCCAGCACCACCGGGTTGGTGGTGACCGCTTTTTCCACCGGGGCGTCGGAGAGCACGTTCGGCTTCAGCAGGACACGCTTTCCCTTGCAGTCGGGAAGTCCTGCGTGTGTCGTGGCGGTCCGCACCGCCTCGTAGACATCCTGCTCTTCGTAGCTCTTGCAGCGGATGATGGAAACGACACTCATGAGAGCCTCCTCAACAAACAGAAATACAGGGGGCCCCTGCCCCCGGAGGTGTCCGGAAGAATGATCTGCCCATAGGTCCGGTCCTCGGCAAGCGGGACCTGCGTGGGGAGTACCTCGAAGCGTCCCGTGCGCCTTTTCGCCAGTTTCGCGACCACGTCCTCGTCCTCGCCTGCAATCAGGGCGCAGGTGCTGTAAAGGACCAGCCCTCCGACCTTTACCGCCTCAAGGGCGGCACAGAGCATGGCGAACTGCTGGACTGCGAGATGTTTCGGCCTGGCGGGAGACCATTCCCCCAAGGCCTTCGGGTCGGCCAGGACGTGACGCTCGCTGGAACAGGGGGCGTCAAGCAGGATCTTGTCATATGCCTGCTGCTCGAAGAGCCCCCACTGCGTGGCATCATGCCCGGTGACGGATACCGAACCTCGCCACGCTTCGGGAACATATTCCTCGATCACCCGTTTCAGGCGGCTCCGCCGCTCTTGGGAACGGTCGTTGCAGACCAGTCTTCCCGTCCCTTGCAAACGGCTTTCCAGAACGAGGCTTTTCCCGCCTGGAGCGGCGCACATGTCGAGCACCACATCACCCTTCTGGACGGGGAGGGCCTCGGCTGCGAGGATGGATCCTTGGTCAAGGAAGTATGGTTTGACGAGGCCGTCCTGGAAGGAGACCGGTTCGCGTTCTTTCAGAAGCGCCTCTTTCAGTGTTTCCCAGCGGGAACCGAAGAGCGACTGATAGGTGCGTTCAAACAATTCCGCACCGGAAGGTTTGCGTGCTCGCATAGCTAGGATTCTAGCGGTTGAAAGCGGATAAGAAAACCCATACCAGGCGGATTTCCGCATCCGGTATGGGCTTCCATGAAAGTCAGAGAATGTGGTCGAGGAAGCTTTTGGTCCGTTCGCTCTGCGGATGGGTGAACAGGTCCTCGGGCTTGCCGCTTTCGATGATTTCTCCATGGTCCATGAACACCACCTTGTCCGCGGCAGCTCGGGCGAAACCCATCTCGTGGGTGACAAGCAGCATGGTCATGCCGCTCTTGGCCAGGTCGAGCATGACGTCGAGCACTTCCTTGATCATCTCCGGGTCGAGCGCGCTGGTCGGCTCGTCGAAGAGCATCGCCTTCGGCTGCATGGCGAGAGCGCGGGCGATCGCCACCCGCTGCTGCTGCCCGCCGGAGAGTTCGAGAGGGTAGGCTTGCGCCTTGTCCTTCAGGCCGACCCGCTGGAGAAGTTCCAGGCCGAGGCTCTCCGCTTCCGCTTTGGGGACTTTCTTGACTTTGATCGGACTCAGGGTGATGTTGTCAAGGACGGTAAGGTGCGGGAACAGGTTGAAGGACTGGAACACCATGCCCACTTCTTCCCGGATTTTCCTGATGTCGGTTCCCGATGCGGTGACATCCACGTCATCGATATAGATGTGCCCGCTTGTCGGGATCTCCAACTTGTTGATGGAGCGCAGCAGGGTGCTCTTCCCGCTTCCGGAAGGTCCGATGATGACCACCACCTCGCCGTCGTCGACTGTCAGGCTGGCGTGCCTGACCGCTTCGATATTGGCCTTGTTGGTCACGTATTGCTTGCAGAGGTCTTTGATTACGATTTTAGCCATTTTGATGCAGCCTTTCCTCGAGCATACCCACGAGGCGGGAAAGAACCAGGGTGATGATCAGGTAGATGAGGGCGACCACCAGCATCGTCTCCAGGGAAAGGAAGGTGCGGCTGATGTATTCGCGGCCCTTTCGCAGGATATCGCTCAGCGCGATTGTGCTGACCAGGGAAGAGTCCTTGACCATCGAGATGAACTCGTTGCCGATGGCAGGCAGGATCACCTTGGCGGTCTGCGGCAGTATCACGTAGCGGAATGCCTGGGTGCGGCTCATGCCGAGGGCGATCGCGGCTTCCATCTGCCCTTTGGGAATCGACTGGATGCCGCCACGGACAATCTCGCCCATGTAGGCGCCGAAGCAGATGGACAGGGCGGTGACTGCGGCAATCATGCCCTGGATCTTGAAGAAACGCCCCATGGCATAGTAGATGAAAATGATCTGGACGAGCAGGGGAATGCCCCGGATCAGTTCGACGTACACACCGCTGATCATGTTGATCCATCGATGCTTGCTGACGGAGCCGAGTCCGGTGATGACACCGATGATGACCGTGAAGACCATCGCCAGGATGGATGCCTCGAAGGTGACCGGTGCGCCCTTGATGCAGACCAGTAGGATATCCCGGTAGGGATCCGGTTTCAGCAGTACCAGCAACGCCAACACGAGCAATGCACCGAAAAAGGTGATCCTCCAGGCATTGAGCACGTGGTTGTTGTCCTTGCGGGGAATCAGCACACCGTCAGTCATCTGGATGGAGACCTGTGGCTTCTTGGGTTCCACGGATTTCGATTTGTTCTTCATATGCAACCTACTTCGAATATCGTGCAGAAATTCTGTTTCTATTCTAATAATTATGCAAAAGTAGTCAAGCCGACGGTGTATAATTATTCATTCAAACACAATGAAGGATCCCCGTGGGGAGGATCCTTCATTTCGTTTGCCATTGTTATTCAAGATGGTATTGCTTTTTGAGTTTGTCCATGGTCCCGTCCTTCTCGGCTTGGGCGATGCCGGCGTTCAGCATGTCCAGCACCTCCTTGTTGCCTTTCTTGACGGCCATGGCAATCGGCTCTCCATCCTTGCTCGCGGTTCCGCTGATGACCAGCTTGTCGTTGTAGTTCTTGTTGTTGAAGACGAAGTCGATGGCGACGACGCTGTCGGTGACGACTGCGTCAAGATTGCCGTTCAACAGGTCCTCGACAGCCAGTCCGACCGAGTCGTAGGCCTTGTCGGTGATCTTCAGGGTAGGGTCCTTGGCGTTCTGGTCCTGCAGGTAGAGGTCGCCGGTCGTGCCGATCTGGGTTCCGACTGTCTTGCCTGCGAGGCTCTTGGTATCGGTCAGTTCGGGATGTTCTTTCGGCGCGATGATTGCCTGGGTGATGGTCAGGAACGTGGTGGTGAAATCCATCGATTGCTTCCGTTCCTCGGTGACCGAGATGCCGCTCGCCGCCCCATCGTAGGCATTGTTTGCAAGACCCGCGAAGATTCCGTCCCAAGCGACATTCTGGAACGTAATCGAGACGTTCTGGCTTTCGGCGATCGCTTTGAGTAGGTCGACTTCGAAACCTACAACGGTTCCGCTCTCATCCACATATTCCAGAGGAGGCCAGTCCGCGCTGCCCGCAACGGTATAGGCCTTCTTGCCGTTTGATTCCTTTGTTCCGCTTGCGAAAGCCGTGCTTGCTGCAAGTGCCACACCTACGAACAATGCGAAAACTTTTTTCATACGCTTTCTCCTCGTCATGCATATGCTGGTATTATGCATAAGTATGCAAACGTGGTCAAGTTATTTTAGAATAAATATGCAAACAATGAAAAAATACCGGGAAATAATGGATTAATATTGAATTATTATCCATCTTAAGAAGTAAGAGCTGTATAAGTTTTCGTTTATAAAAGAATATGTATGCGTATTTGCAAAGCGGTATGGGAGAAGCTTGAGGGCAGGAAGAAAAAGAAAACGGGGATGTCGAGACTTGGTCGACACCCCCGTCTTGTGGCTGCGAAACCGGATTAGAGGATATTCCACTTTTTCTTCAGTGCATCCAGAGAGCCATCCTGCTGCATCTTGGCCAAGCCTTCGTTGATCTTGTCCAGAAGCGCTTTGTTGCCTTTCTGCACGGCAATGGCGATGTCCTCCTGGGTGAAGGGGGTGCCGGCGATGGCGAGCTTGCCCTGGTAGTTCTTGTTGGCGAGCACGAAGTCGCTGGCAATCAGGCTGTCGCAGACACAGGCGGCAAGGTTGCCGTTCAGCATGTCCTGGATGGCGAGACCGATATCGTCATAGCGCTTGACCGTCAGGTCGTAGTCGGCAAGGGCAAAGTCGCCGGTCGTGCCGATCTGCACGCCCACATTTGCCTTGCTGGGAAGGTCGTTCACGTTCTTGATCGTGTCCTTGTCCTTGGCAAGCACGATCACAACCTGTCCATTGGAGAGGATCGGAGTAGAGAAGTCCATCGTCTTCTTCCGCTCCTCGGTCACGGTGACACCGCTGGAGACACCGTCGTAGGCTCCATTGGCAAGTCCGGCGAAAATCGTGTCCCAAGGGATGTTCTTCACCTCGAAATCCATGCCGACCTCTTTTCCCACGAGCGGCATCAACTCGACCTCGAAGCCGGTAAGGTTTCCTGCTTCATCAACGAACTCCATCGGCGGCCACGTCGCATCGGCGGCGAACACATAGGTCTTCGTCTGGCTATCGGAACTTTCCTTGGCTCCTCCTGCGAAAAGGGAAGCGACTGCGAGCGAGGCAACCAGTAAAACGGCAAGCGTCTTTTTCATAGAAATCCTCCAAGAGTGAATGAAAATACACATAACGGAGGAGATTATGCATATATATGCGGATAAATGTCAATCTGATTGCATACGCATTTTAGAAAAAAAGGGATGCGTCCGCACCCCTTTTTTGAGTGTGCTATGATTGTCAGTGCATGAGATTGAACCCGACGAGCCCGATCAAAAGGCCGAAGAGCGCTCCGCCAAGCACCTGGTTCCAGGTGTGGCCGAGCATCGTCTTCAGGTGCTCCTCGACTATCTGGCCGTTCTTCCATTCCTGGCTGAAAATCGAGCTCCACTCGTTGATGACGGCTGCCTGCTTGCCCGCGTTTTGCCTGAGCGTCATCGCGTCGTGGATGACGATGCCGGCGAACGTGCCGGAAATAACGAAGTAGGGTGAGGCAAAACCGTAGGTGAGTCCCATGGTCGTGCACAGGGTGATCACTCCTGCGGTATGGCTGGAGGGCATCCCTCCGGTAGAGAACATCCGCTTATAGTCGAACCTATGAGGCGAGAGCACCATCGCGACAAATGGCTTGATGAGCTGTGCCAGGAGAAACGAGCACAGAGTGGTGACAAATGGTGTATAGTGCAAAACATCATTGTTCATACTGGCTCATCCTAATGCGAAATCAGACTTGTTGGCAAGGTGGTTTCTCTTGTCACATGCAGGGGGCGCGGGATAGAGTACCAGCATATGCAGGAACGCACACAAGACATCGTCCAGACGCTGATACTCTGCCTGGTAGCTTTTTTCGGCAACATCGCCATCACCACCGCCAGTCTCGGCCTGGTGTATTATTTCCGTGGAGTCTACCTGCTCTCGGCAAGTGGCGTCGGTGTCGCCACCCAGATTTCCACTGGGACTTTTTTCTTTGGCTGCATGTGCCTTTCCCCGGTGGTGCAACGCTTGAGACCGAGAGTATGCGTATCCGTATCCTTGCTTTGCCAAGGCCTTCTGCTTGCCGCTTTCGCGTATACCCCGTATCCGGTCCTCGGGTATCTGGAGCTGGCGGTCTATGGCTTGCTGCAGAGCCTGCTCTGGCCGGCTGTCGAGGCCTGGATGACCAGAGGAAAAGAAGGGGCGGCCCTGACACGTGTGACCAACGGATACAATTTTTCCTGGAGTCTCGGGGCAGGCCTCGCCAGTTTCCTTGCAGGCGTGCTTGCGGAAGCCTCCGCCCAGGCTCCTTTCGTGCTTTCCGTCTCCACGTTTTTGCTGTTGGCTCTCTGTGTGTGGGGCTCGAGCCTGCTCGTGCCTTTGATGCGGGACATGAAGAGCGAGACCATGGCAGACCGGCAAGAAACGAAGGAGGACCATTCCACGTCACTGCGTTTTCCCTCCTGGGCCGGGGTCGTCCTGGTCTATCTCGCCAACAACACCTTCCTGAACATTTTTCCCCTGTATGCCATGGAGCAACTCGGCTACAGCAAGGCTGTCACCGGCCTGTTGCTGCTTGCACGGGGGCTTTCCGCCTGTTTCTGTTTCATGCTGATCAGCCATTCCTTGTTCTGGCAGTTCCGTTTCTGGTTCATCGCGCTGATGCAGGGTCTGCTCGCCATCCTCTGCGCAGTGGCTGGTTTCATCGGCAGTGTTCCGCTCTTCGTCCTCTATTTCATTTGCTTCGGTGTCGTCTATGCCTTCTGCTACGAGCTGTCGATGTTTCACGGGGTCAGCGGCTCAACGCATCGGGCCAAGCGCATGGCGATGCACGAGACCCTGCTTACCAGCGGACAGATTGTCGGTGCGGTCCTGGGGGGAATCCTGTACCAGCATGTCTCCTTCCAGGCCGTGATGGCCCTGTATGGATGCATGACTCTTGTGGCCTTGGCTGCAGAGGCTATCTGGTGGACTGCGAGAAAAAAGCAGCGGAACGCTGAAGCTCGGTCATGTGCCTGTTGAGAAAGGTCCGGTAGACGTCGCAGTAGACAAACCGTCCTGCGCGTGTCCGATAGCGCCTGCAACCGCCTCCGCAGTAGCGCAGATAGGGACAGCCGCCACACTCCTTGGCCGTGGTAAGAGAGGAGGGGATGAATTTGATGTTCTCCCGGCGGGCATCCAGTTCCTTGACGGATTGCGTTGCGATTGTCCCTAGGCAGTAGTCGTCAAGACAGTAGAAATCACATGGATAGACCGAACCGTCCGCCTCCACCACATACTCGACGGAGCAAATGCCGATGGCGCCGCATTCCTCAGGATGGCCGCCCATGGCGATGGCAAGCCAGTTGTCGAACAGACGTACGCTGATCGCCCCTGGCGTCCCAAGCCTCGGATACCAGTATCTCCATACCTGCTCAAGGAAGATGAGATAGTTCTCAGGGGAGAGGAAGGGATTGTGTTCCTCTCCTTCCCGCAAAGGGGAGAGGCAGGGAATGAACTGGAGATACCGCTTTCCCTGGTCCATATAGAACCGCATCAGTTTATCCGCGTTGGCGGCACTTTCGTTGGTCACCACGGAAAGCAGGTTGACTGCGACCCCGGCGTTCTCCAAGGCACGTACCGTATCCCGCACGTTGGAGAAACTAGGTTCTCCGGAAGGAGAGCGGCGATGCAGGTCCTGCAACTGTCGCGGTCCATCCAGGGAAATCCCGACAAGCACGTCGTGTTCCTTCAGAAGTGGAATCAACCCATCGGGCAACGCGTACCCGTTGCTCTGCAGCGCGTAAGTCACCGTTTTATGGGAACGGTTTTCCTGCTCGACAAAGGAAAAGAACTTGCGGAAGAAACCGGTGCCCGCAAGGGTGGGTTCCCCCCCCTGGAAGGCAAAGCACACCCCGTCGCTTGCCTCAAGGAACTTGGAGATGGTCTGCCTTGCCGTCTCCTCGCTCATGACGCGCACGGCGCGGGCCTGCCGGTTGGCTACCTCGTCAAGGTAGAAGCAGTACGAGCAATGCAGGTTGCAGGCAGAGGAAGCGGGTTTGATCATCACGGAACGGTACATGGCAACCATCATACAGAAACAACTCGCCTCTGGCAAACTCCTTGCTGGGCTTGCAACATCTTTGCTTGCAAAGTACGATGACTGGCATGGAAACCGCAGTGACGCAAAAGCATAAGTTCCTCATATTGTTTTTCAACATGATCCGCATCAGCGCTTTTACTTTTGGGGGGGGATTCGTCATCGTCAATTTTATGAAACGGACCTTCGTCGACAAGTTGCATTGGCTTGATGATGACGAGATGATGGATATGATTGCCATAGCTCAGTCGTCTCCCGGAGCTATTGCGGTCAACGGTTCAATCCAGGTTGGCTGGAAGGTCGGTGGTTTCATCGGCATGATGGTCGCGGTCCTCGGCACCATCATTCCACCGATGGTGATTCTTTCCGTCATCAGCCTTTTCTACAAGGCTTTCGCCACCAACTTGTATGTCTCCCTTGTCCTGAAGGGGATGAAGGCAGGGGTTGCGGCGGTCATCCTCGACGTGGTCTGCTCGCTCGGAGGGCGTGTCCTGAAGGAGAAATCCTGGTTTGGCGATTTCCTGATGGCGGCAGCCTTCCTTTTGGTATTCTTCCTCGACTGCAACGTCGTCTTCGTAATCCTCGGTGCCGCACTGATTGGAGCCGTCAAGTATCTGGTCATGGGGAGGACGAAATGATATATCTCCAGTTGTTTCTCAGTTTTCTTCAGATTGGCGCTTTCAGTGTTGGCGGCGGGTATGCCGCCATTCCTCTGATTCAGGAACAGGTGACCAGTCATGGCTGGATGACCATGGGCGAGTTCACCGACTTGATTTCCATTGCGGAGATGACGCCCGGGCCGATTGCTGTCAATTCCGCCACCTTCGTCGGCATCCGCATTGCCGGAATCCTTGGGGCGGTTATCGCGACCATGGGATGCATTCTGCCGTCTCTGGTCATCGTCTCGGTTCTTGCTGTCATTTACGAGAAATACCGCAACCTTGGGGGCTTGCAAAGCGT
Source organism: uncultured Spirochaetaceae bacterium (assembly GCA_900315435.1). Classification (GTDB taxonomy): domain Bacteria; phylum Spirochaetota; class Spirochaetia; order Sphaerochaetales; family Sphaerochaetaceae; genus RUG023. The sequence continues at coordinate 95,514 of OMYY01000002.1, forward strand.
GCTTGCTTGCCTGCGGCCGGTAGTGGTCGCCTTGATTCTCTCGGCCGGGCTTTCCATTTTGCAGCTGGTGGTCCATGGTGGTTTGGAAGGATCGTATGACGGGATCGGCATCATCCTCTTTTTGCTCGCTTTCATTGCACTGCGCAAGTTCAAGATCAATCCGATTCTTGCGCTTGTCGGTACGGGGATTGTCGGGCTGGTTTCGTATCTGATGGTATCATAGGGTAGCATATGGAAAGTAGTTGTGGAATGAAACGGCACCAACCGATACTTTTTTGCTCCGTTTTTTTTGCACTCAATGCATCATGTAACCTACAATAATCTGACTCAGAATGATTGCTACTCGTATGGTTCCTCTCAGCACAAATGAAGCTGCCTTGATGGCTGAAAACTACATCCGGATTCTTGGGTTCCATGACTTACATGGATATGTGGAGAATTCGGCTTTTCTCACTGTCGACCTTCTCCAAGGCAGCATCCTCTCCAGCCGCTGGTCGAAGAAAGCGGGTGCGGTACAGGGGGACGGACAATCATACCAGGATTTTCTGCAGGCACTGAAACAACAGTTCCAGTTGAAGGACAACCATCCCTTCCTGCAGGCGCTTGATCTGGAGCACTTGCTGAAATCCTACCACAAGGGGACCTGCTACCAGAGCCTTGAGTTTGCGGTCGACCAGAAGAGCGGTCGCATCTGGCTGCGTGTCAGTACCAATATCCATCAGGAGGGGGAACAGCTCATCCTTGATGTGAGCCTGCTTTCCTCCGACAAGTATTGCCCGTCGGCCGCTTCACAGACCCACAAGGCCGACTTGGATTCCCTGACCGGGCTTCTCAACAGGGCCGGTCTGGAGCGGAGGGTGGATTCCTATATCGGGAACCATGCCGACAGCCACAGCGCGTTGCTGATGGTGGATATCGACAATTTCAAGCGGTTCAACGACATGTTCGGACATGCGAACGGAGACAAGGTCCTCATTACGCTCGGCGAGGAACTTCGTATGGTCTTCGGGCACAGCGCCTATATTTCCCGTAATGGAGGAGACGAGTTCCTGCTTTTTGTCAGGGGTTGCAAGGACAGGCACCTGGTGGCGCTGATCCAGGAGTTCGTGGAAAAAGCGCATGCCGTGGAAATCAACGGGAAGACCTATCCCTATACGGTCAGTCTTGGCTACTCGACCTATCCCGACCAGGCGGCGAGCTTCAGCAGGCTGTACCGGTACGCGGACACCGCCCTGTATGCCGTCAAGCTGCGCGGGAAGGGAACCTTTCTTCGGTACAAGCAGGAAATGGAAACCGACGAGCGCTCGCAGCTGGGCTTCAGCCTGGAAGACCTTGCCAAGGGCCTGCCAGGAGCCATCCTGATCTACAAGGCTGACAAGACGGAGCAGATCCTGTTCGCCAATGACGAACTGATTCGGATTTTCGGATGCGACGACCTTGAGGATTTCCTGGACCTTGTCAAAGGAAGCTTCCGTACCTTGGTCCATCCGGATGATGTCGAGCGGGTCGAAGCCAGCATCCAGAACCAAATCGAACAGGAAGACTTGGACCGTGATTTCGTCGAGTACCGGATCATCACCAAGCAGGGGGAGGTCAAGGAAATCTTCGATGCCGGCAAACTGGTCCATAGCGCCTATTTCGGTGACGTCTTCTATGTGTTCCTGTACGACAAGGAAGAACAGCGCAGGCTGCTTGCCCATTGCTAGATGGGAAGATGTGGTTCCTTTCTGTTGGTTTGAAATGAAAACGCTATAAGAAAAATAGTGAAACGAATAAGAATACAGGTGAAATACCCTTATTGGAATATGATTGCAAATGCTTCGCCAGAAACCTATCCATCTTCCCGAAGTGCTTGTATAATGGGCCATCATGCATATGTCATCCGAAATCGCGATGGGAATCATCATCCCGTTCCTGGGCACTTCCTTCGGGGCGGCGATGGTGTTCTTTCTCACCAAGCATCTCTCACGGACCCTCGAGAGAGGTCTGACCGGTCTGGCCGGCGGCGTCATGGTTGCCGCCACCTTCTGGAGCCTTCTGGAACCCGCGCTGACCAGCAGCGCGCATATGGGAAACTTCGCCTTCATCCCCTCGGCGGTGGGGTTCCTGCTCGGTATCGGCTTCCTGCTTCTGCTTGATGAGCTGACTCCGCACATGCACATGGACATGAACGAGGAAGGCCCCCAGTCTTCCCTGCGGAGGGCGACGAAACTGTTCCTTGCCGTCACCCTGCACAACATCCCCGAGGGCATGGCCGTCGGTGTCATCTATGCCGGATGGATGCAGGGAGAGGCCGGAATCACCCATTCGGCCGCTCTGGCGCTTTCGCTTGGCATCGCCCTGCAGAACTTTCCTGAGGGAGCGATTGTCTCCATGCCGATGCGTTCTACCGGAATGAGCAAGATGAAGACCTTCCTCTATGGAGTCGGCTCGGGAGTGGTGGAGCCGGTCGCGGCTCTGCTCACCTTGCTCGCCACCAATCTGGTCTCGCTTTTCCTGCCCTATATGCTTGCCTTCGCGGCGGGTGCCATGATGTACGTCGTCGTCGAGGAATTGATTCCTGAGATGTCGGAAGGAGCGCACTCGAACCTGGGAACGATTTGTTTCGCCTTGGGGTTTGTGTTGATGATGGCCCTCGATGTCGCGCTCGGCTGAACGCCTTGCCGCTGCTTGCCTAGGGAAAAGGGAACGCTTTTGCATCCATTCCTGCCTCCTCCTGGAAACTTGCGGTATCGTCTGAGACCACGGGATGCCGATGAGGGGGTAGGGTTCAGATATCTCATTCTTTCCGCTCTGGTCAGGAAAACCATCTCTATATTTAGACGAAAAATTGCCCTCAATCCCAGCGCTGTTTCTGTATATCATTCACTATTACGACGAACATGTATAGGGATATCCTTGCAATATAAGTTCGCATATACGTACTTATCAAATTGTATTGACTAAAATTACAAAGATGAAGTAGTGTGGTTTTTGAATTAGGATTACCTAACCATTGATTGGAAAACCAAACCTACATGGAAGAGTAGTTATGCGAAAAATTGCAATGTATGGAAAAGGGGGAATCGGCAAGTCCACCACGACGAGCAACCTGACTGCCGCCCTATGCCAGATGGGGTATCGGGTGATGCAGATAGGATGCGATCCCAAAAGCGACTCCGTCAAGAACCTGATGGGAGGAAAGAGGATACCGACGGTACTGGACCGGCTCAGGGACGATGAGAATGCCGAACTCACGTTGGACGATATCGTGTGCAAGGGATACGGAGGAGCCTTGTGTGTCGAGGCCGGCGGTCCCACGCCGGGAATCGGCTGTGCCGGCAGGGGCATCATCACCGCTTTCGAAAAACTGGACGAGCTTGAGGCAATGGAGGTCTACAAGCCGGATGTGATCCTGTACGACGTTCTCGGAGACGTCGTCTGTGGTGGCTTCGCCATGCCGATGCGGGCCGGATATGCCCGCAACGTCTTCATCGTGACCAGCGGGGAGATGATGAGTCTCTACGCCGCTTCCAATATCGTCAACGCAATCAAGAATTTCGGACCACGTGGCTATGCCCAGTACAGTGGTGTGATCCTGAACAGCAGGAATGTAGCCGACGAACGGACGATTGTCGACAGGGCGTTGGAGGAAATCGGGGGAGAGGTGGTCGCAACCATTGGCCGCGATGGCATCGTGCAGAAGGCTGAAGAACAAGGCAAGACCGTCATCGAGGCATTCCCCGACAGTCCGATGGCGGAGAGCTATCGGACCTTGGCCAAGGCTGTACTTGCCAAGAGCCAGGACATGGAGGAGTAGATGCAAGCCTGTGAAGCATGTTTCATCAAAACGCTGAGGTATGAATCCCCGGCCCATGGAGGATGGGGCCTGGTGAAGCTGGCGACCCAGCTTCCCGAATCCCACCTCCTTTTCTTCTCGCCGCCAGCCTGCGGCCGTCACGGTGCCCTCAGCTCGGTCGTCAGCGGCATCAAGGAGCAGGTGAGCTACGTCTGTTTCACCGAGAAGGAAATTGTGGAAGGCACCTACATCGAAAGCTTCCTTCCTGCGGTGGACGACCTGCTCGCCTTCCTGTCCAAACGGCCGAGGGCAATCCTGATCTACACCTCCTGCATCGATGACCTCTTGGGCACCGATCGTCAAGCCCTGCGGCGTGCCATGGAGGAAAAGCACCCCGACATCAAGTTCCGCTTCTGCCAGATGGATCCAATCCAGCTCGACTCTTCGAAGAAAGCCCCCGGTATCTCCCTGTTCGTCCACATGTACGACTTGCTGGAAGGGGCTCGGACCAATCCGCAGCCCAGGCGGGTCGACCTGCTCGGCAACGTGTTGGCCATGACTCCGGAAAACGAAATCGTCGAGGTGCTGCATGAAGCGGGTGTCGGTACTATCAGCCAGCTCCCGGAAATGACCACGTTCGACCAGTTCCTGGAGATGGCCAACGCATCGCTTGCCCTGGTGGTGCATCCGCGCGCATTGGAGGGCGCGAAGCACCTTGAAGCGGTGTGCGGCGTACCCTATCTGCCCGCATTCTGCACCTATGACCTAAAAGAGATCGACGCCTTCTACGAGAAACTCTCCGACAGGCTTTCCGCAGCTCTTGGCCACAAGGTCATCCTGGATCTTGCAGAGCGGAGAACCCGTGCGAAAGAAGCCTGGGAAACCGCGCGCAAGATGCTGGAGGGAAAGAAGGTCGCCATCGACTTCCAGGCGGTGGCAAAACCCTATACGTTGGCGCGGACGATGCTGCAGCTGGGCTTCAACGTCACATTGGTCGCGACGGATGGGGTCTCGGACATGGACAAGCCGAGCTTCGAGTGGATCCGAGAGCGTTTCCCCCACGTGGAGATAGCAAACCCACTGGATCCGGAGGGGCCCAAGTACCGCTATCGCGCCACTGACAGCGACGATGTCTGTGTCGGTTTCGATGTCGGGGACATGGTCGGTTCCGGCCATGTGGCGCCTATCCTGGAGGATGACGACCACTTCGGCTATCAAGGCATCGAGCGCTTCTGCAAGAAGCTGATGGATGCGGCAGCCATCAAATCCAATCTGCACACGATGATCAAGGAGGCAAATCTCGTCGTATGAGCACCCTGCAAATCACGCTTCCTCCCTTTTCTCCTGATTATTCTGGAGTGGCATCCGCCCTGTTTGAGCTTGGCGGCATGTTGATCCTGCACGATGCTTCCGGCTGTACCGGGAACTACTTGGGGTATGACGAACCACGGTGGGCCGAACACAGCACAGTCGTCTACTGTTCCGGTCTGCGCCATCTGGACGCCATCCTCGGCAACGACGGCAAGCTGGTCGACCGGACGGTGGATGCGGCCAGGAAGATGCACCCTCGCTTTATTGCGGTAATCGGCAGTCCGGTACCGATGCTGGTCGGTTGCGACTATGATGGCCTCGCCAAGGAAATCGAGGCGAGGACCGGTATCCCCACCTTTGGTTTCGATACTACCGGGCTTTCCTTCTATGACCGTGGCGTCGTTCTTGCCTGCAAGGCTCTGGTTGACCGGTATGTGGAACCCGCAAAGGAAATCATCCCCCGTTCGGTGAATCTGCTTGGACTGACTCCCTTCGACTTTGGGGCGAGGGGGAATGCCGAGGCAATCCGGGCCTGGTTTGTCTGCCATGGCTGGAGAGTGCTGTCCAGCATGTCCATGGGCACCTCGCTGGAGGAAATCGCCTTGATTTCCCGGGCAAGCCTGAATGTCGCCCTTTCCGAGTGCGGTATGGAAATCGCAAGGTACCTGCAGAAAACTTTCGGCACTCCGTATGTGGCAGGCTGTCCAATCGGGGATGGAACCTTGATGGAGGCAAGGTTGGAAGGGAAAGCCTTCCCGATTCCCAAGCCGAAAAGCGGCCGGAAGGTGGTGGTTTTTGGGGAGCAGATCCTCTCGGCCATGCTCCGCGATGAACTGCGCCGCCGGGGCGTGGAGGAGGTGCGGGTAGACGTGCTCTACCGGGCAGACAGCTCCTGTATGGAGAAAGGGGACTGGAACACCTGGTCGGAAAAGGAGATACGCGCCATCCTTGCCTCTACCGATTATACGGATGTCATCGCCGATCCTCTCTTTCGTCCGTTGGTCCGGAAAGAGGGTGCCCGCTTCCATGGCCTGCCATCGGTAGCCATTTCCAGCAAGGTCTACTGGGATACGGTTCCTTCCTATCTGGGCGAGGAGATGGAAACCTTCATCGGGGAGGTCGCCGGATGAGCAGATGGCACATTATCCGACGCAGTCTGCTAGCCGTCTTTCTGGTCCTGCTTCCCGTACTTGCAGCCTGGATCTGCATCGGCTGTGGTCGTTATGAGATCTCGTTGGCGGACACCGTGCGGATCTTGCTCGCAGGCCCAGACAGCGACACGTTCCCCCAGGTACTGCGCGCGGTCGTCTTCAAGGTCAGGCTTCCCCGCATCATCCTTGCCTTGTTCGTCGGGGCAGGGTTGTCAGTGGCGGGAACCTCGTTCCAGAGCCTCTTCACCAACCCATTGGCGACACCAGACACCTTGGGAGTCGCAAGCGGCGCATCCTTTGGGGCGGCGCTTGCCATGCTGATGCACGGAGGTCTGGTCGCTACCCAGTTCGTCGCCCTGCTTTTCGGCCTTTTGGGGTGCGCCATCACCTATGCGATCGGCCGTCACCAGGGTCGGAGCTCCGTGGTCATGATCGTCCTTGCCGGCATGGTCATCGGCGCGCTGTTCCAGGCATTCGTGTCTTTGGTCAAATATGTGGCTGACCCGCAGGACCAGCTGCCCGCCATCACCTACTGGCTGATGGGGAGTCTTGCGGGAGCGAGCCTGCACACTTTGTCGCTGGGGCTTCCCTTCATCGTCATCGGAGTGCTGGTGATCCTCGCTTTGCGCTGGAGACTGAACATCCTCAGCCTCAGCGAGGATGAGGCCCGGTCGATGGGGGTGAACATCTCTGCCTTGCGCCTGGTGGTGATTGTCGCATCATCGATGATTACTGCCAGCTGCGTCAGCATGTGCGGCTCGGTGGGATGGATCGGCCTTCTGGTTCCCCATGCGGCGAGAATGCTGGTGGGATCGGACAACCGTTCGGTGGTGCCGGTATCCATCTCCCTTGGCGCCACCTTCCTGTTGGTCATTGATACGCTGGCACGCGCCGCAAGCGCGGCCGAGGTCCCGATTTCCATCCTGACCGCCGTCATCGGAGCTCCCTTCTTCGTCATCCTTCTGAAAAGGACGGGAGGTTCGTGGACATGAATTTCATGGTGCGCAATGGCTATTTCGGCTATTCGAGGAGCAAACAGATTCTGCAGAACGTCAACCTTGGCGTGGATGACGGGCAGGTGCTCTGCATCCTAGGCCCCAATGGGGTCGGAAAGACGACGTTGCTCCGCTGCATGATGGGGATGCTTCCTTGGCAGAGTGGGGCGACCTACCTGGATGGCCAGGAACTATCCTTGTATCCAGAGCGGGAAATCTGGAAACGGATTGCCTACGTGCCCCAGGCGCGAGGCCTTTCCTTTGCCTTTACTGCCTTGGAATTGGTGATGATGGGACGTTCCAGCCACATCGGTCTTTTGCGACAGCCCAAGGCCGAGGACCAGAACGCCGCCATGGAAGCCCTGCGGGAATGCGGGGTGGACAAGCTGAAGGATACGAAATGCACCCGGATGTCGGGCGGGGAGTTGCAAATGGTATTGATCGCCAGAGCCTTGGCGAGCCGGCCGAAGATGCTGGTCTTCGACGAACCGGAATCAAACCTGGACTTCCGCAACCAGCTGGTGGTGCTCCAGACTATCCGAGGTCTTGTCAAGGAGAAAGGCCTGTCTGCCATCGTCAACACCCACTATCCGGAGCATGCCATGCGTATCGCCGACCAGGCGTTGCTGCTGCACCGGGATGGGACCAACGAGAGCGGACCGGTAGGGGAAGTGCTGACCGAGGGTCGCCTCAGCGCGACCTTCGACGTCAACGTCCATATCCAGCGCTTCGAATGGGAAGGAAGAAGCTACACCGACGTGGTGCCCGTTTCCCTGATATGAATTTGAGGAGGATTGCAATGAGAATGAAGAAATTGTTCACAAGTATCACCGTGATGCTGCTTGCATGCGCGGCCGTGTCTCCTGTCTTTGCGCAGGCAAGCCGGGAAGTCGCAGGAAGAGCGGAGCCCGCCACCCGGACCATCGTCGACCATGACGGTGAATCGGTGGAAATTCCTGATGTCGTAGGTCGTGTCGCCATCGTCCAGCCTTGGCCGCTACCCAGCGTCATGACGATCTTCCTGGGTGGAACGGAGAAGATTGTCGGCATCCCTCCAGCTGCCCTCGGAGCGGCCAAAGCGGGCTTGCTTGGGGAGATGTTCCCATCGTATCTGAACATCAGCACCAAGTTCGACGAGGGTGACGAGATCAATGTCGAGGAACTGCTCAAACTGGATCCCGACGTCGTCTTCGTCATGGCAGGCAACGCCAAGCAGAAGCAGACGGTCAAGGATGCGGGCATCCCAGCCATCGGTTTTTCGGTCAACAAGTGGAACTACGACAATATCGCCACCTATGACGGATGGATCGGCCTGCTTTCCCAAGTCTGGCCGGAATACGCGAAGAACGACAAGGTCTCGGCTTACAGCCATGGGATGGAGCAGATGATCCAGGAGCGTGTCGGCCAGATTCCCGACGGACAGCGGAAAAAGGTGCTCTTCCTCTTCCAGTACAGCGAGAAGACGATGGTCACCAGCGGCAAGCGCTTCTTCGGCCAGTCCTGGTGTGACGAGATCGGGGCGAAGAACGTCGCCGAGGATATCGCCGCGGAGAACTCCAGCGCCATCATCAACATGGAGCAGGTCTACCAGTGGGATCCAGACGTGATTCTGATCACCAACTTCACGCCGACCGTGCCTGAGGACCTGTACAACAACACGGTAAGCGGCTATGACTGGGCACCGGTCAAGGCGGTCAGGGAGGGGCAGGTCTACAAGATGCCGCTGGGCACCTACCGCTCCTACACGCCGAGCGCCGACACGCCGGTCACGCTGCTGTGGATGGCGCAAAAGGTCTATCCGGAGATTTTCAGCGACTACGACCTCGTTGCGGAAGTGAAGAAGTACTACAAGGAGATGTACGGCATCGACCTGACCGACGAGCAGATCCGACGCATGTACAACCAGACTTCCGGTGGAGCCGCAGGTACCCGGAAAGCCTAAGCATCGGACATAAAACGGAACGAGGCCTCGCAAGGCCCCGTTCCGTATTGGAGAAGCGATGGCAGGCGTTTACTGGTCTGCCTTGGTTCCGAGCAGGCCCATCTGCTTGGCGACACATGCGGTGCACGCGGCATCACCCGTGACGTTCACTGCGGTGCGTCCCATGTCGAGGATCGCGTCGAGACCGAGGATGATCGCATAGGCTCCCGCAACGGCGGATCCCGCGTCAACCCTGAGGCCGATGGAATCAAGCACCATCAGCAGCATGATCGCGCCAGCGCCAGGAACACCGGCGGTACCGATGCTCATCAAGGTCGCGGTCAGGATGACCGTGCCCATCTGGGCTCCGGTGAGCATCTGTCCGGTCGCGCTCAAGGCAATGAAGATGCAGCAGACACCCTGGTAGATTGCCGTGCCGTCCATGTTGATTGTGGCTCCCAGCGGAATGGAGAAGCTGTAGACTTCCTTCGGGACCCCGAGGTTCTTGCAGCATTCCATGGTGACCGGAACGGTACCGTAGGAGGAGCGGGTGACAAAGCCGGTGAGGAAGGGGTTCTTCGCCTCTTTCCAGAACCGGATCGGGGAGATGCCGAAAAGGCCGACCACTCCGAAGTAGACGATCAGGATGTGCAGCGCGTAGCCGATGAAGACGGTCAGCACCACCATGCCGAGTCCGCCGATGACCTTGGCGCCGAGGGTGGCGAAGACCGTCGCGATCAGGGCACAGACACCTACTGGCGCGTACTGCATGATCGCTCCGACCATCTTGGTCATGACGGTGGATACTCCCTCGAAGAAGGCAAGGATGGTCTCGCCGTTCTTGCGGATCTTCTCGTCCTTGCTGATGCAGAGGTAGCTCACGCCAATGCCGAAGAGGATGGAGAAGAAAATGACGGGAAGTACCTGCTCGTTGACGATCGAGGTGAAGTAGTTGGTAGGAACGATGTTGAGCAATGTGTTGGAGAAGGACAGTTTCGCCACTTCCTTGCCTGCGGCTGAAGCGACCGCCGTGGCGTCAATGGCGACATGGGGGTGGAGCAGGGAACCGACAAAGAGCCCGATGGCGACCGCGAAGGCCGAGGTCAGCAGGTACAGCAGGACGACCCGGATGCCCACTTTGCCAAGCTTGGCGGGACTGATCGATGCCGCTCCGGTAATCAGCGTGGAGACAATGATTGGCATGACAATCATCTTGAGCAACCGTACGAACAGGTCGCCGAACGGCTTGATCCAGAGGATGTGTTCCTTGAACACGAGGCCAAGGACGATGCCAAGCGCCATGCCGATCAGGATCCTGTACAGCAGGTTCGTGCCGAAATACCAGGACAGGAAACCTTTCTTCTTTTCAGATTGTTCCATACAACTCTCCTTACTCTGAGATATGCTATAATCACTATAAACTGACAATTTCGATTTGAAAATGAAAAATTCAATGGACTTGCTGAACAACTTGCCGCAATAAATAAAGCAAACCCTGAAGTTTCTCCGAACTGATAGGACCTCAATTGTTCCGTATGTGATTGCCATGGCAATGATCAAGGGAAATGATATGGACACGCACCAGAAAAAGCGATGATCGACGCCTTCTATGAGGCCAAAAGGATTTGGGAGCAGACGCCCGCTCTTCACGAGCGACGAATACTTCAAGGAAATGGCGGAGAGGCTCTTCAGGTTCAGCAACCAGGACTGGAGCGGCTGGTCACCTTCGTGCGCATGAGCAAGGGGTCGCCGTGATGCTTCAAAGGTGATCTGCACCGTGGTGGAGAAGGGGTTCCCCACCTCAACGAGTTCTCGTTGGAGACCATTGTCACCGCCATTCTTTTCAGCGTGGCCGGTTGTTTCAACGGGCTTGAGAAGTCCTTGTGGGTCATGGCGCGTGGGGTGCTGCAGGCGTTGCTTGTCCGGCTTCCGCTTTCCTATTTCCTAGGCATTCAGCCAAATGCCAAGCTGGCCATGATTGGCATTGCGGCCCCTGTTGCCACCATTTTTTGGCATCGCTTTCAACATTGCGGGGGCTTGCAAACGGAACGGAATTGCAGAATACTTCAATTGGTTAGGTTTTACTAACTAAATGGAGGAACCATGCAGCCGGATTATAAGAATTGGGTCCCGAGGGGGTTGCTTGCGGGGGTATTCGCCTGTTGTGCCATTTGCCTTGTCCTAAGTGGCATTTTCGGTTTCAGTCCACTGCTTCCGGAAGGAACCATGAGGTTGATGGCTGGCATCGTGCTGCTCCTGCTGGCTGTTTGCTCCGGATTGATGGGGTGGAAGCTTTCTGTCATGTACCGCGCGTTTGATTACCATGGGAACCAGCGTGTTTCCCGGCACATCATCGAAAGCGTTGCGGGGCAGGTACGTATTCCCGATGAGGGTGTCGGACTTGACGTCGGCTGTGGAAGCGGGGCCCTGGCTATCGCCTGCGCGAAGCGCAATCCGCAGGCGAGAATGGTAGGCGTCGACCTGTGGGCAAAAGCGTATGCCTCTTTCAGCCAACAGCTTTGCGAGCACAACGCCGAGGCCGAGGGCGTACGCAATGTCACCTTCCAGAAAGGAAACGCCTGCAATTTGGATTTTCCTACGGACCACTTCGATGTGGTGGTGAGCAACTACGTCTACCATAATATTCCCAGTGGCAATCGACAGGCGATCCTGCTCGAGACGCTCCGGGTGTTGAAACCGGGGGGAAGCTTTGTGCTCCATGACTTGTTTACCAAACGAAAATATGGCGATATGAATGCATTTATTGCATTGTTGAAACAGATGGGGTATAAGGAAGCCAGGTTGGTTCCGACTGATGACGGGACGTTTTTGCCCAAGAAGGAGGCTGCGAGACTATGCCTCAAGGGGAGTGCCTTGCTGGTCGGTCGGAAATAACCGGGAGGGCTATGAAGTACCATATCGCCAAGGGTTCCCTTGCCGAAGCTCTGGTCATGCCGCTGTACAGCCGCTATGTCTGCTCCCTCCGCTATCCTCATCATTTCACCGATCCTGGCCTGGAACGTATCTTTGCCTTGCTGGACTATGACTTTGAGCGCAGGCGGAAGTTGTTGGAAAGTCCGATGGGTTCTTTCGCCGCCCTTGAGATGGCGCAACGGCACGATGCCATGGTCTGGGAGGTGCGTGAATATCTGCAAACCCATCCTTGGGCAAGTTTGGTCAACTTGGGCTGTGGCTTGGATGACACCTTTGCCCAAGTGGCCACCGCTACTTGCCACGGCTACCATGTCGACAAGCCCGAGGTGATTGCCCTTCGTGCCCGGTTGTTCCCGCCAGCGCGGAACGAGACGTTCATCCCCGCAGATCCTGCGCGCTGCGACTGGGTGGAGAAGGTTGGTGCCAGCCATGGGGTGATGGTCTTTGCCGCGGGACTCTTCCCATCGCTGACCAACAGCCAGGTGCAACAGATTGTCTATACGCTTTCCCACCGCTTTGCGGGGGGCGTGCTGGTCTTTGATGCCTGCAACCATAGGGGAGCAAAACTGCTCCATGGAGGCAAGAAGGGACAACGGGGGTCGGAAGCGGATGCGCCTTTCTGTCTTGACCGAGTGGAGAGCGCCAAAGATTGGAGCGGGCGTATCCAGAGCGTCACGGCGAGAAGCTGTATGCGTGGCTACCAGGATCTTGAAAAGGAAGTCGGCTGGCTTTCCAAGGCGCTGATCCGCTTCTGCGAGACTGTCATCGATTTCCGAATCGTGAAGATACGCTTTCAAAGCCAGGTTTTCCCCCTACCCAAAAGGGGCTGAACCGTCTACAGTGGCATCAGACCGAGGAGGAACCGATGTTCAGACCGATGCGACGTTGCAAGCAACAGATTACCGACGAGGAGTGCGTGAGGATCCTGCAGGAGGAGCCTCGTGGGGTGCTCGCGGTATGGGGGGATGACGGATATCCGTATACGGTTCCCTTGGATTTCTTCTACGACCCGGAGAACCGCAAGCTGTATTTTCATGGAGCTAAGGAAGGCCATAAGATCGATGCTCTCAATCGTTGCGCCAAGGTGTCCTTCTGTGTCTTGGACAAGGGATGCGCAAAGCCGGGGGACTGGGCCCCCTATTTCAACAGCGTCGTGATTTTCGGAAAGATCCGGATTGTGGAGGACGAGGAGCTGAAGATGCGCGAGTTGCTCCATATCGGCGAGAAATACTATCCGTCCTCCGAAGAGGCTGGCGAGATTGCCAGAAGGACCTTTGGTCGCCTGGATGTGCTGGAACTGACCATCGAGCACATGACCGGCAAGCGCGTGCATGAGCGGTGAATGCAGGAATCATCAGTTCCTCCGTGTGGTAATTGCAACAGACACTGGTCCATATCGACGGTAGACTCTCAATGGATAAGGAGCACTAACACATGGGAAAGAAAATCACAGACAAGGTGACGTGGGTCGGCAAAACCGACTGGGAACTGAACGAATTCCATGGCCACGAATATTCCACGGAAAAGGGTTCGTCATACAACTCCTACCTGATTCGGGACAAGAAGATTGTCTTGATGGATACGGTGTGGAAGCCCTTTGACGAAGAATTCGTCGCCAACTTGAAGCAGGAGATCGACCTCAAGGATATCGACTATATCGTCATGAACCACAACGAGAACGATCACAGCGGTGCCCTGCCGGCCTTGATGCGGGAAATTCCAGGTACGCCAATTTATTGCACGAAGAAAGGCGAGGCCATCTTGCGCGGCCTGTATCATCAGGATTGGCATTATGTCAACGTGAAGACTGGAGACACGCTGGATCTCGGCGACACCAAGCTTGTCTTCATTGAGGCGCCGATGCTCCATTGGCCGGATACGATGTTCACCTACATGAGTGGCGACAACATCCTGTTCAGCAACGACGGTTTCGGCCAGCATTATGCCAGCGAAAACCTGTATGACGACTGTGTGGACCAGGCGGAATTGTATCAGGAAGCCATGAAATACTATGCCAACATCCTGAATCTCTACAGTCCTATGGTCGACCGCAAAATCGATGAGATCCTCAAGATGCAGGTTCCGGTCAACATGATTTGTCCGAGCCATGGCGTCATCTGGCGCAAGAATCCCATGCAAATTGTCAGTACCTATCAGAAGTGGGCGAAGGCGTATCAGGAAAACCAGGTCACCATTCTTTACGACACCATGTGGAATTCGACGCGCCGTATGGCCGAATGCATCGCCGAAGGCCTGCGCCAGGCTGATCCATCGCTTACGGTCAAGCTCTTCAATTCGGCTGTCGACGACAAGAACGACATCGTCACGGAAGTCTTCAAGTCCAAGGCCATTCTTGTCGGTTCTCCGACTATCAATTACGGCTTTCTCTATTCCATCGGCGGCATCATGGAAATGATCCGCGGGCTGAAATTCAAGAACAAGAAAGCCGCTGCCTTTGGCAGTTACGGCTGGAGCGGGGAAGCCGTCAAGCAAATCACCACGTTGCTTGGCGAAGCTGGCTTTACTGTCGTCAATGACGGACTGCGCTGTCAGTGGGCTCCGGATCAGGCGGCCCTAGAACATTGCCGTACCTTTGGTCGTGAATTTGCCAACGCCATCCGGTAAAAAATACATGGAATTACCGGAACAAGGAGAGCCCTGCGTGCCATCGCATGCGGGGCTCTCTGTGTAACATCAGGCAAAGTCTTTACCGGTTGGATGTGTCAACGGCAATTGGACTGGTCAGAAGCGCCGTCTTTCCGATTCCTGATACGTGTCCTGAAGTCATGGTCGGATATTGATGTCAATTCTTTATGAAAACAGTAGATACCTATTTTCTGTATGACCTGTTTGATCATCATTGGATTGGTGGTTCTGTTCTGCAGTTTGAAAGCTAAATGGGCCAACAGGGTCATGTAAACGGGCCAGCCTGTGTACGACCTTAGGGCCAGCAAATGACATCACAACGGGCCAATGAAA
>OMYY01000074.1 GCA_900315435.1 uncultured Spirochaetaceae bacterium
GCTAGTGTAGTTGCTTACAAGTTTGAGACTTCATTCCCTTTTTTCATACCCCCCATCCCTTGCGTTTCCGCTTCATCCCACAAAAATCTGTACAGAGCCCATTGTTCTTCTTGATGCCGATGGCAAGCTGGACTTGGGAAACAACATGGGTCGTCTGTTCTGAATTCTTCCAGGTGGCGGTGGACCTGATGCTGTTGGTCGTATAAGGCGAGCTCAAGAAGATAGAGTAGATGGGAGGATTTCCGTCCGGCTTGATGTCGATGGTGAGCTTGCCGAGATGATAGAAGAGGACGTTTCGCCTATTGCCGATGCTGTCGTTGTTGTAATAGGCCTGGATGTCGGGGGATAGGTCGCTCCACAAATGCCATATCCCGCGCTCTGCGGTCGCTGGCACGTAGGATCCGCTGATGGACAAGGCCATGAGCGACATGGAGCAAAGAAGCACTATACACAGCAGGACAAGTAATTTTTTCAGCTTCATTGTTTTTCCTAGTTAGCAAAGATAGTGACAATAGGTAGATGGGTCAAGCCCTGTTGGTGCCACATTCCGAAAGGAAATAGTGCCAGATGGGCAACATCCCGTTGTCTGCCATCAACATCGCCTCTGGATGCCATTGTACGGCAAAAATGGCTTCATGTACACACTCGATTGCTTCAATCGCCCCATCGCTTGCTGTCGCGCTGACCACGAAACCGGGTGCCACGTCCTTTACCAGCTGGTGGTGCAGGCTGTTTGTCGCCACGGAATCCGTAGGAAACAGCCCCCTGAGGAACGAGGACTCGGGAAAGTATACCCGGTGGAAGGGTTGGGTGGGGTCGTCAAGATGGGCATGGTCCATGCCCTGCGGGTCGCGCAGCCGCCAATCCTGCCAGAGGGTACCGCCGAAGACGACGTTGATCAGTTGCATGCCTCGGCAGATGCCGAATATCGGGATATGGCGCACTGTCGCCTCTTTGACCAGCGCGGTCTCGTAAGCGTCGAGCTTGTCGTTCCATGGGTGGCAGAGCGGATCGGCAATGGCGTGGTAGCGCAGGGGATTGATGTCGGCACCACCCGGAATCAGAAGGCCGTCGATGCCGTCAAGCTGTTCCTTGACGGCAGTCAGGTCTGACAGGATGGGAGCCATGAGCGGCACACCGCCAGCCTTCACGATGCCGCCGATGTAGGCTTCGGTGGTTTCCTGATGTTCCCAGCCTTGAAAGGCGCTGGTCGCCGGAGCCTTGGTCGGGGTTCCGGCAATCAGGATGCGTTCTCTCATTCGAGGACGGAAAGCAGGTGTTTCACGTAGTCTGCCGCGCGTTCGCTCGAGGAGATGGACAGATGCTCGTCCACCGAATGGATGCCACGCATCTGCGGACCGAAGGAGACACTGTCCATCCCTTTGACCTTGCTGTTGATGATGCCGCACTCCAATCCCGCGTGGATGGCGGTGACCACCATGTCCTTGCCGGTATATTCCTTGTAGACCTTGGCGGCGGTGGCGGCCAGCTTGCTCTTGGTGTCCGGTTCCCAAGAGGGGTAGGCGGCGTCGACGACGACCTGCATGCCGGCACCTCGCATGATGTCCCCGACCAGGTCGCTGACCAGGTACTTGCGGCTCTCGACCGAAGACCTCTGGCTGGTGGTGGCGAAGAACCTTCCTTCCTTCATCGATACGATGGCAAGGTTGCTCGAGGTCTCGACGAGGCCTTGCAGCGTCTGGCTCATCGCGTAGACCCCGTGGAAGATGAGGAAGAGCATCCTGATGAAGGACGCGCTCTGGTGCTGGTCCACGGCTTCCTTGGCCGCCGGCCCCTCGGTCAAGGTCACGGCAAGCTGCGGGTCGCTGACCCGATACTCGTTCCTGATCTTCTCGGCCATCTCCTGGAGCCGTTGCTCGAAGGCCTTGGATTCCTGTTCGGGAATCTGGAAGGTGACCTTGCAGGAGGAAGGAATGACGTTCATCCTCGTGCCGCCCTCAAAGGAATCCAGCATGATCCGCTTCTGGCCGCGGAGCAACCGGGCCGCCACCTTGATGGCGTTTGCCCGCTCCTTGTGGATTTCGTCCCCGGAGTGGCCGCCACGCAGCCCGCCCACCGTGAGGGTATAACCCTTCCAGCCGGAAGGGACCTTTCCCGTCTTGTAGGCCAGGGTGCCGGTGGTGTGCAGTCCTCCGGCACAACCGATGAAGAGGACTCCCTCGTTCTCGCTATCCAGGTTGAGCAGCAGCCTGCTCCGCACATCCTTGCCATCGAGACCATTGGCGCCATCCATGCCGGTTTCCTCGCTGACCGTGTAGATCAGTTCGAGCGGGCCATGCTTGCACGCCGGGTCGGTCAGCACGTCAAGGCCGATAGCGATGGCGATGCCGTCGTCTCCGCCCAAGCTGGTGTCCTTGGCCGTCAGCCAGTCGCCGTCCACCTCCACCTCGATTGGATCCTTGGTGAAATCGTGGGTACTCGTCTCGCGTTTGACGCAGACCATGTCCATATGGCCTTGGAGCGCTACTGGGGTGCGGTTCTCGTATCCGGGCGTCGCATTGGCTCGGATGAAGACATTGCCCGCCTTGTCGCTGAAGGCTTCGAAGCCGTGCTCCTTGGCCCATCCGAGCAGCCAGGAGCGTACCCCTTCCTCGTTACCGCTCTCGCGGGGGATGGTCTCCAGCTTCAAGAAATACTTCCACAGGTTTTTCCGTTCCAAATCCGTCTTTGTCATCGTTCGCTCCTTCAGTCAAGTCTGTCCCGGATGAGCTTCCCGCCGACGAACAGCCCCTTGAACTGCAGTTCCTTGTCCAGGATGGTCAGGTCGGCACGGTAGTCCGGAATCAGCATTCCCTGGTCCCTGAATCCGTAGATTCTCGCCGGGTTGGTGCTGGTCATTTGTACCGCATCCTGCATGGAGACGCCCCAGGAGACCACATTCTTCAGCGCTTTGAGCAGGGTGAGCGCGCTTCCGAGCAAAAGGTCGGGGTTCTTCGCGCTGACCCACGCCCCCTGCGGGCTCATCGCCGCCTCCATGCCGTTGGCTTCCAGTTTCCCATTGGTCTGCTTGGTCGGCTTCAGCGCGTCGGTGACCATCACCACGTGGCTGACCGGCTTCTCCCTGAGCAGCAGCTTGACCAGCTCGGGATGGACATGGACGCCGTCGCAGATGATTTCACAGTCCATGTTCTGCTCGATCAGGACGGCGCCGACGGCACCCGGGTTGCGGTGGTGCAACGGACTCATGGCGTTGAACATGTGGGTGGCGTGCAGGATGCCGCACTGGATACCCTCGACCATGTTCTCATAGGTGGCGTTGGTATGTCCGGCCAGCAGGACGATGTTCTCACGGCGGGCAAGCAGGGCAAGTTCGCGCATACCTTTCAGCTCAGGGGCTACCGTCATGCAGATGACGTGTCCTTCACCGGCCTTGACCAACCGCTCGAACAGCTCGCAGTTGACAGGCTGGACCCCCTCGGGATTCTGGGCGTTGATCTTTTCAGGGGAGATGAAGGGGCCTTCGAGGTTGATACCCATGATCCTGGCTCCCTTCTCCTTGCCCATGGCCCCGATGATCGCCTTTTCGGCGCGGATCATGTCCTCGGGGAGGTTTGTATAGATGGTGGGCATGAAGGAGGAGACGCCGTAGTCGGCGAGCCTCTCGCTCATGCCCAGGATGGAATCGACGCTGCAGTCTTCGGTGCCATAGCCTCCGAAGCCGTGGATATGGGAATCGAAGAGTCCGGGAATGATGTAATTCCCCTGCAGGTCGATGCGGATCGTGTTGGAGGGAAAACTTTTCTGTTCCAAACGATTCATGTTGAAAATATCGCTGACAAGTCCGTTCTCGTCGATGGCGAGCGCACAGTCCTCAAGCTGTGCGAAACCGGTGATGATGGTGCTGTTGGTAAGTACAATTGGAGTGTTCATGTTCGCGCCTCTCGCCTCCTACCGTACCACGAAAACCGCAAACATGGAAACCTCACCGTCCGCCGGCAGCCAGATTCTTCAGCCATTTCCCGTTTTTCAGGCGGAAAATGCCGATGACAGCCTCGGTCACCTCCTCCAGATGGATCAGCGCGCAGACTTGCCAGAGCGGCAAGTGCAGGACGCTTGCTCCCAGGAAGGCCATAGGCACGCCGACCAGCCAGACGCAGCCAAGCTCGCAGCACATCGAGAACCTGGTATCCCCTCCTGCCCGGAGCAGGCCGGTAAGCAGGGTGTAGTCGAAGGAACGCAACGGCATGATCAGGGCGGTGATCCAGAGACAGGAAAGAGCTGTCCGCGAGAGCTCTCCTTTCAGGTGGAATGCAATCACCAAAAGCGGGCTGGCGACAAAAAGCAGAAGCCCCATCACGCCTCCTATGGCGAGGGAGATGAGGGTAAAGCGTCTGCAATACCTGTGAGCCTCGCCTATCTCTCCGGCCCCGATTTTTTGTCCCATCATGATCAGGCACGTGTTGCTGACCGCGAGGATGGCGGTCAGGAACAGGTTGGAAACCGATTCGTTGACGTTGATTGCGGCAATCGCTTCGATGCCTTCTTTGGCGAAAGCCACCTTGTACAGAGCCATGCCGATGGCCCAGAGGAACTCGTTGCAGACCACTGGCAGGCAGGTGGGGAGTACGAAGCGGATGAAGGAGCGGGGGACGGCCAAGGTCCGGAGACCAATCGCGCAGGGGCTCTGCAGACGGTGCACGGCGGCCACGATGATGGCGGCCTCGACGAGACGGCTTGCCGTCGTGGCCAAGGCTGCTCCTGCCTCGCCCATGGCGGGAAACCCCAAGTGCCCGAAAATCATAGCCCAGTTCAGGCAGATGTTGGCCACCATCGAGATGATGGAGGCAAGCAAGGGAATGAACGCCTTGCCGGTCGAACGCAACCCGACTCCGTAGATTTGGGAGAAGGCAAGGAAAAAGAAACCGAAACCAAGCGCCTCGAGATAGCTTTTCCCGCTTGCGATGACCTCCAGGTCATTGGTGAAGATGCGCATGACTGCGACCGGAAACACGGTGGAAAGCACACAGAACACCAACGCCCCGGCAAGAGCCACTTCAAGGGCGAAGGCGGTGATCCGCTTGATTCCTTTCCGGTTCTTCGCCCCATAGAACTGGGCGAGGAAAATCGAGCATGCGGTGGAGATCCCGAAAAAAAGCAGATTCAGCAGGAAATTGGTCTGCCCAGCCAGCCCGACCGCGGCGATGGCTGTGGGGCCGAGACGAGAAATCATCAGGGTATCGACGAAATTCAGGCTGTTCTGCAATATCTGCTGGAGCAGGACGGGAATGGCAATCGAGAAGAACTTGCCGAGAAAGGCATCTTTCTTCTTCATTGCCTTCCGGTCCGGGAACTGGAGTACCGTCCCTGGCGGGGCAAGCAGGCTATCCTCGTCCCCCCTCGGATCAGCCAACGCCTGGCTCATCAGGAATCTCGAGGACTGACGGGTCTTGATGACGACCACGGTAAGAACCAACGGGAAAAGCAGCACCATCGGGTGCGATACGAAACACACACAGACCTCCTCATATCGAAATACAACGACACGAATACACGCGGTGAACCGCGTGTATTTCATGAACCCAACTGATATTGGATGTCTCCATTATAAATACTTACGATTTCAGTTGTCAACCTGAGCCAAGCGCTGGAAAACCTTCAGGATGCCATGGAGAGGCCCGTCTTTAGAGAGTTAACACTCTAATTGTTTGGAACCCCAAAACCCTTGATCCGCAATCCAGCCCCTGGCAAGGGGTTTTTTCATCGCGGTTTCCC
>OMYY01000059.1 GCA_900315435.1 uncultured Spirochaetaceae bacterium
GGTGGTGTTCCACTTCATGGGCGAGCCGCAGGAGACCAGGCAC
Organism: uncultured Spirochaetaceae bacterium; assembly: GCA_900315435.1. Lineage (GTDB taxonomy): Bacteria > Spirochaetota > Spirochaetia > Sphaerochaetales > Sphaerochaetaceae > RUG023. The sequence goes on from OMYY01000059.1 coordinate 44, forward strand.
ATCGTGGTGCGCAACGACGAGGCGGTGATCAACCCCTCCTGGTCGATCCACTCGGGGGCGGGCACGACGAACTACACCTTCATCTGGGCGATGTGCGGCGAGAACCGTACCTACACCGACCAGGATTGGATCAAGACCCAGGATCTGCGCTGAATCACATTGTTTCTCCTGTATGGACCTGCTTAACTGCGGGTCCATTTCTTTTTGCCAAAAAGCCAGTGCATCATGCCGTGACAACCATGTCTTTTACATGGCTTTGTATTCAGAAAAAGTGAAATAATTGTTTAATAATGTGAATAGAAGAAAATAAAACAATGTTTCATTCACCACAGCAAATTGAAACAGTGTTTCATTATTTGATATTTTCCCATAACTCGTCATATAACGCACTGGAAATGTGAAATAATGCAAAACATCCGTTGACATTGCGTCACGTGAAGGCATAGGATGCTTCTGTAAAAATCCATAGAGAAATTCGAGAACAGAGAAAGAAGGTAGGTTAGCAGATATGGAAGTGAAGACTCACGGTTATGTCTACTTCTTCGGCAATGGAAAGGCCGACGGAACTGCGCAAATGAAAGACTTGCTGGGCGGGAAGGGCGCGAACCTTGCCGAGATGACCAGCATCGGGCTTCCGGTGCCCCCGGGTTTCACCATCAGCACCGAGGTCTGCAAGTTCTATGATGACCATCAGGGCGCGTACCCGGAAGGGTTGAGGGACGAGGTTCTCGCGAATCTTGCCAGACTCGAGAAACTGATGGGCGCCAAGTTCGGTGACAAGAAGAATCCGTTGCTGGTTTCCGTCCGCTCCGGCGCGGCCCAGTCCATGCCGGGCATGATGGACACCATTCTGAACCTGGGCCTGAACCCGGATACCGTCGAGGGCATGATCGCCAAGACCGGCAACGAGCGCTTCGTCTGGGACAGCTATCGTCGTTTCATCCAGATGTTCGGTGACGTCGTCATGGGGGTTCCCCACGACCAGTTCGAGGCCGCCTTGCAGGATGTGAAGGATCTTTCCCGCAAGGTCTACGATGTCGAGCTTGACGTGAAGGATCTCCAGGAAGTGATTGTCCGCTACAAGCAGCTGTACAAGAAGTACACCGGCGAGGAGTTCCCCACCGACCCGATGGACCAGCTCTTCAAGGCCATCAGCGCCGTGTTCCGCTCCTGGAACAACGAGCGCGCCATCAAGTACCGTGCCATGAACGACATCCGCGGCCTGTTGGGAACCGCCGTCAATGTCCAGTGCATGGTCTTCGGCAACATGGGTGAGACCAGCGGCACTGGTGTCGCCTTCACCCGCGATCCTTCCACCGGCGAGAACAAGTTTTTCGGCGAGTATCTGATGAACGCACAGGGTGAGGACGTCGTCGCCGGTATCCGCACTCCGCAGACCATCGACACCTTGAGGAAGGTCAACCCGAAGGTCTACGACCAGCTCTGCGACATCCGCAAGGTGCTGGAAAACCACTACCATGACATGCAGGACCTGGAGTTCACCATCCAGGAGGGCAAGCTGTTCATGCTGCAGACCCGCAACGGCAAGCGCACGATTTTCAGCTGGCTCCGCAGCCAGGTCGAGATGGTGGAGGAGGGGCTCATCGACAAGGAGACGGCGGTCAGCCGCGTTCCTGCTGGCGAGTTCAACAAGCTTTTCGCTCCGATCCTCGACCAGAAGGTCATCCGTGACCTGGGACTGAAAGAGGTCGCCCACGGCCTGAACGCTTCTCCTGGTGGAGCCTGCGGCCAGGTCTACTTCACCGCGGCCAAGGCCGAGGAGGTCGCTGCGACGGGAAAGGATGTCATCCTGGTTCGTGCAGAGACCAGTCCCGAGGATATTGGCGGCATGGCGGTCAGCCGTGGCGTCATCACCTGCCGTGGCGGCATGACCAGCCACGCGGCGGTTGTCGCCCGCGGTATGGGTTGCCCCTGCGTCAGCGGTGTCGGCGACATCCATATCGATGAGAAGAAGCAGGAGCTGACCGTCAACGGCACGACCGTCAAGGCTGGCGACTACATGGCCATCGACGGCTTCACCGGTTCCGTCTACGCCACCAAGATCGCCGTCAAGCCGAGCGAGATCGTCCAGGTCCTCAACGGGGACATGAAGGAGAGCGAGTCCAATATCTTCCAGAACTACAAGAAGTTCATGGGCTATGTGGATGAGATCAAGACCCTGAAGGTCTTCACCAACAGCGACACTCCGAAGGACACCCATATGGCGACCATGCTGGGCGCCGAAGGCATCGGCCTGTGCCGTACCGAACATATGTTCTTCGGTGGCAACCGGATCATCAGCATGAGAAAGATGATCCTGGCCGACAACGAGACCGAGCGCCGCAACGCCTTGGCCGAGCTGCTGCCGATGCAGCGGAGCGACTTCGAGGCGATGTTCACCGAACTGGAGGGCAAGCCGTTTACCATCCGTCTGCTCGATCCGCCGCTGCACGAGTTCCTGCCGAACGACTCCACGACCCGCCTTGAGATGGCCCTGACGATGCACAAGTCGGTCGAGGAAGTTGCCCAGAAGTCTGCCGCCTTGCACGAGTTCAACCCGATGCTTGGTTTCCGTGGTTGCCGCCTTGCCATCGTCTATCCTGAGATTCTCGAGATGCAGGTTACCGCCATCATGGAGGCTGCCCTGAATGTCAGGAAGAAGGGTGTCAAGGTGTACCCCGAGATCATGTTCCCGCTGGTCGGCAACTACAAGGAGTTCCTCTTCTGCCAGAAAAAGGCGAAGGAGGTCATCGAAGGCTTGTTCGAGAAATATGGCCAGAGGATCGAGTACCTGATGGGAACGATGATCGAGGTGCCCAGAGCCGCTATCACCGCTGACGAGATCGCCAAGGCTGGAGCCCAGTTCTTCAGCTTCGGAACCAACGACCTGACCCAGATGACCTGCGGGTTCAGCCGTGACGACGCCGCTTCCTTCCTCGGACATTATGTGGGAGACGCGGACAAGCAGTTCTACGACTATGACCCGTTCGCCACCATCGACGAGGGTGGTGTCGGCAAGATGGTGAAGATTGCCGTCGATCTTGGCCGTTCCGTCAACAAGAACCTGATTCTGGGTATCTGTGGCGAGCACGGTGGCGATCCGAAGACGATCAATTTCTGTCAGAGAGTCGGCCTGACCTATGTCTCCTGTTCTCCGTACCGCGTGCCCATCGCACGCCTTGCGGCAGCCCAGGCGGCCATCGCTGTGAAGAAGAGCAAATGACAAGGATGCAAGTGGCCCGTGGTTTTTCCCCGGGCCACTTGATTCACCGGGTGGAAACATGGTATAAACCACTCTGCATGCCGCGATAGCTCAGTTGGTAGAGCGACTGATTCGTAATCAGTAGGTCCCCAGTTCAAATCTGGGTTGCGGCTCACGGAAGGGAACTGCAGGTGCGGTTCCCTTCTTTTTTCTCTGAATGACAAGGTTTGGGGCGTGTGCGGGGCACTTCCTTGCATTGACCACCTCCCGTTTTATGAGTAGTGTTGGACAGAAAGAGGTGATTCGAGTGGGAAAAGATGCAATGACGATACCAAGTGACAGCGTGTTGGTCATGAAGAGCGCAAGCCATCGCCACAGTCCGGAGGTCGGGCAGGGATGGCAGCCTGAAGTCGCCCAGTTCTTGCTCGACATCTATCCTGACGCGCTGGAGCAGGGACTTGGACTTTCCGATTTGTACCAGATGGTGACCATGCCCTTGGCAGGCGACCAGTTCGTCAAGATGGAATCGTTTCTAGAAGATGCTATCGGCCAAGAGGACGAGGATGAATGAACGTACTGGGTATTGAGACAAGCTGTGACGAGTGCAGTGCGGCTGTTGTCCGCGATGGACATGAGATTCTCAGCAATGTGATCGCCACACAGATCGAGCTGCATAAGCCGTATGAGGGCGTGGTGCCCGAACTCGCCAGCCGCCTCCACACCGAGTGGATCGAGCAGGTGGTCCAGGCAGCCATCGCCAAGGCGTCCTTGAGCGTTCGCGAGATCGACGCGATTGCGGTGACCAGCCGTCCCGGGTTGCTGGGCAGCCTGATGGTGGGACTGAACTTTGCCAAGGGTATGGCGGCGACTCTGGATGTCCCCTTCATCACGATCGACCATATCCGCGCCCACTTGTACGCAAGCCAGATCGAGCAGCCGTTGCAATACCCGTATCTCGGCCTGTTGGTCAGCGGCGGGCATACCGTCATCTGCAAGGTCAATGGATACGATGATGTCGACGTCATGGGTACCACGATCGACGACGCGATCGGGGAGGCCTTTGACAAGGTCGCCAAGCACTACGGCCTTGGGTATCCCGGTGGTGTGGTGATCGACCGTCTGAGCAAGAGCGGCAATCCTACCGCGTTCCTGTTTCCCGGCAACACGATGGACGAGGATCATCCGTACGATATCTCGTATAGCGGCCTGAAGAGCGCCGTCATCAACCAGCTGGACAAGTTCTGGGATGGGAAGAGCGAGAAGAGCAACGAGAATATCGCCGCGAGTTTCCAGCGACAGGCGGTGGGCATGCTGGTGCGGCGTGTGCGGCGTGCCCTGAAGGATACCGGCATGAAGCGTCTTTCCGCAGGTGGGGGCGTGGCGGCCAACAGCTTGTTGCGCGCCGAGCTGAAGGAATTCGAGAAGGATGGTATCACCGTCACCTTCCCATCGCTGAAGCTTTGCACCGACAACGGAGCCATGGTCGCCGGCCTTGCTTGGAGGTACCTGAAGGATGGATGCCGTGACGATTTCACGGTTGGGCCGTCCGCCCGGGTGAACGCTTTCAAGAAACAGTATGACTGATTTGGCCACTTGCGGGTGAGGTGGGCCGTAATGTGTTCACAGTACAGGAAATACCTGTACCTTGGCGCGGGGTTCGTACGGTTCCTGAACCGTTTGGTGGAAAATTTTTCATAATGTTATTGACAGAAAACTTCGTTTCTCGTATTGTAACTGAGGATTTTGAGATTGGGATGTAGTGTAATGGTAACACTGCAGATTCTGGTTCTGCCTTTAGGGGTTCGAATCCCTTCATCCCAGTAATAACGGTTCCTTCGTCTAATGGTTAGGACAGGAGATTCTCAGTCTCTAAATATCGGTTCGATTCCGGTAGGAACTAAAGAAGAGGGCAACCAATCGGTTGCCTTTTTTTCTGTCTTCCATATTCCAAAGCAGGTGGTGTTTGATGATCAGTGCCAACAACATTTCTCTTGCCTACGGCAGCCAAGTCCTTTTCAAGGATGTGAATCTGAAGTTCTCCCCTGAGGAGTGCTACGGAATCATCGGGGCCAACGGAGCGGGAAAATCCACGTTCCTGAAGATCCTGAGCGGGGAGATCGAGCCTGATTCGGGTGAAATCTTCATTACTCCAGGCCAGCGCCTTTCCTTCATGCGCCAGGACCATTTCGCCTTTGACAAGTACAAGGTGCTGGAGACCGTCATCATGGGCTACGAGAAGCTGTACAAGGTGATGAAGGAGAAGGACGCGCTGTACGAGAAACCCGATTTCAGCGAGGAGGACGGCATCCGTGCCGCCGAGCTGGAAGGTGAGTTCAGCGACCTGGGCGGATGGGAGGCCGAGGCCCAGGCAGCCCAGCTTCTGGATGGGCTTGGCATCTCCACCGACTTGCACGACAAGCTGATGGGTGATATGGAGGACTCGGTCAAGGTCAAGGTCCTGCTTGCCCAAGCCTTGTTCGGGAATCCCGATATCCTGTTGCTTGACGAGCCTACCAACCATTTGGACCTGGAATCCATCACCTGGCTAGAGAACTTCATCGAGAACTTCGACAATACCGTCATTGTGGTCAGCCATGACCGGCATTTCCTGAACAGTGTCTGTACCCAGATCGTCGATATCGACTACGGGAAGGCGACCCTGTACGTCGGCAACTACGATTTCTGGTATGAGTCCAGCCAGCTGGCCGCCAAACAGCTGAAAGACGAGAAGAAACGTGCTGACGAGAAGATCGCCGAGTTGAAGAGTTTCATCCAGCGTTTCGCCAGCAACGCGGCGAAGAGCAAGCAGGCTACCAGCCGCAAGAAGCTGATCGACAAGCTGACCATTGAGGATATCAGGCCGTCAAGCAGGCGCTTCCCCTATGTCGGTTTCAAGATGCAGCGCGAGCTGGGCAAGAACATCCTGGAGGTCAAGGACCTCTGCAAGACGATCGACGGGGAGCATGTGCTCGACCATTTCAACCTGGTGGTGAACAATGGCGACAAGATCGCCTTCGTCGGACCAAACCAGCAGGCCAAGACTGCGCTCTTCGAGATTCTCGCTGGGAATTCCCAACCGGATGACGGAACGTTCACCTGGGGCGTGACCACCTCGCTCTCCTATTTCCCGAAGGACAACACCAGCCTGTTCAAGGACCACGTCTCCATCACAGACTGGTTGATGCCATATGCCGCGGAGAAGGATGACACCTATGTCCGTTCCTTCCTTGGCCGCATGCTCTTCAGTGGCGACGAAGCGCTGAAGGACACTGCCGTGCTTTCCGGAGGAGAGAAGGTCCGCGTCGTGTTGGCGAAGATGATGATGCAGGAGGCGAACTGCATGATCCTGGACGAGCCGACCAGCCATCTGGACCTGGAGTCGATCACCGCGTTGAACGACGGACTGATCGCCTTCAGGGGCGTGCTGTTGTTCAACAGCCATGACCATCAGTTCATCGACACGATCGCCAACCGCATCATCGAGTTCACGCCGGGAGGAATCATCGACAAGATGATGCCCTTCGAGGACTACCTGCACAGCGACCAGGTCAAGGCCGAACGCGATGCCAAGTATGGCGGCGTCAAGTACAAGTTGAGCCTGTAAAAGAGGGCGAGTCATGTTCTGCGCAGTCGATATCGGAAACACCAACATTGTCGTCGCCTTCCACGACGGGAAGAAGTGGGCGATGCACTTTCGGGTCTATACCGACCAGAAGAAGACCGGTGACGAGTACTTTGTCGTCCTGGAGAGCCTGTGCAACCATTATGGAGTGCACAACGAGGATGTGGACAGCGCCGCTTTGAGCAGCGTCGTCCCCTCGCTGACCCGTTCTTTCGAGAAGAACCTGTACCGTCTTTTCGAAGTCCATCCGCTGGTGGTCTCCCGTCAGGTACCGACTGGCCTGAAGAACGAGACGATTCCTCCCGAACTGGGAAGCGACCTGATCTGCAACGCCAGTGGGGCCCATTTCCTCTGTCCGGAAAAGCCGGTCAGCGTCATTGATTTCGGGACTGCCCTGACAATCACTACCGTCGGTGCCGACGGAACGGTCTATGGCTGCGCTATCGCTCCTGGACTGCTGACAGCCATGAACTCCCTGTTCAACAACACCGCCCAGTTGCCGCAGGTCGAACTGAAGGTTCCCGAGCACGCTATCGGCAGGGACAGCATGGAATCAATCCGCAGCGGCATCATGTTCGGTTATGCCGGCTTGGTGGACAGCCTGATCGGCCGTACCGAGAAGCAGGTGGGTTCCCGCATCCATGTGATCGCCACCGGCGGACTTTCCCGTACGATCGCCCCGATCATTCCCCGTATCGACGAGCTGATACCGGACCACACGCTCAACGGTCTGAAGCACATCGCGGACCTGAACGGGTGACAAAAGAAGAGGAGAAGGCAGAGTCCTTCTCCTTTCGTTTTAGACCGCCACGAAGACTCCGTCCTCCATCAGGGGCGTGACAAAGCCATCCTTGTCCGTGGCGGTCACGCTGAGGGAGGGGCTGCCAATCGGCACGTCGAGACGCACGAGGGATTGCCCGAGGTGCTTTTCATCCAGCTCGTTCGGGGTGAACTGTCTGGCAAGCGTGTCGGTCTGGAAGCCGCCGAAGCCGATATGGCAGGTGGCCGACTTGTTGAACAATGGGTGGGAACCGCTGGAAAGGCTGTTGCTCTCCCTGGTTCCGTCATCGGCAAGCGAAATCTCGCAGACCCTACGCGCGCCTTCGTCGATGTCGAAGAAGGCGTCCAGCGCCTGCTTGCCCTGTGTGGCGCTCCAGCCGGTCACCTCGCCCCCCTCGACGACAAAGCGGGCATTCCGTACCAACTTGCCAAGCAACAGGAAGGGGCGGGAAGAGAGGAAGGATCCATTGGCGCTCTGGGTGTCGACACTTGCGTAGACATGCTGGAGCGGAAGCTGGCTGAGGAACTTGCGCCCATTGGAGAGTACCGTCTCGCCTCCGGTCCATTGGGTGTCCATGGCAATCCGTACCATCAGCTCCCAATCCTGGTCGCGAAGGGTGATGGTGTCTGCAAGATGCTGGTTCAGAATCCGCTTTCGCAGGTTCATCATTCCTGCCTGGTTGCTCCAATACTCCGCTGGGTCGTGCGCGTCAAGGCGGAAGAGGCTCATGAAGAGCTTCCACATATCTCCTTCGGTGGCCTCGTTGCCGAGGTACTGCAGGCCCCAGTCAGGGCCTGGATAGGGGACGTTCGCCCAAGGTGCGGCAAGCCTCCTTTCCAGTTCCGGCGGGTCGGCGAGAATGCCGAAACGGCCTAGCTGGACCACATCCTTCGCCAGGTCCTGGGGACTCTCCTCGCTGTAGTAGGGGGCGCTGTCCAGGTCGACGATGTGGCACATGGCCAGACCGGAGACCGGTGGCCGTAACGCGTCGTTCAGTTGTGGGTCGATCGGGTAGACCTGCAGGACCTTTCCGTGCTTCGTCTCGACGATATGCACCGGTTCCCGGGTCGTCTCGGCCGCCATCCTGGCCAGCAGGCGGGCGAACTCGATGGTGGAGGACTCGGTGTTGATGGAAAGGGATTCACCAGGCCGTAGCTGGAGCTGCTGCTTGATGACCAATTCCGCGTAGCGTACAAGTAACGTATCCATAGTCCTGAATGATACCCAAGATGCGTGAACTCGGCAATTCAGAAACCGCGTCGTGCACGTAGCCTCTGGTAGGCTTCGCCGATGGCGATGAGCCGTTTCTCTGCTGCCTCCTCGTTTCCCTTGTTGGCGTCCGGATGGTTCCGCTTGACCAAGTCGTGCCAGGCATGTCTGATCGCTTCGTCACTTGCCCCTGGCTCCAGGCCGAGCCGGGCGAGGTCTTCCTCTTCGGGATCCTGTTCCATTCCATGATGGATGGGAACCGAGCGGGAGCCCCCCATGTGGAAGGAATCCTGCCCGTGCGTGCGGTGCTGGTACCGGTATCCCTGAAAATGAGAGAGCAACGCTTCTCCTTCGCTGGTGATGCCCCAGGCCAGTTGCCTTGCCATGCCGGCGACCTCACGCATCTCGTCCTCGTCGGCGAACTGGCGCAGAAAGGTCCCCGCCGCTTCGGCAAGCGAGAAAAGCTGGTCGGTCCGGTAGGATCCGGCCAATTTCATCGACTGGCTGACGAAGGAACGAAGATAGGTGGTCTGCAATCCCGCATCCGCGATCGTCTCCTTCGCCAGCGGGAGGTATCTGTCCAGCCGGATTTTCCGCCCCTGCGCCTTGCCTCCGCTGACGCGTTGTGCCGCGGCGGCGAGAAAGGGAACCATCCGTGCATAGACGAGGTGATGGGGCTGCCCGCTCTGGCGTCCTATCGGGTCTTCGTTCCAATCGAGGAGATTCCTGAACCCTCCGGGCTGCACCGAGGCTTTCGGGGCTTTGGTGCCGTGGACTTCCCGGAACAAGGGGCCGTTTCCAAAGAAACCAGCAAACCAATCATCGAACCACATGCTTGTAAGATACTCACGTTTGCACAAAAGTGGGCATCCCCCTTGACGGGAAAAGCGTTTTTGCTTTTAATAGTCTGCGTAACGCGCCTTTCGTATAATGGTATTACCTAAGCCTTCCAAGCTTAAGAAGCGGGTTCGATTCCCGTAGGGCGCTTCTCAGAGAGGCCTCTTCTGCAGTGCAGGAGAGGTTTTTTATGGTTCAAATCAGAATTTTGCGGAATAACCGGTTTCCTTGCGTGCTTGCGGGAACATTGTTCGCTTTGGAGACAGAGCTCCAACAGGTTTGATGCAAGAATCGGGAAAATGGCGTTCTTTGCCACAAGGGCATGGCTGTGGTATGCTTGAGGCATGAGCAAGCAACTTCTTCCCATCATGACGGAAAACAACTCGTTCTCGAATCTCAGGGAGAGCGGGTGCATCTATG
>OMYY01000005.1 GCA_900315435.1 uncultured Spirochaetaceae bacterium
GGATGCTTACAAGTTTGAGGCCTCATTCCCTTTTTTTCTACCCCTATGGTGCCTTGTGCTTTCGCTTCATCCCACAAAAATCTGTATTGAGCCTTTTTTGTACCCTGCTTTTGTGTGCCTGCCCATAGTCACGCTGATTGCATGTCGTTGCTCTTTCAGTATACATTGGTACAAATGAGAGGAGCAGACCATGCAGATTACGTTGAACCACCTGAAGCGAAGCTATGGTGATCTTCATGCGGTCAATGATGTCAGCCTCACCATTCCTTCCAACAAGATCTTCGGCATCATCGGCAAGAGTGGTGCGGGCAAATCGACCTTGGTCCGGCTGATTTCCCTGTTGGAGAAGCCGGATTCCGGTGAAGTGTACTATGACGACAAACGAGTGGACAATTTGCCTGTTGAGGAGCTGATGCTGCATCGGCGCCATATCGGCATGATTTTCCAGAACTTCAACTTGTTTTCCAGTCGTGATTGCGCTGGAAATATCGCCTATCCGATGGAAATCAACGGGTATAAGCGCGATGTGATCGATAAACGGGTCAAGGAACTGTTGCATATGGTAGGTCTTGACGGAAGGGAAAATGCACGTATCAGCACCCTCTCTGGCGGACAGAAGCAGCGTGTCGCCATCGCACGCGCCCTATCCTGCAACCCAGGAATCCTCTTTTGTGACGAAGCTACGAGTGCCCTCGACCCACAGACAACCAGCTCGATTCTCGACCTGATCAAGGAGTTGCAGAAGAAGATGAGCCTGACGGTGGTGATGATCACCCACCAGATGGAGGTCGTCCGGGACGCCTGCGAGGAAGTCGCCGTCCTGAATGACGGCATCGTCGTCGAGCAGGGGAAGGTGGGCGATATCTTCAGCAAGCCACAGCATCCCGTCACCAAGGACTTCCTTTCCCGCTTGGTTGGCGTGGACCAAGGCAAGAAGACCGATACGGTCTACCAATGGTCCCGCACAAAGGGTTCCTATATCCTCCGTTTTCCGGGCGAGGTGACCGACAAACCAGTCATCAGTATGATCAGCAAGAAGTTCGATGTGGATTTCAACCTGCGTGCCGGGGGAGTGCAGACCGTGGGAGGAGAGGAAATCGGCACGATGTACGTCGATATCATCTGCTCCGACCCGGCAAAGCTCCCCGAGGTCATCAGTGCCTTGCGCGGTGAGGGTCTGATTGTCGAGGAGGTCAAGAAATGAACTGGACTACCTTTTCCCGCCTGATTCTGCCTGCTACCGGCCAGACGCTGGTCATGGTTTTCTTTTCCACGCTTTTCTCCCTGATCCTGGGATTTCCGTTGGGTGTCCTGCTGATGGCGACCAGCCGTGAGGACCAGGGCGGCATCACGCCGCACCGCGTGCTGAACGAAGTGATGGACAAGATCGTCAATGTCCTGAGAAGCTTCCCTTTCATCATCCTGATGATCGTGCTCTTTCCCCTTTCCCGCCTGATTCTCCATACCGCTATCGGCACCAAGGCGACCATCGTCCCGCTTTCGATTGCCGCCGCTCCCTTCGTGGCTCGTGTCGTCGAGTCGGCGCTGAAAGAGGTCGATCCTGGAGTCATCCAGGCAGCAAGGGCGATGGGGTCGACCAACCGGCAGATCATTGTGAAGGTGCTGGTTCCCGAGGCTCTTCCGAGCCTGATCGACGGCGTGACCTTGACCATCATCAACCTGATCGGCTACTCGGCCATGGCCGGCGCCATCGGTGGTGGCGGCCTTGGCGACCTCGCCATCCGCTATGGGTACCAGCGCTTCAGGCCTGAGGTCATGGCGGTCGCCGTCATCGTGATCCTCGTGTTGGTCCAGGCGATCCAGCTGGCAGGCAACAAGCTGAGCGCCAGAATGCTGGCGAGCCGTTGAGCCGTGGTGTTCCCTCGAGCATGCCCTCTCTTTGCGGAGAGGGCCTTTTTTTGAAAATACAGTACATGCATATATATCGAAATTTTTTACAAATTATTAATTATATGTAATATAATTAATTACGTGTAGAAAACAGACATTTTTGGCAATGCATTGAGGAAATACCCCCTTGCATTTGGGGAGAAGTTCCGCTATCGTATGGAGCCAACAACGAGAAGGAGAGACATGATGGACGACAAATTCTTCGCTATCGACAGCATGTGCATGATGTCTCTCATGATGCCCTGGCGGGCATAACATCATTCATATTCATTCAACGGTCAATTTGGGTTTCTTGTAACGAAGGGCGTATGCCATATTCGTTTTGTTCCATACAGTACATGCTTACCATCCACCTATCTGGTGAGGAGAAATTTGATTATGAAAAAGACTTTGATTGCTGCTTTTGCTGTCTTGTTGTCGGTTTCCACCGTTTTTGCCAACGGTTCGAAGGAAGAGAAGAGCGCCACGCAGGCACAAGGACCGGTCACGCTGAAGGTCGGCGCCACCCCTGAGCCGCATGCCGCCCTGCTGAACTTGGTCGTCGACGACCTCGCCAAGCAGGACATCAACCTGCAGGTTGTCGAATTCACCGACTATGTCACTCCGAACGAAGCCCTGGAGAACGGCGAGCTTGACGCCAACTACTTCCAGCACATCCCCTACCTTGATTCCTTCAACAAGGAGAGAGGCTATCATCTGGTCAACGCTGGCGGAATCCATGTCGAGCCGTTCGCCCTCTACTCCAAGAAGTACAAGAGTCTGGCCGATATCCCCAGTGGAGCTACCGTCGCGATCCCCAACGATCCGACCAACGAAGGCCGTGGCCTCCTGCTCCTGCAGGCTGCCGGCTTGCTGAAGCTGAACGACAATGCCGGACTGGAAGCCACGCCCGTCGATGTGAAGGAGAATCCGAAGAACCTGAAGTTCCAGGAAGTCGAGGCCGCCTCTCTGCCGAGAGTCCTTGATGACGTCGATGCTGCCGTCATCAACGGCAACTACGCCATCCCCGCCGGCCTGGTCGCCACCCGTGATGGCTTGTTCGTCGAGGATTCCTCCTCTCCGTATGTCAATGTGATCGCCGTCAAGGCTGGCCATGAGAACGATTCCGCCATCAAGGCGCTGGTCGCCGCCCTGAAGAGCCAGAAGGTTGCCGACTACGTCGCACAGCACTATCCCAACGGTGAGGTCGTCCTGGTCAAGTAACCGCGCTTTTCCTTGGTTTCCTCCACGGAGGCTCCCGTCAGGGGCCTCCTTTCTTTTGCCTGCTTTCCCTTTGTTACCTGTACGTTTGTTTCGTGTTTATAGAAGTATGGAATATCTGATTGTCGCCTTGCTGGCGTTTACCGTTGTCCTGTTGCTGGTGGTTCTCATGCGGAAAGCGGGAAGTGGGCGGGATGGCGCCGTCCTCGCCGCTCAGATCGAGGCGGTCTCCCGGGAGAGTTCCCGGACCCGGAAAGAGTTGCTGGAAATGCTGGAGCAATACCGTCAGAGCGAGGAGCTCAGCCTGCGGGACCTGAAATCCCGGCTGGACCTTTCCTCGGGGCAGAGCCGGAAGGAACTGTTGGGAATGATGGAGCAGTACCGGCAGTCGGTGGGACAGCTGGAAAAGCAGGTTGCCTCCAGCTTGGAACACATCCGGAGCGACAACGAGAAACGGTTCTTCAGCCTGCAGCAGAGCGTCGACATGCGCCTGAAGAGTTCCTTGAGCACCTCGTTCTCTGCCGTCAGTGCCCAGCTGAACAAGGTCTATGAGGGTCTTGGACAGGTCAAGGAGCTGACCAGCGGAGTCGATGACCTGAAAAGGCTGATGGGGAACATCAAGACCCGCGGTACCATGGGGGAAGTCCAGGCGAAAAATATCCTGGACGACATCCTTGCGCCAAGCCAGTACGAGGAAAATGTCGAGTGCAAGCCTCAAAGCGGGCAGCGGGTCGAGTTTGCCGTCCGCCTTCCTGGTACTGGCAGCGATGTCGTCTACCTTCCGATTGACTGCAAATTCCCCAAAGAAGACTTCGAGCGGATCCTCAACGCCCAAGAGGCGGGTGACCGTGAGGCCTTGCAGTTGGCCCGCCGCGCGCTGGAGGTGCGGGTGAAGGGGGAGGCGAAGGATATCTCCGTCAAATACCTCGATCCGCCGCATACCACCGCCTTCGGAATCATGTTCCTGCCCAGCGAAGGATTGTATGCCGAGGTGATCCGGATTCCTGGCATCGTCGACGACCTGCAACGTACGTACAAGGTGGTGGTCAGCGGACCGACGACCTTGGCGGCGATTCTCAACAGCCTGCAGATGGGTTTCCGGACCTTGGCGATCCAGAAGCGCAGCGAGGAGGTCTGGAAGGTCCTTTCGGCGGTCCGCACGGAATTTGGACGATTCGGCGAGGAGCTGGATACCGCACAGAAACGGATCGGCCTGGTTGCCAGGTCCTTCGACGAGGTATCCAAGCGGACGAGGATGATGGACCGGAAGCTCAGTTCGGTGGAGATGATGGAAGGCGACAAAGCGGCCGTCATGTTGCAGGATTTTGTATAAATTTGCACAACTTCTGGACAATATTGCATATTTATGTGATAATTCCCCTCATGGCGGAGGATACGTATGCAGTGCAATCTGAAAGGAAGAAGTTTCCTGACATTGAAGGATTATTCGAAAGAGGAAATCCTCTATCTTCTTGACCTGGCCGCGGCCTTGAAGGCGAAGAAGAAGGGCAAACCCCATCCTGCCTACGTGGACGGCAAACTGCTGGAGGGGAAGAACGTCGTGCTGATTTTCGACAAGACCAGCACCAGAACGCGCTGCGCTTTCGAGCTTGGCGCCAGTGACGAAGGCGCCCATGTGACCTACCTGACCGGAAGCCAGATGGGGAAGAAGGAGTCAATCGAGGATACGGCAAAGGTCCTTGGCCGGATGTATGACGCGATCGAGTACCGGGGGTATTCGATGGACTTGGTGAAGGACTTGGTCCGCTATGGGGGTGTGCCCGTCTGGAACGGACTGACCGACGACGACCACCCGACCCAGACGTTGGCAGATTTCCTGACCGCGGTGGAGCATACCGGCAAATCGGTCGACCAGATGAAATTCGCCTATGTCGGCGATGGCCGGAACAACGTGTCCAACGCCTTGTTGATGGGGGCGGTGAAGGTCGGCATGGACTTCAGCATCGCCACTCCGAAGGAACTCTGGCCGGACTCCGGCCTGCTCGCCTGGGCGGAGGCAGAGGCCGGAAAGAGCGGCAGCGTCATCCAGGTGACCACCGACCCGAACGAGGCGGTGAAGGGCGCCGACGTGGTCTACACCGATGTCTGGGTCTCGATGGGAGAGGAGGCGAAAACCGCCGAGCGCATCAAGCTGCTGCGTCCCTATCAGGTGACGATGGACCTGCTGAAAGCCAGCGGAAACGAGAAGGTGCTTTTCGAGCACTGCCTGCCCTCGTTCCATGACCTCGGAACCCAGATTGGCAGGCAGATCCATGAACAGTACGGCCTGAAGGAGCTCGAAGTGACCGACGAGGTCTTCCGCTCTTCCCACTCCGTCGTCTTCGACGAGGCGGAAAACCGCCTGCACACCATCAAGGCTGTGGAAGTGGCCACCCTGAGCGACACGCTTGGGAAAAAATGAACCAATCCGGGTGGTGTGGCTGACGAAAGCATGGTATAGTGTCAACAACAAGGTGTTGCCATGCCAAAGAAAATAGACCATGAAGCGCGCAAGCAGGAAATCCTGCAGGCCGCGCTGAAGGTATTTGCCCGTGAGGGGTACCGGAATTCGAACCTGAGCCTGATCGCGGCCGAGTGCAGCCTGTCCCGGCCGACCATTTACCAGTATTTCACCGACAAGGAGGAAATCTACCACTATGCGGTGAAGCTGGTCACGGGCCGCATGTTCTCCAAATATGTGTCCTACGTCTGGCGTGACCCTAGCGGGGAGGTCGACAAGCTGATCCGGATCTGCGAGGACATCATCGACACTGCCGATGCCAACAACATCGAAATCAGCAACTTGGTCGGAGTGATGATCCAGGTCAAGCACGAGGGCCGGGATTTCGAGGGAATGATCATGCACCGCACCGCAAAGCTCTCCATCCTCTTCAAGCGGCTGATCCGCTCCGGGATGGCAAACGGGGTGGTGAAGAGCTGCGATGTCGACAAGGTCGCCGAGCAGCTGATGGTGCTGCTGGAGGGGGCATGCCTGCGGATTGCCTTCTTCAAGAAATACGATACCACGCAGGACAAGGACATTATCCGGACCTTCCTCATCTCCTTCAAAAAGTAGCCGATTCCCGTCAGCGTGAGTATATTTCCTCCGTACGAGATGATTCCGGAGGGAGAACGGAATATGGATACTGATAAACTGACATTACGGATGAAAGAGGCCCTGAAGGAGGCCGTCCAGCTTGCCAAGGACAACCACAACAGCGAGGTGGGCACCGAGCACTTGCTGCTTGCCATGGTCCGTCAGCAAAGTGGAGTGGTCGCACCGCTTCTCGAGAAGATCGGTGTGTCCAGCGGTCAGTTCGAGCAGACCTTCAAACAGATGGTCGATAGCGCCCCGAAGGCCTATGGCGACCATGCCCAGGTCAATTTCTCCACAATCCTGAACGACGAACTGGAGAGCGCCCAGCGCATCGCCGGTTCGATGAAGGACGAATACCTTTCGGCCGAACATTTCCTTCTGGCTGTTTTGGATGATACGCACACACGGTGCAACGACGCGTTGCAAAAGCTTGGCGTGACCAAGACCGAGGTCCAGGCCGCGCTGAAGGAACTGCGAGGAGGCCAGACCATCACCAATGATGATCCTGAGGCGCAGTATCAGACCCTCGAGAAGTACACCATCGACATGACTGCCGCCGCCAAGAGCGGCAAGCTCGATCCGGTCATCGGCCGTGACGAGGAAATCCGAAGGGTGATGCAGGTGCTTTCGCGCCGCACGAAGAACAACCCTGTGCTGATTGGTGAGCCCGGTGTCGGCAAGACCGCTATCGTCGAAGGTTTGGCGCAGAGGATCGCCAACGGGGACGTCCCGGAAAGCCTGAAGGGCAAACGGATCCTCAGCCTGGATGTCGGACAGCTGGTGGCGGGGGCTTCCTACGTCGGCCAGTTCGAGCAGCGTATGAAGGGGGTCATCAACGAGGTTGTTCGTTCCGAGGGCAAGATCATCCTCTTCATCGATGAGCTGCACACCATCATCGGCGCGGGACAGGGAGGAAACAGCCATACCGACGCCAGCCAGCTGATCAAGCCGGCTCTCGCCAGGGGCGAGCTGCATACCATTGGCGCCACGACGCTCGACGAGTACCGCAAGTACATTGAGACCGACAAGGCTCTGGAGCGCCGCTTCCAGCCTGTCTACTGCAAGGAGCCGAGCGTGGAGGACACCATTGCCATCCTGCGCGGCTTGAAAGAGAAGTACGAGGTGCATCATGGTGTCCGCATCAAGGATGACGCGCTGGTGGCCGCAGCGACCCTCTCCAACCGGTACATCACCAACCGGTTCCTGCCCGACAAGGCAATCGACCTGATTGATGAGGCGGCGAGCCAGCTGAAGATGGAAATCGAAAGCCAGCCCGTTGAGCTGGATAGGCTTGAGCGGAAGATCCTGCAGCTGAAGATCGAGCAGAAGTCGTTGGAGAACGAGACCGATCCTTCCAGCAAGGAACGGCTTGAGAAGATCAAAGGCGAGCTTGCCGACCTGAACAGCCAGGCGGGTTCGATGCGGTTGCAGTGGCAGAACGAGCGTGACGCCATTGTCGGCATCAAGGAGAAGAAGACACAGCTGGAACAGCTCCGTGTCCAGGAAAAGGACGCCGAGCGTTCGGGAGACCTTGGGCGCGCGGCGCGTATCCAGCATGGAGAGATTCCTGCACTGATGCAGCAGATCAAAGAGGCTGAGGACAAGCTGAACTCCGTGCAGAAGGATGGCCGGCAGTTGCTTCGCGAAGAAGTCGATGAGGACGATATCGCACGCATCGTCAGCTCGTGGACCGGGGTTCCTGTGACGAAGATGCGCTCCAGCGAGAAGCAGAAGTACCTGCAGCTTGAGTCGATTCTTTCCAAACAAGTAGTCGGACAGGAGGAGGCGATCAAGGCGGTCGCCAACGCCATCAGACGGAACAAGGCCGGAATCGGCGACGCCCATCGTCCGCTCGGTTCGTTCCTTTTCGCCGGTCCTACCGGCGTTGGAAAGACTTTGCTTGCCAAGGTGCTTGCCGGCTTCCTGTTTGACGACGAGAAGGCGCTGACCCGTATCGATATGAGCGAGTATATGGAGAAATACTCGGTATCCCGCTTGATCGGAGCGCCTCCGGGGTATGTCGGTTATGACCAAGGCGGGCAGTTGACCGAAGTGGTCCGCCGTCGCCCTTACTCGGTGATCCTGTTCGATGAGATCGAGAAGGCCCACCCGGATGTCTTCAACATCCTTCTGCAGGTGCTCGACGACGGGCGTCTGACCGATGGCCAGGGGAGAGTGGTGGACTTCACCAATACGGTGATCATCATGACCAGCAACCTGGGATCGGCCGACCTGCTCGGGGCGACCAGCTTCGCCGAAGGCAAAGCGAGGGTCATGGAGGCGGTCAGAGCCGCCTTCAAGCCCGAATTCATCAACCGTATTGATGAGATCGTGGTCTTCAAGAGCCTTGGAGACAAGCAGCTCCGCTCGATTGTCACGCTGCAGCTCGAGGAGCTGAAGCAACGTCTGGAGGGCAGGAACCTGCATCTCGTCTGGGACGACAAGGTGGTCGACCTCGTCTTCAAGAAGGGCTACAGCCCTGCCTATGGCGCGCGCCCGATCCGCCGTGCCGTGCAGGACTATGTGGAGGACCCGCTTGCGGAGAAGTTGCTTGAGGGTGTCTTCCTGGAAGGCTCCACAATCCATTTGAGTGTGGGCCCCACCGGAGAGGTGGCCATCTCCTGAACCGGATTCAGACCGTATGCGTGCCGACATCAGTACCTGCTGGTGCCGGCACGTGTTTGTGTCAGTCCAGCTTTTCCTGGCTGAGCAATGCCTGGTAGGATGAGAGCG
Source organism: uncultured Spirochaetaceae bacterium (assembly GCA_900315435.1). GTDB lineage: Bacteria > Spirochaetota > Spirochaetia > Sphaerochaetales > Sphaerochaetaceae > RUG023. The sequence goes on from OMYY01000005.1 coordinate 8,942, forward strand.
TGTCGACGTCGGTGACGTAGCTGCGGTCGTGACTGTTCTTGCATGCGATGGTAGAGGATGCAAGCACGTCTTTCATCCGCATTCCTGCGCCGGCGGCCAGAATGGCGGGAATCAGGGTTGCCTTCACCAGCACTGGGTGTCCGGCAACCCCGTCCACCATCGGACGGATCCCATCGGTCCTGCGGTCCCATGCCCCTGCCAACTCCCGGTAGTGCCTGCTTCTGATGAGCGGCATGTCGGCCAGTGCGATGAAGAAGTCTTCCGGATGGGGAAGTGCCTGCACCCCCGCCTGTATGGAGGAAATCTGTCCGCTTTCGTAGCGTTCGTTGCGGACAATGGTGATTTCAGGATATGAGGCAAGCAGGGACTCGATCCGCATGCCTTGGAAGCCGGTGACGACGATGGTTTCCAGTCCCGCCCCAAGGGATGCCTCTACAGCATGGACCACCAATGGCTTGCCTTCTGTCTTCCAGAAAAGTTTTTCTCCGCCGGCGCGGGAAGCGAGTCCGGCGGCAAGGATGATCGCGTACATGGGCACAGTATAGCACTCTTTCAGTGCCACCGGCCTTTGCGTTACGATGGCACATATGCTTGCCACGTATGTGAACTGCATTGCCGTCATTGCCGGCACCCTGCTCGGGGTGTCGCTTCGTCGCTGGATCAAGGCGTCCTATCAGGACATCGTCATCGGATCCACCGGCTTTGTCACCGCCGTCATCGCACTCGGGATGGCCATGAAGAGCGCGTCCTATCTGACGATGGTGTGCAGCGTGGTTCTCGGGGGATTCCTCGGGACTGCGCTTCACATCGAGGACCGGGTCCTGCATCTCGGGGTGCGCCTGCAGAAACTGACCTCGGGAAGGGGGGAAGCCTCCGGTTTCGCCACGGGTTTCCTGTCCGCCTCGGTATTGTTCTGCACCGGGGCCATGGCTATCGTCGGTTCGATCCAGGCAGGGACCTCCCACGACTATCAGCTCCTGCTGGTCAAATCCGTGATGGATGGCTGCATGTCGGTCGCCTTCGGAGCCGCTTATGGTCCTGGAGTGGCTTTCAGTGCCCTGAGCCTGTTGCTCTACCAGGGTTTCTTCACCCTTTGTGGTGGCTGGCTGCAGCCTTGTCTTGGGGATGCCGGAATCAACGAAATGGGGGCCGTCGGGGGTGTGCTGCTGTTGATGGTGTCTTGCAACCTGCTTGGCCTGCGCAAGACCAAGGCGGGAGACTACCTTCCCGCCATCGTCCTCGCCCCGCTGGTGGGCAAGGTCTTTGCCCGTTTCTGACGACGAAAAACCGGCCCCGTCGAGGAGCCGGTCGTTCCTTCGCATCCGGATCTAGTGTTTCAGACTCTTGGCGTTGAGCAATGCCGTCTCGACCGTCGTGTTCTGGGGGACCGGACACTTTTTCAGGTGCCAGATCTCGTTGGCATACTCGTCGATGGTACGGTCGCTGGAGAACTTCGCGCTGCTGGCGATGTTCAGGACCGCTTTCTCGTTCCATGCATGCTGGTTGTCGCGATAGAGTTCCAGGGCTTTCCTGTGCTCGTCGCGGTACATGGCCAGGTCGGCGAAGAGGAAGTAGCGGTCACCCTGGTCGAACAGGCTGGACCAGAGCGGGTCGAAGATTCCCTGCTCGTTGACATTGAAGAAGCCGCTGCGGACCAGTTCGACCATCGCCTTGATTCCGTCGTCCTTGTTGATCCATTCCCAAGGGTCATAGGTGCCGGCCAAGGCTGCGATTTCCTCCTCGGTATGTCCGAAAATGAACATGTTCTCCCTGCCTGCCGCTTCGGCCATCTCGACGTTCGCCCCGTCCAAGGTTCCCATCGTCAGGGCTCCGTTGATCATGAACTTCATGTTGCCTGTGCCGCTGGCTTCGGTTCCCGCGGTGGAAATCTGCTCGCTGATGTTGCTGGCGGGAATGATGTGCTCTGCCAGGGTGACGCGGTAGTTGGGCAGGAAGAAGACCTGCAGCTGGTCACGGGTCTCCGGATCGGAGTTGACCACCTTGGAGACGTTGTTGATGAACTTGATGATCAGTTTGGCGTTCACATAACCGGGAGCGCTCTTGCCTGCGAAGAAGAAGGTGGTAGGCGTCATGCCCTTGGTCATCTCGCCATGGTTCTTCAGGTCGTTGTACAGCAGCACGACATGCAGGATGTTGAGCAACTGGCGCTTGTATTCGTGGATCCGCTTGACCTGCGTGTCGAAGAGCATGCCCGGGTTGACGACGTGGCCGCAATCCTTGCGGATGCAAGCTGCGGCATCGGCCTTGGTCTGCTGCTTGATTTTGGCGAACTGCTCCAGGAAGGAGGGCTCTTTGGCGAATGGCTTCAGAAGCCCGATCTGGCTGAAGTCGGTGATCCAGCCATCGCCGATGGCGCTGGTGATTAGGGATGCCAGGGCCGGATTGGCGTCAAGCAGCCAGCGTCTCTGGGTGATGCCGTTGGTCTTGTTGTTGAAGCGCTCCGGGAAGATCAGGTTGAACTCGGGGAACATCTTGGTCTTCAGCAGCTCGGAGTGCAATGCGGCGACGCCGTTGGTGCTGTGGCTGCCGATGATGGCGAGGTTGGCCATGCGGATCTGCTTCGGGTCGGATTCCTCGATGATGCTCACCTTGGCCAGCTTGTCGCCCTGCATCGGGAAGAAGCTGACCGCTTTCTGCAGGAAGCGGCGGTTGATTTCATAGATGATCTGCAGGTGTCTGGGAAGCAACTTCTCGAACATCGGGAGGGACCATTTTTCCAATGCTTCCGGCATCAGCGTGTGGTTGGTGTAGCCCAGCGTGCGGACGGTGATGTCCCATGCGGGCTCCCAGTCCAGGTTTTCCTCGTCGACCAATAGCCGCATCAATTCCGGCACGGCAAGCGAAGGGTGGGTGTCGTTCATCTGGATGGCCGCGCAGTCGGGGAACTGGCTCCAGTCGCTGTGATGCCTCTTGAAACGGCGGATGATGTCCTGCAGGCTGCAGGTGACGAAGAAGTACTGCTGTTTCAGCCTCAGCTCCTTGCCCAGATAGAGCGTGTCGTTGGGGTAGAGCACCTCGCTGAGTGTCTCTGCCTGGATCTTGTCACGGACGGCCTGGGTGTAATCTCCCTGGTCGAACTCCTTGAAGTTGAACTCAGCGGTCGCCTTGGCGGACCACAGGCGGAGCGTGTTGACCGTCTTGGCGCCGTAGCCGATGATCGGAGTGTCGTATGCCATGCCGAGCACCCGCTCGTCGGGAATCCACTTGTAGCAGTCGCGGCCATTCTCCTGGATCATCTCCACCTTGCCACCGTATTGGACAGGGTAGACCGTGTCCGGTCTCTGGATTTCCCAAGGGTTTCCGTCGCGGAGCCAGTCGTCAGGTTGCTCGACTTGGTAGCCGTGGACGATCTGCTGGCGGAAAATGCCGTAGTTGTAGCGGATCCCATAGCCATAGGCGGGGTATTCCAGCGTAGCCAGCGAGTCCATGAAACAGGCGGCTAGCCGTCCCAGGCCTCCATTTCCCAGTCCGGCGTCGGGCTCGACATCGGCCAGCTCCTCATAGGTGTAGCCGATGGAGGCAAGCGCCTCGCGGACCTCTTTCTCCAAACCGAGGTTGATGATGTTGTTGGTCATCGCCCTGCCCATCAGGAACTCGAGGGAAAGGTAATAGACCCGCTTGGAGTCTTGGGCACGTTGGGTCCTCCTGCTGGTTTCCCACTGCTGGATGATACGGTCGCGGATAGTCAGCGCGATGGCGTTGTAGCGACCCTCGGGAGAGGTGTGGTAGACGTCGGCGTCCTCACTGTATTTCAGATGCTCGGCAAAGTCCTGCGCGATGTCTGCTGGTTTCCTTCCAAAACGGGTATTGCTCTGTGTGTTCACGGGTGATTCTTCCTTCAAAAGCTTTCTAGCAAGCACTATAGCAAGGTGGACGAAAAAAGGCGAGTTGCCTGCTCGGAAATTTGCGTGTCTTCCCCGTGTCCATTATCTATACCCGCGCGCGAGAGAAGTCCGGAATCATGGTGGTGGAGGCCGGATCGGCCGAAGAGCGTCTCCTCGCTTCCTGATGATGGTTTGGCCGAGAAGGAGTGGACGCGAAGCCCGGTTTTCTGCTATGGTGGGTGACGTGCTCCAAGTTCGGGAATTCCCATCCCGGGCGTATTGACAAAGAAAGATGTCCTTGGTAACGTAACGAGTGCGTCTTTACAGAAAGCGTGATGTTTGTGTGTAATGCCTTTGTAGCTCAGTTGGTAGAGCACCACCTTGGTAAGGTGGGGGTCAGCGGTTCAAATCCGCTCGAAGGCTCTTTTTTATGGTGATGTTTCGCCGAGGAGCATAGAGCTATGGCTGAGAAGAAGAAAACCAGTGTCGAGAAGATCGCTCTGCAGTGCACCGTCTGTGGTCGCAAGAACTATACGACCGAGAAGAACAGGAAGAACTCCCAGGAGAAATTCGTGTTCAACAAGTACTGCCCGTTCGATCGCAAGCATACTCCGCACAAGGAAGCGAAGATCAAATAAGCAACCTTTCGAGGAGCAAATAGGCCACTAGCTCCAACGGTAGAGCGCTGGTCTCCAAAACCGGATGTTGGGGGTTCGAATCCCTCGTGGCCTGTCTGCTCCTCGAATTTTTTTCCCCAAGGAGAGACAGTGATGAAGAAACTGATTCAGTATTTCAAGGATTGCCGCAGCGAGCTGAGGAAGGTCGTGTGGCCATCGAAAGAGAATGTCGCTTCTTCAACAAAAGTCGTTGTCATCTCCACCGTATTGGTGGCAGTGTTTCTTGGGCTGGTCGATTTCGTCCTGCTCAAGCTTGTCTATTTGTTGTTCTAGTCTAATAGGATTGAGATATGGCACAGGGCTGGTACGTCGTACACACATATTCGGGTTATGAGCAGAAGATCGAACGCATCATCAAGAAGATGCGCGAGACTGATCCTGGCTTCGCCCAGGTGTGCCTTGACGCCAAAGTTCCTTTCGAGACCGTCTATGAGTTGAAGGACGGCGTGAAAAAGGAAACCAAGCGGAAGATTCTCCCTGGCTATATCCTTGTCCAACTTGACCTTCCCGAGAATACCTGGAGGGCCTGGTGCTTCCAAATCACCCGTATCAACGGCGTGACCGGATTCCTGACCGCCGACGCCGACCGCCTGAAGCCGCCGGTGCCGCTTTCTGAGAAAGAGGTGAAGAGTATCTTCCAGAAGACCGGCGACCTTCCAGCCGACCAGGTGTTCAGGCCGAAGCAGACCTTCGCGGTCGGCGACCGTGTCAAGATCATCGATGGTCCGTTCGAGTCCTTCACCGGGGTGGTCGACGAGGTCAACCTGGAAAAGAACAGCCTGCGCATCAGCGTGGGGATTTTTGGTCGTTCCACCCCTGTCGAGGTCGATTTCCTCAAGGTGGTGAAGGACGACGAAGTCTGAGTGGTGGAGGGACGTCCATCACCCGGCTTGCGCTTGCATTGATTTTTTACATACGTCCGTTTCGTATTTGACACTCACTTGGGACCTGTGTTCCAAGTCGTGGGAGCCCTACCGTATGGTGGGCGCTATTACCAGCGTGTCGACCGGATCTATCAGCCAACTCAGGCAGGTCGCAACACGTAAGGAGAGGAAATATGGCAAAGAAGGTTACTGCCGTCATCAAGCTGCAGTGCCCGGCTCAGAAAGCCACGCCGGCACCCCCGATCGGACCGGCTCTTGGCCCTCATGGAGTCAGCGCGCCAAAGTTCGTCCAGGAATTCAACGAGAGATCGAAGAAATTCGATGCTGGTCTGATTGTTCCTGTCGTCATCTCTGTCTATGCGGACAGAACGTTCTCGTTCATCCTGAAGACTCCTCCTGCATCCATCCTGATCAAGAAGGCTCTGGGCATTCAGACGGCTTCGGGTACCCCGAACAAGACCAAGGTCGGCAAGCTGACCAAGGCCCAGCTCGAGGACATCGCCAAGCAGAAGCTGGACGATATGAACTGCAACTCGCTCGAGTCCGCTATGAAGGTCGTCGCCGGTACTGCTCGCAGCATGGGCGTTGAGGTGGAGAAATAACTATGGCACACGGAAAGAAGTATCTTACTAGCGCGAAGAAGATCGACCATTCGAAGAACTACACCATTGACGAGGCTGCCGCCTTGGTCAAGGAGATGGCTTACGCCAAGTTCGACGAGACGGTCGAGCTCGCTGTCAAGCTGACCCTGAAGAAGAGCCAGAGCGTCCGCGACACCGTCGTCCTGCCGAACCAGTTCGCCGCCCAGAAGCGCGTGCTCGTGTTCGCGAAGGGTGCCAAGGCTGACGAGGCCAAGGCCGCCGGCGCCACCTATGTTGGCGATGACGACCTGATCCAGAAGATCAAGGAAGGCTGGCTGGACTTCGATGTCGCGGTCGCCACTCCGGATATGATGAAGGATGTCGGTCGTCTCGGCCCGATTCTTGGTCGCAAAGGCTTGATGCCGAACCCCAAGACCCATACCGTGACCTTCGATGTGGCCCAGGCCGTCAAGGAGCTGTCCCTTGGAAGAACCGAATATCGCACCGACAAGACGAATGTCATCCATCTTGCCGTCGGTAAGGTTTCCATGGACGCCAGCAAGGTCGCCGAGAACGCCAAGGCTGTCGTTGACGAGATTGTCCGCAAGAAGCCGTCCGACGCAAAGGGCGACTATATCGTCTCCGTCTCGCTCTCTTCCTCCATGGGACCGGGCGTGCGGATCGAGAGTGCCAACCTGTTGAACGCGGTCAAATAAGGAGTAGGGAATTATGGAAAACTATCAGACTCGTGTAACTCCTGAAAAGGAAGCCGCCGTCAAGGCGTTGAAGGATGAGTTCGCCCAGTACGACAGCTTCATCTTCACCGACTATCGCGGCATGACCGTTGAGCAGCTCACCAAGATCCGCAAGGGTCTTCTGAAGGAGCAGAACAACTACCGCGTTGTCAAGAACACCTATGCCAAGATCGCTCTGGAGCAGCTCAACAAGGAAGTCGATGCTTCCCAGCTGCAGGGACCGACCGGTATCGTCCTGGTAAAGGGCGATAGCGCGAACGTCGCCGCCAAGGTGGTTTTCGATGTCAAGGACGAGGGTGCTCCGGTTGACGTGAAGGGCGGTCTGGTGGACGGCAAGTTCATGGACGCCGCTCAGCTCCTGGCCTACAGCAAGCTGCCTTCGAAGAAGGATCTGCTTGCCATGTTGATGGGAACCTTGAAGGCTCCTGTCCAGAAGCTGGCTGCTACGCTGCTTGCGTATCAGAAGAAAATGGAAGCCGCCGGTGGCGCCGCCCCGGAAGCTCCCGCTGCTAACTAACCAGTCTTAGTCTTCGTTCTTGTAACCTGCTACGATTGGAATAAAGATATTGAGGAGAAGGTAATATGGCTACGAAAGAAGAAATCATTGACGCTATCGCCAACATGACGGTTCTTGAGGTTTCTGACCTCATCAAGGCTATGGAAGAGAAGTTCGGCGTGCAGGCTGCTGCCGCTGCAGCTGCTCCTGCCGCCGCTGCCGCTGCCGGTCCTGCCAAGGAAGAGCCGACCGAGTTCAACGTGATCTTGAAGGCTTCCGATCCGGCCAAGAAGATCGCCGCGATCAAGGCTGTCCGTGCCCTGACCCAGGTTGGTCTTGGCGAGGCCAAGGCCCTGGTCGAGGCTGGCAACAAGACTATCAAGGAGAACGTCTCCAAGGCTGATGCCGAGGCTGCCAAGAAGGCCCTTGAGGAAGCTGGCTGCACCGTCGAGGTCAAACCTGTTGAATAATGTTGGGATTGTTCCCACCATGCTTCCAAGCGCCACCGCAGGCTCCGGCCTGCGTGTGGCTTAGTCTGTCTTTTCCCGCTCCCATGTGGAGCATATCCGATTTCCTTTTATCTCTGGAGGGTAGATGATGGTAGCCGCCGGCAAAGCCGTTAAGCGCTCTTACATCGGTTCCGATTTTCAGGAAGTCTGCGAGCTTCCCAACCTGATTGGAATCCAGCTTGAAAGTTATGAACGCTTCCTGCAAAGAAAACGCTACGAGAAGGGACAAGCGCCCGATCCGAACTTCGGCCTCGAGAAGGTCTTTCAGTCCACGTTCCCGATTGAAATCCCGAATGGGGAAATGAGACTGGTGTACGAGGGCTATCAGTTCGATTTCGACAACATCAAGTTCTCCGAGAGCGAGTGCAAGCAGAAGGGACGCACCTACAGCGTGCCTCTGAAGGCCACGATCAGCCTGGAGTTCTCCAATGGCGAGATTCGTGAGAAGGAAATCTTCTTTGGCGATATTCCGCTTATGACCGACCGCGGTACCTTCATCATCAATGGTGCCGAGCGTGTCGTTGTCAGCCAGATCCATCGCAGTCCCGGCGTCATCTTCTCCAACGAGAAGGGCGTCTGCTCTGCCAAAATCGTTCCATACCGCGGATCCTGGCTGGAGTTTGAGATTGATGAGAAGAAGAACCTGATCTACACCAAGATCGACCGCCGCAAGCGGATTCTTGGCACGCTCTTCCTGAGAGCGGTCGGGTTCGATACCCGTGAGAAGATTGTCGCCCAGTTCTATAAGAGCAACGAAGTCGAGCTCACCGAGGATACCAAGGCCGACTATGACGGCAGCTACCTGTACAAGGACGTCTACGCCGAGGTCGACGGCGAGCAGAAGAAGATCCTGCGCGCCGGAGACATGCTCAACGGCAACCTGATCGACGACCTGATGCAGCGTGGCATCACCAAGCTTTCCTTGGTCGACATGGACAAGGAGACCGAGGGCACGCTGCACAGCGACTTGATCCTCAACTGCTTTGTCGAAGAGGATACCCGCCATACCTCCGAAGGCCTGGATGAGCCGAGCAAGGCCGATGTCCTGACCCCGATCTATTCCGTGCTGCTGCCCGGTGAGCCGGTCGCCATCGAGCGTGCGGAGAAGGACCTGCCTGACATGTTCTTCTCCGACCGCAAGTACAACCTTGGCGATGTCGGCCGCTATAAGTTCAACAAGAAGTTCGGCGGAAACGTGTCCACCGACGTCACGACCCTGCTGCCCGAGGATATCATCCATACGATGAACTATCTGATGCGGGTCTACATCCGTGAGAAAAACTTCGACGATATCGACCACCTTGGCAACCGCCGTGTCCGTTCGGTCGGCGAGCTCCTGCAGAACGCGATGAGCGCCGCCTTCAGCCGCATGGACAAGATCGCCAAGGAGCGGATGAACCTGATGATTGCCGACGATAGCGCCCGCAACTCCGCCAAGCCCCAGGATTTCATCTCCATCAAACCGGTGGTCGCGGCTGTCAAGGAGTTCTTCGGCTCCAGCCAGCTGTCCCAGTTCATGGACCAGTGCAACCCGCTTTCCGAGTTGACCCACAAGCGCCGTCTGAACGCACTCGGCCCCGGTGGCCTTTCCCGTGACCGCGCGGGATTCGAGGTCCGTGATGTCCACTATACCCATTACGGACGCATCTGCCCGATCGAGACCCCTGAAGGCCCGAACATCGGTCTGATCGTCAGCTTGGCCAACTACACCAAGGTCAACCAGTATGGCTTCCTCGAGACTCCCTATCGCAAGGTAGTCGACGGCATCGCCACCAAGGATGTCGAATACCTGGATGCGGATGTGGAGGAGAACTATGTGCTCGCCATGGCCAACGCCAAGATCGACAAGGATGGACATTTCCTGGACAAGGAAGTCCCTGTCCGCCACAACGGCGATTACACCACGATGCCGGCAAGCGAGGTCGACTACATGGATGTCAGCCCGAAGCAGGTCATCAGTGTTGCCGCCAGTCTGATCCCGTTCCTTGAGCACGATGATGCGAACCGCGCCCTGATGGGCTGCAACATGCAGCGCCAGGCTGTCCCGCTTCTTTTCCCGGAGACCCCGAGGGTCGGTACCGGTATGGAGGCAAAGGCGGCCTATGATTCCGGCGTGCTCGTCAAGGCGAAGCGCAGCGGCACGGTGGAGTACGTCAGCTCCAACAAGATCGTGGTCCGTCCGGACAAGGCGGAGATCGACGGCGAGGTCGACTACTACGAGCTGCAGAAGTACCAGAGGACCAACCAGGACACCTGCTTCAGCCAGAAGCCGATTGTCAACAGAGGCCAGCACGTCGTGGCCGGCGAGCCCATCGCCGATGGTCCCGCCACCCAGAACGGCGAGCTTGCCTTGGGCCGCAACATCCTGGTCGGATTCGTTCCTTGGAACGGATACAACTACGAGGACGCCGTCCTTATCAGCGAGAAGGTGGTCAAGGAGGATATCTTCACCACCATCCATATCCATGAGTTCTCCATCGACATCCGCGAGACCAAGTTGGGCGCCGAGAAGCTGACCCGTGAGATTCCGAACGTCGGCGAGAAGCTGCTTTCCTCGTTGGACAAGGACGGTATCGTCCGCGTCGGCACCATCGTCCATCCGGGTTCCATCCTGGTCGGCAAGGTGACCCCGAAGAGCGAGAGCGACACGACCCCCGAGTTCAAGCTGCTCAACTCGATTTTCGGAGAGAAGGCCCAGGAAGTGCGGGACACCTCCCTGAAGGTGCCCCATGGCACCGAGGGTACGGTCATCGACATCCAGCGCCTGACCCACGAGGAGAACGACGAGCTTCCTGCCGGAGTGGAGGAGACCGTCAAGGTCCTGATCGCTACCAAGCGCAAGCTGCAGGCAGGAGACAAGATGGCCGGCCGCCATGGCAACAAGGGTGTTGTCAGCCGTGTCCTGCCGGAAGAGGACATGCCGTTCATGGAGGATGGCAGACCGCTTGATGTCTGTCTGAACCCTCTCGGCGTTCCGAGCCGTATGAACATCGGCCAGTTGATGGAGACCCAGCTTGGCTGGGCTGCCGTCAACCTTGACGAGTGGTATTCCTCTCCGGTCTTCCAGAGCGCGACGATGGAGCAGATCGAGGCGAAGATGAAAGAGGCCGGGCTCCCGACCGATTCCAAGGTGACCTTGTACGACGGCAGGACTGGTGTCCCGTTCGTCAACAAGGTGTTCTGCGGATACATCTACTACCTGAAGCTGCACCACTTGGTCGATGACAAGATGCATGCCCGTTCCACCGGTCCCTACTCGCTGGTGACCCAGCAGCCGCTCGGAGGCAAGGCCCAGTTCGGTGGCCAGCGTCTCGGAGAGATGGAGGTCTGGGCCTTGGAGGCCTATGGCGCCGCCAACAACCTGCAGGAACTGCTCACCATCAAGAGTGACGACATGAATGGCCGTGTGAAGATTTACGAGAACATCGTCAAGGGCGAGCCTGTTTCCGGCGTCGGTACTCCGGAGGCGTTCAACGTCCTGATGCAGGAAATCCGGGGCCTGGCACTGGATTTGTCCGTGTACGATGGAGACGGCAATCAGGTTCCGCTCACCGAGAGGGACGCCAAGCTGATCAACGAGCGCAAGCAGAAGGGCTCGCTGGATAAGTAAGGAGGAGCCGAATGAAGGAAATTAATGATTTCGAGAGTGTAATGATCAAACTCGCTTCGCCGGAGCAGATCAAAGCCTGGTCCTACGGCGAGGTAAAGAAGCCTGAGACCATCAACTACCGCACGCTCCGTCCTGAGCGCGACGGTCTGTTCTGCGAGAAGATTTTCGGCACCACCAAAAAATGGGAGTGCTATTGCGGCAAGTTCAAGACGATCCGCTACAAGGGCGTCATTTGCGACCGCTGTGGCGTCGAGGTTACCGATACCAAAGTCCGTCGTGAGCGCATGGGCCACATTACTTTGGCCGCTCCAGTTGCCCATATTTGGTACTATCGCAGCGTTCCCAGCCAGATGAGCATGCTCCTGGATATCAGCCGCAACAACCTGCAGAGCGTCCTGTATTACGAGAAGTATATTGTCATCGACAAGGGTGCGACCCAGCTGAAGGACAACCAGATCCTCACCGAGGAGGAGTACCAGAAGGCGGTGGAGCAGTTTGGCGAGGGCAATTTCGACGCCGAGATGGGCGCTGAGGCGATCCGCAAGATCCTCTCCCAGCTCGATCTGGATAGCCTGTCCCGTGAGATTCGCGCCAAGCTGCGCGAGCTGGAGTCCAACGACAAGAAGGACCAGGCCAAGATCAAGAGCCTGATGCGCCGCATCGAGATCGTCGAGGCGTTCCGTGATTCCGGCAACAAGCCGGAGTGGATGATCCTGACGGTCATCCCGGTCATTCCTCCCGATATTCGTCCGATGGTCCAGCTGGACGGTGGCCGTTTCGCCACCAGCGACCTGAACGACTTGTATCGCCGCGTGATCAACCGCAACAACCGTCTGGACAGGCTGGTCAAGCTGAACGCCCCGGACATCATCGTCCGCAACGAGAAGCGCATGTTGCAGGAAGCCGTCGACGCCTTGTTCGACAACTCCAAACGCAAGAAGGTGGTCAAGGGAGCAAGCTCCCGTCCGCTGAAGAGCCTTGCCGACATGCTCAAGGGCAAGCAGGGCCGCTTCCGCCAGAACCTGCTTGGCAAGCGTGTCGACTATTCCGGCCGTTCCGTCATTTGCGTCGGCCCTGAACTTCGCATGCACCAGTGCGGCGTCCCGTCGAAGATGGCTCTCGAGCTGTTCAAGCCCTTCCTGATGAAGAAGCTTGTCCAGGATGGAGTCGTCTACAACATCAAGAAGGCAAAGACCATGGTGGAGGAGGAGACCGATGCTGTCTGGTCGATTCTTGACAACGTCGTCAAGGAGCACCCGGTCATGCTGAACCGCGCTCCTACGCTGCACAGACTCGGCATCCAGGCTTTCGAGCCGGTGCTGGTCGACGGCAAGGCGCTGAAGCTGCACCCGCTTGTCTGCAAGGCGTTCAACGCGGACTTCGATGGCGACCAGATGGCAATCCATGTTCCGCTCACCCATGCGGCGCAGCTGGAATGTCTGACCCTGATGCTCTCCACCACGAACCTGCTTGACCCTGCGAACGGCAAACCGATCGTCTATCCCTCCCAGGACATGGTCCTCGGTATCTTCTATCTGACCCGTGTCATGGAAGGCGCGGCCGGAGAAGGCAAGTATTTCGACAACCTCGGCGAGCTGCAGATGGCTATCGATTACGGCAGCCTCTCCTACAACGCCAAGATTACCTGGCTGCTGCCCAATGACAAGTTCATCGAGGCCGAAGACGGCCAGCTGAAGAGCGGCATCAAGATCGAGACGACAGCCGGACGTGTCCTTTTCAACGAGGTCTTGCCCCGTACCGTGCCCTACCAGAACTCCTGCCTGGGCAGCAAGGACTTGGAGAAGCTGATCGCCAAGACACTGAAGAAGGAGAAGAACTCCGTTGTCGTCGAGATGGTCGACGCGATCAAGGATACCGGCTACAAGTATTCGACCCTGTTCGGCGCCACCATCGGCTTGTCCGATATGTTGGTTCCGGCCGAGAAGAAGAAGCTGGTCTCCGATGCCGAGGCCGAGCAGCAGAAGATCATCGACCAATACCGCCATGGCCACATCACCCAGGAAGAACGGTACAACCGTGTCATCGACGTCTGGACCCAGGCCAACAACAAGCTGTCCAACCTGTTGATGGACGAGCTGAAGAAGGACCAGAAGGGCTTCAACTCCGTCTTCCTGATGGCTGACTCCGGAGCTCGTGGTTCCAAGACCCAGATCTCCCAGCTCGGCGGCATGCGTGGCTTGATGGCTCGTCCGAACGGCGACGTCATCGAGTTCCCGATCAAGTCGAACTTCAAGGAAGGACTCTCCATCATCGAGTTCTTCATTTCCACCAACGGAGCCCGCAAAGGTTTGTCCGACACGGCATTGAAGACTTCCGAGGCAGGTTACCTGACCCGTCGTCTGGTCGATGTCTGCCAGGACCTTGTGGTCACCATGGACGACTGCCATACGATCAACGGCATCTGGAGGACGGCGATCAAGGACGACACCGGCGAGGTTGTCGAATCCCTGGCTAGCCGTATCACCGGCCGCTGCCCGGTCGAGGATGTCCGCCACCCGTTCACCCATGAGGTCATCGTTCCTGCCGGTGAAGAGATTTCCGACGCCAAGGCCCACGAGATCGAGGATGCCGGCGTCGAGAAGGTGTTGCTGAGAACCGTGCTTACCTGTGAGGCTGAGCATGGCGTCTGCCGCAAGTGCTATGGCCGCAACCTTGCCACCAACCGCACCGTCGATATCGGTGAGGCTGTCGGTATCGTTGCCGCCCAGTCCATCGGCCAGCCTGGTACCCAGCTGACGCTTCGTACCTTCCATACCGGTGGTACCGCCAGCGGCAATGCCGAGGAGAACAAGCTTGCCTTCAAGTGGGCCTGTGTCGTCGGTGCCATCAGCGGCAGCATGGTCAAGCGCGAGAGTGACGGTGTTTCCGTCTTTACCCGCAAGGGCCACATCGACGTTTCCCGCGTCAACTACGAGTTCCCGCAAAACGCCGGTACCCTGCTGGTCAAGGAAGGTGACGCTGTCGGAAAGGGCAGCTTCCTTTACAAGACCGCCGACGGGGTGGAGTTCCCCTCGCCGGCCAACGGTACCATCCGCTTGTACGGCAACAACGTCCTGGTTCTCGACCATCCGGGCCAGCAGACCATCAAGAGTGGCAGCGAGCTGCAGGTCAAGGAAGGGGATTACGTCGAGGCGGGAGCCGCGCTGGTCACCTTCGACCCGTTCAGCGAGCCGATCATCAGCGAGGTCTCCGGTACCATCCGTTTCGAGGACATCAAGCTGGGCACCACGCTGATCGAGGAGGTCAACGAGGAGACGGGCAACATCGAGCGCCGTATCAACGAGCACGCTTTGGAGAAGCTCTCTCCGACCTTGCAGGTCGTCGATGGCGAGGCTGTCCTGGCAAGCTACCAGCTGCCTGGCAACTCCTACCTGCAGGTCGAGGAAGGCCAGCAGGTGGCGAAGGGCGACATCCTGGCCAAGATTCCGATGCAGGCCCACAAGACCAGCGACATCACCGGTGGTCTTCCGAGGATCGGCGAGCTCTTCGAGGCCCGCAGGCCGAAGAACACCGCCGTGCTGGCACAGGTTTCCGGAAAGGTCACGATGGGTCCGACCATCAAGGGCAAGCGGTGCGTCATCGTCACCGACAAGTTCGGCCACGAATTCAAGCATCTGGTGCCGGTAGGGAAGAACCTGTTGGTCCGCGACGGAGACAGTGTCGAGGCTGCGGAGATGCTGAGCGACGGAGCCGCAGATCCGCATGATGTGCTGGACATCCTCGGCGAGAACGCCTTGCAGGCCTTCCTCGTCGACGCGATCCAGCAGGTCTACCGGACCCAGGGTGTCGACATCAACGACAAGCATCTCGGCCTGGTCGTCAGGCAGATGCTGAAGAAAGTCGAGGTTGTCCGTCCCGGAGACACCAATCTGATCATGAAGCAACTGGTCGACAAGCATAAGTTCTTCGCCGAGAACGAACGGGTCATCGCCCAGGGTGGCGAGCCTGCCGTCGCGAGACCGTTGCTGCAGGGTATCACGCAGGCTTCCAAGTCGAGCGATTCCTTCATCAGCGCCGCCTCGTTCCAGGAAACGACGAGAATCTTGACAAAAGCGGCTATTGCTGGTAGTAAGGATGAGTTGCGTGGCTTGAAAGAGAACGTGATCATCGGACATCTGATTCCTGCTGGTACCGGTATGAAAGTCTACCGCGATATCAGGCTGGATGATGAGAAGCTTGTCGAGCAGCGCCGCCTGGCCATGGCAAATGCCCAGGAGGCCCAACAGAGCAAGAGCTTCGTCGATGATGATTTCGACGCCGCGGATCTTGGTGACATGAAAACCGTAAGCGAGCCGATTGAGGTGGATGATCCGGTCGATGAGGAGTAAGCGAAGCCTGTTGGCGGAGCAAGCTCCCGCGACCATCTCCATGCAAGCCTCTCCGGCTCCATGCTGAGTTACGGTTTTTGATAGATGCGTCGTCCGGTAAAGGACGACGCAGGCCCCTATGGTGTGAGACATGGCGGGCCGACAAAATAGAGGAGTGTATCGAAAGATGCCTACAATTAATCAGCTGATCAGAAAGGGCCGGAACAAGGTTTCCAAGAAGACCAAGTCCCCGGCTCTCGAGGGTTGTCCTCAGAAGCGTGGTGTTTGCACCCGTGTCATGACCATGACCCCGAAGAAGCCTAACTCCGCTCTCAGAAAGGTCGCCCGTGTGCGCCTTTCCAACGGCATTGAGGTTACCGCTTACATCCCCGGTATCGGGCACAACCTGCAGGAGCACTCTGTCGTGCTTATGCGTGGTGGAAGAGTCAAGGACCTTCCTGGTGTCCGTTATCACATCATCCGTGGTACCAAGGATACGCAGGGTGTCGCCGATCGCAAGAGAAGCCGCTCCAAGTATGGTGCCAAGAGACCAAAGGCTTGATTGGGGAGGTAGCATATGTCGAGAAGAGCGTCGAAGCATACCAAGGTTGTTGTCGCCGATCCCGTGTATCAGAGCACTGTGGTGGAGAAGTTCATCTGCCGCATGATGGTCGATGGCAAGAAGTCCACCAGCAGCAAGATCCTGTACACCGCCATGGAAGAGATGGCCAAGAAGACGGGAGAGAAGCCGCTTGACTCCTTCAACAAGGCGATTGACAACGTCAAGCCGCTGGTCGAGGTCAAGAGCCGCCGTGTCGGTGGCGCCACCTACCAGGTGCCTGTCGAGATCAGGGACGACCGCAAGGAAGCCCTGTCCATGAGATGGATCATCGCCGCCGCTCGTGCCCGCAATGGCAAGAGCATGGCCGAGAAGCTCACTGCCGAGCTCCTGGATGCCATCAACAGCACGGGTGCCGCCTTCAAGAAGAAGGAAGATACCCACCGCATGGCAGAGGCCAACAAGGCTTTCAGCCATGTCCGCTGGTGATTGCCAGTTGCGCATGAAGACCGCAGGTTCCGGCCTGCGGTTTTTTCTTGCCTCAAGACACTCAGAAAAGGCGCTTGAAGCTGACGGAGACCTGCAGGCCGTCTGCGAGATGCTCTTTTGGATTCCCGATGACCAAGCCAATCGGGTTGAAGAGGTGGATATAGCCGAGAGAGAGTTCCATCCCCTGCTTTTTGGTGAGCTCCCACCGGTATCCAGTCTGTAGTGCCAGCTGGTAGACTTCTCCACCATTATCTTCCGCATCGCTTTTGCCGGGCGCGTCGTTTCCGACATATTCCAGGAAATTCAGCCCGAAGGCAGTTCCAAGGAAAAATCCCTGCTGGTCCTTGTGGAACGGATAGTAGCGGGCTCCCATCTCGATGCCGACGGTAATCATCCAGATGTCTTCGTCGCTGGCTTTGCCGATTGTGTGGCTGAAGCCGCCAGTGGCGGAAAGGTGAGGGAGCAGGCTATGCTCGTAGCGGATGCCGAGACCGATGCCCATGTGCCGGAGTGACCGCGCAAGTGACGAGAAATCTGTCGAGAGGGAGCTATGGACCGGTGCTGCTGGAAGGGGGAGCACGAGCAGCAACGCGAGTAAGGATTGCATACGTCTTTTCCCCATCTTCATACCAGTACCAACCGAAGGTTGTCCAATTTCGAATTGCCTTGCTTGACCGAGACGGTGATGGCATCGCCCGCTTTGACCGGGAGGCTGAAGGTCTTGCCCGCAAGGTGCGTTTTCTCTTTCGCCGTGAACGACCATACCTGTTTGTTGTCGATTTTTACCATGATGGTGGCGCCTGCGTCCAGTTCGTCGGCCACAGGTCCGGCTCCCCTGCCGCTGAGAAAGCCGCAAAGGGTATGGTACCCGCTGGGAACCTTGCCCTTGCCTACCGAGATGCCGCGGGTGTTGGAAGGCTTGCTGGTCCCATACAGCGTGATGGTGCACCACATGTCGCTTGGCGTCGCGTCAAGGGCATCGTCAATCTGGTTCCATGGCGAGCCGCTGGCGTAGGTGAGGGCGGTTTTCGCCTCCTTCTTCGGGGGAAGGGGACCGCTGGAAAAGCCGACTGCCAGGTAGAGGTCCGCCAGCCTCCGGTTGTAGATGCACGCGAAAGGAAGGTTGAGAAGCCAGAAACCGAAGACGCCGGTGGCATGGGAGAGGATGACAAGCACGAGCATCGGTAGATAGAGGAGCGCAAGCAGGATGGTGGCCGGCACATCCCCGAGGTAGCCCGTGTACACGGGTCCGAGGAGAAACGTCATCCACGAGAAACCACAAGGCAGCTTCACCTCTTCGGTGTCGGTGTGGTAGATTTGCTCACGTGCCATGGAAAACCTCCTGTCCAGTATCGCAGATTTTTCCACTTGAGAACAGTTCCAAATGGTTGTTTTATAAGGTTTTCCCGAATGCTTGACACGTTTTCCTAATTACCGTATATTAATCGGCGTGCGCCCAAGGGGACGGTATGTCCGTGTGCGCACCAAGGACCAAACCGGTTATTGTCAGGCAATAAAAAGGGTGGTTCCAGAATCGAGAAGTTTTTTTAAACTTGCTATGTCGACTGAGTTTCGCAACGACGTCAACCGACCTCTGGAATCTCTCATTTATCCTCACAAAACAGTTTGCTCCTCTGTATCAGTAAAGGCCTTGCCTTTATGGTAACACTATAGATTGTGACAGTCAGAAGACTGGTCACAAGGAGGAAATGATGGCAAAAGAGAAGTTTGTGAGGAACAAGCCGCACGTAAACGTCGGAACCATCGGCCACGTTGACCATGGTAAAACCACCCTCACTTCCGCAATCACTCTGTATTGCGCGAGAAAGTGGGGCGATGAGGGCAACAAGGCCCTTGCCTACGACAACATCGACAACGCGCCGGAGGAGAAGGCTCGCGGTATCACGATCAACACCAGACACGTTGAGTACCAGACCCCCAACCGCCACTATGCCCACGTCGACTGCCCGGGACACGCTGACTACGTCAAGAACATGGTCACCGGCGCCGCCCAGATGGACTGCGCTATCCTGGTCGTCGCTGCCACTGATGGCCCGATGGCCCAGACCAAAGAGCACATCCTGCTGGCCCACCAGGTTGGCGTTCCCTGCATGATCGTCTTCATCAACAAGTGCGACCAGGTCGATGACCCCGAGCTGATCGATCTCGTCGAGGAGGATGTCCGCGACCTGCTGACCAAGAATGGATACGATGGGGAGCATACCCCGTTCGTTCGCGGTTCCGCTTTCGAGGCCATGAACCATCCCGATGATCCCGAGAAGACCAAGTGCATTGGCGAGTTGCTCGAGGTCATGGACACCTACATCCCGCTTCCGAAGCGTGACGTCGACAAGCCGTTCCTGATGCCGATCGAGGACATCTTCACGATTTCTGGTCGTGGTACTGTTGTCACCGGTCGTATCGAGCGCGGTGTCGTCAAGGTCAACGACCCGGTCGAGATCGTCGGTATCAAGGACACCAAGGCGACGGTTGTCACTGGCGTCGAGATGTTCAACAAGACCCTGGATACTGGTGAGGCCGGTGACAACGTCGGCTGCCTGCTCCGCGGTGTCGACAAGAAGGATGTCGTTCGCGGCCAGGTCATCGCCAAGCCGGGTTCGATCACCCCGCACAGCAAGTTCATCGGTGCTCTGTACGTCCTGACCGCCGATGAGGGTGGAAGACACTCTCCGTTCTTCACTGGCTATCGCCCGCAGTTCTATTTCCGCACCACTGATATCACTGGTACGGTCATCCTGCCGGATGGTGTCCAGATGGTGAAGCCGGGTGACCACACCTCCATCAAGGTCGAGCTGATTCACAAGATCGCTATGGACAAGGGCCTCCGCTTCGCAATCCGTGAGGGTGGCAAGACGGTCGCTTCTGGCCAGGTCACCGAGATCGACGACTGATTTTTGTGAGTGAATGTCTTGCCGGCATTCACATGAGCGCCGGCAAGACCCGTTTTTTGGAGGATTTTTCAAATGGCTAAAGAAAGAATTCGTGTCAGACTGAGAGGCTTTGATGTCGAGCTCGTCGAGAAGAGCGCCAAGTCGATCGTCGACACCGTAGTGAAGGCCGGTGCTACTGTTTCCGGTCCTGTTCCACTTCCGACTCGTATCCAGAAATATACAGTTCTGAGATCGCCTTTTGTCAACAAGAAGTCTCGCGAGCAGTTCGAGATGAGAACCCACAAGAGGTTGATCGACATTTTGGATCCGACATCAAAAGTCATGGATGCCCTCATGAAGCTTGAGCTCCCTGCCGGTGTTGATGTTGAGATTAAACAGTAAGAGTTGAGGTAAGAGATGTTAGGGCTTATCGGCAAAAAAGTTGGTATGACGCAGGTGTTTGACGCGCAAGGCAGGCTCACACCCGTTACTGTTATCAAAATTGAGGACAACGTCGTCGTTGGTGAACGCACCGACGAGAAGAATGGTTACAAAGCCGCTGTCCTCGGTTCCATTGACAAGAAAAAGAGCACCGTCACCAAGCCGTATGCTGGCCAGTTCAAAAATGTTTGCGAACCCAAGAGAGTTGTTGTTGAGTTCCGCGACTACGAGAAAGAAGTGAAGGTCGGTGAGGTTCTGGGTGTCGATGTTTTCAAAGATACAACGTATGTTGATGTTTCTGGAACTTCGAAAGGTAAAGGTTTCGCTGGTGGTATGAGACGCTACGGTTTCAGTGGCGGTCGCGATACCCACGGTTCCAAGTTCCACCGTGATCTTGGTGGCACGGCTATGTCTTCCACTCCTGCGCGCACGTTCAAGGGCCATCGCATGGCTGGACACATGGGCAACGAGAATGTCACTGTGCAGAACCTGAAAGTCGTCAAGATTGACGAGGACTTGCAGGTCTTGATGGTCAAGGGCGCAATCCCTGGCCCGACCCACAGCGTCGTCATCGTGAAGAAAGCAGTGAAGAAGTAAGGGCGTAAGATATGGAAACGAAAGTATTTTCTACTGATGGAAAAGAGCTGAGGACTGTCGAGTTGAACGATGATGTGTTCAACCACAAGGTCAGCAACGGTACGATTTATTACGCCATCAATAACGAACTCGCGAATCGCAGAGTGGGAACTGCTTGCACGAAGACCCGTGCTGAGGTGAACTACAGCAATACGAAACCGTACAAGCAGAAGGGAACCGGCAACGCCCGTCAGGGTGACAAGAAGTCCCCGATTCTGGTTGGTGGTGGTACGATCTTCGGGCCGAAGCCGCGTGAGTATGGCTGGGTGCTCCCGAGAAAGATGAAGCATCTTGCCGTGAAGAGTCTTTTGACGCTTGGCGTACAGGAGAACCGTTTGGTTGTCGTCGAGGATTTCACCGTCGAGTCCGGCAAGACCAAAGACATGGTGAAGATCCTCAAGACGTTCAATCCTGACGAGACCCGCACCCTGCTGATCCTGAAAGGTGACGATGCGATGGTTCGCCGTGCCGCGCGCAACATTCCGTATGTCCACGTCCAGTCCTACAACAGGCTGAGCGCACATGAGCTGCTGTACAGCAGAAAGATTGTTGTCATGGAAACCGGCGCAAAGAACCTGAACAATTTTTTCGGTGAAACCAAAGAGGCCGCAAAATGAGAGCAGATCAGATTATCATTGCCCCGATTTTGAGTGAGAAGAGCAATTTTGCGCGCGAAGGGGAGACTAAAAAGTACACGTTCCGCGTCCATATGGATGCGAGCAAGTTCCAGATCATGGATGCCGTCAAGGAACTATTCAAGGTGACCCCGGTGAAGTGCAATACGATGATTGTCAAAGGCAAGCCGAAATATTCCAGAGGCAGGGGCGGTTACGCTCTCGGCAATACTGGTGATTGGAAAAAGGCAATCGTGACCTTGGCCAAGGGCGAACAGATCCAGGCCATTGAGGGAGTTTGAGGAGAATAGGTATGGCACTGAGAACTTATAAACCGAACACTCCGGGCCTTCGCCAGAAGACCACGCTGGTTTTCGACGAGATTACTGCGAAGAAGCCTGAGAAGTCCCTGACCAGCTACCTGCACAGGACTGCAGGACGCGACAGCTTCGGTCACATTAGCGTCCGTCGCAGAGGCGGTGGAGTCAAGCGCAAGTATCGTGTGATTGACTTCAGGCGCGACAAGCACGGCGTTGAGGGAACGGTCAAGACGATCGAGTACGATCCGAACCGCTCCGCCAACATCGCCCTTGTCTTCTACACCGATGGTGAGAAGAGATACATGATCGCCCCGGAAGGCCTGAAGGTCGGACAGAAGGTCATGAGTGGCGAGAACGCTCCACTGACCGTGGGCAATGCGCTTCCCTTGAAGAACATCCCGCTTGGCCTGATGGTCCACAACGTTGAGCTCACGCTCGGCCGTGGCGGCCAGCTGGTCCGTGCTGCCGGACTTGGTGCGACGATTGTCGCCAAGGAAGGTTCCTACGTGACCCTGAGACTGCCCTCCAGCGAGATGAGGATGGTCTTCGGCGAGTGTTATGCGACCATCGGCCAGCTCGGCAACTTCGACCACATGAACGTCAATCTCGGCAAGGCGGGCGCAAGCCGTCACCTGGGCCGCAGACCGGCCGTCCGTGGTATTGCCATGAACCCGATCGACCATCCGCATGGTGGTGGTGAGGGCAAGACCGGTACGGGACGCAATCCTGTCTCTCCGTGGGGTAAGCCTGCCAAGGGTGGTACTACTCGTTCGAAGAAGAAACCGTCGAATGCCTTCATTGTGAAGAAGAGATCGAAGTAAGGAGTAAATCGTGAGCAGATCTATCAAGAAAGGCCCGTTTGTCGAGAAGAAACTCTTGAAGCGGGTTGAAGAGGCTAAGAAGGCCAATCAGAAATCGATGATCAAGACGTACTCCAGAGCTTCTATGATCATCCCTGACATGGTAGGCATCACCATCTCCGTTTACAACGGAAAGACTTGGGTGCCGGTTTTCGTTACCGAGAACCTCGTCGGACACAAGCTCGGTGAGTTTGCCCCGACCAGAGTGTTCCGCGGTCACTCCCTGGGTGACAAGGCTGTCGCCAAATAAGGAAGTAGAGCATTATGGCAGATAAAAAAGGTTATACCGCTGTTGCCAAGTTCTTGCTGGTTTCTCCTTCCAAGGTCCGCCCCGTCGCTGACCTGGTGAGACGGAAACCGTACCCCGAGGCTGTCGCTATCCTCGAGGCGATGCCTCAGAAGGGCGCACGCCTGATCCTGAAGGTATTGAAGAGCGCTGGCGCGAACGCAGTGAATGTGAACAACAGATTGGATGAGGAAGATCTGGTGGTTGCTGAGCTGAAGATTGACGATGGTCCCAGACTCAAGAGAGTATGGCCCAGATCCCATGGAAGAAGAGATATTCTTCTGCGCAGGATGTCGCACATTACCGTCACTGTCGACGAAAAAGCTAGTGTGAGGAAATAAATGGGCCAGAAAGTTAATCCTATTGGACTGAGATTGGGTATCAACAAGACCTGGAAGTCCAAGTGGTTTGTAGATCGCAAACAGTATGCAGACACGCTGCATGAGGACTTGAAGCTGCGCAAAGAGCTGCTTGCTTGTCCTGAGGTACAGGGTGCTGAGATTTCTGACGTCGAGATTGTCAGACAGCCTCAGCGCATCACGATCATGATCACCACCAGCAGACCTGGAATCATCATCGGCAGCAAGGGTGCCAACGTCGAGAAGCTTGGCCAGAGACTGCAGAAGCTGTCCAATCAGAAGGTGGCCATCAAGATCAAGGAGATCAAGAAACCCGAGGCTGATGCGCAGCTCATCTCTGCCAACATCGCCCGCCAGCTTGTCGCCCGTGGTTCTTACCGCAGAGCGATGAAGACCGCGATCAGCAAGGCGTTGCAAAGCGGTGCCCAGGGTATCAAGGTCAGACTTTCTGGACGTATCGGTGGTGCCGAGATTTCCCGCAGCGAGTGGATGAAGGAAGGCCGCGTGCCTCTCCACACCCTCCGCAGCGACATCGACTACGGTTTCACCACTGCCAACACCTCCTTCGGCTGCATTGGCGTCAAGGTTTGGGTGTTCAATGGCGAGATCTATGACCATGTCCAGAAGAACGATGCCGGTACGGTCGCCAAGAGCCCGATGAAGGCCGAGGGCGAGACCGCCGATGCAAGGAGCTAAGCCATGCTGAGTCCGAAGAGAGTTGAATGGAGAAAGAAGCAGCGCGGAGACCGCAAGGGCGTCGCCCATGTCGGCAACACGCTGGCTTTTGGTGAGTTTGGCCTGATGGCTACCGAGCCGCTCTGGATCACGAACCGTCAGATCGAGGCAGCCCGTATCGCCTTGTCCCGCAGCATCAAGCGCGGTGGCAAGATTTGGATCCGGATCTATCCCGACATGCCGTATACCAAGAAGCCTGCCGAAACCAGACAGGGAAACGGCAAAGGTGCCCCGGAAGGCTGGGTTGCAGTCGTGAAGACCGGCACCATCATGTTTGAGATGGGCGGTGTTTCGAAAGACGTCGCTGTCGAGGCAATGACGCTGGCAGCGTCCAAGCTTCCGATCCATACCAAGTTCGTCGAGAGACGCGAGGCGGAGTGAGAGTTATGAAGAATTCGTTTAACGATTTGACCCTGGACGAGTTGAAGGCAAAGAAGGAAGAGCTTCACAAGCAGCTGCTTGACCTGAGAATGGGGAGAGTGCTTGGCCATTTGGACAACCCGCTCGTCCTGCGCACGACTCGCAGAAGTATCGCTCGTGTCAACACGCTGATCCGCGAGTACGAGCTTGGCATCCGTAAGGCTGCCAAATAAGGGAGTGAGAGATGGAAAAAGCTTGGAACAAGACCTTTGTCGGACAGGTTGTCAGCGATAAGATGGACAAGACGATCACCGTCGCCATCTCCACCAAGATGCTGCACCCCCTGTACAAGAAGTATGTGACCAGCACCAAGAAGGTGAAGGCTCACGATGAGAAAAACGAGGCCAAGGAAGGTGACACCGTCCGTATCGAACAGTGCCGCCATCTGAGCAAGGATGTTTGCTGGCGTCTCGTTCAGATTGTCGAGCGTGCTCGGTAAGTAGGGCAGGAGAGACATTATGATCCAGATGCAGAGCTATTTGAATGTCGCGGACAATAGTGGAGCCAAGCGGGTCCAGTGCATCAAGGTCCTCGGTGGAAGCCACAGATATGTCGCCAGTGTCGGCGATATCATCGTGGTCGCCGTCAAGGACGCACTCCCCAATGGCGCCATCAAGCGCGGCGACGTGCTCAAGGCCGTGATTGTCCGTACGAGGAAGGAATACCGCAGACCTGACGGTACCTATATCAGGTTCGATGATAACGCATGCGTCATCATCGACGCCAACAATAACCCGCGCGGCAAGCGCATTTTCGGACCCGTTGCAAGGGAACTTCGCAATGGTTACATGAAGATCGTGTCCCTCGCGCCGGAAGTGTTGTAGGAGATCAGCTATGAGACTGAAGAAAAATGACACCGTAAAAGTCATCTCTGGCAAGGACAAGGGCAAGACCGGCCGTATCCTTTCCACTGATGCCAAGAACTCGAAAGTTCTGGTCCAGGGTGTCAACATGGTCAAGAAGACCGTGAAAAAGAAAAACCCGCAGGACAAGGGTGGCTTCGTGGAGATCGAGGCTCCGATTTCTGTGGCAAATGTCGCTTATGTCACCAAAGACGGCAAGACGACTCGCATCGGATACAAGTTTGACGAGAAGGGCAACAAGGTCCGTTTCGCCAAAAAGACTGGGGAAACACTCTGATGGCAGAAGACAAGAAAGAAAAGGCGGCAGCTCCGAAGAAGGCTGAGAAAGCTGAGACTGCACCTGTTGAAAAGTTTGTCCCGAACTTTAAGAGGAAGTATCTGGAAGAGGTCGCGCCTGCCCTGTTCAAGGAGCACGGCTACACCTCCGTCATGCAAGTACCCCGTCTTGAGAAGATCGTGGTCAGCATCGGTTGCGGTGATGCCGTCGAGAACAAGAAACTGCTCGAGACCGCCGTCAAGGAGCTGGAGACGATCACCGGTCAGCACGTTGTCAAGACCAAGGCGAGAAAGTCCATCGCCAACTTCAAGGTCCGCGAGGGCCAGGAGATTGGCGCCATGGTCACGCTTCGTGGAGACAATATGTGGTTCTTCCTGGAGAGACTGATCTGTATCGCTCTTCCGCGTGTGAAGGACTTCAGAGGCGTCAATCCCAACGCTTTCGACGGAAGAGGAAATTACTCCCTCGGCATTACCGAGCAGATTATTTTCCCGGAAATCGACTTCGACAAGATTGAGCGGATTAGCGGTATGAACATTGCGTTCGTCACCACTGCCAGGACCGACGAAGAGGGCTATGACCTGCTTGCAAAGCTCGGCATGCCTTTCGCAAAGAAAGCCGGTAAGTAAGGGTTAGAGATCATGGCAAAGAAATCGTTGATTATCAAATCGAAGAGAGATCCGAAGTTCAGCACCAGAAGCTATCATCGTTGCAGAATTTGCGGTCGTCCTCGTGGATATATGCGTCAGTTTGATATGTGCAGAATTTGCTTCCGCAAGCTGGCGAGCGAAGGCCAGATTCCTGGCGTTACTAAATCTAGTTGGTAAGGAGAGACTACTATGGCAGTAAGTGATCCAGTAGCAGATATGCTCACCAAGATTAGAAACGCTAGTCTGGCGAAGCACGATAAGGTAGACATCTCTACTTCGAAGATGAAGCTTCAGATCATCAAGATCTTGAAGAATGAGGGTTTCGTGAAGAACTTCAAGAAGGTGACCAAGGACAACTTCCCGTTCGTCCGCGTCTACTTGAAGTACGATGAGAATCAGGCTCCTGTCATTCATGGCATCGAGCGCATGTCCACTCCGGGCCGCCGCATGTACACTGGGTATCGCGACATGCCCCGCGTGTACAATGGCTATGGTGTCCTGGTGGTCTCGACTTCCGAGGGTGTCATCACCGGAAAGAAGGCCGCGGAGTCCAAGATCGGTGGCGAGCTGATCTGCAAGGTTTGGTAAGGAGGAGGTAGAACATGTCCAGAATTGGAAGATTGCCTATCGTTCTCCCGCAGGGCGTCAAGGTTTCCGTGGCCGGTACGTCGGTCACTGTCGAGGGCCCGAAGGGCAAGACCGCTGTCACCGTGAATCCCGACATCACTGTCGAGGTCAAGGACGGGAAGGTCGAGGTAAGCCGCAAGGACGATTCGATTCGTAACAGAAGTTTGCACGGTCTGTACCGCCAGCTGATCAACAACGCGGTCGTCGGTGTCACCACGGGATATTCCAAGAGCCTGACGATCAACGGTGTCGGTTACCGCGCCGAGGCCAAGGGCAAGAACATCCTGTTCACTCTCGGCTACGCAACCCAGATCGAGTTTGTCTGCCCGGAAGGCGTCGAGCTGAAGGTCGATAACCCGAACAAGGTTACCGTCTCCTCCATCGACAAGCAGAAGGTGGGACAGGTTGCGGCGGACATCAGAAGTCTGCGTGGACCTGAGCCGTATAAGGGCAAGGGTATCAAGTACGAGCAGGAGGTCATCCGCCGCAAGGCTGGTAAGACCGCTGCCGCGAAGAAATGATGGTAGGCTAGCGTTATGAACAGAATTATCGATAAGCAGAGAAAGCACGAACGCCGCAAGCTCCACATCAGAAAGCATCTGAGTGGCACTCCGGATCGTCCGCGTATGACTGTGTTCCGCAGCAATCTGCACATGTACGTCCAGGTCATCGACGACGTCAACGGCAAGACCTTGGTCTCCGCCAGCACTGTCGAGGGTGATCTGAAGGGCGTGAGGAACAATGTCGAGAATGCCGCGAAGCTTGGCGAGATTGCCGGCAAGCGCATGCTCGAGAAGAATATCAACACTGTGGTGTTCGATCGTAACGGTTACATGTATCATGGCATCGTGAAGAGCATCGCCGATGGCGCCCGCAAGGCCGGTGTCAAGTTCTAAGGGGTAGTACTGTGGCTAACAATGAAAGAGAAAGAGACCACAACAAGGACGATGGATTTGTTGAGCATCTCGTTCGGCTGAACCGCGTCAGCAAGGTTGTCAAAGGCGGCAAGCATGCCTCCTTCGCCGCCTTGGTCGTTGTCGGTGATAAGAAAGGTCACGTGGGCTACGGCTTCGGCAAGTCCAACGATGTGACTGAGGCAATCCGCAAGGCTTCTTCCAGAGCAAGAGCACACCTGGTTACCGTTCCGATGAAGAACGATACCCCGAAGATCCCTCACGAGATCGTCGGCGCCTACAAGAGCGCGCGTGTGCTTCTCCGCCCGGCAGTTGCCGGTACGGGCATCAAGGCCGGTGGCGCTGTCCGCTTCATCTGCGATGCCGCTGGCATCAACGATGTCGTGAGCAAGTCCCTCGGTTCTCGCAACCCGATCAACTCTGTCAAGGCGACCTTTGACGCCATCGAGCACATGATGGACGCCAAGGCTGTCGCCAAGGCCAGAGGCAAGAAGTCCCTTGCCGAGATGTGGGGGTAATGGTATGGCAGAAGCAAAGAAACTGAAAATCACTCTGGTGAGAAGCTTGAACCGCTGCCTGCCCAGCCAGGTCAAGAACGCCAAGGCTCTTGGCCTGGGCAAGATCAGTAGCACCGTCATCGCGGACGACACTCCGTCGGTTCGTGGCATGATCCGTGTTGTCGCTCATCTTGTAAAAGTCGAGGAGATGTAACATGGCACAGATTGTTGCGCCAAAGGGCGCAAATACCAAGAAGACCATCGTCGGTCGTGGCGCTTCCAGCAAGGGAAGGACTTGCGGAAGGGGCAACAACGGTCAGAACTCCCGTTCTGGCGGTGGAGTCAAGCCGGGATTCGAAGGTGGACAGATGCCCTTGTATCGCCGTTTGGCAAGAAGGGGTTTCTCAAATTCCAAATTTAAGGTAACATATCTTCCTGTTTCCCTTACCGTCCTGGAAGCGAGCTTCGCTGATGGTGAAACCGTGAGCGACGCCACTCTCAGAGAGAAGGGCATCCTGTCCGGTGCCAAAGCCCAGGCCAAAATCCTTGCGGATGGTGACTTGAGCAAGAAACTCGTCATCGAGGGCCTGAAGGTCTCCGCCGCTGCCGGCGAGAAGATCAAAGCCGCTGGTGGTGAAGTTCGGTAAGTTGGAGCAAAGAGAAGGGCTTTATGGCAAACTCCTTGGTTGATATGTTCAGAATTAAGGATCTGCGTCGGAAAGTTCTGATCACCCTGGGCCTGCTGATTGTCAGCAGGGTCGGGGCGGTCATTCCTATTCCGGGTATCGATCCGAATGTCCTGACCACATATTTTCTGGCTCAGAGCAATAGTTCGAGTTTCGGCCTTACCGAATACTTGAACTTTTTCTCTGGTGGCGCGTTCGAGAATTTCTCCCTGTTCATGCTTGGGGTCATGCCCTATATCAGCATGCAGATCATCCTGCAGCTGATGTTGCTGGTCGTCCCCTCGCTGAAGAAGTTGGCGCAAGACCCGGCCGGAAACAAGAAGATTCAGCAGATTACCCGGTATGGTACCATTGTTGTCTGTCTGATTCAGTCGTTTGTGGTCACAATTTACGCTCGTTCGATTCCCAACCTGTTGACCTTGGGGATTGTACAGTTTACCCTTATCGCAATGTTGACTGTCACGACAGGAAGCATGTTCCTGGTGTGGCTGGGCGACAAGATCACCCAGTGGGGTATCGGCAACGGCATCAGCCTGCTGATCTTCGCTGGCATTGTCGCGCGTATCCCTGACGGGTGCGTCCAGATTGCCCACGGCATCAGCGCCGGGACGTTGAACCCCCTGTCCGTGGTGATCGTCGCGTTGATGTTCCTTGTCGTCATCGCTTTGGTTGTGTATGAAGAGCAGGGTGTCCGCAAGATTCCCGTGAACTACGCCCGCCGTATTGTCGGACGCAGGATGTATGGTGCCCAGAACACCTACATCCCGCTGAAACTCAATCCGTCGAACGTCATCCCGGTCATCTTCGCGAGTGCTTTGCTTTCGTTTCCGTTGCAGATCGCTTCGTCCCTCGGAACTCGTGTCCGGTGGATGGCACGGTTTGCCGAATGGCTGAATCCCCAGGGAGCCCCCTATCTGATTATCTACACCCTGCTGATTATCGCATTCGCATTCTTCTATACCCAGATCTCGATGAATCCCGTTGAGATGGCCAAACAGATCCGTGAGAACGGAGGGTCTATCCCGGGTGTCCGCAGCGAGAAGATGGAGGAGTACCTCACCAAGGTGCTCAACCGTATCGTGCTGCCGGGTTCCCTCTTCTTGGCTTTCATCGCCCTGATTCCGACCTTGGTACAGAAGTTGTTTAGCTTTCCCCCGCAGGTCGCCATGCTGTTCGGTGGCACTTCGCTGATCATTATGGTCGGCGTCGACCTCGACACCATGCGTCAGATTGAGGGATTGATGCAAATGCACCACTATGATGGTTTCACGGTGGGCAAGAACAGAAGTCTTTAAGGCTGAAGGAGCTTTATCATGAAAGTGAGAGCAAGTGTGAAGCCGATCTGTGACAAGTGCAAGGTTATCCGCCGCCATGGTGTTGTCAGAATCATCTGCGAGAACCC
Organism: uncultured Spirochaetaceae bacterium; assembly: GCA_900315435.1. Taxonomy (GTDB): domain Bacteria; phylum Spirochaetota; class Spirochaetia; order Sphaerochaetales; family Sphaerochaetaceae; genus RUG023. The sequence goes on from OMYY01000005.1 coordinate 39,153, forward strand.
GAAGCACAAGCAGAGGCAGAAGGGTTGATTTTCCAACCCACCATTGAATGTAGGAGGCCATAAATGGCAAGAATTGCTGGTGTTGATGTACCGAACAAGGCGACCAAGATCGCGTTGACGTATGTCTATGGCATTGGAAACAAGACCGCTATGGATATCTGCGCCAAGGCTGGTGTCGACCCGGATGCAAATATCAACACCTTGACCGTTGACCAGCTGGCTGTCGTCAGAAAGGTCATCGACGAGAACTATAAAGTTGAAGGCAGACTTCGCACGGAAGTCGCGTTGAATATCAAGCGCCTTATGGACATTGGCTGCTACCGCGGCCTTCGCCACAGAAAGGGTCTTCCGGTTCGCGGTCAGAGAACCAGAACCAACGCAAGAACTCGCAAGGGTAAGAAGAAGACCGTTGCAGCGAAGAAGAAGTAAGGAGCAGGTAAGAAATGGCTAACGTAAAACGCAAAGTTAAGAAGACGGTATACGAAGGCAACGTCTACATCCAGGCTACTTTCAACAATACCATCATCACCATTACGGATTTGCAGGGCAACGCTATTTCTTGGGCAAGTGCCGGTGGACTTGGTTTCCGCGGTGCCAAGAAGTCTACTCCGTATGCCGCTCAGACCACGATGGAGAAGGCCGCCAAGGCCGCTCTGGACTCCGGTCTGCAGGAAGTGAATGTCTTTGTGAAGGGACCCGGTGTCGGCCGTGAGAGCGCCATCCGTTCTCTTGGTGTGCTTGGCCTGAAGGTTCGCACCATCAGTGACTGCACCCCGATTCCCCACAATGGTTGCAGACCTCGCAAGAGCAGAAGAGTCTGATGAGGAGCAGGTAAGAAAATGGCAAGATATACTGGACCAAAATGCAGGGTTTGCAGAGCTGAGCGCTGCAAGCTGTTTCTCAAGGGTGACCGTTGCCGCTCTGGCAAGTGCCCGCTGAACGATCTCAAGAATGCCGGTCTTCCTGGCCGCGATCCGAGAGCCCGTGCGAAGAAGCCGACAACCTATGGACTCCAGCTGGCTGAGAAGCAGAAGCTGAAGAAGACCTATTGCATGCTCGAGAAGCAGTTCAAGAGAACCTTTGAGGAAGCTGCCCGCCGCCCCGGAATCACCGGTGAGACGCTTATCAGCCTGCTCGAGTGCCGCTTGGACAATGTCGTGTTCCGTCTCCACTTCGCCGCCAGCCGCAACCAGGCTGCCCAGCTGGTGAACCATGGCCACGTGATGGTCAATGGAAGACGGGTCAATATTCCTTCCTACTCCGTGAAGCCGGGTGACGTGATCACCCTGACCCCGCGTGCGCAGAAGCTGACGCTGATCAAGCAGAACCTCGAAGAGTTTGGCAAGAGCGGTGTCTGCCCCTGGCTGTCGCTGGATCCGGATGCGATGAAAGGAACCTTCAACGCCGTCCCGAGAAGAAGTGAAGTTACTGAGCTCGAGAAGATCAACGAGCAGCTGATCGTCGAGTTGTATTCCAAGTAAGGAGTAGTTCATGGCACGCAAAAACCTGCTTAAGGGTTTCAAGAAACCCAAGGGGATTACTTTCGAGCATAGCGCAGTAGAAACGAACTATGGCAAATTCATCGCCTATCCGTTTGAGAGAGGCTTTGGAACTACCATTGGTAACACGCTCCGCAGAGTGCTTCTTTCCTCTATCCAGGGATATGCGGTCACTGCCGTGAAGTTCACCAGTTACGACAAAGATGGCAATGCCAAGATGATCGTCAGCGAGTACGAGCAGATTCCTGGTGTCCGTGAGGATATCATGGACATCACCGCCGCTCTGAAGAAGCTGCAGATCAGGATGCCCGAAGATGTGGAGGGTACCACCCTCTTGATCGAGTGCAAAGGCCCCGGAGTCGTAACCGGTGCAGACTTTGAGCGTGACCGGGTTGAGATTACCAACAAGGATTTGGTGGTCTTTACCATGATGGATGACTGCAACCTCGAGATGGAAGTACAGATCGACCTTGGCAGAGGGTACGTGCCGGCTGAAATCAACAAGAAATATGTTGAGGACGAGGCTGGTGTCATCCCTGTCGACGGCGTCTTCTCTCCCGTCAAACTGGTGAAGTACCACATCGAGCCGACCCGTGTTGGCTATCGTAACGATTACGATAAGCTGACGCTGGAGATTTGGACCGATGGCACCATCGCTCCCCAGAATGCCTTGGCGGAAGCGGCCAAAATCGCGAAGGACCATTTCCAGATTTTCATCAATTTCGATGAGTCGCTGATCAACAGCAACGACGAGATTGATGAGGAGGAAGCGAGAGTCCGCAAGATTCTGAACACCCCTGTGGAGGATTTGGAACTCACCGTTCGTTCGTCCAACTGTCTGAAGAACGCCAATATCAGAACCATTGGCGATCTGACCAAGAAGACCGAGGAAGAGATGGCCAAGACGAGGAATTTCGGTAAGAAGAGCCTCCAGGAGATTAAGGAGAAGCTCAAAGAGTGGAACCTGAGTCTCGGAATGACTGATTACAGTGTGCTGAAGACCGCCATGAGGGTTAACGGCGCAGCCGAGAATAAAGAGGATAATAGCAATGAAGCATAAGATTGGTTTCAACGCGCTGGACAGACGCTCCGCTGAGCGCAAGGCCCTCCTGCGTTCCATGGTCACCTCTCTGTTCAAGTATGAACGGATTGAGACCACCAAACCGAAGGCTCTCGAGGTCCGCAAGAAGGCCGAGAAGCTCATTACTCGTGCAAAAGAGGACAACGTCCACAACCGCAGAGTCGCGGCCGCCTATATCTATGAGGAAGGTGTTGTCGCCAAGTTGTTCAACGAGATCGGACCCCTCTTCAAGGAGAGAAAGGGTGGTTACACCAGAATCCTGAAGACCGGTTTCCGTGTTGGCGACGCGGCTGAGATGTGCATCCTCGAGCTGGTCGAGAAGACCGCCGAACACGAGAAGAAGGCCGAGAAGCAGGCTGAAGAGAAGGAAGCGAAGGCTTCCGAGAAGAAGGCCGCTCCGAAGGCTGAGAAGGAGAACAAGGACGTGAAGAAGCACGCTCGTTCTTCGAAAGTCGCTGCTGCGAAGGGCTCTGCCAAGGCAGCAGGCGTCCGCAAGACGATGGCCGGCGGCAAGGCTGGCGGCGGGGACAAATAAGACCCGGATTTCCGTGTTGCGAATGCAAGAGGTCAGTGCTCTGACCAAGACCGCTCCTTCGGGGGCGGTTTTTTTCATGCTTCCCCGCCTGTCCTTGACAATCGGGCAAGGCACCCCTAGAATATTTTTTATTACAATTTAGGGGGTAGTATATGTCGTATGTTATTACTCTCCTGGTTGCTGTAGTTGGTATTGCTCTGGGCTGGAGCGCCCGTTGGCTGTATGCGAAATTTAAACTCACCTCCATCGAGCAGAAGGCTGCCCGTCTGGATGCTGAGGCTGTAAAAGAAGCGGAAGCAAAGAAAAACGAACTCGTTCTTGAGACGCGCAAACAACTGCTGGACGAACAGCGCCAGCAGGAACGTGAAGCGCGAGAGCGCCAGAATGAACTGCAGAGGACGGAACGCCGCCTGCAGGACAAGGAAGAGGCACTCGAGAAAAAGCAAGGCGAGGTCGAGAATACCAAGAAACAACTGGGAGACCGCGAGAACGCGCTCAACGATCGGGAGAAGGCTCTCTCCGACCGTGAGGATTCGCTTACCAGCGAGCTGGAGCGGATTGCCAGCATGACCGCCGACGAGGCGAAAAACGCAATCATGGCGCAGATGCAGGATGCCGCCCGCCATGACGCCCAGGTGGAGATCAATAAGATCGAGGCCGAGGCGCAGCTGACTGCCGACAAGAAAGCCAGGGACATCATCGTCTCTTCCATCCAGCGGCTTGCCTCCGAGGTGACCGGTGACACCACCGTCTCCTCCGTCAGCCTGCCCAGCGACGAGATGAAGGGACGCATCATCGGCCGAGAGGGACGCAACATCAGGACCCTTGAGACGCTGACCGGAGTGGATATCATCATTGACGATACTCCTGAGGCAGTCGTCATTTCCTGCTTTGATCCGGTGCGCCGCGAGATCGCCCGCGTCTCCCTTGAGCGCCTGGTGCAGGATGGCCGCATCCATCCGGCCCGCATCGAGGAGGTCGTCACCAAGGTCACCAAGGAAATCGCCCGTGTCGTCATGGACCAAGGCGAGACCGTGGTATTCGACCTTGGCATCGGCAACATGAGCCAGGAGGCCATCAGGGCCCTTGGCAGGCTGTATTTCCGTACCAGTTACGGACAAAGCGTGCTGAATCACAGCAAGGAAGTCGCCATCCTCGCCGGCATGATCGCCAAAGAGGTGGGCGCCGACAGCCAGCTGGCTATGCGCGCGGGCCTGTTGCACGATATCGGCAAGGGCATCGAGAGCGAAAGCGACCAGAACCATGCCGAATTGGGTGCCGACCTGGCCAAGCGGCTGGGCGAGGACCCGAAGGTGGTCAATGCCATTCTCGCGCACCATAACGATGTGGAGCCTGAGACGGTAGAGGCGGTGATCGTGCAGATCGCCGACGCGATCAGCGCTTCCCGTCCTGGAGCGAGACGCGAGACAATCGACAACTACATCAAGCGTCTCGAGTCTTTGGAAAAGATTGCCAAGGGCTTTGACGGTGTGGACAACGCATTCGCCATCCAGGCGGGCAGGGAACTCCGCATCATGGTCAACAACGAGAAGGTGAATGACGAGCAGGCAAAGGATATCGCCCGCAAGATCGCCGAGAGGATCGAGGCTGAGCTTCGCTATCCCGGCCGTATCAAGGTGACGATCATCCGCGAGACCCGCGTTGTCGAATACGCAAGGTAACCATGGCTGAGAAAAAGTCATTGAACGCCCTGATGCTGGGGGATGTCTGCGGACAACCCGGCCTCCGGGCGCTTTTTGTGTCCTTGGGAGCCCTGAAGAAGGAAACCAAGGCTGATGTGGTGGTGGTCAACGGCGAGAACGCCGCTGACGGATTCGGACTGTCGGTGGGACAGATGAACCAGCTTTTTGCCCTGGGGGTCGACGTAATCACCAGTGGCAATCACATCTGGCAGCAGGAGGATCTGCGTCCTGTCCTGGACAGCGAGAACCGCCTGCTCCGGCCGGCAAACTACCCTGATGGTGCGCCTGGCCACGGCATGTGCGTCGTATCCACCCCTTGTGGCCCGGTGGCTGTCATCAACCTGCAGGGACGCATCGAGATGCCCCAGACCGATGATCCGTTCCGTGTCGGCTTGAAGCTGGCCCAGCAGGCGAGGCGCCAGACCCCTGTCGTGCTGGTCGACTTCCATGCCGAGGCTACCGACGAGAAGGAAGCGTTGGGGTTCTACTTGGACGGCAAGGTGAGCGTCGTGGTCGGGACCCACACCCATGTGGCCACAGCCGACGCCAAGATCCTTCCTCATGGCACCGCCTACCAAACCGACTTGGGCTTTACCGGTCCGAAGGACAGCGTCATCGGCAGTGTGCCGGAAATCGCCATCCAGAAACAGCTCAGCCAGATGCCGCTGCGCAACCCGATCAAGGACGGCGATGCGGAGATCAACGGGGTGCTGGTCACTATCGACGTGGCAACCGGGCAGGCGCTTTCCATCAGGCGGATCCAGGCATGAGGAAGCGCGCGCTGATCGATCTCCTTTCCTTGCATTACCCGGACATCGGGAGGGAGAAACTTGGCGCTTATATCATCTGCCGGAATGTGTTGGCTGGAGGAGAGGTCTGTGCCGATCCGAGGATGAAGTTTCCCGAGGACGTCCCGCTTTCCTTCACCTTTGAGAAATACGTCTCCCGCGGCGGCTACAAGCTGGAGCACGCCTTGAAAGCCTTCCACCTGGATGTCGCAGGCATGTGCATGCTGGATGCCGGATCCTCTACCGGTGGCTTCACCGACTGCCTGCTGCAGCACGGAGCCAGTCTGGTCCACTCGGTCGACGTCGGGACCAACCAACTATCCTGGAAGCTCCGGCAGGATGGACGGGTCAAGGTACATGAGCAGCAGAACATCATGACTCTCGATGTCCTGGACCCGGCACCCCAGGCGGCGGTTTGCGACCTTTCCTTCCGTTCGATCAGCGGGGCTGCGGGCCACATCCTCTCGTTGTGCGGCAACAGCTGGCTGGTCAGCCTGATCAAGCCGCAATTCGAGTTGCCCAAAGGCCAGCCGGGTTTCCACGGCGTAGTCACGGATCCGCAATTGCTGCGCGATGTCCTGTTGGCTGTCTACCGGCAACTTTCTGATGAGCATATTGCTGTTCGGGATATTGTCAAGAGTCCCATTACCGGCCGGAAGGGAAATACCGAGTACCTGGCGCTCCTAGCCCTGGATGGGGCTTTGGATGAGCCATCATTTCTGGCGAAGCTCTGAGAGGGGCTGCCCCTCGACCAGAATCTGCACCCTGTCGACAGCCTCGAAAGCCTGCATGGTCGCTTCCAGCTGTTCCTCTGCTTTGTCCAGGTCGGGAGAATCGAGGAACTGACGGGAAAGGTCGACAAAGAGCGTGCGGCTGGAGAGGGTGCAGCCGATCAGCTCGGTACGGGGGGAGATAAAGCTGGCGGCTCCTTTCTTGACGCTTGCCAAGTCCGGGCCTGCGATCAGGTTCTCCAATGTGTCGTGGTATTGGTCACCCCCAAGCCGCTTCTGCCATTGCCGGAAACTGACCTCCCTCAGCGCGCTGTCGAGGAATGAGACAGTGACCTGCCGGTGGTCGCTTGCCACTTGTTCGACGGAGCGTGAGGCCAAGAGTTCCCGTACTCCGCTTCTCCGGAAGGCATCCCGGATTTTGGGCAGGCATCCCAGGACCAGCAGGCCGGAGAGGACCAGCCAGCAGAGCCATGCGGCCAGATAGGGGTGTTTCGGAAAATGGCGCATAGCCTGAGTGTACCCGACCAGCCACAGCCTTTCCAGTGGCATCGTGTTTGGGACAGGTTTTTCCTCGGAACGGCAGGAAAAGCGTTGAGCCCTTTTTTTATCTGCGATACCATGACTATACCATGATTCAACGAAAAGGCATCGGTACAGCATACGGTCTTGTGCGGGGCGAGGCCTATCTTTACCTCCACCATCCGGTCGCGGTAGCCCACGATTCCATCACTTCGGAGCAGGTGCCCGGCGAGATCCGGCGGTTCCATCAGGCGGTCGATGCCGCCATCGCCCTGCTGCGGGAAGGCAAGGGTGACAAGACCAGCCAGAGCATCATCGATACCCACGTGATGATGCTGGAGGATCCGGCCTTCAAGAGCCAGGTGGAGGACCGCATCACCCAGGACCTGGTCTGTGCCCCTTGGGCGGTCGAGTCGGTGGCGGAGCAGATGGTCAGCATGCTCGACCAGAGCGGAGACGCGAGCCTGAAAGAGCGCTGCGATGATTTGCGAGACGTCTCTTTCCAGGTGATCGAGTGCCTTGAAGGCAGGAACCGCGGGAGCCTGGACCATCTGGACCATGACGTGATCCTGGTCAGCGACCGGCTGATGCCGAGCGAGCTCTTCCTGATGGACAAGACCCATGTGAAGGGCATCGCCCTCGATTCCGGCGGCCCCACCAGCCACGTGGCCATCCTTACCCGCTCCCTCCGTATCCCCTCGGTCATCGGTCTCGGCGACCTTTCCAGCCATGTCAGGCCGGCCAGCCAGGTGGTGGTCAACGGATTCGCTGGCAGCGTGGTGGTCGACCCCGACCAAGATACGTTGGAAAAATTCCATTACGATTTCCAACGGCTGTGGCTCCACGACCGCGAGCTGGAGAAACTCGCCAGGGAGACGACCGTCATGAAGGACGGCCGGATGCTGCATCTGATGGCCAACATCGAGATGATCGAGGAGGTGGACCACATCCATGAGGTGGGCTGCGACGGAGTGGGCCTGTTCCGTTCCGAGTACCTGATCATCAATCAAGGGGAAAATGTCAGCGAGGAGGTGCAGTTCAACGACTACCGCACCATCATCGAGAAGATGGCACCCAAGCCGGTGACCATCCGTACGTTCGACGTTGGCGGGGACAAGGTGGTTCCCGGACTGGGCATCGACGAGCAGAACCCGATTCTTGGCTGGCGTGCTGTCCGCTTCTGTCTGTCCCGCAGGGATATCTTCCTGACCCAGCTTCGGGCCCTGCTCCGGGCTTCCGTCTATGGGAAGCTCAGGATCATGTTCCCGATGATCAGCGGTGTCGGAGAGCTGGACTCGGTGCTTGATGTGCTGGAGGAAGCCAAGCGTTCGCTTGCCGCCGCAGGCATTCCCTACGACAAGGATGTCCAGGTCGGGACGATGATCGAAGTGCCAAGCGCCGCGCTTTGCGCCGACCTGCTTGCCAAGCGTGTCGACTTTTTCTCGATCGGTACCAACGACCTGATCCAGTACACCTTGGCCGTTGACCGCGGGAACGAGAAAATCTCCTATCTCTACCAGCCCTTCCATCCGGCGGTGCTCCGTTCGATCCGCATGGTCATCGCGGCGGCCCATGCCGCCCACATCCCTTGCGGCATGTGCGGAGAGATGGCAGGCGACCCCCGCTGCTCGGTACTGCTTGCCGGTCTCGGGCTGGACGAGTTCTCCATGGACCCCCAGAAGGTGCTGGAGGTTCGCAGTGTGCTGCGCTCCGTCAGCTGGCAGGAGGCGAAGGAACTGAAAGACCGGGTCATGACGCTGGAGAGCGCCGATGCCGTGAGCCACACGATGGAAATCTGGATGAAGGACCATCAGGCCAGATAGGTGTTGCCTTTTTCGTTCCTTCATGAGATTATTCAATCTCCTTCAAGGAATAAAGCAAATGGATGAAATAATGGAAATGGAAGATACCAAGACGATTCCCACCGTTGCCATCATCGGGCGGCCGAACGTGGGAAAAAGCACGCTGTTCAACCGATTGCTCGGCAAGAGGCGCGCCATCACCAGCCCGGTTGCCGGCGTGACCCGTGACACGATCAGCGAACGCTGGCTTTTGGGCAACCACCCGGTCACCCTCGTCGACTCTGGCGGCGTCAAGGTGGACCAGGAGGAGATGGATTCGCTGGTTGCCAAGCGCTCCCTCGGCCTGCTCGACAAGGCCGACGCGATCCTCTTCATGGTCGACTGCACCGGCATGACCGCCGAGGACGACGAGTTGATGCAGACGCTGCGTCCCTACACCGACAAAGTCGTCCTGGTGGTCAACAAGGTTGATGACGAGAAGCGCAATGACCTGGTCTGGGACTTCTATGGCTATGGGTACCAGCGGGTGGTCGGCATTTCTTCCGCCCACGGCCGCGGCATCGAGGACCTTGAGGATACCCTGATGGGGATCCTCAACCTGACGACGGTGGAGAACGCCCCGGAAAGCGCTCCGCAGCTGCGCTTGGCCATCCTGGGCAAGCCCAACACGGGCAAGAGCACCCTGACCAACCTGCTGGTCGGCAGCGACCTGTCTTTGGTCAGTGATATCGCCGGCACCACCCGTGACGTGGTGCGTGGCACCTTCACCTACAAGGGAACCGAGTTCTCCGTCATGGATACCGCCGGTATCCGCCGCAAGGGGAAGGTGGAGGACGATGTCGAATACTACTCGGTCAACCGCGCCATCAAGAGCATCGACGAGGCCGATGTGGTGGTGTTGATGATCGACTCCCTCGAGGGCGTGACCGACCAGGACAAGAAAATCGCCGGTCTGGTGACTCGCCGTGGTGTCGGAATCGTCCTGGTGCTGAACAAGATCGACCTGTTGACCGTGAAGAACCAGCTGCAGGCCATCGAGGACCGTACGCGTTTCCTCTTTCCGGTCCTTGGCTTCGCTCCCCTTGTCGCCATCAGCGCCAAGAATGGCGAGAACATCGGCAAACTGCTGGATACTGTCTGGGAAGTCCACTGCGAGATGCAGAAGCGCGTCGACACTTCGGTCCTGAATGCCGCAGTCGCCCGATGGGGCGAGAGATACCAGCCGCCACGAGGCGAGCTGGGCCATTACAAGGTCTATTATGGCACCCAGATCAGCGCCGCACCGGTCAAGTTCCTCTTCTTCGTCAACCACACGAAGGATTTTCCTCCAGCGTACCTCCAGTACCTGAAGAACTGCATCCGCAAGGACCTCGGCTTCACGATGGTGCCGGTGGAGATCGACCTGCGCGAGCGACGCCGTAATCCGTCGTTGCACGACAAGCCGAAACAGGTGGTCAGTCTGACGGCAATCAAGAAGCATGCGGCCGAAAAGGCGGTGAAGGCCAGAAGCGGAGGAAGGGCAAAAGCCAAGGCTCGTCCGGTCAAGCCGGGAAACAAGGCGTCCTATGGCAAGGCGTTGAAGCGGCAGAGCAAGATCCAGAAGAATGCCGGGCAGATGCAGCAGCACCTGCAGAAGAAGCATGGACGCTGAGATCAAGGCAGTCGCTTTTGATGTCGATGGTACCCTCTATCCCCAACGGAGCTACTATTGGCGTATGTTCCTGGCCGGGGTGAAGGCGCCGTTGCTCGCCTGGGCTTACAACCGTGCCAGGAGGGCCTACCGGATCGAGCAGGCCAGCCGGCCTACCGTCCCGGAGAACCGGGCAGGATACCTGGACCGGCTTTCCCGGCTGATGCTCGGCTCTCTCCATCGCAAGGCCACCCGACGGTCGGTCGACCGGATGGGAAAACTGGTGGATGTCGTGTTCTATGCCAGCTGGAGACGGCTGTACCAGGCAGTTCCCGAGCGCAGGGGAATGCGTGAGACGCTGCATGCGCTCAAGGAACGAGGCTATACGATTGCCGTTCTGAGCGATTTCCCGTTGGAAGGGAAGCTCAAGGCCCTCGGGGTGGACGACGTGGTGGATGTCGCTCTCTCCAGCGAGGACATCGGTTACCTGAAACCCGATCCCCGGGTATTTTCGAAACTGGTTTCTTGTATCAATCTTGAGCCTCAAGAGGTTTTATATGTGGGAGACAGCTACCGCAAGGATGTGTTGGGCGCGCGTGGGGCGGGCTTGCATTCCTGCCTGATCACCTCGGGCAGGAAGAAGCGCCACCTGTTCCCCGAAGCGGAGTATGTGGTAACATCGTATTCGGAACTTGCTGCTCTCTAAAGGGGGTTCTTGCCTTGACGTTTTATGTTTTCGCATTTGTGTTGTTTGCCGTTAATTTTGTAATCAGTCTCCTGCTCTTTGGCGCCGCCAATGACCGCAAGAAGATGATGCGGATCCAGGAACAATTGAAAAGGCTTGGGGCCGCCAGCGAGAAGGAGAACTACCGTCTGCGTGAGAATTCCCAGCATGCGATCGAGATTGTCAACCAGAAAATCGTCCAGGCCCAGAACGTGATGGGGGATATGGACGGGAAGATTCTCGATATCCAGAACCGTAGCCAGGATTTGGCGAAGCTTCAGGCGATATTGGCCAACTACCGGCAGGTGATGGGCCAGCTCGCCTCGATCACCGACCAGGCCGAAGCACGCATCCAGGAAATCCGTGGCGATATCGCCGAGGTGGAGCAGATCCGCCAGACCATCGCCCGGTTCCAGGAGGATACCGCCAAGGAGAAAACCGCCATCGAGACGATGCGGACAGAGGGCGAGACCGCCCTGAAGACGATGCGGGAGGAGAACGAGGCGGCGGTCAAGAGCCTGCTTGCCGCAAGTGAGGAGAAGCTGACCGGTTTCCAGAAGCAGGTCGAGGAACTGATGGAAAAGACCAAGAGTTCCATCGACAGCTACACCGAGGCTTTGGAGAAGCAAAAGCAGGACGCACTCCAGGCGGTAGAGGAGCAGGGGAAGAAGTTCGGCGAGTTCGAGCAACAGATGAAGGAATCCTTGCAGAAGAGCGAGGACGACTTCAAACGGCTACGCTTCGAGACCGTCGGCCAGGTGGACAAGGATATGTCCAACTTCACCATCAGTTGTGCAGAGAAGATGGAGACGGTCTTCAAGCAGACCATCGAGCAGATTGACGCCTCCTTCCATACCATGGTCTCCACCAGCCAGGTCTTCATCAACGAGCTGGATGGCCGCCTCGCCTCCGCAAAGGATATCGCCGCCACATTGGACGCCAACAGCGCCCAGCGGCTCGAGGAGGTCAGCAAGAAGTTGGCAGAGTACACCCACCAGCTTACCAACAACGAGGCGCTCAACGCCACCCAGGAGAGCCACAAGCAACAGATGGAGCAGTCGATCGACGAGTTACAGGCAGAGACCGACGCCCTGCACGGCGAGCTTGAGCGGCTGAAGACCGAGAAGGCAGAGATTGTCAGGGAAATGGAGGAGCGGGCCGAACATATGGCCGACGATGTCGCCTCGGTTCCCGCCCAGGCTCCCGAAAACCCTGATGACCAAGAGCCGGTGTTCGATTTCAAACCGATCCCTTCCAGTGCCTTCAACGAGCAGCCGGCATCCGGAAAGGAAACTGATTCCGACCTAGGTTTCGAGCTTCCCAAAGCAGAGGAGCAATCCGCTTCTCTTGCAGAGTCCAATGCCTCAGCCCCAGCCGGCACAGGGACCGAACCCCCGTTGGACTTCACCATTCCCGCCGAGGCGCTTGCCGCCGACGAACCTGAGGCAGAGGCGGTTCCAGAGGAAGATCCTGTTCTTGACGATCTGCTCGAGACAGAGCCGGAGTCCAAAACGGGAAAGGAGCCAGAAGAACAGGACGCTGGTGAAAAAGCATCTTCTGAATACACCACCCAGGAAAAGGTAGTCGAGGCAGAAGGGGAAGTGGACCCTGAAGAAGAACCAGTGCTCGACGATATGGTGGATCTTGAAGAGCCTCAGCGGAGCGCAGAGCGTGAGATTATTTCCTCCCTGGCCGATCTGGAGACACGTGAGGTCAAGTCTGAGCCTGAGAAAAAGCCCAAGCAGTACATCCCCGTCGGGGACGATGAGTCGATTAGCCTGGACGATTGAGCCGGGCTCCCTTGACGATGGCAATTGTCCATGAGTATGTTTCATGCGTATCCCTGCGGGGGTACGCAGTATTTTTTGTTCGTGAGGGAAAAGTATGAAAATCAACGTGAACAACCACGAGGACTCCGGGAAGGAAGCTGAGAAAGCGAGCGCACAGCAGGAGGCCACGAAAAAGCCGGAGGCTCAGGCTGAACCCGCTGAGAAGCAGAAGGATTCCCAAGAAGTCAAGAAGGAACCGACTCCTCAGGAGCAGATTGCCGCGCTTCAGGCGCAGGTGGCGTTGCTCCAGGCCCAGCTTTCGGCGGCCGACCAGAAGAGCCTGCACGATGCACAGACAATCAGCCAGCTCAACGACAAGGTGCAGGATTGGCAGGACAAATACGCCAGCATGCAGCGCTATGCCTCCACGATGGCCTCTGACATGAAGCGCATGCAGAGCAACACCGCGATGGAGATCGAGAGAGCCAAGGAGAAGATCCTGAAAGACCTGCTTCCGACCCTTGATGACTTCGAACGCGCCCTGCAGGCAGGCAAGGAGGACCAGTCCAAGGACTTCGAGAAAATGCTCGAGGGTGTGCAGATGATCAACGACAAGATGTACCAGCACCTTGCCGGCCAGTTCGGCCTGAAGAAAATGGAGACTGATGGCAAACCGTTCGACCCGTCCCGGCACGAGGCGTTGCAGATGGTCAAGGACGACAAGTACAAGGACAAGACGGTCACGATGACCTATCAATCCGGATACCTGCTTGGCGACAAGGTGATCCGTCCCGCGAAAGTGGTGGTCAGCCAACCTTCCAATTGACGATTGCGCCAAGCGTGAGTATGTTACAGACGTTCCGATAAGGAACAGGAAAACTTTTGAAATTATCGGGAATTTGAGGAGATACAGATATGGGAAAGATTATTGGTATTGACCTTGGCACGACCAACAGTTGTGTCGCGGTGATGGAGGGTAACGAACCTCACGTCATCATCAACAGCGATGGCGCCCGCACGACGCCGTCCATCGTGGCTTTCACCGACAAGGGCGAGCAGCTCGTCGGCCAGCCGGCCAAGAACCAGATGGTCACGAACGCCGAGAACACGATTTATTCAATCAAGCGTTTCATGGGCCACAAGTATCAGGACGCTGATGTCCAGCAGGAGCTGGGCAGATTGCCGTATAAGGTGACCAGCGACGCTCAGGGCTATGTCCGTGTCGTCGCCCAAGGCAAGGAATACTCTCCGGAGCAGATTTCCGCCGCCATCCTTCAGAAGATGAAGGCAGCTGCGGAGGCCTATCTGAAGGAGCCGGTGACCGAGGCGGTCATCACGGTCCCTGCCTATTTCAACGATGCCCAGCGCCAAGCCACCAAGGACGCAGGAAAGATCGCCGGCCTTGATGTGAAGCGTATCGTCAACGAGCCTACCGCCAGCGCTCTGGCCTACGGCTTGGACAAGACCAACAAGGAAGAGAAGATTGCCGTCTATGACTTCGGCGGCGGTACCTTCGATGTCTCCATCCTGGAGCTCGGAGACGGCGTTTTCGAAGTCAAGAGCACCAACGGTGATACCCACCTTGGCGGTGATGACTTCGATGCGAAGATCATCGATTGGATGAACGAGGAGTTCAAGGCGCAGTATGGCATCAACCTGAAGAACGATACCATGGCCCTGCAGAGGATGAAGGAAGAGGCGGAGAAGGCGAAGATCGCTCTTTCCAGCACGATGAACTACACCATCAGCCTGCCTTTCATCGCCAACAAGGACAACCGCCCGTTGAACCTGCAGATGGATCTTTCCCGGGCCCACTTCGAGGCCATGACCGCCGACTTGGTCGAGCGTAGCCGTGGTCCGGTCACCAATGCGTTGCGTGATGCTGGCCTGACGATCCACGATATCGACGAGGTCATTCTTGTTGGTGGCACGACCCGTATCCCCGCGGTCCAGGAAGCAGTCAAGGAGATGTTCGGCGGCAAGGAGCCGATGAAGGGTGTCAACCCGGATGAGGTAGTCGCCATGGGCGCCGCCATTCAGGGTGGTATTCTTGGCGGAACCGTCAAGGACGTCGTCCTGCTTGATGTCACTCCGCTTTCCCTGGGCATCGAGACCCTCGGTGGCGTGTGCACCAAGATGATTCCTCGCAACACCACGATTCCGACTCACAAGAGCCAGATTTTCACTACTGCGGCTGATGGCCAGACCGAGGTCGGCATCAAGGTCCTGCAGGGCGAACGTGAGATGGCTGCCCAGAACAGGGTCCTCGGCACCTTTACCTTGGACCAGATTCCGGCTGCTCCGCGTGGAGTTCCGCAGATTGAGGTTTCCTTCGATATCGATGCCAATGGCATCGTCCATGTGTCCGCCAAGGACACCGGTACGGGCAAGGAAGCCCACATCAAGATCGAGAGCTCTTCCGGACTTTCCGACGAGGAGATCGACCGCATGGTGAAGGAAGCCAAGGACCACGCCGACGAGGACAAGAAGGCCAAGGAGAAGGTGGACGCCCGCAACAACGCCGAGACCATGATGTACAGCACCGAGAAGTCGCTGAAGAGCTACGGCGACAAGATCTCCGCTGACGACAAGGCCAAGATTGAGAAGGCGATTGCCGACTTGAAGAGCACGCTCTCCAACAGCGCCGCCTCTACCGAAGAGCTGAAGGCCAAAACCCAGGCTCTGCAGGAAGCCTCCTACAAGCTCGCCGAGGAGATTTACAAGCACGCAGGTGCCAACAATCAGAACGGCGGAGCCCAGGGTGGTCCTGCAAACGGCGGGGCTCAGGGCGGTGCGGCCAGTGGTCCGACGACCCATCAGGGTACAGGTCCTGATGACGCCGGCTATGAGGTCGTGAACTGATTCCGGCTTTTTGCTACAATGCAATATCATCACATCATGTCGGCCCCGAAAAAGCCGACATGATGTGTGTTTGAGGACTTTCCTATGGCAGAGACGAAACGAGATTATTATGAGGTGCTTGGTGTCGCCAAGGACGCGACTCCAGAGCAGATCAAGAAAGCATATCACAAGCTGGCTTTGGCCAATCACCCGGATACCCATCCGGGCGACAAGGACGCCGAGGCCCGTTTCAAGGAAGCCACCGAGGCATACGAAGTCCTCAGCGACGAGAAGAAGCGCGCGGCCTACGACCAGTACGGCTTTGCCGGTATCGACGGAGCTGGAGGCATGGGTCACGACTATTCCCATGTCTACCAGGATTTCTCCGATATCTTCGGAGGTCGTGGCGGATTCGAGGACATTTTCAGTTCCTTTTTCGGAGGCGGCATGGGTGGCCAGGGTGGCGCACGCCGTAGTGGCGGACCCAGCCAGGGATCGAGCCTGCGCTATGACGTGACGCTGGACTTCAAGGATGCGCTGTTTGGCACCAAGGTGGATGTCTCGTATATCCATCAGGTGGTCTGCGACACCTGCCATGGTTCCGGTTCTGCTGACGGCACCGGAACAAAGACCTGCCCCACTTGCGGAGGAAGCGGCCAGGTACGTAGGAACAGTGGATTCTTCACCGTGGCGACGACCTGCCCCACCTGTGGCGGCAGAGGCCAGGTGATCGACCATCCTTGCCAGGACTGCCATGGCTCCGGCTTGAAGCGCAAGCAGACCAAGCTGAGGGTCACCATTCCTGCTGGCGTGGATAACGGCAACAGGGTCACGTTGCGAGGTATGGGAGACGCTGGGGCCAACGGTGGTCCGAGCGGTGATTTGGTGGTTTTCATCACAGTCAGGCCGGACAAGTATTTCGTCCGGCAGGGCGCGGACCTCTACTTGCAGGTGCCGATCAGCTTCACCCAGGCAGCGCTTGGCTCCGACATCATCATCACCAGTGTGGATGGCAAGGAGCTCAAAGTGTCCATCCCGGGCGGGACGCAGAGCGGGAAGCTGCTGAGAGTCCGTGGACAAGGCGCCCCCAAGCTCAACAGTACCGATCGTGGCGATTTGTACCTGCGCATCCAGGTGGATACCCCGAAGCATCTTGGTCTGAAGGCCCGCAGTCTGATGAAGCAGCTGTCTGAGGCTATGGGCGAGAATGACAGGCCGCAGCCGGTCCCCTATGAGGGTGATATCAACGAATAAGAGGAGAAACGAGATGGGCGAGAAGATTTACGGCAAGCACGCGATTGAAGAGGGTATCAAACTGGCCCCGATGGGCTCGACGCTCTATGTTTCCCGCGGAGTCGGAAAAAGTTACTCCGACCTCGAGAGACTGGCGATGCTGACCGGAAAGATCGCCATCAAGAAACTTTCCCCCCAGGAAATGGACCGCATGATGCCCGGTGTGGAGCACCGGGGTGTTGTGCTTGACTTTGGCGGTGCCCGTCGGGGCGGAGGCCGGCTGATCGTCACCACGGTCAGCGAGTTCCTTTCCAAGCTGGAGGAGGGCCAGGGGGCCTTGGTGCTTCTGCTCGACGAGATCACTGATCCGCACAACCTGGGGGCGATTCTCCGCAGTGCCGACCAGTTCGGAGTCGACTTGGTGGTCGTCCCCGAAAGGCGCAGCGCCCAGGCCAACGAGACGGTCACCAAGATTTCTTCCGGCGCCGCCCAGTATGTGCCGATGGCGGTGGTCACCAACCTGAGCCGCGAGGTGAAGGAACTGAAGGCTGCCGGATTCTGGATCTATGGCGCGGACATGTCCGGTACGAACAGCTACGAGACCAAGTTCCCCCAGAGGACTGCCATCATCATGGGTAGCGAGGGAAGTGGCATCCGCGAACTTTCCCGCAAGCTCTGCGACGAGATTGTATCGATCCCGATGCGCGGGCATATCGACTCGCTCAACGTGTCGGTCGCCACCGGTATCCTGCTTTACGAGTTTCGTCGCCAGCATTGATGCTTCCATTCCAACGAAAAGAGCCGCTCTGGTTGCCAGGGCGGCTCTTTCCTTGTCTCTATGGGTTTCAGAAAGACAAAACCCCTGATGTGACAGGCACATCAAGGGCTCCGGTAAAGCCTGGAGGTTTCCCCTCAGTTCTCTAAAAAGCGTTCGCCGATGTCCTGGCGGTACCAGGATCCCTCGAAGTGGATCTTGTTGATCTTCGCGTAGGCGTTCTTGTTGGCCATGTTGATGTTCTCGCCTTTGCCGACGATGGTCACCGGCCTGCCACCGACGGTAATCGGCTGTCCATCATGTCTCTCGACGGCACCGAAGAAGACCTGTGGCTCATCCTTGAAGGAGTTGAGCTGCATGTAGGCAGGAAGCGGATCGAGCACCTTGCCGATTTCGGGAGCTTGCGGATAGCCCTTGCTGGCGATGACGATGGCGACGGTGCTTTGGGTTGAGACACTCAGCTGGTAGCTCCCCAGGTTGTCGTGCTCCATCGCGTACATGATGTCCAGGGCGTCGCTCTTGATCAGCGGAATGATCGCCTGGGCTGAGGGATCGTTGAAACGTACGTGATAGTCGACCAGGATCGGACCGTCCTTGGAAAGGATTACGCTGAAAGTGAGTACCCCGTGGTAGGTGAGCTTTTCGACACCCATGCCGTAGATGGTCGGGTTGATGATCCGATTGACCAGCTCCTGGCTCAACTCGTCGCTGATGGGGACCGGGCAGATGGCACCCATGCCACCGGTGGGGATGCCCTCCTCGTGCTGGGTCTTGGAGTAATCGCTGGAGAAGGGAAGCAGCAGATATCCCTTGTTGTCCACCAGTGCGGTGACGGAAAGGGAAAGGCCGCGAAGGTGCTCCTCTACCAGGATGTCGCCTCGCTTGAGCAGTTCTTTGCCGAAGGCGATCAGCTGCTGGGTGTCAGTCGTATCGATCATCATCCTGCTCGGAGCCGGCCCCTTGCTCTTGATGACCAGGCGTTCTCCCTGGTGGCGCAGCAGGAAGGCTTCCATCGTCTTGGCGTCGCTGAACAGCTTGTGGCTCGGAGTGGGGATGTTGTGGCGGTCGGTGAAAGCTCGGGCAAAGTCCCTGTCTCCCTCCAGCTTCAGCGATTTGCTCGGGCAACCGAAGCATTCGATGCCCTTCTCCGTGAGCTTGTCCACCATCGCGCTGAACAATGGCTTTTCGGTGCCGATGAAGACAAAGTCGATGTGGTGGTCAAGGCAGGCCTGATAGACTTGCCCAAAGTCCTCAGGATTGATGTCAAGATTGATGGCGAGCGCTTCGGTGCCATAGTTGCCCGGTGCGACATACAGATCCTCAATGAAATGACTGCGGGAAAGCCACCATGCCAAAGCATGGTCTTTGGCTCCAGATCCTAGGACTAATACTCTCATACGTACCCTCGCCTCAAACGTACCACCATCAATTTATGCTCGTCAACCTTGCGCAAATATATGCATAATCCGCTCTCGTCTCGGTGGTGTTGAATGCCTGTTTCGCCTCACGCACCCCTTGCATCCCACGCAGGTAAAAGGAGGCGCATTTGCGCATCTGGTGGCAGGCGCTCCGCTCTCCGTATTTCTCGATGGTGGCGTCCAGATGCTCCATCAGCGCCTGGATGCGGCGCTCGGTGGACAAGGGCATCGGTTCCTTCCCCTCGCCCAGCGCCTTGGCGTCCTCGAAGATGAAGGGGTTGCCGATCGCTCCACGGGCCACCATGACCGCATCGACCTCGTACGTCCTCAGTACCTTGACGACGTCCGCAGCCGTGAAGAGGTCGCCGCTGGCGATGACTCGCACCTGGGGCCAGTGCCTTGCCCGGAAGTCGCAGAGCTCCTTCAGCCGTTCTTGGTGGGCGAAGGGGGCGTACCCCTCGGTACGGGTCCTGGTATGGAGCGTCATGGCGCTGGCTCCCCCAATGGCCACTGCGTCGGCAAACTCCAGAAAGTTGACCGACTGGTTGTCCCAGCCGAGACGGAACTTGATGGAGACGGGGATGTCGGTCAGTTCGGTGATCCGCTTGACTATCTGTCTGGCCAGCTCCGGGTCCTTCATCAGCGCCGAGCCGCTTCCGGTGCGGGTTACCTTGGGAACCGGACAGCCTGCGTTGATGTCGATCATCACCGGATGGTAAGGAATGGTCTTTTCCACCGCTTTCTCGATTGGGTCGAGACTACCCATGAAGAGCTGCACCGCGTAGTTCCGCTCGTTGGATGCCCGCTCCATCAGCTCTTCGGTCTTTTCGCTGTCGCGGTAGAGCCCCTCGGCACTGACCATCTCGGTATAGGTGAGGTCCGCCCCATGCTTGATGCACAGCGAACGGAAGGGAATATCGGTATATCCCGCCATGGGGGCGAGAAACAGGTTGCCTTGCAGTACAGCGCTTCCCACCAGGAAGGGCCGGATGTACGGTTGCTTCATGATTGATGCAAAATATATCATGCTCCAAATGGCTTGGTCAAACATGCTAACTTTCATCTGGAAAAACACTTACATAAAGCGGGTTTGACAAATCGACCTTGTCGTGCTAGGTTTCTCTCATATGAGAAAAGAACAGTATCGTCCTGATGACGGACAGACACATACCAATCACCCGGATAGCGGTTACATCTATCTGGTGAAAAATCCTTCCAGCAACGAGCTCTCCGTCTGCGCATGGGACAGCATGCTCTACCCGGGCATCAGTGTCGTCATGCCGACACGCTATGGCTTGGACCTGGGCATCGTCGTTGCTGACGCTTCGCAGATGGGAAAACCCTATCAGGCCGGATCGACCGAGATCCGGGGTGCCTGTGCACGCTGCCGCGCCGGCTACGATGACGGCGATGCCGAGGAGCCGGTCGAGATGGTCGATGACCAGCCTTTGGCGGCCAGTGGCGAGGTTGGGCCGGACGGAAATCCGGTGGTGGACGATATCATTTGGAACGAGGATCCCGACGTCGACGCGTGCTCCGAGTGCGAGATGTGCATCGACCAGAGGGATCCGGAAAAGGTGAAGCTTGCAGGGGATGCCCTGTGGATTGTCCGTCTTGCCACGCCGAGCGACTTGGCCCGCTACCAGGAACTGTCAGGCAAGGAAGAGGAGGCTATGCGGATTTGCCGCGAGAAGATCGCCTTCCACAAGCTGGACATGAAACTGGTCACCGCCCATTTCCTGCTGGGCGAGCCGAAAATCCTCTTTTTCTTCACCGCCGACGTCCGTGTCGACTTCCGTGAGCTGGTCAAGGACCTGGTCAGTGTCTTCCGCATCCGCATCGAGCTGCGCCAGATTGGCGTCCGTGACGAGAGCCGGGTGTTGGGCGGGCTGGCCATCTGCGGCCGTGATTTCTGCTGCCATGCCATGACGGACAAGCTCAACCCGGTCTCGATCAAGATGGCGAAGGAGCAGAACCTTTCGCTCAACTCGATGAAGATATCCGGTCCCTGCGGACGCCTGCTCTGCTGCCTGGCCTTTGAGTACGACTTCTACGCCGAGGAAAAGGCCAAGTACCCGCAGGAGGGAAGCAGGCTGAGGGTGGGGGACGAACTGATGAAGGTGTCCGAAGTGAACATCCTTTCCAAACAGTTGACCTTGTGCGGAACCGAGGGACGGGTGTTGACCCTGCCTGCGAGCGCCTGCATCTATAAGGAAGAGACGAAACGGTGGGAGATTTCCCAAGAGTATATGGACGAGCTCTTCGGGAAAGAATAAAAATTCAATAAAGCATTGTATTGACCCATTTTATAGTCTGTGCTATGTTGTTAAGCCGTCAGTTAATTTGCTGATTACAAATAAAGAATACTACCAAATAGAAATACATTGGTTTTTCCAGTGTTGGAGGATCTAGGATGAGAAATCGGTCTGCAGAGAAGAGAGCACGCCAGAACATTGTGCGCAGAGAGAGAAATCGTGAGACCAAGAGTGCTGTCCGCACCGCCTGCAAGGGCTTCAGCGCCGCTGTCGCGGCAGGCGACAAGGAACTGGCTGCCACCAAGCTGGCGCTTGCCGTGAAGCTGCTCGATTCCGCTGTCGGCAAGAATGCCCTGAAGCGCAACACCGCTGACCGTAAGAAGTCCCGCCTTACTCGCCACTACAACAAGCTGGTTGCTGGCGCACCGAAGGAAGCTGCTCCCGCTCAGGCTGCGAATTAACGGTTGAGGAGCGTAGGACATGGCAGATTCCAATAAGCTTACCAAAGCTACCATTATTGAGAATCTTCACGAGACTCATGGTTTCAACCGCAATGACATCCATCTGATCATTGACGAGTTCTTTGAGGAAGTGAAGAAAGGCCTGAAAAACGACCAGGTCATAGAGCTCAGGGGATTTGGCACCTTCGAGGTCCGTACCCGCAAGGGAAGAGAGAAAGCCCGCAATCCGAAAACGGGCGAGATTGTCTCGGTCTCGACGCATGGCGTGGCGATTTTCCGTCCCGGAAAAGAGCTGAAGGACTACGTCTGGAATCTTCGGAACCACGAGGAGAACTGAACGTGGTTCAGCAATCGGACAACGGAAAGAGACAGCGGAACCTTGGAACATATTGTTCTGAGGTTCTGTTGTTATTAGCCAGCTCTTTCGTTCTTTCCCTGGCGTTCCCAGGCTTTCTCTCGAAGAGCGGATTCGGGTTTCTCGCATTTGTCGCGCTGATTCCGGTATTTGTCGTCATCCATCGCACCCGTCCGGCTGCCACACCCTTCTATGGCTTCTTCTACGGGTTCATGTTCTACCTGTTCTTCAATTACTGGCTGAGGAACTTCCACCCTCTTGCGATCTTCATCGTCACGATCATCAAGGGCGGAGAGATGGCATTGCTTTTTCCCTGTCTGAAAATGGCTGACAGCTGGTGCAAGAAGTGGAGCTGGCTGGTGCAGGCCTTCATCTGGACCGCCTACACCTATCTCTGCCAGAGCTGGTTCGCCGGCTACCCCTACGGGACGATTGCCTACGCGCTGTGGAACTATCTTCCGCTGGTGCAGATCGCCTCGGTCACTGGTATCTGGGGCGTCAACCTGCTTTTGGTCATGCCGCAGTCCTTCATCGCCATGCCAGTGGCCCGCCGGGAACGTGTGCGCGGCTGGTTGCGGGACCGAAGGGTCTGGGCGGTCGCCTATGTGGTCGGTTTTGTCCTGTGGCTGGTTCTTGGTACGGCCAGCTGGCAGCGCTGGAAGCGCATGACGCCTGACCGTTCCTGGAAGGTGGCCGTCGTCCAGCACAACGCCAACTCGTGGAAAGGCGGCTACACTACCTACAAGCGGAACTTCAACAACCTCCGCAAACTGAGCCTGGAGGCGATGGCGAAACATCCGGACATCCTGGTCTGGTCCGAGACAGCCTTCGTCCCGTCGGTGGCCTGGCATGAGAACTATCCTACCGATCCCGATACCAGCGCTCTGGTGGAGGAGTTTGTCAACTTTGGCAAGGAGCTCAGTGTCCCGCTGATTACCGGCAATCCGGAAGGTGTCCTTTCCGACCCCTCGCTTCCGCCGGAACTCGAGGATGGAACGTGGAACCGCGAGGACTACAACACCGTCATCATGTTCGACGACGGGCAGATCAAGCAGACCTACCGCAAGCAGCACCTGGTACCGTTCACCGAGCACTTCCCCTACGAGAAGACGATGCCGCACCTGTACAACCTCCTGAAGGCGAACGACTACCACTGGTGGCTGACCGGAACGGAGAGTGTGGTTTTCGAGAGCGATGGCATCAAGTTCTCCACCCCGATTTGTTTCGAGGATGTCTACGGAGACCTGAACGCCGAGTTTGTCCGCGGTGGCGCCGACGTGCTGATGAACATGACCAACGACAACTGGTCGCAGAGCGAGGCGAGCGAGATCCAGCATGGCGTCATGGCGGTCTACCGTTCGGTGGAGAACCGCCGCACCATGATCCGCTCGACCAACAGCGGGCTTTCCTGCTATATCACCCCGGACGGACAGGTCCATGACGAGCTGCCGTTGTTCAAGGCGATGTGGCACATCTTCGATGTTCCCGTCTATCTTTCCTCTACCCACGCAGAGACGGTCTATACCCGCTATGGAGACTGGCTTGCCTATCTCTCCATCTGGGTCTCCATCCTCTCGCTGTCTGTCGGTCTTGCCGTCACCATCGTCACCCGAAGGAAGCGGCACTGATGCCTTCGCCGGCACCTTCGGGTGCCGGTTGCATGCCGTTTGTGTAGAAGTGATAACGAATTGCTTGACACGAAAATGGCGGGTTACTATAGTGAGTGGTATCCAAAGACAGTTTTGTCCGTGAATGCTGAAAGCTGTCGATATACTATTTCCCGTACTACGAAATGTGAATCTTCCCAGTACCAAATTGGGTTTTTCTTGGAGTTAATACTACATGTCTGACAATGAAGAAGAAGCAGTAAAGGTGGAAACCTCCGCCCAGCCTGGCGAGAAAAAGGCTGTTGTCCGCAGGGTTCGCCGCGCCCCGCGAAAAGCTCTTGCCGTGAAGGTGAAAGCTCCTGAGGTGGTAGAGCAAGCACCGGAAGCCGCTTCTCCAAGCGCCCCGACGGATGCGTCCCCTGTCATCGAGCAGTCGCCTGTGGCTCCGGATTCCCAGTCCGGGCAGCGTCCTGAGGAACCGGGAGCCGAGATGGAGAATGCCGGAGGGAACCGCTCCCAGGAGCAGGGCGAGGAAAGCGCGTTCCAGAACCAGGAGGAGCCCCAGGGCGAACAGCGCCAGGAGGAACCGCAAGGCGAAGGCGGAGGCGAGCAGAAACAGGGTGGCCGCCATGACTTCGACCGCAACCGCCGTTTCAACAACCGTCAGGGACGCCACAACCAGCGCTTCCAGAAAAACGCCAACAATCCCAACGCCAGCCAGCGGCCGAACCGCCATCCGCAAAACGAATATTCCCAGGACATCAACATCGAGGAACATCCTGAGGCTCCCGTGCTCAACGTCAACGCCTATGCCTGCCTTCCCCAGGACCAGATCCGCAAGATCGGCGTGGAGAAGGGTCTGGACGAGAACCGCGTGCTGGATATGAAGAACCAGGAGATCCTGGCCGAGATCCTGAAGAAGCATTCCGCCGCAGGTGGCGTGATCACCGGCAGCGGCACTCTCGAGGTGCTGCCTGACGGCTTCGGCTTCCTCCGGAGCCCGAACAACAGCTACCTGTCCGGTCCGGAGGACATCTATGTATCCCCGGCGCAGGTCAAAGGCCTTGGCTTGAAGACGGGTGATACCGTCTTCGGACAGGTCCGTACTCCACGCGATGGCGAGCGTTTCTTCGCCATCCTCCGGGTGCTGTCGGTCAATGGAGAGGATTCGATCAAGGCCCGTGTCCGTGCTCCTTTCGAGAGCCTGACCCCGCTCTTCCCCAACGAGAGGATCAACCTGGAGACTGCGGAAGAAGATGTGTCGCTGCGCATCATCAACATGTTCAGTCCGATTGGCAAGGGGCAGCGTCTGCTGATCACCGCTCCCCCGCGTACCGGCAAGACGGTGCTGATGCAGAAGATCGCCAACGCGATCACCACCAACTATCCGGACATCGTCCTGATCGTGCTGCTGGTCGATGAACGCCCCGAGGAGGTCACCGACATGCGCCGCCACGTCAGGGGAGAGGTGATTGCCAGTACCTTCGACGAACAGGCGAGCCGCCATGTCCAGGTCGCGGAGATGGTCATCGAGAAGGCGAAACGATTGGTCGAGTACAAGAAGGATGTGGTCATCCTGCTTGATTCCATCACCCGTCTTGCCCGAGCCTACAACCAGACGGTCCCTGCCAGCGGCAAGATTCTTTCCGGTGGTGTCGACTCCAACGCGCTGCACAAGCCCAAACGCTTCTTCGGCGCCGCCCGCAACATCGAGGAGGGAGGGTCCCTCACCATCATCGCCACCGGCCTGATCGAGACCGGCAGCCGCATGGACGAGGTCATCTTCGAGGAGTTCAAGGGTACCGGCAACAGCGAGATCATCCTTGACCGGAAGCTGGCCGACAGGCGTATCTTCCCGGCCATGAACATCAAGAAGAGCGGTACCCGCCGTGACGACCTGCTGCTTCCCGCCGACGAGGCCGCCAAGATCTGGCTGTGCCGCAAGGCGGTGGGGGATATGGACGACCAGGAGGTCACCCCGTTCCTCATTGACAAAATAAAGAAGACAAAAGATAATGAGGCGTTCCTGCGTTCCATCAATACGCAGGGGTGATAGGAAAGGTGTCTGCTGCACTAGCCAGCAGATGTACATAGAGTTGGAGGACGATTATGAAGAAAGGTATTCATCCCGATTATCAGCTTCGTGAGATCCATTGCTCGTGTGGCAACGTGATCAAGACCAAGACCACAGCCAAGAACCTGCAGGTTGAAATCTGCTCCGCTTGCCATCCGTTCTACACGGGCGAGCAGAAGGTTGTTGACACGGCCGGCCGTATCGAGAGATTCAACAAGCGCTACGGTATCAACGAGAAGTAATCGCTTCTTGTTTCCGCGCACAGGGACCGCATCCTTCGGGGTGTGGTCCTTTTTCTTGTCCCTTTTGCTTGCGTTTCTGCTGCATCTTGCAAGAACCAGCCCAAAGGCTTGCCTTTTTTCCTCAACGTAGCACGTATGTTTGCATGCGCCGCAATGTTGCCGTATTGTCAATTCCTGTTGCTCATTTGCAGATTGGTTTTGTGTTTTCCGCGTGCTTGTTCGGCAAAGGTGCGGTGTTATATCGAGCACATATGACATACGTATGAAATTGATTGATACCTATTTTTTCTTGTTGTCATAAAGAATTAAATTTTGATTTTTTCAAGAAAAATGACTGGAAAAATCTTGTCAGAGGGTGGATTGTCGCATACTATTGAGACAAGAGTGACAGAAGTGACGTGTGCATGAACAAGATTGATGCTTTGCATGAGAAAGAATTCGGTGAACGCCCCCTGATCATAGGGGAGGTTCCTGGCATCTGCACGTTGTTTGGTAACTTTTCCGATATTTGCGAGGGTTGGGCCGTCATCGGTACTTCGAACGGGTACGTGCGCCTTGCGGTAAGCAAACGCGATGACGGAATGGTGCGGCTGTACAACGCCACTGCCAACGACAGGAAACGCTTCTCGCTCAACTCGATCAAATACAGGAAAGAAGACCGGTGGGGAAATTTCATCAAAGGCGTCATATCGGTGCTCGCCAGCGAGGACTACCACCTGCAGGGCATGAATATCACCTGCTACGGTCCGGTCCTGCTGGGCGATGTGAGCGCGGTCGGTACCGCCCTTGCCCTGGTCACCTGCATCACGCTGAGCCAGCTCTACGGCTTCAACATGTCCTACCAGACCATGACCCGGATCAGTTACCGGTCGATGGTGGTGTTCAACCAACGCTCCTGCCGGCTCTGCGACCTGGTCACCATGCTCCACTGCCCCCCGGGCAACGTGCTCTTCTTTGACTTGGACACGATGGGTTACCAGGAGATCGAGTTCCCGTTCGGAAGCGAGAAGGGGGATTGCTTCGCCGTCCTTCTGGAAAGCAAGATCAACCAGGGAGCGATGCGGGAGGAGGTGAGCATGCGTCGGGATGACACGAGGCAGGCCTTTGCCGAGCTCAAGCGCTTCAACCAGGGTGGTGGCGCGCTCCGCGAGTTCCCCGAAGGAGATCTGCACAACCGCCAGGTGGCGATGGAGGAGCCGATGCGCCACATCTGCTCCTACGTGCTGATGGAGTCGCAGGAAAGCGTCCAGGCGGCCAAGTCGCTGAAGCAGAAGGATGCCTGCGCCTTGGGAAGGGTGATGAACCGGGTCCAGTCCGGACTGAGGGACCTGATGGAAGTCACCTGCCCGGAGACAGACTGGCTGGCCAAGCGTGCTTGCGAGACGCAGGGTTGCTTCGGCGCCATGCAGGTCTATGACGGGATGGCGGGGAATATGCTGATGCTGTTCGACAAGCATGGTTGGGACCGCTATCAGCCACGGTTGGAGGACTACGAGCATATTTTCGGCTTCCATCCCAAGTGGCACATCTATCAGAGCCCAGGAAGCATGCAGGTCACCTTCCTCGTCTAGGACATCGGGCGTTTCCTCTCTTGTCACGGCATACCCCCATAGAGTATATTGGCTGTGCCATGACAATCTTGTTGGTAAATGATGATGGATACCAGGCCGAGGGCATTCGCGTCCTCGAGGAGGTGCTTGTCTCCCGTGGCCATGAGGTGTGGGTCTGTGCCCCTTCTTCGCAGAGGAGCGCTTCCAGCCACAGCATGACGCTCTCGCGCGATGTGGTGGCGACCTTGTATGGCCCCGACCACTGGCACTTGAACGGGTTTCCCGCCGATTGCATCCTCTACGCGTTGCGCGGGGGGCTTTTCCCCCGCACTCCCGATGTGGTGGTCAGCGGCATCAACCACGGCTACAACATCTCCACCGATATCCTCTATTCGGGTACCGTGGGAGCAGCCAGCGAGGCCGCGCTGGCCGGGATTCCCGCGTTCTCCCTGTCTTGCCAGGGGGACGGAGGCCTTTCCCGGTATCCATTCAAGACGGCGGCGGACTTCCTTGCGGAGCATCTTTCGCAGTTCCTTCCCCTGGCGACGAAGCATCGTATCATCAACATCAACGTTCCCCCGCACAGCGACGGAAAGTCCTGGAAGGTCAGCGGCGTTTCCCGTCTGTTCTATGATGACGCGGTGGTGAAGGGCGGGACGGAGACGACCCGTATCTTCGACCATGGCCAGGCAAAGTTCGGATCCTCCATCCTGCTTCGCCTGCAGGGCGGCAATGTCAGCCAGCAGGACGACGAGGCGGAAAGTGATTTCCACCGGATGGAGGAAGGGGTGATTGCCGTGACGGCGCTGGGGGTGCTGCCCCTGGTGGACGGTGCGGGACAGGAGTCCTTGAGGCTTCTGGCAGCGAACAGGAAAAGCGCTGACAATACTTGACGATTTTAGTAATGAATAGGTATGTTGTTGTCAGCTGAGGACACGAAGAGATGAATCGGTTTGTATATTTGGACAATAACGGGACCACCCGGATGGACCCCGAGGTCAAGAAGGCTGTCGACGAGGCGGAGAATCTCTACGGCAACGCCAGCAGCATGCACGAGCTGGGCCGCGACGCCGAAGCGCTGATCGAGAAGGCGCGGAAGCAGGTGTCCCGCCTGATTGGTTGCGAGCAGGGAAAGATCGTCTTCACCAGTGGCGCGAGCGAGTCGAACAACACGGTGCTCAACATCTTCCGCGACCGCATCGACGACAAGGTGGACGGACGGGACCGCATCATCGTCAGCGCCATCGAGCATCCTTCGATCATCGAGACGGTCAAGTACCTGAAATCGAGGGGCTATAAGATCGACCTCTGTCCTGTCGACCATGTCGGCAAGGTGAAGATGGACGAGTTGCGGAAGCTGATGGGAAAGGACGTGGCGCTTGTCTCCGTCATGACCGGCAACAACGAGATCGGCACGATCCAGCCGGTGGCCGAAATCGCGGCTCTTGCCCATTCCTATGGTGCCTATATGCATACCGACGCCACCCAGGCCATCGGAAAGATTCCCGTGGAAATGGAGAAGTGGGGGGTGGATTATCTTTCCTGCTCCGGCCACAAGTTCTACGGCCCGAAAGGCGAAGGCGTGCTGGCTTTCGGCAAGGGAGTCCCGTTCACCCCGTTCATGCATGGCGGGCACCAGGAGCAGGGCTACCGCGCCGGCACCTACAACACCCCCGACATCGTCGGCTTGGGTGTGGCCGCCGAGCTGGCCATGAGGAACCTCAAAGAGGAACACGACAAGCTCTGGCACTTGCGGGAGATGCTACGCGAAGGCTTGGTCGCTGCCATCCCCGACGTTGTGGTCAACGGTCCGACCGAAGAGAAGGATATCCTTCCTGGCACGCTGGACATGTCGTTCCCCTGCGCCGAGGGCGAGTCCATCCTGCTGTACCTCGACCTGGACGGCATCGAGGTCTCGACCGGCAGTGCCTGCGCTTCCGGTTCCCTGGAGCCGAGCTATGTGCTGCTTGCCTGCGGGATCGACGTCGAGCTGGCCCACGGTTCCATCCGTTTTAGTTTTGGACGCTACAACACCGAGGAAGATGTTCGGTACGTCATCGAGAAACTTCCGCCGATCATTGCAAGACTCCGGAAGATGTCCACAAGGAAGTTACACAAATGAGCAAGAGTTTTATGGCAGATTGGGTCTATACCCCGACAGTGAAAGAGCATTTCATGAATCCCCACCACCTCTACGACGAGGAGAAGGATGCAGACTGGCAGCCGGACGGGGAGGGCGAGGTTGGTTCGCTCGCCTGTGGCGACCAGATGAAGGTCGGCATCCAGGTCAAGGATGACAAGATCACCGATCTGAAGTGGCTGACCTATGGGTGCGCCAGTGCCATCGCCTCCACCAGCATGATGAGCGACATGGCCATCGGCATGAGCTTGGAACAGGCCTATCACCTGACTCCACAGGCGATCATGGACGAGCTTGGCGGACTGCCGGAGCACAAGTTCCACTGCTCGGTCCTCGGCGACAAGGCGCTGCGCGCCGCCATTGACGACTACTTGGAGAAGAACCATCGTCCCAACCCGTTCAAGAAGGCAGTCGCCAAGATCGTCTGCGAATGCAAGGGCGTCACCGACCAGGATATCGAGAACCTGGTCAAGAGCGGGCAGGCCCAGACGCTGGAAGACCTGCAGCGGTTGACTTCCTACGGTACCGGATGCGGCAAGTGCAAGAACCGGGTCAAGGACCTCTTCCTGGATTACCGCCATATCTATGGTTACACGGATTGACTGAACTTCGTGCCTTTTGAGGGGGCCGCCATCCTTGTGGGGTGGAGGCCTTTCCCGTATTTGGGTATGATGGAGACATGCAACTACCCAAACTCGCGATTTTTGACCTCGGTGGCGTGGTCATCTACAACTGGCAGACCTTGGGGCGTATCGCCCGTCTGTATCACCTGGACGAGGAAAAGCTGTACGCCGATTACCTGTCCAGCGACGCGCCGCTGATGGAGGGGACGCTTTCCACCAAGGGCTGGTGGCTCCACATTTGTGACAAGTTCGCCCTTCCCGCCGAAGCCCGGTCGTCCGACCCGTTGTATGACCAGTTCCATTGCTACGCCGACGGACAGATGCTCTCCTTCATCGGACGGGTGAAGCAGCTCGGCGTCCGGGTGGTCTGTGGCAGCAACACCTGCGCTCCGCACTGGGAGAAGATGAATGCCGCCGGTGGCCTGACCAGCCTGTTCGATGCCTGCTATCTTTCCCAGGAACTGCACATCAAGAAACCTGACGACGAGTTCTTCCTTGCCATCCTCCATCGGGAGGGAGTCTCGCCAGCGGAGACGGTCTTCACCGACGACACGAAAGAGAACGTCGATGCCGCTTCCCGGCTTGGCATCGACGCCTTGTGGTATCACTCCGACTTCCGTTGGAGCGGACTGGACCGTCTGCGGCTCCGCTTCGGACTGCTTATGTGACGTTGTACTCGCTTCCGCCGATGAACTCGCGTAGCAACGAGTCCTGAGGCACCAGCGAGTCGCTGACCGGCTGGAAGTAGGTGAGGAAGCGCAATAATCTGCGTGCGGTCACGTACATTTCCCCGGTTTCAGGCTTTACTCTGCGCAG
Organism: uncultured Spirochaetaceae bacterium; assembly: GCA_900315435.1. GTDB lineage: Bacteria > Spirochaetota > Spirochaetia > Sphaerochaetales > Sphaerochaetaceae > RUG023. The sequence continues at coordinate 70,324 of OMYY01000005.1, forward strand.
GAGCGGAATGGCCAGAGGCGAGAGGACGGCAAGCTCGTAGTCAAGCGCGCTGTTGAGCATCACGTCGGCATTGTTCTGGAAGGGGAAGATGTACAGGTTCTCCCCCGTCTGCACGCTCTTCATCATCCCCAGCGTCTCCTCGGCGCTGGAGTTCCTGGTGCGGTGGTCACGGACAATCCTGCGGATGATCCGGTTGTCCGTGGTGCTGATCCGGTTGTGGTCGGTGATGTTGACTTGGGTGAAGGCGGAGATGTAGATCCGGTAGACCAGTTCGGGGTCGATGCCGCTGCTGAGCTTCGGGTTCATCGCATGGATGCCCTCGGCCACCAGGATGGTCCGCTCGTCCTGTACCACCGGCTCCCCGAAGGTGGTCTTCTTTGTCTGAAAGTTGTAGGTGGGGAGCCGGACCGGATTGCCTGCCGCCAGGTCCTTCAGGTTCTGCTGGAGCAGGGGAAGGTTCAGCGCCTCGAGTACCTCGAAGTTCGGCTTTCCGTCCTTGTCCTTCGGGCACTGGTCGGGTGGCAGGTAGTAGTTGTCCAGGCTGAGCTGGATCGCCTTGCGTCCACGCACCTCCAGCTGGGTGCAGAGCTTGTAGCTGAACGTGGTCTTGCCCGACGAGGATGGGCCGCAGATGAAGACGATGCGGGTGGTTGACCTCTGGGCGATGCTCTCGGCGATCTCGTTGATATGCTTGGCCTGATAGGCCTCGCACAGGCGGATGTAGGGAACCAGCTTGTCCTCCTCGCTGAAACGGGAAAGGTCTCCGATCGCGTTGACTTTCAGGATTGGACGTTGCAGCTTGTCCTTCTTCAGAGCCTCGAAGAGCAAGGGGTTGTCCCTATAGGTGTCCAGCCGGGTGAAGTCGAAGGACCTGGGATAGCGGAGCAGGATGCCGTTCAGCTTGTACTGCCTCAGCTCCCAGACGGTGACGAGTCCGCTCTTGGGGACTGGCACGTTGTATACCACATCATGGAAGTTCCCCATGGTGTAGACTTCGATGCTGGCTGGGTTCAACGACTCCAGAAGGGATACGGTCTCCTCTCCATGATGTCCACCGAACCACTCGATGGCCTCTCCCAGACTGAGCACCTCGGGGCGGATGGGAAGATTGTCGTCGACAAGCGCCTGCATGGCGTTCCGCAGTTTCTCGACCGTCTCGCCGGAGACGACCAGGTTGTCGGTGAAGGTGAAGTAGTACCCGTCTCCCAGGGCATAGCCGATTTCGAGACGGCGGTCGGGAATCGCCTTCTGGGCTGCCGCCGCCAGGAGGAAGCAGAGGCTCTGGCGGTAACAGACCTTGCCCAGGTCGGAGAAGAGCCTGATGGGTTCCAGCGTTGCCCGGAACAGCAAGGGGCTTTCCAGGTTGCGGGGAGTCGAGTTGACAAGGGCCGCGATGATCGGGTTCTCCTGATAGGAGTCGCTCATCTCATCCTTCAGTCCGAAACGGCACAGGGCCTCACGGATTGTGGTTCCGGAGACCACCTCCAATACGGTTTGCCGATAGGTGATACGAATAGTCTGCATGTGCCCATGATACCGCAAGTTCGAGACGTTGACACCTTCTTTTGGGACAGGTAGATTTTCAGTAGCACATGGCGGGTTCAGTAACGTTCGAGGGATTTCCCTATCGGTCGAGAAGATACCTCGTGGTCGACCTTGATCACGAGCGGGTGGAGTTTTGCCCGCTCGATCCGGAAACCGGGCGCTCTTTGGTCGGCGGGAGGTTGCTTGCCATGTGGCTCTGGGACAAGTACGCCGATTACCGGAAACAACAGAACAGCCTTTTTGACGAGGGGAACCCGATCGTGCTTGCCCCGGGAGGGCTCAGCGACCTGGACCTTTCCTTCGCCCGCGGCTATGTGGTCGTCACCAAAAGCCCGGTGACCGGCATGGTGGAATGTGCCTTCGGCGAGGGTCCCTTCGGTAGCGGCCTCTGTTCCTTGGGCCTTTGCGCCATCGTCCTCTTGGGACGCCAGCGGCGCACATCCTGCCTGGTCATCGACGGGAGCCGTGTGGCCTTTTCGGTCGAGGAGGAGCTCCATGACCAGCCTTGCGGCGCCTTGCAGAACCACTACGCCGGCTGGCACATCGCCGCCATCGGCCCGGCGGCCGAGCGGGGCAACCGCTTCGCCAGCCTTCTCTGCGACGGAGAGAATGTCGGTCGCGGGGGGCTGGGGCTTTCCTTCGCCCACAAGAACCTGAAAGTGCTCGCGCTCAGGGGACCATTCCACGAACGGATCAGCTACGACGTGACCGACATGGGCATGCTTCTGGAAGAATACCGTGCGGCCGTCGCCCGACAGGGCCAGCGCTCGCTGATTGCCATCGGCAGGGAGCGGGGGTGGATCGCCCTGCACGGCTTCAACGATTTCACCGATGGCAGGCTCTGGGCTCTGGAAAACATCCGGGACCGGTGGCTGGACTACCTTGCCCTCGGCCCGAACCTCGGACTCTTCAACCCCGAGCACATTTCCGTGCTGGTACGTATGTGCGACGAGGTGGGGGTGGACCCTGTTTCCAGCGGTATCGCCCTGCTTGCCGCCCGGCAGGACCAGCTTGCCGACGGGCCGGAACTGGTCGAGGTGGTACGCAGCTTCGGCATGGCCCAGTCCCGTTACAGCGCGGTGATGGAGAGCCCGACTTTGGCATCCTACCGGATCGGAGCCCTGGAACTGCCGCCACTGGATCTCCGGGTGTTGCCGGCGCAGGCGGCGCTGGCATGCTCGGGGGACGACACGATTCTCTTCGAGGAGTTGCTCGGATCCGGTGGGAACGCCTATCTAAGGGGCGACAACCTCGCTCTGGCGCGGATGGCGCTGAGGGGGGCGGAAATCCGGATGGTCATGGAGACGCTCGGCCTTCCCAAGACGTTTCATGGCCTGGTCTGCGCCGACCGCCATATCCGGCCGATGGGGATGCTGGCGAGGCTCGCCACCGACGGGGAGGGTCACCTTTTCACCGAGGACGCGGTGCTTGAGCTGGGCCATGAGGCGATGCGGATGCAGGACCGCCTGGACGCCAGGCTCGGCCGTTCACGCGGGGGACGGATTCCCGACTGTTTCGTCACCGGGGTGATGTACGGGGATCCCGGACGGAACCTGGTGCGGACGAGCCGCCTGATCGAGGTCTACCGCGCGCTCCGGTCTTCGGTCTCCAACGCCTGAAGGACGGTATCCTTCCACAGCGACCTGATTTCGATCCTGGTGGGGGTGAGCATGGCATAGGATGCGGCGCTGCCACCCCGTGGGTAGGAAGCCGATCCCGGATTGAGGATGATGATTCCGTTGCCGTCCACATACAGCCTGGGGACATGGATGTGCCCGAACAGGAACAAATCCCCTTCGCGCATGGAAAGCCCGTAGGGACTCGGCCAGCGGTCACCGTGGGTCATGACGATGGTCCGGCCATGCCAGGGGATGCGCTGCACCGACGGGGGAAACGGTTTCCCGATGCTCTGGAAGCCGTAGGAACTGTCGCAGTTCCCCCTGACCAAGGTCATCTCCGCCGTACCGATGAGCGTCGGACCGAGATGCTCTGGTTGCAGGTCTCCGCAGACCAGCATTGCTTGCAGGTGATGCTCGACGAGCAGTTTCTGAAGCCGCTCGAAGGCCTCCCGATCTCCATGGATGTCGCTCGCGACCAGATATCCTTCCATACCGGGCAAGCCTACCACAGAGCCGGTAAAGAGAAAAGCCGGCGTGAGGTGTTGAGGGACGCTGGCGTTTCGGATACGATGCAAGCATGCGAGGAGCACCGTATGGCAAGCGAGATCCATTCCTTCAAGGCCGATGACGGTTTGCAGATCTATTACCGGGTCTGGAAGCCTGAAGCTGATGACAAGCTCGTCGGAATCATCCACATCCTCCACGGCATGGCCGAGCACAGCGGCAGGTACGAGGAGTTCGCGACTTTTCTGACCAGCTGTGGCTATATCGTCTATGCCCAGGACCACCGTGGCCACGGCATGACGGCCGAACGCAACCACATGCCCTACGGATTCTTCGCGGAGCAGGATGGATGGAAGCGGATCATGGACGACTGCAGCATGCTGGACCAGATCATCATGGACGAGCAGTCGGATGAGCTTCCTTTTTTCCTGCTCGGGCACAGCATGGGATCTTTCTTGGCCCGCAGCGTCATGGTAGGCCATGCCGACCTGTTCAGCGGCGTCATCGCCATGGGTACCGGCTGCTCGCAGGGCATGGCGGGCAAATTTGGTCTCTGGCTTGCCAAACGCCATGTCAGGAAACTTGGAGCAAGGACTCCGGATGCGATGTTGGAAAAGCTTTCCTTTGCCTTCTACCTGAAACATATACCTGACCCGCGTACCGGAAGCGACTGGCTTTCCCGGGACGAGAAGATGGTCGACCGTTACGAGCACGACCCCCAGTGCGGCTTTACCTGCACGACCAGCTTTTTCCGTGACTTGCTCACCGGTCTTGCCTATGCGAACGACCCTGCCAACGCCGAAAAGCTGCCCGACGACCTGCCGATTCTCCTGATCAGCGGCAGCGAGGACCCGGTCGGCGGCTGGTCGAAGGGAGTGCGGAAGGTCTATGACCTCTACCACGAGGCTGGAATTGGCGACCTGACCCTGCACCTGGTGGAGGGCGCTCGCCACGAGTTGCTGAACGAGACGGACCGGGAGGAGACCTACCGGTTCCTGTTGGATTGGATGGAAGACCGACAGTGATGCGGCAACTGAAGCAAAACAGGCATGTGAACCTGCTGGTCCTCGCCTACCAGAACGGCATGCGCGAGAATATCTTTTCCACCGCCAGCAGCCTGACCTATTCGACGTTGATGGCCCTGGTGCCGGCATTTGCCTTCTATTCCGCTTTTTTCGGGGCGTTCGGGGTGCTCAATGTCTTCATGTCCTCGTTCGGGCGGTTCTTGACCGACACCTTCGGGGCGGAGATCGCCGCCCAGTTTGTCGAGTGGATCGGGACCAACAGCCGCAACGCCTTGAGCCTTGGGGTGATCGGCCTGCTTTCCTTCTTATGGACCATGACCCTGCTGCTGAACAAGGTCTGGACGGAGATCAACCGCATCTACCATACCTCGATGCGCCGCACGCTCGTCAACCGCTTTGCCGGCATCTTCCTCTTCATCGCCTTTTCCCTGGTCTTTGGGGGCGTCTACCTTTCCCTGCAGGGAAAGATGCTCTGGTACGGCAGACTGCTCGGTCTGGAGAGCCTGTTCGGCATGAAGATGACTACCGGCTGCTTCCGCTTCGGACTTTTGTGCCTCGGCATGTACCTGACCATCTCCTTCGTCCCAAGCACCAAGGTACGCTTCCGCTCCGCCATGCTGGCCGCTTTCTATGCTGCCATCGGCTTCTTTGTCTCCAACATGGTCCTGGGCGGCCTGACCAGCATGGTGACCCGATACTCGGTCCTCTACGGCTCCCTGGCTGCGGTCTTCCTGATTCTGTTCCGTGTCTACGTGCTCTGGATGATCGGGCTCTGGGCGGTCGAGTTCGCCTACGTGCACCAGTTCCGGCCTGACGAGCAGGAATTTCATGGTCTTCCCGAGAGTCCTGCCCTGCAACTGTCGGATGGCATCAACATCATGATGCTGATCGGCGCCAATTTCCGTGATGGAAAGGGAGGCACCTCGACGGCGGAGATGGTGGAGCGGCTGGCGATTCCCGGATACCGGCTGTATGGATTCCTCGACCTGCTGGAATCCCTACGGTTCATCCAGCCGGTCGCGGCGAACAAGAAACGCTATACGGTGGCGCGGCCGTTGGGAGATTTACGGATTTACCAGCTGGCCAACGCGTTGTACGGGCTCGGCACCTTGGGGCCTGACGACAAGGATACGGCGGGCGAAGCGGTGGCGAGGGCGGTGCGCGACGACGGGGTGGAGAGCCTCGGGGAGCTGACTGTCGAGAACCTGCTCGAGCGGGTATGAGAGGAGAATGCGGCGATGCTGATTGACAAAGACAAGGACGAGATGGTCGACATGCTCTGGCACCAGATGATTGACGTGGACAGCGGCATCCTTCCCACGGAGCGGTACCGGCTGAAGGATATTACCCTGACGCTGCACAAGAACCCGCGGATGCGGGGGAACGAGGATCTGGTCTATGTTCCCTGGGCGGTCACCGTGCGCCATGGAGGCAGGGTGATCCTCGTGGTCTCCATAGAACAGGACGACCTGCGTTCCCTGGCCCAGTCGCTGGGATGTCCGGTCCGCGAGCTCCAGGAGGAACGGGGTACCAAGGGCTATCTCGGCGAGCCGAGGATCGTCGCCTACGGGGGCGCCAGGCGCGAGGACCTGGGACTGTTTGACGAGAAGATGGACCTGCCCGGGGCGAAGGAATGCCTGTTCGAGTGGGCTCTGGATATTGTCGACGTGGTAGGGAAACCGGAACCGCTAGCGTGACAACTGATACCAGGAATGGTCGCTCTTGAGCTTCCCCGCCTTCTCCAGGTTCCGGAGCTCCAGGTAGAGCGCCGTCGGGGTGATGCCCAACAGCGCGGCGATTTCCTTCCGCTTCAAGGGAATGACGAAGGTACGGCTATGGTGCAGCCGGCTCTGCTCCTCCAGGAACCAGGAGACCTTTTCCTTTGCGCTCTTCTGGGTCAGGATGGCAAGCCGGGAAAGGGCGTCCTCCGCTTCCTTTGCCACCAGTCTCGTCACATTCTCCATCAGCTCCCCATGCCTGCGGAGCGTCCAGATCGGGGCATAGCCGATGGTGCAATCGGTTTTCGCCATGTAGGTGAGTGGGCTCCGGTCCTGGGTGAGCGCGAGGGTCGTGGCGAAGCAGTCGTTTTTCTCGAGAGTGCGTTGCAGGACCCCACCCGCCAGCTCCTCGACCGTCCCGTCAAGGACGACCAGCACCTCTTTGCTTGCCATGCCTCTCTCGAGGATGGGCGAGCCGGCGGGAAACTCCTCCTCGTGGAGATCGAGAAGGGTGATGATGTTCCAAAAAGAACGCATGTCCTTCAAATGGAACAGGGGGCAGGTGAGATAGGCATGCAAGTCAACCATCGCTTACTCCAGGACAAAGTCCAGCAGGACCGGCTGATGGTCGCTGAGCGTGAAGTCGATATCCACGGTGGAGACCTGGGCCCGCACCCCTTTGGTGACGAGAAAACCGTCGACGATGGTGGTGTAGGTGATTCCCCGCTGGTAGGGGATGTCGGCAGCCCTGACCGTGGGTGTCTTCTCGTCGGCGTAGAGGATCAGCCCGTCGGGAATCGCGTTCCTGTCGATTTCCATCGCCCAGACCGGCTTCTGCTGGATGGTGGGAAACTGGGTCTTGGCAAGGACCATGCTGAAGTCTCCTCCACAGACTGCATAGTTCCCTTCGTCCTGGATCTGGAGCATGACGTCCACCAGCTTTTGGAGCTGCAGCGGCTTGACCGCCCCCACCATCTGGCTGTTGATCAGGTAAAGGGTCTTCCCGTTTTCCACCGGCAGGCTGGCGATGGAGAAGCAGGGATCCAGGTTGAAATAGATTTCCGGAAAGGCGTCGTCGGCTTGGTAGCTCCTGCGGACCGCCTCTTCGATCGGATGCTGGCTCAGGGTGAGCAACCCGCTGGTGGTGGAACCCTGGATGTCCTTCGGGGGCCAGAGCAGGAAGGCCGTATGCTGGTTCTCGGCCCAAACGGACTCAAAGCCTGCCATGCCGCTCTCGATCATGGCACGCTCGTCGACCTTCCGGCTCCTGCCGCTCGGCCCATCCACCTCCTGGAGCAGGATCATGGTCGCCTGCAGTTGCTTGGCCTGGGCGATGATGGAACGGAGCGTGCCCTCCACCGTGGACTGGTCGGAAGCCTTGGCGTACAAGCCCCGGGAGGGGGTGCCGTCCTGCATGGCTCCCGTCTCCTGGTATGCGCTGAAGGATGGCGTGTAGGCTCCCCAGCCGATATTCCAGGTGGCGATGCGATAGACCGTGTCGTTCTTCAGCATCTGCTGCGACGGGGTACCGGCGATGTCCAGCTGCTGGTTGTCGGGGATATGGTGGTACTGCAGGGTGACATACAGCAGGTAGCTGACTGCGCCAAAGCAGGCGAAGAGCACAATGAACATGCAGATATGGAACAGGGAAACGCGTCTACCCATCTTGGCCCTCATCGTCCTCAAGCATATCAGAACTTGCCACTTGTTGGTATCCATACGTCCTTTGATTGCCAAGGACCTCTCCATGGTCCTATGATGGGGACATGGAAAAAACAGTGGTTTGTTTTGGAGACAGCAATACCTTCGGTTCCAACCCCCACGGGGGGCGCTGGGGTTCCGAGGTGCGCTGGCCTCGTGTGCTCGCCCGGCTTCTGGGCGAGGGATATTACGTAGTGGAGGAGGGTCTTGGAGGCAGGGAGATGGTCTACGACGACCCGCTCGAGGGAGAGCGCAACGGCTTGACGGCGCTTCCCTACGTCCTGAAGACCCACAAGCCGATCGACATCCTGATCATCAGTCTCGGGACCAACGACACGAAAAGCCTCTTCCATCCCTCGCTGAAAGTGATGGCTCTGGGACTGGAGAAACTGATCAAGACGGTCCGGCAGTTCCCTTGGGACACCTATTATCCAATGCCGAAGATGCTTGTCGTCAGTCCAATCTATATCGGCAGCGACCTGAGCCACTGCCCCTTCGGCACGTTTGACGAGAACTCGGTCAAGCTGACCCATCAGGTCGCCCCCTATCTGAAGCAGGTGGCTGAGCGCTACGGCTGCGCCTTTTTGGATGCCGCCCAGGTGGCTGGGCCAAGCGAAGCCGACCAGGTCCATATGGAGGCCGAGGGTCACCTTGCCTTGGCTCGGGCAATCGCACCGATCGTGAGGTCTCTGTGAAGCTCTGGAACAAGGGCAGGACGGATTGCCATGCCTTCCATCCGGAGTATGGGCATCCGGTGGTGGTCCAAAGCATCTGCACGGGCGAACAGAGTCTCGTCTTTGTAGGGAAAGACGGAACGAGGCGGCAGGTCGGTCTGGTCAAGGATGGCCGGGACCTGGAGCGGTATGCCAGGGAATATGGCTTCGACCCGGAATCCGTCGGGAGGGAGTTCTGATGCTGAACAAGGAAGTGGAAGAGAAAATCAGGCAGTTCGTCCATGAGCGGGAGTGGGAGCAGTTCCATACCCCGAAGGACCTGGCCATCTCGATCAGCCTTGAGGCCGCGGAACTGCTGGAGAAATTCCAGTGGTCCGGCTCTGACCTGGTGGTGGAGAAGAAGCGGGGGGAGATGGCGGATGAGCTTGCCGACGTGATGCTGTACTGCCTGATGATGGCGCATGCGCTTGGACTTGACGCCAAGGAGATCATCCTCGCGAAATTGCGGCAAAACGAGCAGAAATACGATATCGCCCACGCCAAGGGCAATGCGAAGAAGTACACGGAGTTCCAAAGATGAAGGGAATCCTCTTTTGCGACATCGACGGCACCCTGATTCCCTACGGGGAAAAGGAGATACGGCCCAGCCTGCTCTCCACCCTGCAGGAGGCGATCCGGAAGGATTGGATGCTCTGCATCGCTACCGGACGTGTCTACGATTCGGTCAGGCAGACCCTGCCCATGCTGGAAGGAAGCGCCTATTTCAGCTGTTCCAGCGGTGCCTGCCTGTACTACCAGGGGCGCGAGGCGATGCCGAGCGAGTTCCTCGACAGGAAGACGGTAGCCGAGCTTGTCCAGGCCGCCAGCGAATTCCATTGTTCGATCATTTTCTCCGTTCCCGAGGGGATGTATGCGATTGGTCCGCTCTATCCTTATACGGACAATCTGTTTAGGAAGCAACATACTATTCCGGTTCCGGTAGAGAATTTGCATCAATTCCCATCTGACCGTGTGTGCGTCTGCACACTTCAGTTCCCCCAGGATCAGGAAATCCCGATAGATGCACTCCGTGGCCGCTGGCAGGGAAGGCTGTCCTGGGGGCAGGGAGGCCCCTGCCTGGTGGATGCCGGACGCTCGGACAAGGGCATGGCGGTAGAACGGGTCCTGGACTATTTCCACATACCCCGCGAGGACTCCTATGCGTTCGGCGACTATGACAACGACCTTCCGATGCTGCGTGCAGTGGGGCATGGGTATCTGATGGCGGATACCGGGCGCAGGAAGCTGCTCGACGTCTTTCCCAGCCATTGCGACGACATCGAGGCGACCATCCGCGGAATTATTTCCCGGTAAATACCTGTATGGACCGGTCGGAGAACGTGCGAAGTATGCTATCATTGCCATGGGGGCGGGGATATGAACGAACGTCAGAAAGCAATCGTCGATTTGGTGAACCGGAAGGGGAAGGTCTCCTTCCAGGAGTTGAAGGAGACCTTCGCTTCGGTCTCTGAGATGACCATCCGCCGGGATCTGGAGTCGCTCGACCAGATGCGTCTTCTGATCCGTATCCACGGGGGTGCCAAATCCTTCGAGACGGTGATGGAGCGTGATGATTTGTTCCAGCGGCGCATGGTGACCAACACCCAGGCAAAGGAGACGATCGCCCGCAAGGCGTTGCCTTTGGTCAAGAGCGGGATGACCATCTACCTGGACTCGGGGAGCACGGTGACCGCGTTTGCCCGCGTCCTGCCTGACGAACCCTATCTGATCTTCACCGCCAGCCTCAGCGTCGCGATCGAGCTGACCCGGCTGAAGAAGAGCGAGATCAACGTCCTCGGGGGAAGGCTGAACAGCCAGAGCTTCTGCATGAATGGAACCCGCGGCCTCGAGTGGCTGAAAGATGTGAACCTCAATCTCGCCATCTTCGGGACGACTGGCTACAGCCAGGAGAACGGTTTCACCTGTGGTGACAGCAACGAGTATGAGCTGAAGCGGACAATCGCGTCCCGCTCCACGAAGAACGTGGTGCTGATGGACGCGAGCAAGGTGGGGACGGTCAGTCCGTTCACCTTCGCCACTCTCGAGGATATCGACGTGGTGGTGGCGGACGGCCTCCCTCACGCGGTGACGCAGCGCTTTCTGGAGCACGACATCACCATCCTGTAATCGTTTATTCCGCTACGTACATCGCCTTGCAGATGGAAATCTCCTTCCGGTAGATTTTTCCGCAGAGCTCGGGAAGCCCCTCCAGGTTGGTCGTATGGGTGACCAGGTCCTTGAAGCGGATTTTTCCCTCTCCGAGCATCTTGACCGTGTAGCTCCACTCGTTGATCGGCTGGCTGCTGTACATCGAGTTCCATACGCCATGGATCGTCAGCTCCTTGCGCAGGATGCTGGAGTGTTGCTTCATGCCCAGCTTCGCGTCTGTGGACGGATTTCCCACCAGCGTGACCGTGCCGAAGGAGCGGACGCAGTCGATGCACTGGTCCAGCACAGGACCCGCTCCGGTGCCTTCGATGACGATGTCGGCGAGCTTGCCGTCGAAGGCGGCCTTGACTGCCTCGACAGGGGATTCCTTCAGGCTGTTGACCGCATGCTCTCCGTGGGCGATGGCGAAGTCCACCTTCTCGTCCTGGACGTCGAAGAGCAATACGCTTCCTGCTCCGAAGAGATGCGCCCACCGTGCCATCATGAGACCGATGGGTCCGGCGCCGAAGATCACGACGTTCGCTCCGGCGTACATCCGGCTGCTCCGCACCGCGTGCTGGGCGACGCAGGCCGGTTCGGTCATGGCCAGCTGGACCATGTCCGGGTGCGCTCCCTTGGCCTCGACGAAGTTCCAGGCGCTGGGGACCAGCACGTATTCGGCGAAACCGCCATCCCGGCGGCTGCCCATGTAATCGTAGTCGACGCACTCGGCATAATGTCCGGTCAGGTCGTTCTCGCAGTGTCCGCAGGGAATGAGCGGGAAGAAGGCTCCCTGCTTCCCCACCAAGGCGGGGTCTGCGTCAGGGCCGGTCTTGACGATGGTGCCGCTGAACTCATGGCCTATGGTCAACGGATATTTCTGCTTGCTGGTTCCCAAGAGGAAGATGCGGGGAATGTCGCTGCCGCAGATGCCGCATGCGGCGATCTTCACCAAGAGTTCCTTTCCTTCCGGCTGGGGAATCCCGACGGTATCTACGCGGAAGTCTCCAATCGCGTGCAGCCGTGCTGCCAACATGGTGTTCATTGCAATAGCTCCTTTATGCGGGCGATGTTCTCTCCAAGGGTCGCTCCGCTATGGAAGACGCTCGAGGTGCCGCCGACGAAGATGTTCGCCCCGGCATCCCGCATCTTCGGGATGTTCTCGAAACTGACGTTTCCGTCAACCTCGATCTCGCAGTCCTTCCGGCCATTGGTGTCCAGATAGGCTCTCAGGTCGGTGATTTTCCTCAGGGTGGAGGGTACCAGTTTCTGTCCGGCGAAGCCCGGGTTGACGGTCATGACGAGCACTCCGTCAATCACATCGAGCAGGTAGTCCAGAACGGTGAACGGAGTTGCCGGGTTGAGGGCGACAAAGGCCTTGGCGCCATATCCCCTGATTTGGGTGAGCAACCGTTGCATGTGGTTGGTGCTCTCCCAGTGGACGCTGACGATCTCCCCTTCCTGAGGGGCGAACCAATCCAGCTTTTCTTCCGGTCTCTCGACCATCAGATGCAGGTCGAGCGGAATCGTGCATGCCTTCCGGATTTTCCTGCAGAAATCGGTTCCCAATGCGAAGTTCGGGACGAATCGTCCGTCCATGACATCCATATGCAAGAAGGAAATTCCCTGCAGCGCGAATGTTTCCAGGGTCTTTCCAAGGCTCATGTAATCAACGCACATCATCGATGGGGATAGCTTTCTGTCCATAGCTGATAGCTCCTTATGGAGTAGCGTACGCAAAAAGAAAGGAAAGTCAAGGGGAAAACGAATAAAACAAACACATGAACGGTTAAAACAAACATGATAATCGAAAATCGAATCCGAAATGTGTGCGTTATACACAAAGCACAGCCCCGCATACACGGGGCTATGGGAGACCTATGCGCATCAGCCCTTGATGCCGGAGGACATGAAGGCGTCGATGATGTTGCGCTGCATGAACAGGTAGATGAGGATGATCGGCAGCGAGGCGAGCGTGCTGGTCGCCATGAAGGGGCCCCAGTTGTTGCCCATCTCGAAATCCAGGAACTGCTGCAGGCCGATCGTCAATGTCTGCTTCTTCGAGCTCGTCAGGACAAGCAAAGGCCAGAAATACTGGTTCCATCCGTCGATGCAGCAGAGGATGAACATCGAGGAGATGGAGCTCTTGCAGAGGGGGACGACCACCCGGTGGAAAATCCAGAAGGAGGAGGCGCCCTCCACCCTTGCCGCTTCGTAGTAGGTCGCCGGCACTCCTCGGAAATGCTGGTAGACGAAGAAGAATGCGGATGCGGAGGCCAACGGGGGGACTACGACGGCCGTCAGCGTGTTCAGCAGGTGGAACTTGCTGACCAGGATGTAGTTCGGGATCATCGTGACCTGGAAGGGGATGACCATCGTCGCCATCAGCGTCAGGAAGACCGCCTTGTTCCATTTTGTCTTGAAATAGACGAGGCCGAAAGCGGCAAGCACACCGATCAGGATCTGTCCGAATCCGATGAGGATGGTGGAGATTGCCGAGTTCCTCAGCCAGTCGAAGAAGTCGTACTTCTCGAAGACGATGCGGAAATTGTCCAGCGTGGGGTGTTCAGGAAAGAAGCTGATTCGGTTGCTGAACAGTTCTGCCGGGAGCTTGAAGGCGGAACCCACCATCCAGAACAGGGGGAATATGTTGCAGAAGACAAGCAGGAACAGGAAGACGACCAGCGCGACATATCCTGGGGTGATTCGCTTTTTCTCCCGATAGGAAGCGGGATTTCCATTAGTTCTCATAATAGCCGAACCCTCCAGAGGTTTTCATCATGGCGATGGTAATGGCGAGGAACAGCGCCGAAGTGAAGATGGCGGCTGCCGAGGCAAGGCCGATATTGAAGAAGTTGAAGCCGAAGACATAGATCATGTGGGCAAGGTTGGTTGTCGCCTCGTCGGGTCCACCCTGGGTCAGGATGTTGATGGGGATGAACGCCTTGTCGGTGGAGTAGTTGACCGCAGTGATCAGGTTGTAGATGGTCGTCGGGGCGAGCAACGGCCATTTGATCTTCCAGAAGATGGTCCATTGGGATGCGCCATCGAGCGTTGCGGCCTCGATGTAGTCCTTGTTGATCATCATCAATCCCGCGGCATAGAGGATCATGTTCGAGCCAAGGATCTTCCAGCCGGTGACCATGACAATCGAGGGAAGGGCGGTGCGAAGGTCGGTCAGCCAGCTGTAGGGCCCCAGGCCGAAAAGCTTCAGGATGTTGTTGAACAGGCCGAAGTTCGGGTTGTACATCCACATCCAGACCAGACAGACGATGGAGAAGGCAAGGATGGTGGGGATGAAGAGCAACGCCCGGAAGAAGGACTGCAGACGGGAGTGGACCACGTAGCTGAGCAGCAGCGCGAAGAGCAGCGGCAGTATCACGAAGAAGGGAAACAGCTCCGCGATATAGACGAAGGTATGGACGAACGCCTTCTGGAAGTTCTGGTGGGTGAAAAGCCTTGCGTAGTTGGCCAGCCCGATGAACTTCCTGGCCGAGACGAAGTTCCATTTCTCGAAACTGAGGAAGAAGCTGTAGACGATCGGCCACCATTTGAACAGTACGAACAGGACCAGGGCGGGAATCACGAACAGGAAGAAACTCAGCAGTGTGGCCCGTTCATGCTTTTTGGCGATGGGACTCATGGTCGTTTTCATTTGGCGTCTCCTTTGCCGAACAAGGCTTCGATGGCATCCATCCTCTTCCAAGGATTTTCGTAGCCGCAGATTTCCAGGACGAACTGGCCCTGGAACCCACGGCTCCTGATCAGGTCGTGCCACTTGGGCCAGTCGATGATGCCGTCGTCAGGCAGCTTGTGCCCGTCGCAGGTGCCGTCGTTGTTGTGGATATGGAAGGTGACCAGCCGGTCGGCAGGCACCGCCAGAATCTCGCTTTCCATGTCGTTGCTGGTGATGGTGACATGCCCGATATCCAGGCAGAAAAAGAGGCTTTCGATGTCCCCGAACCAGGCATACTGGTTTGCCAGTGTGCAGAACAGCTCGTCCTGGAGCTTCGGAGAACTACTCGGGATGTTCTCGAGCGCGAGCTTGACGCCACGCTCCAGCGCGTACTCGCTGAGTTCCGAGAGCATGCCATGGAGATAGGGAATGTCTTTCGTGCACATGTTGTATTCAGAGCGATTGCAGGCATGGATGACCGCGATGGGGATGGAGAACCGCTGGCAGAAGTCGATGGCCTGCTTCCAGACGGCGAGGCGGTAGGCCCTGCCGTCTTTTTCGTCAGCATAGGGGCGGAACCGGCGGAATGGGGTGTGCAGGGCATGGACGTGCATCCGGTAGGTTTCCAAAAGATGCCGGATTTTCCGCTCGTCGGGGTTGATGCGGGGATCCACATGGGCCAGCTTGTCCGCCCAAAGCTCGACCGAGTGGAATCCATGCGCGCAGATGCTCTGCAGGGCTGTCTCCAAGTCCCAATCCTCGAAGAGGAAGGTGGAAATGGCATATGCTTCTCTATGGGAATAAAAGGTTTGCATGATGGCTATCTATCCTGGGAAATTGAGAGAGAGCCAGGGTCCTGGAAACCCCGGCTCTCCAGGCGGTCAGAGCAGCTTGTTGCAGTCTGCTTCCAGCTTCTGCAAGGTCTCCCGGACAGGAGCACCCTGCAGTACGATGCGGCCACGGGCGTCAAGATAGAGTCTCTCGATCTCCATGCTCTCGGACCCGCCCGGCCAGTTCGGCCACATGATGGCCAGCGGCTCCTGCTCGTAGGCGGGGAGTTGGTACTCGGATTTCGGCACATCGTCCTTGGTGACGCACAGGTAGCCGGTCTTGGTGAAGATCGTCATGCCTTCCTTGGAAGCGATGAAATCCATGAACTTCCAGACGGCGTCTTTCTTCGCCTTGTCCTTGGAGAAGGAGATGATGGCGCTTCCGCCTGCCGCCAGCTTGTTGGTCCTGCCGGCGAAGGATGGCAGCTTCGCGGTCTTCAGGTCGAATGTTGCCTGGGACTTGTATCCGTTGATCTTCATGATCGTGGTCGGCCGCATGGCAAGGTTGCCGGCGGCGAAATTGCTTTCGGATTCGGCGTCGGTCTCAATCGGCGCGATACCTTCCTTGACGAGATTCTGCCACATCGTCAGCGCGTCGATGGCACCCTGGTTGGTCAGGTCGACCTTCTTGCCGTCCGCGGTCTTGATGGTGCCGCCTGCGGAATAGATCAGCGAGCAGTCGGCCCAGGTGTCCGGCAGCTGGATGGCGATGCCGTACTTTCCGGTTTTTTCCTTGATGATCTTTCCCACGCGGAACACGTCATCCCAGGTCTGCGGGATATCCGCTTCGGTCAGTCCGGCCGCCCTGAAGATGTCCATGTTCACGTAATTGATCATGTTGGAGAGCGCGAACGGAAGGCCGATCTGCCTGCCATCGATGTTGGTGATGTTGTAGACGGACTCGTCGAAGCGGCTCTTCAGCTCGTTCAGCGCCTCGGGGCTTGGCGCCAGATCCTTCAGCTGGGTCGGCTCAAGCTCGTTGGCGACGTAGTTCAGCATGTTGTATCCGCCGACGAACATGTCTGGCGGATTGTTGCCTGCGGCAAGGTCGGCGACCATGGCTTGCAGCAGTTGGATGTACTCGCCAGGTTTCGCGACGACGGTGATCTCGATGTCGGGATGTTTGGCCTCGAACGCATCGACCACCTGTTTGAGATAGTCCGCGTTGGCTCCTGACCAGCGATGCCACAGGGTAAGCTGTACGGGACCGCTCTGTGGCGGCGTTTTCTCCGAAGAACCGTTTGCAAAGGCCAAAGACGGCATCAGCATCATGGCGCTTGCAAGTGCGACAGCTAGCTTTTTCATACAATCCTCCTTGTTGTGGAAAAAGGCAATTCTTTTGATTCAACATATATCACGTGGTTTATTTGTCAAGAGAAAAATGAAAACACAAAAAATGGTAAATATTCTAGTTGGATTGCAAAAATAAAACATTGAACCAAAAGTCGTGGCTCTGAGAGCGAAATAATGCTACAGTGAAGGCTATGAAAGAACGGAGAAACCAAATTGTCGAACTGGTGAACGAACAGGGCGCGGTAAGCTTCGCCTTGTTGAAGAGCCGCTTTCCCGATGTTTCGGAAATGACGCTGCGCAGCGACCTGAAGGCGTTGGACGAGCAACGGCTGATCGTGCGGGTGCACGGGGGCGCGAAATCCGTAGAACGGGTGATCGGTACCGATGACCTGTTCCATAAACGGGCGGTGCGGAACGTGGAGGGGAAGCGGCTGATTGCGGCAAAGGCGGCCAAATTGGTAGTTCCGAACAGCGCGATCTATCTTGATTCCGGTTCCACGCTTACGGAACTAGCCACGGTGTTTCCTGAAGTCCCATGCGAGCTTTTCACTACCGGACTTCCCGGCGCCATGGCCTTGGCTGCCAGGGAGAAGGTGACCGTCCATGTCCTGGGAGGGACGCTGGATGTCCCGAGCTTGAGTCTGGCCGGCTCGACATGCTGCGAGCTGGTGGACAGGCTCCACTTCGATATCGCCTTCATGGGGGTCACCGGGTTCCTTCCGGAGACAGGCTTTACCTGCGGTTCCAGTGACGAGAGCGCCCTGAAGCGGGCAGTGATCGCCCGCTCGGAACGGGTGGTGGTGTTGATGGACGGATCGAAGGTGGGGGTACCCAATACCTTTTCCTTCGCCAAAGCCAACCAGATCGATACCTTGATCAGCGATGGAACGCTGGACGACGACACGCTTGCCTATTTTGAACGCATGCGCGTGCATGTCCTATGAATGAAAGGGAGAAAACATGATCGCAACCGTAACCTGCAATCCTTCACTTGACTATCATATGCGCCTTACCGGAGCGCTGAAGGTAGGCACGCTGAACCGTGCGGACGAAACGACGATCCGCGTGGGTGGCAAGGGCATCAACGTCACCCAGGTCCTGACCAATCTGGGCGTGCCCAATATGGCCTACGGCTTCGTCGCGGGGAAGACCGGACAGATGCTGTGCTCGATGATCGAGGAGGCCGGACTGCCCTTCACCCCAATCCCCGTGGGGCGTGGTTCGACTCGCATCAACGCCAAGATCCATGGTCTGCGCGAGACCGAGATCAATGGCGACGGCCCCACCATCGGGCAGAGCGAGGTCTCCATGCTGGTCGAGAAGCTTGCGGCCCTGCAGAAGGGTGATACGGTGGTGCTTTCCGGAAGTCTCGCCCCCGGCCTGAGCCCTTCCTGGTATGGCGCGCTCCTTGAGGAGCTGACGGGGAAGGGAATCCGCTTCGTGGTGGACGCGACCGGCCAGAGCCTGACCGGTACGCTCTGCTGCCGGCCCTTCCTGATCAAGCCCAACGCGAAAGAGCTGGGGGATTTGTTCGACGTGGAGATCAAGACGGTGGAGGATGCCGCCCATTACGGCAAACGGCTCGTGGAGATGGGGGCCCGCTACGTGCTGGTGAGCCGGGGTGGAGATGGCGCGGTGCTTGTAGGGCCGAAGGGCGACTACTGGTCTTCTTCGGCTCCTCAGGGGATGGTGGTGGACACCATCGGCAGTGGCGACTCGATGGTCGCCGGTTTCCTCTATGGCTTTGCGCATGGCAAGGAAGCCGAGGTCGAGGCGCTCCGCTGGGGCACCGCCTGTGGCAGCGCCAGCGCCTTCTGCGACCATCTGGCTGGCAGAAGCGAGATCGAGGCTGTGCTGGGGCGGGTCAGGGTCACTCGCTGGTAAGCCGCCGTTCCTTGAGCTTTTTCGCCCGATACTGCAGGGGGCTGAGGCCCACCTGCTTTTTGAATGTCCACATGAAATAGTTGGGATCGGAGTACCCGACCCGGAAGGCGACGAGCTTCACCGGCTCGGTGGTCAGCTCGAGCAACTCTTTCGCCTTCTCCATCCGGTAGTGGATCAAAAAGGAGACGACGGTGTCCCCTGTCTGGGCCTTGAAGATTTTGGCGATGGTGAACTTGCTGTAGGCAAGGTCCAGGGCGATTTCGTCCAGCCCGATCCGCTCGCTGTAGTGCTGGGCGATATAGTTCTTGATCTGGGCCACCGGGTTCTCTTCCTCGGCCCCCTGCCGGACTGCCTGCAAGCGCTCTTCGCGTACCTTCAGGTAATCGCCCATCCGTTTCAGCTCGTTGCGTGCTGACGCTTCCTTGTCCAGCCGGTCGATGGTCTTCTCCAGGCTGGCGACCAGCTGTTCCTCCGACAGCGGTTTGACCAGGAAATCGAGCGCCCCGTTCTGCAACGCCTTGACCGCGTACTCGAATTGGGAATAGGCGGTGGAAATCAGTACCTTGGCGGTGTTTCCCTCGCTTCTGATGGTGTCTAGGAAGTCCAGACCGTTCATGCCCGGAAGGTTGATGTCCAGGGTGATGATGTCGATGTGGCGCTGGTGGCAGATGGAGAGCGCCTGGGAAGCGTTGCCCGCCTCGTAGACTGATGCCAAGGGCAACTGGTGCTTGGAGAGGAAAAACCGGAGCGCCTCCCTCTCGATCTGCTCGTCGTCGACAATCAGCAGGTTGTACATCATATCTCCTCCTTCAAATGCAAGACCACCATCGTCCCCCGCCCTTCGCGGCTGATGATTTCCATCACATCCTTCGAACCGTAGAAGAGCTCGAGCCGCTTGTGGGTGTTGGCGATTCCGATGCGCTTGCTCTTGTAGGCGCGTAGGCAGGCAAGACGCTCCGATGGGATGCCGACACCGTCGTCGGCAATCCGTACCACGACTCCGCTGTTCCGTTCCTTGATATCGATGACCACGTGCCCGCCTTTTTCTAATGGCGAGATGCCGTGGATGATCGCGTTTTCCACCAGTGGCTGGAGGGTGAAGCGTGGAATCATCACGCTTTCCAGCACCAGCGGTTCGGCATGGACGCTCCAGGAGAGCCTCTCCCCGAAGCGCATTGCCTGGATCTGCAGGTATTCCTCGGTAATCGCGACCTCCTCTTCCAGAAGGGCCGGCTCGCTGGGGTCGGTCAGGTTATACCGCATCAAGTTGGTAAGGCTGGAGAGCATGCGCTGGGCGGCTTGGAGTTTCCCGAGGGTGATCGTGCGGCTGATCGAGTTGAGGGTGTTGAAGAGGAAGTGCGGGTTTGTCTGGCTTTGCAGTACTGC
Organism: uncultured Spirochaetaceae bacterium; assembly: GCA_900315435.1. Lineage (GTDB taxonomy): Bacteria > Spirochaetota > Spirochaetia > Sphaerochaetales > Sphaerochaetaceae > RUG023. The sequence continues at coordinate 90,366 of OMYY01000005.1, forward strand.
CAAGGTCGCCTTGTCGATGGCTGCCTGGTATTCGGCATTCTGTTGCTTCGCCTTGGCGAGGTTCTGTTCTGCCTCGACCTTTTCCTTGATCTCCTCCTGCATGCTGTTGAAGGCCTCCACCAGCTGGGCGACGCTGGTGTCGGTGTGGGGCAGGAGGACCGGCTGTCCAAGGGATCCCTGGCTGATGGTCTTGGCCTTGGAGGCGAAGAGCTCCAGCGGGCGTTTGATCCAGGTGGAGAAGAAATAGAGGATGAGAAGGGTGATGGCAAGGAATGCGATGGCGTAGAGTCCGATGACCGTGGTCATGCGGGCCAGCATCCTTTGTTCGCCCCGTTGCCGGTCCAGGCTCTGCTCGATGATGATGCCTGACAGCTCGTCGCAGTACCTGGTCAGGTAACTGGCGATGACGGTCGCCTGGTCCCGGTTCTGGTAGCTGGCCTCGTTGTTCTCCATCTTCAAGGTATAGGTCCGCCTGCAAGCTTCCTCGAAAGTCTGGTAGGCGCTCCGGATGGCCGCCAGCAGATACGGGGTCCGCTCGTTGCCTGCCAACGGGGCATGCAGGTTGTCCAGGTGTTTCTCTCCCGTCTCAAGGCTTTCGGTGTGGTCTGCCAGTTTCTGTACGTTTCCCGATTCCATGTACCGGTTGAGAGACTCGGAGCTTTGGGCAAGGCTTTGTTTGAAAGCCTGCACCTGGTCCAGCGTGAAGGTGTATCGGCTTTGGTTCCGATAGTCTCCGGAAAGGCGAACGAAGAAGGTCGCGGTAAAGAGAATGAAGGCTCCGAGAAGCAAGAGGAGCCCTGTGGTGATGACGGCAGAGACTGATCGGGCCTTCGTCCGCATCACCAGTCTCCTTCCACCAGCTGCTTTTCCTTGCGTGCCAGCTCCAGCCAGTCTGCCTGTGCCCGCTCGATCAACGTGTCTCCGTACAGGGAGGCTTTCCTGGTCGCCTCCCCAAGCAGCGCTTGCTGTCGTGCATCCAGCGAATCCCAGACCCGACTGCTGACCACCAGCAGGGAAGGGAGGCTTTCCCGGTCGTTGACCCGGAGGGTACGGGCGAAGGCCCAGGTGGGCGAAAGGCAGAGGTCAAGGAAACCATCCTCGACTGCATCGATTTGGTGGCTGGAGAGCAAGGTGGAAAAGTCGTTGGGGTCGCTGGAGAAGGGAATGGCTCCCCAACGCTGGATCCGCTCTTGGAAAGAGCTGCCGCTCCTTACTCCGATGGTGGTTCCCTGCATGGTCTCGATGTGCGTCGTCCCGTTGGTGTAGAGGCAGCGCATTTCCGGTTCAAGGACGGCAAGGGGATGTATTCCTTTGGTCTCTAGTGCGGCGACCAGGCTTGGCCAGTGGGAAAGACAGTACGGTTTCCGTTCTTTGGCTTCAAGCTGCCGGAGCGTCCCGGCAACATGCTTCAGGGAGGGGACAGCGTCGCAGAGCGTCTCCATCCGGGCTGCCATCATCGAGATTCCGCCGAAGCGGAGCTGGATGAGGACCTCGCTTTCGCTGCCTAGCTCCGGTCCTGCCACCTGCAGGTGCAGGTCGGCGCCGGGTTCCCAGTCGCACTGGTGGGAAAGGTAGATGGAAGCTTTCCCGATCGGGTGCTTCTCGCCGCTGGGGACCGCAAGACGCAGATAGGCTGCCTCGGCACCCAAGGTGGAGGTGCAATACAAGAGGAGGACCAGGAATGTAGTGAACCCTTCAAGTTGGACCAAAAACCAACTTGGAGGGTTTTTTCATGGTAAAGGAAAAGGATCTAAAAAGAGAACTGGAGATAGCGATCTCCG
>OMYY01000013.1 GCA_900315435.1 uncultured Spirochaetaceae bacterium
GACGCCATCGACCCCCTCGAACATGGAGCCGACGCCCATGCTCTCCCCGACGCTGTCAAAGAGCAAGCGGGCCACATTGGCCTTCGCCGCCCTGGACAGGAGGCTCTCGAACATCAGCCGGAAAAGCCCGAGACCGCGCCACGGAGCATCCACCCCATAGTAGACGACATGCCAGGCGCCGGTCTCCTTCCGGTAGACCAGCATTCCCACCAAGGAGTTGTCCGGCGAGAGCAGCGAGACAAACGAGGCGTCCTGGAATGGGGAAAGAGGAACGTAGCCGTCCCTGCCAAGGGCTTCCAGCAACTTCGCGTCGTCAGGCTCGGTATCGGAAAAGACGACGGAGAAATCCTCCAGCAGCACGTCAGCCATCTCCGGGCTGCCTTCATGGCCTCCTTCCCGTTTGCGCAATTGCCGGTACCAGGCAGTGACCACCTTCTCCATCTCATGACGCTTGAAGGAGTGCCAGCGTTGCTTCAGGGCGGGGTCCCGGTCGAGCACATCCTTGAAGGCGCGGAAAACCCCTCGGCCTTGGGAAAGAGCCTTTTTCAGCTCGGCTGCGCGGTTACGGGAGGCAAAGCGAACCATCAGGTCAAATCCGTCCGCGCTGCTCCATCGGGGAAGTTCGACCGTACTGTCCATGCCGGAGGAATCCTCTTGGAAAGTGACAATTCCCTCGGCGAGGTTCAGGACCGCGATTTCGTTCTGGTTCTCCATCGCGTAGATGATCTGTTCAATCAGTTCCCCTGTCAGAGGCGGGATTTGATACGAGGCATCCATACCCCGATTGTAGGGTCATTCCGCAACCTTGACAATCAACTTGAAAGCAATGATTATACCAATGGAACGTATTGTAAAATACCACCTCTATAAGGAGAAAAAGCATGAGCATGATGCAGAATGTCGAAGCTGTCATTGACAGCATCGTCGCACGCGAAATCCTTGATTCTCGCGGCAATCCGACCGTTGAGGTCGATGTCTATCTGGAAGATGGAACCATGGGCCGCGCAGCCGTCCCCTCCGGTGCTTCCACCGGTGTGCACGAGGCCTGCGAGCTCCGTGACGGGGACAAGAACCGCTTTGGAGGCAAGGGTGTCACCAAGGCTGTCGACAACGTCAACAATATCATCGCTCCCGAGCTCGAGGGCATGGATGCCTTCGACCAGGTCGGAATCGACCGCGCCATGATTGCTCTGGACGGCACTCCGAACAAGACCAAGCTTGGCGCCAATGCCATCCTCGGCGTCTCCATGGCTGTCGCCCGCGCCGCGGCTTCCTCCCTTGGACTTCCCCTGTACAAGTATCTTGGCGCCTTCCACGCCTGTGTCCTCCCCGTCCCGATGGCCAACATCCTCAACGGTGGCGCCCACAGCGACAACAAGGTCGACTTCCAGGAGTTCATGGTCATGCCGATCGGTGCCAAGACCATGCACGAGGCTGTCCGCATGGTCGCCGAGGTCTTCCACGCGCTGAAGAAGGTCCTCACCTCCAAAGGCTACAACACTGGTGTCGGTGATGAGGGCGGTTTCGCTCCCGACCTCCAGAGCAACGAGGAGGCCGTCGAGGTCATTCTCGAGGCCATCAAGAACGCCGGTTACAAGGCTGGCTGGGATGGCGACTTCATGATCGCCCTGGATCCTGCAGCCAGCGAGCTGTACGACGAGAAGACCGGCAAGTACTGCCTGAAGTGGACCACCAAGGAGATGAAGACCAGCGAGGAAATGGTCGACCTCTGGGAGGAATGGACCAACAAGTACCCGATCATCAGCATCGAGGACGGTATGGCTGAGGATGACTGGGAAGGCTGGAAAAAGCTGACCGACAGGATTGGCGACCACGTCCAGCTGGTCGGCGACGACCTGTTCGTCACCAACGTCGAGCGTCTGAAGATGGGTCTGGAGAAAGGCGTCGCCAACTCCATCCTGATCAAGGTCAACCAGATTGGCACCCTGACCGAGACCTTCGAGGCCATCGACCTTGCCAAGCGCAACGGCTACACCGCTGTCGTCTCCCACCGCTCCGGTGAGACCGAGGATACCACGATTGCCGACCTCGTCGTCGCGCTTGAGACCGGCGAGATCAAGACTGGTTCCATGAGCCGCACCGACCGTGTCTGCAAGTACAACCAGTTGATGAGGATCGAGGAAGAGCTCGGTGACATCGCCCACTACGCTGGCCGCGATGCCTTCCGCCGCCACCCCGGCACCAAGAAGAACTAATCTTCCAGCCTACGCATAAGGGGGTGTGAAGAGAGCCGGCACACCGGCCTTCCGAACACCCCTTTCTTGTATCTGCCCCGGCCTGCATCGAGTGCCGGATTGTATTCTTTCACATGGTCCGGGACCCCGGAAACCATGTTGCCCTTCCCACAAGTCTCAGTGTTTGCCATCCACTACGAATCCATGCCTTGCAAAGGTTGATGTGTCGTGTTTCTCGTGAGGAGAGATGGTATGTTGTCACGCCGGTTACCAGGTTACCATCCGTGTCGCGTGCAACATCGCCATGGTTTCTTGCACGCTCGTTCCAGACCTTACAGGTCGAGCAAGGTCTTGTCCCCGTGAATGTTCCTCCAGCTGGCCTTGCAGCCGTTGGTCACCTTGTCCACTACCGGCAGGTCAAGCGACGCGGTCAGAAGGTCGGGATTGACCGAAACTGCGTCCGCACCTGATTCGTAGGCGGTGACCACCTGGTCGATCGAATGGAACCCGACAGCCAGGATACGGGCATAGCACTCGTCGTCGTGGTGGATGATCGAGGTAAGCCGATGGAGCATGTCGCTGGCGTTGATGCCAGCCTCTTCCATCCGCTGGTATTCGCATAGCAGGTAGTCCGCTCCCGCCATGGCGGCCAGCAATCCCTGGATCGGGGTAAGGATACAGGCCGCGGTCACGTTGACCCCCTCATGGGAAAGTTCCCTGATCGCCTTCATCCCTTCCCGGGTGGCGGGAATGCGGATATAGGTGTCACGCCCCAGCATGTCGCGGATCTTGTCGGTCTCGGCTATGATGCCGGCATAAGTGGTCGATACCACCTGCACGTGGATGGAGCGGGAACCGATGATGCCGCGGAGCTTCTGCAGATGGGAAAAGAAATCCACCGGACCCTCCTTCTCCATGACGGAAGAACAGGTGGTGATTCCCGTGACCGGGAAGAGGTCGATGGCGTTTTCGACCGATTCGAGATGGGCGCTGTTCAACAATAATTCCATGGTAGGATCCTCTGTACTATCGCCCAGTATAGCACAGAGAACCCCCTCATGGTTCTTTATCGTTGGTCCGAGAAGGCTGCACGCACTTCGTCAAACAGCTCCGGGATGGACAGATGCTGGGGACAGGCCTTGGCGCACTTGTGGCAACGGATGCACTCGCTGGGCTTGTGGGCCTGCATGTCGTAGCTCTGCTGGAAGCGGGCGTGCATGGCAGGGAAGAGCGCCTGCTGGTTGTACAGTTCGAAGAATTTGGGAATCTCGATGCCACGAGGACAGCCGGCGACGCAATAGCGGCAGGAGGTACAGCCGATCTTCACGGTCTTTCTCAGATATTCGCGCACCCGCGCGATGCGTTCCATTTCCTCGGCATCCAGCGGCTCGAGATGGTTGAAGGTCTCGACATTCTCCTCTACCTGCCGCATCGAGTGCATGCCGCTGAGAATCATCTCCACCCCCTCAAGCTGGGCGACAAAGCGCAGGCCCCAACGGGCATCCTCTCCCCCACCCAGCATCGCATGGGCCTCGGGAGGAAGGTTTGCCAACAGGCCGCCTTTCAGCGGCTCCATCACCCACACCTTCCGTCCGTGGCGGAGAACCGTCTCGTAGCAAAGACGCGACTGAACCTTCGGATCATCCCAATCCAGGTAGTTCAGCTGGATCTGGACGAACTCCAGCTCGGGGTGTTCGGACAAAATCTTGTCCAGCACGGCAGCCGAGTCGTGAAAGCTCATGCCCAAGTGGTGGATCAACCCCTTGTCCTTCAGCCCTTTGACAAATGCGAAACCACCAAGACGGTTGGTATCCTCGTATCTTTGCCCGTTCATCGCATGCAGCAGGTAGTAATCGAAAAAGCCGGCCTGGGTACGGGAAAGCTGCTCGTCCCAAATCCTCTGGTAGTCCTCGCTCTTCTGCACGAAGCGAAGCGGCATCTTGTCTGCCAGCAGGAAGGAAGAACGGTCGTGGCGCCCAACCAGCACCTTCCCGACGGCTTTCTCGCTGGTCTGCCCGTGGTAAGGATAGGCAGTATCAAAATAGCGATATCCCTGTTCGAGAAAGACATCGGCCATCTGCAGGAACTGGTCCAAATCTATCTGGTCGTTCTTGCCGTCGACGACAGGCAACCGCATGCAGCCGAATCCCAATCGTTTCCACTCGTTCATCTCACACTCCTTCGCACCAGCGTCATGATCCGATGCATCACTTCTTCTTCCTGTGCCCTGGCGATCGTCACAGCGCAGGATTCCACAACATCCCCGACATGGACCAAAAGGCTCCCCAACACCCTTGCCATTTCCTTCATGTCCTCACTGAAGGGCTGGTCCTCGTAGCTGACCACCAGATCCGCCCCTCCGGTATCCCATGCAAGCAGATCCACAAGCCCCTCTGACGCATAGGATGCAGAAAGGGAAATGCAGGCCTCCCAATTGAACCGGTCGGCAGCTTCCTTGGCCCCATTGCGGCAAAGGGCGGTGAAAGCGCCAGCTTCGTACACAAGCCTCTCCAGCCTTTCGGGGGCATTCACCAGAAGGACTACCCGGTCTCGCAGCAGGTCCTCCGGCCTTCCCGAAGGAGCAAGGCCGTAGAGTGAGCTGACCCCGAGGCCGCAGCACGCCTCATCGTAGTCGGTTCCCAAGCCGAAAGGCACTCCCCCCAACAAGACCGAAGCAGGATACAGTTGGCGCGCTTTCCCGTACCGGGCAAGCTGTTCCTTCCAGTGGGGAATCGAGGAGACCTCCAGGGGAAGGTCGTCAAAGACGAACTCGGGCATCTCCACCGAACCGGCGTGGACGAACAGATGGTGGCAGGTGGCCCTGGCAAGAAGGGCGCTATAGGCATGTGGTCGCATATGGTCCAGCATATCACCAAAGCTTTCCTCTGTCTTGCTTGCGTGCTCCTCCGCTTTGTCCCATACTGGATTCATGGACATATTCCACCTGAAGGCGGTTCTGGCAAGTTTCCTCACCTATCTGGTCTGGATCCTGCTTACCCCTTTCTGCCTTCGCTTGTTCCGCATCATTCCGCTTCCCGAACCCATGGCGACCTACCTGGGTACGATCGGCAGCTCGATTGCCATGGCGATCGGGGTGCTGTTCAGCGCCCGGGTATTGATGCGGAAGCCGTTGCTTGCCTGCATCAGCGACCGGCCCTGTTTCGCCCGTTTTCTGGTGCCTTTTCTCTGCGGTATCGGCTGTTTCTCCCTGTTCACCCTGCTGCGTATCGCCCTCGCCCCAAGCCACTTCACCTGGCAGGCGCCCAAGGCAGGCACCTATTGCTCCATGCTCCTTCTCGTGCTGGTGATGAATACCATCCAGTGCGCCAGCGAGGAGTTCATGATACGGATTTTTCCCAGCCATGCCCTGCCGGACCGGCTGGGCAGCAGTCTGCTTTGTACCCTGCTGTTCCTCCTTCCCCATTTGGGGAATGTCGAGCTGAAAGAAGGCAACACCGTCCTTGTCCTGTTCTCCTACGTCCTTTTCGGATTCTGGGGCACGTGGGAAAGCCTTGCCGAGGGGGGCTTCGGGTACTCGCTTGGCATCCACATGGCAAACAACCTGGTCGTTTCCCTCCTGGTCGGATACGAGTCCACAGCACTGCGCACCTACCCGATGTTCATGACTTCGGAGCGGAGCGGCAACCTGGGAGAGCTTTTGGCCCTCGTCGCCACCCTTGCCTTCTCCTCGTTGTTCAGCCGACATGTTTTAGCCTATACTCTGAACCATCATGGCAAGCAAACAGAAGCAAACGACAAAGCCCGGAGCTAGCAGGAAATCCGGCAAACGGCACTCCCGCGCAGGCAAGAAGATCCTCTTCTTCCTGTTCGTCCTGGTGGTGCTCTGCATCCTCCTGGTCATGTTCGCCCCGGAGCCGGAACCGGAAGCAACCACGATGGATACGGCGGACTGGATCCAAGGTCTGGAACTCCCGGCCCCGGTACCCGGCGAGCAGATCATCACCCACACCGGTTACACCCTGTCCTACAACGAGGAGTACGAGCAGCCTTCCTATGTCGCCTACCTGCTGACCAGGGACAAGGTCTACGGGGCGTTGGACCGGGCTGACAACTTCCGCGCCGACCCCGCCGTCACCACCGGCAGCGCCACCCCGGACGACTACCGCTCCAGTGGTTACGACCGCGGCCACCTTTGCCCTGCCGCCGACCAGAAATGGTCAGCCCAAGCCATGGACGATTCCTTTTACATGAGCAACATGTCTCCGCAGGTCCCGGCATTCAACCGTGGCATCTGGGGTAGTCTGGAGGCGACGGTGCGAACCTTCGCCAACGATTACGGGGCTGTCTATGTGGTCACCGGACCTGTCCTTACCGACGGACCATACAAAACCATTGGCGCCAACAAGGTGGCAGTACCCAAGGAGTACTACAAGGCAGTCCTTGCCTATGATGGCAAGGAGAACGCCAAGGCAATCGGCTTCCTCCTGCCCAACGAGGGTTCCAAGAAAAAGGTGCAGGACTACGCCTGCTCGATTGACGACCTGGAACTGAAGACCGGTTTGGACTTCTTTCCCAAGTTGGACGACAACATCGAGATGACCGTCGAGGATTCCTACAGCCTGAAGGATTGGGACTGGAGGGAGTTCAGCGCCAAAGACGAGCCGAAAACGCTGGTAGCCGGCACCAAGGCGGACGACAAGAGGAGCGAAAGCATCAAACAGGTAATCCTTGTCGTTGCCAGCGAGTTGCGCAAACAACTGGTCACCTGGATCAACACCCTTTGAAAACGACAGCGCACCAACCAGAGAAGAACGCTGCCTTGGGAACTCCAGGGCAGCGTCCATCATCGATAGCAATTACGCGTTAGCGGGAAATCAGCATCGTCCGAGGATCAAGGTCGACCCCGACAGGCTTCTGCAGGTCCTTGCCATGGGCATGGACGCAGGTCATCACCACCTTGTCGGTCGCGTCGTCGTACTTGAGTCCGATCAGGACATCCACCACAGAGCGATACGGCTCGATCGTGTTGGGGACACCGTACTTGTCGATTGTCGCGTCGGAGCGGACCGGCGAGACGCTGAACCAGACCTCGAGCTGCAGGTCCTCGGCGAACTTCTTGATCGCCTGCACATCCTCCTGGCTCGCCAAGGTCAGCTTGTACCCGTCGAAAAGCACTGCGTCGGCTTTCAGGATGCCATCCTTGATCTGGGTTTCCAAGTTGGAGAGCACTTTCTTGATGGAGACATCCTCCTGGCTGAAATTCATGACAAAACGATGCCGGACAATCTGCTCATAGATACTGTTCGCGTCATCAAGGCTCAACCCCTTCGAAATACTGCTGAAGACCTCCTTGTACCAAGCGATCACATGCTCCACATTTCCGTTGAACGAGACATGAATGACATGTTCTCCATGAAGCAATTTGTCGGTAGCGAGCTGCACCAGGCATGCAGTCTTTCCCACACCCCTCCGGGAGACCAGCACACCGAGGTTGCCCTTGCCGAGCCCGCCACCGATCGCCTTGTCAAAGACTCTCATGGGAGAAAGAGAATTCAATTCATTGATTTCCATACGCGCTTACCTCCAGCATCGTTGTTTTCTCCAATATACCATACAAATCTCCCTAAGGCTATTTTTTCCATGAAGGATTGCAAAAACAAAAGACTACCGGGGCAAGCCCGGTAGTCCTTGATCGCACGTAGGAAAAGCTTATTTCTTTTCCTTGGCCTTCTCTTCGAGGTACTTCTTCTTCAGGTCATCACTGACGCTCTGCGGTACGCGGCCGTACTTGGAGAGCTCCATGGTGAACTCGCCCTTGCCCTGCGTCAAGGATCTCAGGACGGTGGAGAAGCCGAACATCTCGGCGAGAGGCACCTCGGCGTCAACGGTGCACTGGTTGTGGTCCTCAGTGGAGCTGATGATCACGCCACGGCGCTGGTTGATCGAGGCGAACATGTTGCCCTGGAACTCGCTCGGGGCGGTCATCTCGACCTTCATGATCGGTTCCATGATGCAGGGAGCGGCCTTCGCGAAGCCTTCGCGGAAAGCGCCGATAGCGGCAGTCTGGAATGCGATGTCAGAAGAGTCGACCGGGTGCCACGCGCCATCATTGACGACACAGCGGACACCAAGAACCGGGAACCCGATTTGCGGGCCTTTCTTCATGGCAGCCTGGAAACCCTTGTCGCAGGAGGGGATGTATTCGGTAGGAATGGCACCACCCTTGACCTCGTCGACGAACTCATAGTCCTTGCGCTCCTCATCCGGACCCGGTTCAGGAATTGGTTCCATGTAACCGGCGACACGAGCGTACTGACCGCTACCACCTGTCTGCTTCTTGTGGGTGTAGTTGAAGTCGGCTCTCTTGGTGATTGTCTCACGATAGGCGACCTGCGGCTGACCGGTGGTCACGACGGCATTGTACTCGCGCTTCATACGCTCGATGTACACGTCGAGGTGAAGCTCGCCCATGCCGGCGATGATGGTCTGGCCGCTCTCCTGGTCCACGTAGCTGTGGAAGGTCGGGTCTTCCTTAAGGAAACGGTTCAGGGCCTTGCCCATGTTGTCGGCAGACTTCTTGTCCACCGGCTCGATAGCCAGCTCGATAACCGGGTCAGGCACATACATACTGGTCATGGTGTAGTTCAACGACGGATCGCAGAAGGTATCGCCACTGGCGCAGTCGATGCCGAACAGGGCGGCAATCTCGCCACAACCGGCTTCGGAGATATCCTCCATGTGGTCGGCGTGCATCTTGATCAGACGTCCGATCCTGAACTTCTTCTTGGACCGGGTGTTGTACAGCTCGTCGCCCTTCTTGATGGAACCCTGGTAGACACGGATGTAGGTCAGCTGACCGTACTGTCCATCGTCCAGCTTGAAGGCGAGGACGACTGCCGGCAGATCCTCGCGGGACTCCAGCACGACTTCTTTCTCGTTCTGGTCGATATCCAGAGCCTTGTTGACAACCTCGGTCGGGTTGGGCAGGTAGTCGACGACGGCATCAAGCAACGGCTCGATACCCTTGTTCTTATAGGCGGAACCCATGAAGACCGGGCAGAGCTTCAGGGCGATGGTGGCCTTGCGGACTGCCTTCTTGATGATGTCGGCAGTAACCTTTTCCTCGAGCATGGCCTCCATCAGGTCGTCATCGCACAGGGAAACGCCATCCAGCATTTCCTCGCGCTTGGCCTGTGCCTCATCCATCAGCTCGGCCGGAATCTCGGCAACCCTCTTGTGGATGCCATCCTCGCCGGCGTCGAAGTAGTAAGCCTTCATCTCGATCAGGTCGATGACACCCTGCAGCTTGTCCTCAAGCCCGATAGGAATCTGCATCAGGACAGCGTTCAGGCCGAGTTTCTCGATCAGATGCTGCTTGACACGATAGGGGTTCGCACCGGCACGGTCGCACTTGTTGACAAAGGCGAGACGAGGTACGTGATACCGCTTCATCTGGCGGTCGACCGTGATTGACTGAGACTGGACACCGGCAACCGAATCAAGCACCAGGATGGCTCCGTCAAGGACACGGAGCGCTCTCTCGACCTCGATGGTGAAGTCAACGTGTCCCGGAGTGTCGATGATGTTGATCTCATCGCCGGCCCAGCGGATGTTCGTCGCAGCGCTCTGAATGGTGATGCCTCTCTCTCTTTCCAAGTCCATGGAGTCCATCGTGGCACCAACGCCATCTTTGCCATGGACGTCATGAATGGCATGAATCTTGTTGCTGTAGTAGAGGAGACGTTCGGTCAACGTGGTCTTTCCCGAGTCAATGTGCGCGGAAATACCAATGTTCCTCATGTGATCAAGGTCAACCATAGTGTAAATTCCTTCTTCTTTGCTAGGATTGTAGATGCTGTTTTATTGCTGTCCGAGTCCAAAGTCCAATAAGCAAACAAATTGGCTCCTTTCCGGGCATACCGCATGGATAATAAAACATTTGCGCGCATTTATGCAAGACTGATTTCGATATTGTCTTGCCCCTCCCATCTTTACAAGATAGAATGAACTCCATCAAGAGGTACGCACCTATGGGAAAAACCGTATTCGAACGCATCATTGACGGAGAAATTCCCTCTGTCAAGATCCACGAGGACGACCTTTGTATCGTCATCCTCGATATTGCACCCGTCGAGAAGGGCCACGCCCTGGTCATCGCCAAAACTCCCTACCCGACCTTCACCGACTGCCCGGAAACCACCCTGTCGCACATGATGGAGACGGCCAAGCAGGTCGACCGGAAACTGCGCGAGGTACTGCACTGCGACGGCACCAACATCCTGATCAACAACGGCAAGGCCAGCGGACAAGAAGTGCCCCACCTGCACATCCATGTCATTCCCCGCTTTACCGGTGACGGGCAGCAGTTCGGATTCACCAAGCAACAATACGCCGAAGGCGAGCAGGCCCGTCTCGGCGGCAAGCTGGAGTTCTGACCACCATGGGAGCCTGTCATTTTTGTCATGCTCCATTCGAGGACCAGGTGGATTTTCACACCACCTGTCCCACATGCGGGAAACCCCTGCACAGTTGCGTCAACTGCGTCTCATACGAACCGGGAGCCTATCACGACTGCCATGAGGGCGTTGACGAGGAAGAACTGGATAAGGAAGCAGAGAATTTCTGCGAATGGTTTCGGCTAGGTTCCGGCGGCGGATCCAAACCGAATGACGCGAAAGCCGCACGAGCCAAGGCCGAAGCCTTGTTCACTTTCTAGAGACATGAAGCAACTACTGATCGGCGCCGGATGCGCCCTCGCACTGCTTTCGGGCTGTGCCCACTATACCGCGAAGGATGGCCTAGCCGCCATCACCCAAGAGCCGGCCGCCACCACTGAGACCCGGTACAAGGAAATCCACCCGGAGGCCTCGCCCGAGAACCCCGACAAGGTGTTGATTGCCAGCCAAGAGAAGACCATCAAGAGCCAGCAGGACAAGATCGCCCAGCAGGATGCGGTCATCGTGCAACTGCAGGGCCAGGTCGCCACTCTGAGCAACGAGAACAGCCTCCTCGCCTCCACGGCCGCTGACCAGAAAGCCAAACTTGCGATGAACGAGTCGATGATCAGCGACCTTTCCGGCAAAGTGGTGGGACTCCAGTCCAAGGTCAACATCGAGAACGAGAAGCAGCAAAAGGCCAAGGAAGCAGCTGAAGCAAAAGCCAAAGCGCTGGCCACACTCGAGCCACTTGAACAAATAACCTATCCGAAAGGCTACCGGAACGGGGACGTGTTGACCACGGAAAAGAAGCAACCTGTCACCGTCGTCTTCCTGCCACTGGGGGAGACCACCTACAGCGAGGGCCAGATTGACGAAATCATGACCTCGGTCAGCGACCTGAAAGCTCAGGTCACCTTGGTCACCGGCAACAAGGAGAACACCTACATGGCGGTGCGCTCCAGCGGGGAAAGCGCAGTCCTGACCGAACAGGGCGCCATCATCAGCAACTATGCACTGGAGGGAGACCCGAAAAGCGAGAGCGCGACACTCCGGCTTGACGAGAACCGTACCTTCACGCTGGCAGTGGCCGACCTGCCCCAGCTCGACCTTTTTGCGGCCATCAAGGACGGCGGAGACTGGAAAAGCCTGGTCAAGGAGCGCGCGACCAGCCGGGACAAGGCATTGCGGAACACGCTTTCTGAAGCGAATGGATCCAGCTGTCTGGTCGCGGCAAGCCTCTACGAGCCCGCCACGAGCGACTGGCAACGGCTGACCGCCTATACATGGCGGGATTCCAGCTTCTCCTGGCCATTGGTGGACACCGCCCTGTCCCTTGGCTGGAACGACACCTACCGGCAAACCCATTACAGCGTCGAGAGCGATGCGGGCAACACCCTCTCCATGGATGGAATCACCGAGAGAACCGACTACCTGCTGTCCAAACGGATCCTTCCCCTGACCAGCAACGTGGTCAATATCGGACCAGCATCTCTCGAGGAGAACGGCTACTCGCGCTACGGCTTGGTCGCCACCTACCTGGTTCCTTAAGCCAGTCCTTATCCAAAAACCGGGAACCCATATCTTTTCAGGGAGACGGAACGCACTACCGTCTCCCTTTTTGTATGGAAAATCCGGAGTGTGAAAGGATGGTAACCAGTGACCATAAGAGAAATTATTTCTTCCGATATCATATCTATATAACACTATTAGTAGTGTTTTACAAATTCGAGCATGCTAATTATGGTGGACATATCGTTCACAAGGCCGTATACTGGCAAGTACGGGCAAGAGGGAAAGGCACATGCATCCATATGGGCTTTTCTCCCATCCGCACCACCATCCACACGAGGTACCAGCATGTATCAGGTCATCAAGAGGAACGGAGAAGTCGTCGACTTCAACCTGTCGAAAATCAAAAAAGCAATCCAGAAAGCGTTCGACGCAACCAACATCCCATACCACGACGACATCATCAGCCTTCTTGCCCTGAAGGCCACCAGCGACTACCAGGAGAAAATCAAGGATGGAAAGGTTTCCGTCGAGGACATCCAGGACAGCGTCGAGACCACGCTCGCCCTTGCCGGCTACAGCGCCGTCGCCAAAGCGTACATCCTCTACCGGAAACAACACGAGAACGTGCGTGAGGCGGAAAAGAGCCTGCTTGACTACAAGAAACTGGTCAATGCCTATCTCAAGGCTGATGACTGGCGTGTCAAGGAGAATTCCACCGTCAACTACTCCATCGGCGGCCTGATCCTGTCCAACAGTGGCGCCATCACCGCGAACTACTGGCTCAGCGAGATTTATGACAAGGAAATCGCCGACGCCCACCGTGGTGCGGACCTGCATCTGCATGACCTGTCCATGCTCTGCGGATATTGCGCCGGCTGGTCGCTCAAGCAATTGATCAAAGAGGGGCTCGGCGGCGTGGACGGCAAGATCTCCAGCTCTCCGGCAAAGCACCTGTCCACCCTCTGCAACCAGATGGTCAATTTCATCGGCATCATGCAGAACGAGTGGGCGGGCGCCCAGGCTTTCAGCTCGTTCGACACCTACCTTGCCGCATTCGTCAAAGCCGATCATCTTTCCTACGACGAGGTACGGAGAAGCATCGAATCCTTTGTCTTCGGCGTCAACACGCCTTCCCGCTGGGGAACCCAGGCTCCCTTCAGCAACATCACCCTGGACTGGACTGTCCCTGAGGACCTGAAAAACCTGCCTGCCGTCGTCGGTGGCAAAGAACAGGATTTCACCTATGGCGACTGCAAAGAGGAGATGGACCTTGTCAACCGGGCATTCCTCGACATCATGATCCAGGGCGACGCCAACGGCCGGGGCTTCCAGTATCCGATCCCCACCTATTCGATCACCAAGGATTTCGATTGGTCCGAAACCACGAACAACCGTCTGCTCTTCGAGATGACCATGAAGTACGGAACCCCCTATTTCAGCAATTACATCAACAGCGACATGCAACCGAGCGATGTGCGCTCCATGTGCTGCCGGCTGCGCCTCGACCTGCGCGAGTTGCGCAAGAAGAGCGGCGGCTACTTCGGTAGCGGAGAGTCCACCGGTTCGGTCGGCGTCGTCACGCTGAACATGCCACGCCTCGCCTACCTGTCCAAGGACCAGGAGGACTTCTTCCACAGGCTCGACCATTTGATGGACGTGGCGGCGCGCTCGCTGAAAATCAAACGGAAGGCCATCACCAAATTCATGGAGAACGGTCTGTATCCCTACACCAAGCGGTATCTGGGCACGTTCCAGAACCACTTCTCCACCATCGGGCTGGTCGGCATGAACGAAGCCTGCGAGAACGCGTGCTGGATCAAGGCGGACCTGACGGACACAAAGGCGCAGGATTTCACCGCACAGGTGCTTGACCACATGCGGGAGAAACTCTCCGACTACCAGGAGCAATACGGAGACCTGTACAACCTCGAGGCGACACCCGCCGAGAGCACGGCATACCGCCTTGCCAAGCACGACAAGGAGCGCTATCCCGACATCATCACCAGCGGAAGCGCCGATGCCCCGTACTACACCAATAGCAGCAACCTGCCGGTGGGCTTCACCGATGATGTTTTCAAGGCGATGGATATCCAGGACCGTTTCCAGGTCAAGTACACGAGCGGCACTGTCTTCCATATCTTTCTTGGCGAGAAGCTCTCCGACTGGAGAAGCACCGCAGCCCTGGTGCGCACCGTGGCGGAGAACTACCGGCTTCCTTACTACACTCTCAGCCCGACCTACTCGGTCTGCCAAGACCACGGCTATCTGGCTGGCGAACAATGGGAATGCCCCGTCTGCCACAAGAAAACCGAAGTCTACAGCCGCATCACCGGCTATTACCGTCCGATCCAGAACTGGAACACCGGCAAGGCGGAGGAATTCAAGGAGCGCAAGGAATATGCGATGGCGCATGCCGGACAACCACATGGCCTGCATACCAGCCAGAAAGGAGCGACCGAAAGGAAACTACCGGCCGGTCAAAACTTGCTTTTCACCACTGGCAGTTGCCCGAACTGCAAGACCGTCAAGGCGATGCTTGACCGCAAGGGCATCCCCTATACGATCGTAGATGCTGAAGCCAATCCGGAAGAGGCTGCCAAGCTCGGCATCCAGAGCGTGCCGGTGCTCTTCGCCGACGGCCAGCAGCTCATTGGACTCGGACCAATCCTCGGATGGGCCAACAGCCGGAAGTAACCACAAAAGAACTCTGATCCAGGAACGGCGGGAGGACAACCTTCCGCCGCTGTGCACAAGGAGTCAATCAGCATGCAATTCGGTGGTTTTGAGCGACTCGACCTGGTCAACTTTCCAGGCCTGCTCGCCGCGACGGTGTTTGTCGAGGGATGCAATTTCCGTTGTCCCTACTGCCATAACGCCGCCTTGGTCGAGCGCCACGGTGACAAGATTGATGAGGAAGAGGTTCTCGCGTACCTCGACGAGAGGAAACGGATGGTCAAGGGAGTCGTGGTGACTGGCGGCGAACCGACCATCCACAAGGATACCCCTGGTTTCATCGTCAAAGTCAGAAACATGGGCTTCAAGGTAAAGCTGGACACCAACGGCAACAACCCGGCCATGCTCGAACAGCTGCTGGACGACGGCTTGCTGGATTACGTGGCCATGGACATCAAGACCAGTGCCCAGAACTACCCGCTGGTAACCGGAAGAGACGCCACGAACGTGGCCAAGTCGGTCGAGATACTCAAACAGTGTCCAGTACCGTACGAGTTCCGCACCACCTGCGTTAAAGGACTCATCCAGCCCAGCGACTTCCTGCTGATTGGAAAATGGATCGCAGGAGCAAGGAAATACGTACTCCAGCCATTCAACCCCGAACATACGCTAGACCCGGCGTTCCATTCCTATTCGACCTACAGCGGCGAAGAACTGGAACTGATCGCCCAACGGATGCGGGAGTTCGTGCCAGACACGACAACCCGCTGAATAGCGTGGAACCACATGGCCTCCACTACTTCGCTGGCCATACGGATCCTTTCCCACGCCCCCTCAAAACCACGAGTGGTCTTGGCGTGGCCGATTCTTCGAGATGTCGGGGTGCCAATCAGCCTGGCGCGGGACCATCATCGTCCAGTCCGGGAATACATCTCCGGACTTTGCACGAGCGGCAGACGTCAAGCTCCTCTGGGCACAGCCTGTGAGGCCCAAAGGAAAAGGAGCTTGCGCTCAGAGCAGTCCCATCCGTCCCATCAGGACAGCAGTGGCCGCTGAACACACGGTCTCGGTGCGGAGAATCCGGCTTCCCACCAAGATGGGTTCGTAACCCGCCCCGAGGAAAAGCTTCCTCTCCCGGTCCGAGAAGCCCCGCTCCGGCCCTATGGCCATGACGACACGCCGCCCTGGCTCCACCTGAAGGGAACCCAAAGGCTGGGAACCAATCACGTTATCCAGCAACAGCTTGCGGGCTCCGGAGGGAACCTTGTCCAAGGACTCCTCCACGGTTGAGGCGAAGCGCACCTCGCTGATTCCGGTTCTGCCGCTCTGCATGGCGCCGTCCATCAGGATCTGCCGGTACTCGCCGGTAGTGTAGAGCTTGGCATTCTGGTAGGACTTTTCCGTCAGGTCGCAGGTGGCCAGCACGATGGTCTCGACCCCAAGGTCGACACACTCGCGAAGGATGCGTCGCATGCAAATCGGCCTGACCTGGCCGATAATCAAGGTGACAGGGTACATCTCCGAGGCATCCTTCTCGATCGGGGTGAAGGAAATACGCATTCCATCCTCGCCCATGTCGAGAATGGTGGCAAGGCCCTTGGCTCCTCCCACGATGCCCATCTGGAAGGAATCTCCGCTTTGCAACGCAAGGATATCGCGCACGTGCACAAAGCGCTCGTCGCTTGCCGGCACGAAGCCCCCCTCCGGCATCGATTCGAACAGGATCACGTTCATCTCACTTTCCCGTCCTTCCGTATAGCTCAATCATCTCCCTCAGGTGGCTGACCCTCCAAGGCTCGATTTCCAGGCTTTCCAGTCGCCAAGACCAATTCGAGGTCCCACAAGTCGACGGCACATTCATTCGCGCCTCGGAACCAAGCTCCAGCCAGTCCTGCATCGGCAGAATCGCGTAGCGCGAGGCACTCATCAGCATGGCTCTCACCAGCTGGCCGACCACTTGCTCGTCCGGACACTCCAGGTAGCGGCGCACCTTGTCACGCAGCCCCTCGTCCAGGCTCTCGTACCATCCCTTGGTGGTGTTGTTGTCATGGGTGCCGGTGTATATCACGCTCTGCCACTCGCAGTTATGGGGCAGATAGGCGCTCGTGGCATCCAGACCGCCCTGTCCATCATATCCAAAGGCAAACTGCAGGATCTTCATGCCAGGCAATCCGTTGGCGGTCCGCAGTTCCTCCACGTCGGGGGTGATGACACCAAGGTCCTCGGCGATGAAGGGCAGATCCTGGCCATAGACCTCGTGCAAATGCTTGAAAAAGGAATCTCCGGGAACTTTGACCCACTTGCCCTCACGTGCGGTCGCCGCCCCGGCGGGAACCTCCCAGCAGGCGGCAAAGCCACGGAAGTGATCCAAACGAACCATGTCACTGTATCGCAACGCACCTTGGACGCGGCGGGTCCACCACTGCCAGCCCTCACGCTCGTGCTCTTCCCAGTTGTACATCGGGTTGCCCCACAGCTGGCCGTCGGCGGAAAAGGCGTCCGGCGGCACTCCGCTGGAAACCTTCTGGTTGCCCTGGCTATCCAGCTTGAACAGACGGCGGTTGCACCAGACGTCGACGGAGTCTCCGGCGACAAAGATAGGGATGTCGCCAACCAGCAGCACGCCTTTCTTGTTGGCATAGCGTTTCATCTTCAGGAACTGCACATCAAAGAAGTACTGGATCACCTTCTCCACCAGGATCTGGTCGGCGTATTGCACCTTGACCCGGGCGAGCGCCTGGGCTTCGCGCATCTTCACCTCGCGCGGCCAGACGGCGAACCAGCGGGAATCTCCGTAGGCACGGCAGAGCACCGTGTACAGGGCATAGTCGTCCAACCACCAGGACTGGTCCTTGCAGAAGGAACGGAAACCAGCCAAGTCCGCTTTCTCCAAAAATGTCTTCGCAGCCTTTTCCAGCAACGGGTTCTTGTACTGGCGCACAGCCCCATAGTCCACCCGCCTGGCAGTCTGGAGGGGGAGATCCAGCACGTCGTCCAGCTCCAGGTATCCCTGGCTTGCCAGTTCCTTCAGGTCGATCAGGAGCTCGTTGCCCGCAAACGAGGAGCGGGCTGCGTAGGGACTGTCCCCATACCCGGTCGGACCAAGCGGCAGCATCTGCCAAAGCGTCACATGGGCCTCGGAAAGCAGGTCGATGAACTGATAGGCCTCTTCCCCCAGCGTTCCGATCCCCTCCCGCCCGGGAAGAGAAGAAGGATGCAGCAATACACCACAACGGCGAACCAAATGTTTCATAGGACTTCACTTATATCCTCTTACCGTCCTTTTGCCAATGCTGCCGAATTGAGTTTTCCTCATTTTTCATGTATACTGGTTCCTGTATGAGTGCAACCGAGAAACAAACGGAATTCAAGATTGGACAGCACATCGTCTATCCCCTGCAGGGTGTCGGTATCGTGAAGGCTGTTCAGGAGCGCTCTTTCAACGGAGCCCCCACCCTTTACTACAACATCTACCTGAAGTCGTCCGACATGACGGTCATGGTTCCTGTCAAGAAAGCATCGGAAATCGGCATCCGTGCCATTGTCAACGCCGACGAGGCGATGAAAGCCATCGAGGAGATCAACGCCAAGGACGACTCCGCCCCTCCTTCGGACTGGAAAGACCGCTACCGGATGAACATGGACCTGCTCAAGGAAGGTTCCATCGCTTCTTTCGCCAAGGTCGTCCATTCGCTGTACTCCCGCAGCAAGGTCAAGGAACTTCCGGTCCAAGAACGCAGGCTTTATGAAAGCGCGCTGGTCCTGCTGATTGACGAGGCCTCGTTTGCCACCGGCAAGAGCCCGGACGAGATCAAGAAAATGATCTTCTCCAAGCTGGAGCCGGACCTTCCCGCCAAGCAGGTTGGCATTCCGTTGCAGAAACCGCTTGATGACGGTGACGACGCCGATCTCGAGTCCTTCAGGGAAGACGCCGAAGCCGAAGAGGCTGATGACGACGATCGGGACGACGACGAGGAAATCTGATGGCTTTTCCCCCCTTCGCCGCCATCATCACCGCCGCAGGCAGAAGCGAACGCTTTTCCGGTGGACAGGTAAAAAAAGAATATCTTTCCATTGACGGGGAAACGGTCCTGCACAGGGCCGTCTCTCCCTTTCTTGCCTTACCCGGCATCCAGCTGGTGGTCGTCACCTGCCCCCCGGGGGAACAGGATGAATGCGCCGTCGCCTTGGGCGACCTGTTCGACCACCAGAGCGTTCCGACCATGATCTGCGACGGGGATACCACCCGCCAAGGCAGCGTCCTGAAGGCGCTTGACCTGGTCAGAAAAATCGGCATTCCCGTAGCGTATGTCGCCATCCATGACGGAGCCCGTTGTTTCGTCACCAGCGACCTGATCATCCAGACCCTTGCCACCGCCACCGTTTTTGGCGGGGCAGCTCCGGCACTGCCGCTTGTCGACGCCCCGAAGAGCATCGACGAGCAGGGAGTGATTGTCAGCCATCTGGACAGGCATGCCACCATCGGCGTCCAGACTCCGCAAATCTTCCACTTCCCTGAAATCCTCAAGGCCCACCGGATGGTCAAGGACAACGGAAAGAACTATATCGACGATACCGAAATCTTCACCGACTGCGGCTACAAGGTAGGTGTCTGCATGGGCGAGCGCACCAACAGGAAAATCACCTACCTTGAGGAAATCCCCAACGCAAAGGAGCAAATCGAACAGTATCTGCAAACCCGGGCAAAGGGATTGGAAGCAAAGAAGGCCCACGAAGAGCTGGAAAGGGCCATTCTGGAGAGCAAGGAGACGACATGAGAATCGGCAACGGGTGGGACCTGCACCGTCTTGTTCCGGGAAGAAAGTTGATGCTGGGGGGCTATCAGGTCCCCAGTCCCGTCGGAGAAGCAGGACACAGCGATGGCGACGTCCTGATCCACGCCATCATCGACGCCATCTACGGAGCCTTGGCCGATGGAGATATCGGCAGCCATTATCCGGACACCGACCCCCGCTACAAGGGAATCGATTCCCAAAAGCTGCTGGAAGACACCATGGCCCACCTGGGAACCCACCACATCGAGAATCTGGACAGCACGGTGATCCTGCAGAGCCCGAAGCTTCGCGACCACATCGATTCCATCCGTGCAAGCCTTGCGCAGACCACCGGACTGAGCATCGAGCAGATTTCGGTCAAGGCAAAGACCACCGAGCACTTGCTGGAGGATGCCGTCATCGCGCAGGCGACCGTCCTCCTCTCCTGACTGAAAAACACCTTTGCACCTCTTGCATAGAAAAAAGAATCCGGGTATTATCAGGGACTGTCAGCCGAAAGGCGAAATGCCCAGGTGGCGGAATTGGTAGACGCACTTGGTTCAGGTCCAAGCTCTGTCAAAGGAATGGAAGTTCGAGTCTTCTCCTGGGCACCTCAGCATCCGAGCAATCGGATGCTTTTTTGTATCCGACGCCTTGTCCAAACAAACCCTTGCAACTACCATGGAACCATGCGTAGCACAAGGGAAACCACCATCATCCGCACCAGTGCCATCGGCATCCTCGCCAACTTGGTGCTGGCCGCATTCAAGGCTTTTGTAGGCTTGGCAACCGGGTCGATCGCCGTCATTCTGGACGCGGTCAACAATCTCTCCGACGCCATGAGCAGCGTCACCACCATCATCGGTACCCGACTGGCAGGCAAGGCTCCCGACAAGAAACATCCTTTCGGCTATGGCCGCATCGAGTATCTTTCGGCTACCATCGTCGCCGTCATCGTCCTCTACTCCGGCATCACGAGCGCGGTAGAATCGGTCAAGAAAATCTTCCACCCCGAAGCGGCGACCTACACCGACATTTCCTTGCTGATCATCGCCGTGGCGGTGCTGGTCAAACTGCTTCTCGGCACCTACGTCCAGCACCAAGGGAAAAAGGTCAACTCCGACTCTCTGGTGGCCAGCGGAGCTGACGCCAAGTTCGATGCGATTCTTTCCCTTTCCGTCTTCGTCTGCGCCCTGCTCTCCCGCTTCACCGGCCTTTCGCTCGAGGCTTATGTCGGCGTCCTGATTGCGGCCATGATCATCAAGAGCGGCATCGAAATGACCGGGAAGACGACGAGCGAGATGCTGGGCGAACGTGCCTCCAGCGAGCTCTCGAAGGGCATCAAGGCGGTTCTCGAGGAGAACGACCGCGTCAGGGGAGCCTACGACCTGGTGCTGAACAACTATGGTCCCGACCAGTACATCGCCTCGGTCCACATCGAGGTGCCCGACACCATGACCGCCTGTGAGATCGACTCCCTGAGCCTGGAACTCTCCCGCAAGGTCTACCAGAAGTGCCATGTGGTCCTCTCTGCCATCGGCATCTACGCTTCCAACACCGCAGACCCGGCATCGAAAGCGATGAGAGAGGCGGTAGAAGCGCTGGCCAAAGGTTTGGAAGGCGTCCTCCAGATCCATGGCTTCCATCTGAATGCGAAAGAGAAACAAGTCAAGTTCGACATCGTGGTGGACTACGCGGTCAAGGACAAGGAGGCGCTGGTCTCCCACATGCAGGAACTCTGCCGGAAGAAGTGGCCGGACTACAGCTTCCAGGTCAACCAGGATTTCGACATCAGCGATTGAAATCAGGCGATGGAGGTTGCCTGCTTTTGCCCGCTCATCAGGGCGAAGAACTGCTCTGCCGCCATCGGCCTTCCGTAATGGAAGCCTTGGGCATACTGGCAACCAAGCTCCTCGAGCATCTTCGCCTGGGTCTCGCTCTCCACACCCTCGGCAATCACCGGCACCCGCATGTCGTTGGCGATATGGAGCACGTCACGAATGATCGCGGGCCGCTCCGTCTCCAGCTGCAGGAACTGCATGTCCAGCTTCAGCACGTCAATCGGCAGCAGCGCCAGCATGTTCAACGACGAGCAACCGCTGCCGAAGTCGTCCATCTCGATCCGATAGCCAAGGCTCCTCAGCTGGCTCACCAGCTGGACCAGCCGGCTCGGCTCACGCGTGTATGCGCTCTCCGTCACTTCAAGATTCAGGTCCCTCGGCTCCAGGCCGTAGTGTTCCACGATGCTGTGGATCGTCCCGACCAAGTCCGGCATGCCGACGTCAACCCGGCTGATATTGGTGGAGATCGGGACACAGGAACCCAGGCTCTCCTTCCAGCTCCGGATCTGGCTTGCGACACAATTCCAGATATAGTTGTCTAGGGCGCTGATCAGCCCGTTCCTCTCGAAGAGGGGGATGAATCGGTCAGGAGTAAGGAAGCCAAGACGGGGATGATTCCAGCGGACCAAGGCCTCGGCACCGACGAGAGCGCGGCCGCTGATCCGGAACTTGGGCTGGTAGCGGATGACAAACTGACGCTCCTCAATGGCACGGGGAGTATCCCCCACCAACCGCATCTCCTCCATCTGCGCCTTGTGCAAATCGGAGTCGAAAAAGCAGTACGGCTTGTTGAAGTTCTCACGGGCG
Source organism: uncultured Spirochaetaceae bacterium (assembly GCA_900315435.1). Taxonomy (GTDB): domain Bacteria; phylum Spirochaetota; class Spirochaetia; order Sphaerochaetales; family Sphaerochaetaceae; genus RUG023. Next base: position 22,203 of record OMYY01000013.1, read on the forward strand.
CGGTCGCAGGCGAAATTGGCCCGCTCGAAGGCAGTCGCCACGGGCAGCTCATGCCCGATGGGCGCATAGATACCGCTCCGCACCTGCACCTGTGGCAGGTCGCGCATCTGACGGAGCGGTTCCAGAACCTGCCTGAGCAATTGAGGCCAGTCTTCCTGGTGGGGAACCAGGACGAGGAAGCAGTCGGGCTTCCCTCCTCCGACGATGCCGCCCATCTTCGAGAAACGGACCTTGACCAGGCTGGCCAGGATACGGAGCATGTTGTCGCTTACCTCCGGGCCATACAGGTCCCGGAACATGCGGAAATGGTCGATGTTGAGCACCAACGCATCGTAGCTCAATCCCGGGTTTGCCTTCATCAGCTTTTCCGCATACGGGAAGAAGACTTCGCGGGTGTAGACTCCGGTCAGGTGGTCATGCTCGCTCAGGCGCAACAGGCGGTTCTCGCAACCCTGGCGGATCGCCCGCTCGATCTTCAGCCGGACCAGCCTCGGGTCCGAGGGAAACACGATGAAATCCTGGGCCCCTTGGGACAGGGCGTCAAATTCGTCCTCGCTCCGTTCAGAGAGGGCAATCAGGACACAATCGCCCGAACGCCCCTTCATCGCGGAAAGCAGGGCGCCCTCGACCAGCAATGCATCGACATTCCGTCCTGGACCCTGAAGGATCGAAGCCGCTTCATCTACCGTGCTGGAGAGTAAAAGCTGATAGGTGGGTTCACAGATTGAGGAAACAAGCTTTCTGCGGAACTCACTGGAATCCACAATCAAGAGCGTATTGCGGACGCCCTGTCCTTTCGTGATGTCTTCCATGGTGAACACCACTGTAACATGTGTCACATCTTTTCTCAAGAGCATTGTTGACAGTTTTTTGCGTATTGGCCAGAATATGAAATTAATTGCATGCAATTCAATGGAGTGCCATGATGGACAGTGACGACCCCCTGAGACTCGAAAACCAGCTTTGCTTTCCGCTCTATGCGGCGGCACGTGAGATCATCCGTGCCTACACACCTCTGCTGGAGAAGCTGGATTTGACCTACACCCAGTACATCACCATGATGGTCCTGTGGGAAAAGCGGCAGGTCAGCGTCAAGGAGATCGGAGAGTTGCTTTTCCTGGATTCAGGCACCCTTACCCCCCTTTTGAAGAAACTTGAGTCAAAAGGGTACCTGACCCGCAAGCGGAGCAGGGACGACGAGCGGTCGCTCGTGGTCACCGTCACCGACCGGGGCCTGCTGCTGAAACAGGAAGCCCGTTCGATCCCCAAGGCGATGCTGGCCTGTTTCCAACTCTCCCCGGAGGAGGCGAAAACCCTTTACCGGTTGCTCTACAGGCTGATCGATACGGCGAGAAAGGATACAGAAAAAGGGCTCGTTTCCGAGCCCCTGCATGTCACGCGAGTCAAACCAGTCAGTCCTCAGCAGGCAACCGGTAGATTCTCCTGACAAGTTTCATGTCCTCTTCCGACGAATGGGACATGGCAAGCACGACATCAAGGGGAATCAGCTTCTGATTCGCGCCTTGAGCTCCTCTGGACTCCTCCGCCATGTTCACCAATTCTTCGCCCGTCGTCAGATACTCAACCGTTGTGTCAAGAATTTTCGCGATCTTGCAAGCAGTTGTCACTGAAGGATAGATCTGTCGCGAGCGCTGAGTGATGAGCAGGGGATAACTGAGGTCCAGTCTCTCCGTTATCGACTTGATCGAAAAGCCCTTGGACTTCCTCTCTTTGTCGAAACGTTCCCAGAATTTCTCTGCACCAGCTCCTTTCATACGTTAAGTAATAGCATAACTCGTCGAGACTTGACTACTCTTAATATCTCTATTTTCCTTTGAATTTATCGCAATCTTCTCAAATGCATATGGAATATTTTGTGCTTTCTTCACATGAGTCGAAAATTTTCCACCCAATTGACTGGATTCGGAGAAGCAGGGCGTGTTGACCTTGCTGGCGGCTCTCCATACCATCATCTTATGCATAAAACAAATGCCATGAGAATTCTGGAATCCCTCGGCATCTCCTATACGACACAGAGTTACGATTGGGATGAAGACCATATCGATGCGAAACACGTCTGCGAGGAGCTACACCTCGACCCCGAACAAGTCTTCAAGACAATCGTGCTGGAAGATAGCGACAAACAGAAATTTGTCTTCTGTCTGCCTGCCGAGTCTGTCATAAGTATGAAACGCGTCAGAGAAATCACCGGAAGCAAAACCATCGACCTGCTCCCGTTGAAAGACTTGCAGAAAACCACCGGATACATCCGTGGCGGTTGTTCGCCGCTCGGGATGATCCGGAAATTCCCTACCTATATTGAAGAGACGGCCCAGCTGTTCGACACGATTTACGTCAGTGCCGGCATGCGAGGACTACAACTTTGCCTGAGGCCAGACGACCTGCTGAAGGCCGCCGAGGCCACGTGGGCCGATTTCACTCAAGCGTAGCGATCGCCTCGATCTCCACCAAAGCGTCCTTGGGAAGCCTAGCGACCTGCACGGCGCTACGAGCGGGATAGACTCCCGAGAAGAAGGTGGCATAGACCCCGTTCATTGCGGCGAAGTCGTTCATGTCCTTCAGGAAGACGGTGGTCTTGACGACGGCGTCCATCGTCAGGCCTGCTGCCTCAAGCTGGAAGCGCAGGTTGGCAAGCGACTGCCGGGTCTGCTCCTCGATCGTCCCGGCCATGGCGCCACTATTCGCGTCGATGGGAAGCTGTCCACTGACAAACAGGAGGCCGCCAGCCTTCACGGCCGGGCTGTAAGGGCCAATGGCGGCCGGTCCCTTTTCGGATACAATGCGTTCTTTCATGGAATCTCCTTCTTCCCCCATCATAGCATACCTGGCCGAGTCTGTTGACTCTCCCGTATCGGAAAGGAACAATAGCTCGTATGGGGCACCAACCTGATTTGCGCCCAGTGCAGGAACCTGAGCGTGTTTTTTCCTATTTTCAGAAAGAATGGCCACTCGTGATTCTGTTCTCGATTGCCGGAATCGTTTTCAACCTCGGGCAATCGGTCGTGCTGGTGATGCAGGGAAAACTGATTGACACGGTGGCGGACGGCTCTTCCCTTCCGGTCGTCCTTCGGACTACGGGAACCCTTATGCTGATGGTCCTTTTCTTCCAAGGATGCCGGTATACGAAACGCTTTGCCATCCGTCACTGGGCCAACCTCACCATCGCCCGGATGCGGCAGGAGGTCTACGACCATCTGGTCAGCCAGAGCCTGGGCGAACTGGAAAAAGAACAAATCGGAGATTTGATGACCAAGGCCGTCGGCGACGTCGACATTTCCGTAGAAGGCATCCGCAAGACCACCACCGAGATATTCGATACGGGAGTGCTGATGGCCGGCTATGCCGCCACCCTCTGCATCTCATCCTGGAGCATCACGGCGATGTGCATCTGGTGGATACCTCTTTCCATGTTCCTCGCCTCACGGCTGAAATCCCTGGTGGCCCTGTCGAGCAGGGCCAGCCGGGAGCAGCAGAGCCGGGTGACCGGCATGACCTTCGACATGGCCGGCAAGACCGTCCTGCTTCGGACCGCCAGCATGGAAGAACCGGTCCTGGACCACTACCGTCGGGAGTTGGAAGACTTGCAACGGAAAGCGACGCTCGCCTCCCTTCTGGAAAGCTCGCTCGGTCCGCTCTACCAAGGGGTGGCCAGCATCGGTTTCCTTTTCGTCCTCTTCTTCGGGGGCAGGATGGTGGTCGATGGAAAGTGGAGCATCGGCTCCTTCAGCAGCTACATCCTGCTCTATGCAGCCTTCACCGTAAAGGCCAGCAAGGCCTCCAAGCTCTTCAACGCCTGGCAGAAGGCGCAGGTCTCCTTCGGCCGGATCCGGCCCCTGCTCGCGGGACATCCCGAAGAGGACGCAACAATCCACCATCCGCTTGACCCGGAAAGGAACCTGGTGGTCAGCCACCTTTCCTTCCGTTATCCGCAGGAGGAGAAATGGGTGGTCAGGGATGTCAGCTTCACCGCAAGACCGGGTGAGGTCATCGGAATCACCGGCCCGGTGGCAAGCGGCAAGTCGACGCTGAACATCGCCCTGGAGGGACTCTACCCCTACGAAGGCTCGGTCAAGCTCGGGGGCTGGGAACTCAGGGACCTGAGCAATTTCGAACGAGGATCCTTCATCTCCTGGCAAGGACACCAAAGCGAGCTGCTCTCCGCCTCCATCCGCGAGAACGTCACCCTTGGGAAGCAGGGAGACATCTCCCAGGTACTTCGTGATGTGGCCTTCGACAAAGACTTGGAAAGGATGCCGGATGGGGAAGCAACGATGGTCGGTTCCAGCGGGGTGCGGCTCTCCGGAGGACAGGGCCAACGAATCAGCCTGGCCCGGGCGCTGTGGCGTGGTAGCCCGCTGATCTTGCTTGACGACCCCTTCGGGAGCGTCGACCTGGCCACCGAGCGGCATATCATCCATTCCATCCGTACCCACTACACCCGCTCGATCATCATCCTCGCCAGCCACCGGCTGGCCATGTTCCCCGAGACCGACCAGGTAGGATTCCTATCCAAGGACGGACGGCTTTCCATGGGAACCCATCAGAGCCAGATGGAAGACAACCCCCTGTATCGGGAAATGTACGAGCTGCAGCAGAGGGAGGAGGAAAGCCATGCAAATCGATAACCCGACCCTGCGCGTGGCATGGAACGTGACCAAGGAACACCCTTGGAGGATAGCCCTGCTTTTTCTTTTCATCATCCTGGTCATTGCAGGCGCCCTGCTCCCTCCCCAGGTGCTCCGCCTGATCATCGACACCAAACTGGTTCCAAAGACCACCGAGGGACTGCTATCCCTCACCCTGCTCTATCTTGGCCTGCTCCTGGCCACCAACCTCTTTGACTTTCTCAAGTCGGCCCTGTTGACCGATTACGGGCAGCGGCTGGTCTCAGCCCTCCGGGAGGCGATGGCGGAGAAGATGCGCCGACTTCCCCTCGCCTACTACACCAGCCACACTCCGGGTTCGATCACCAGCCATTACTCGAGCGACGCCGAACAGGTGAACAGCCTTTTCTCCAGCGGCCTGATCAACCTGCTGATCGACCTTTCGAAAATCATCGGCATCTTCCTCTCGATCGCCCTTTTCTCCCGGCTCATGGCGCTGGTGACCCTGTTGTTCATGGCGATCATGTTCCTTGTCACCATGCACTTCCGGGGAGCGCTTTTCCGCGTCCAGAAGGTAAACCTTGCCCAGCTGGGGAAAGTCAACAGCCATATTTCCGAAACATTGGCAAACATCCACACGGTCAAAGCCTTTGCCCGGGAATCCTACATGGAGGACCTGTACAGCAAGCGGCTACGAGACAACTACGAGACACTGGACCAGGTCAATTTCTACGACTCGCTCTTCCCTACCTTCGTGCAGGTGTTGAAGCACGGTCTGATTGCCGTCGTGATACTGCTCACCTGCAGTCGGTCCAGGTTGCTTGGCATCACCCTCGGCACCTTGGCTGCCTCGATCGACCTGGTCAGCCACCTCTTCCAACCCATCGACCTGCTGGGGCAGGAGCTGGAGAAGATCCAGGAAGGCAAGAGCGGACTAGCCAGGATCAACGAGTTTCTTTCCGAGCCGCAAGAGGCGCCGAAGGACGAGCATCTAGCCTTGCGGGACATCACCCCCGATGGTTCCGCCACCATCACCTTCGACCATCTTTCCTTCCACTACCCGGACTCCCAGGAACTGGTATTGAAAGATATCGACCTCGCCATCCCCGACAAGGGAAACCTGGCCTTCATCGGCCGTACCGGTGTAGGAAAGACCACGCTGTTCCGGCTGGTGCTGGGACTAATGCCGCCAAGCGCGGGAAAGGTGACCTACAATGGAGTGGACGTCTTTACCATCCCCAACCGGCTCAAGAGGCATCTGTTCGGCTATGTCGAGCAAGAGTTCGTCCCGGTGGAAGGCGACCTGTTCGAGCAGGTCAGGCTCTACGACCGGAGCATCAGCGACAGCGACGTGCTTGAAGCCTTGGATTTTGTCGGGCTTTCCTCCTTGGTAGGCAAGCCGTTTCATGTCTCCGGCCTTTCCCAAGGGCAGAAGCAACTCTTCTCGATCGCCCGCGCGATTGTAGCGAATCCCCCAGTACTGCTGTTTGACGAAATCACTGCCTCGCTGGACGCGCGCACCGAGGAACATTTGGTGCATGTGCTCTTCAAGGCGGCAAGCGGCCGCACGGTACTGGCTATCAGTCACCGTGAAAGCACGATGCGCAGCGCCCGGAATCTCGTCCTGATCCAAGAAGGACGGATTGCCGGCCAAGGAACTCCAGAGAAATTGTTGGCACGTCTCAAAGGGCTGGAAGCAGAGGAAGGAGCTCCAGAGGATTGTCGATGACAGCCGATACCAAAGACCCGGTTGCCGGGCGTGTCGGGAAGCCGAAACCATAGGCGGCGGCAATAAAAGAGACGCCGACAGCAGCCGCACCGTTCTGGTCGTGCATCGAGTCCCCTACCAACAGGGCGTCGGAAGGGGGAAGATGCAGATCCGAGAGAATCAGGGAGAGCACATCGCTCTTGGTACGGCCGCCCTGCTCCGCGTCACCATGCACCACGTCGAAATAGTCCAGCAGTCCGAAGTGGCCCAGCAGGCTCAGGGATACCGACTCGTTCTTCAACGTCCCTACCGCCAGAAGATAGCCACGGCCATGGAGCGCCGAAAGCACCTGGGGTATGCCGTCATAGACCTTTCCCAGAAACTGCCCGCATGCACGATACCTGGCCTGGTAGACCGGATAGGCCTTCCTGATCTGCCCGTCGTTCAGATTGTAGACAATCCGGAAGCATTCATCCAACGGGGGACCGATAAAGCGGCGCATGCGCTCCATCGGCACATCCGCGTCGATGCCAAGCTGCATGGCGGTGAACCTAGCGGTATCGAAGATTCCTTCCGAGGTATCCACCAGTGTTCCATCCAGGTCAAAAATGACAAGCCGTTTGTCAGCCATCGACCTGTCGGTGGATCCAGTCATGGATCAGTCCGTTGCTGGCGACGACGTCGCAACGAGTATCGGAGAAGCCGCCGGCACAGTCCACCTTGCCACCCGCTTCGCGGAGGATGGCGCAACCGGCTGCGATATCGTACCAGCCGAGCAACAGCTCGTAGTAGCCGTCCAGGCGTCCTGCGGCGATATAGGCGCACTCCAAAGCTGCGGAACCGAAGGAACGGATATCGGAACAACCGTTGAACAGGCGCCGCTCCGCGGCGAAATAGGCGTCGGCGCATTCGTGGTGGCGGTGAGGCGGGACGCATACCATCAAGGCGAATTTCGGGTCGGAAATCGTGGAGACATGGATGGGCACCCCGTTGCAGAAGGCTCCCATACCCTCGGCGGCGTAGAAAAGCTCATTTTGGCTCGGGACGTAGACGACACCGACGAGCGGATGGTACTTCTCGATTTCCCAAGCGATGCTGATGACGAAATCAGGGACACCGCGGAAGAAATTGGTCGTGCCGTCAATCGGGTCAATGACCCAACGTCCCCTCCCCGGAGCATCAGACTCGCCGCTTTCCTCCCCAAAGAAACTCTCGTCGGGAAATGCCTTGCGGATCATGCCGATGATCAGCTTCTCGTTTTCCTTGTCGGCGTCCGTGACGAAGTCGTTGGTGTGCTTGGTCGTCACATGAAAGTGCTTGCTCATTTCAGCGGCGATCGCCTGGGAACCTGCCGCGCGGGCAGCGGCAATCGCCACGTCAAGATGTTGTCTCAGGATTGCTTTGTCCATATCCTTATTCCTTTTGCTGTTTTCTTCGGGCAATGATGCGCTCACCGATATTGGTGGCGTATTTCCACTCAAGCTGGGAGTAGTCCGACTGCTTGATTGTCTGGGTGTCCACACCACGGAGTTCCCCTTCCTTGTCGTAGAAGAGGGTGATGCTGTTCCAGGCATCCTTGCCGTCGACATACATCATCGCTCCAATGTTTTCCTTGCGGTCATATCTGCTCAGTTCATCGTCGCTCCTACTGGCAATCACGAAAGTCAGCGCATACTTGCTGATGGTGAACATCTTGTCTTTTCCATCCTGGGACTGGGCCATCAGGGCCTTGTCGATCAGGGCACAGGAAGCGTCCAGAAGCTTGTCGCTTCCCTCTTTGCACATGGTAAAGAACGCACCATCGGTCAATCCTTGCTTCTCAAGGATTTCCCTCAGTCGGGCAGGAATCTGCTTCCCACCCAAAGCGACATCAATTGGCGATGCACTCACAAGATCCTCCAACAACGGCGCGTCAAGGTTCGAATCCTCATCGTCTGTCTCGGTGGCAACAGGAGTTGTCTCCGGTTCCGGTTTCTCGACAGGAGCTGGTCCGGACTGCTCCGGCTGAAGCTCCTCCGTCTTCTCGCAGGAAGAAGCAGAAGCTTCGTCGGCAACCTGTGGCTCGGAAACCGGTTCCGGCGCGGGCTGCGCTTCCTCTTCAGCTTTTTCCTCAGGAACTGGTCCTGACTGGGGCTCCTGTTCTTCCTCGCCGGAAGAAACCGAAGCATCATCGGCAACCTGTGGCTCGGAAACCGGTTCCGGCGCGGGCTGCGCTTCGGCCGGCGCGGATGCTTGTATCGGTTCTGGATCAGAAACCAGCTTGGAAGCTTCAGGTGTGGAAACTTCCTGCTGTACAGGAGCATACGAGGGATGGTCATTTCCCTTGGAGATGTCGTTCAGGAGCGAGAACAGCGAGAACTGTGGCTTGGCTGGTGCGGAAAGCGTCTCCGATTGCACCTCGTTTGCCATTGCATGGGCGACATGCTCCTCGTCTTCCTCTTCGGAAGAGGTTTCTTCCATCGGCACGTCAGCCAGGTCGTCATCACTCGTTTCCGAGTCATGGATCATCGACTCAGCCACATCCTCCTCAGCCTCCTCGCTCAAATCCTCGTCCTCTTCCTCGCCACCATGGTCCTCGTCCTCAGAGTCAGGTTCTTCGTCGTCCTCTTCGGCCAACGATCGGGCCAACTCGTCCTCTTCCGTCTCCGACTCGTCAGTCTTGACTTCTTGGACGGCCGACTCATCACCTGCAGGCTCACGGTCCGGCCCATCATTCACAGGCGCTTCGTTTTCGATTGCGCCACTCCTGCCATCACAGGACTCCTCCTGCTTCTCAGGAAGTTTCTCGCAAGGTTCCGCACTCTGAACCAAGCCAAGCAATGCCTTGCACTGCTTGACGGTCTCGGGTTCCTGGGTGATGCGAAGGAACTGGCTGGCGGTCATGTAGAGCACCTCGTCCTGCAACTGCAGAGGGTAGTTGCCTACCAGAGTGCCGTCTACGACGATAGCGCGGAGCTTCTGGTTGCGGACCCAACCCATCCGGGTCAGGCCGTTGGCAATCTCCAGCATGCAACCCCTGCCATCCTCGAACGGGTCGCTTTCGACCGGATTGACCACCACAAGGCCGATTTGCCTCTCAGGAAAATCAAAGACCGCGTCATAGCCATCCTTGTGCAACTCGAAGCTCATGGAGCCGAAAAGCGAGTGGACGATGGTGACTGGCTGCAAGAGCCTGTTTTCCTTTTCTGTCGCTTCCCATTCCTCGCTGGAGAGCAATCCCTCGTTGAGGACATGGTCCTTGATGATCTGGTAGCCGTCGTCCAGCAAGTGGTCGGCGTCAAAACAGAAATACTTGGTCACCCCGCGGACGAAGGGATAATCGGCGGTAGCGCGGGTCTCGAAGGGATACTGGCTGAAATTTCCTTCCACCGAGGCAAGCGCAAGGGAAAGCGTCTCACAGTCGTGGTTGTCCAGGTTGGTCAGCTTCTGCACATCGTACAGTCCGTATCCGTCACGGCGGGCGAGCATCGAGTCGATCCTCGCATGCCAGTGCTCGCGGTTGACGATGGCGTCGACACGCTCCTGGTCGTCGGAGAACACCTGGCCAAGCTCCTTCGACTCCTTGACTTTGGCAGCCATGTCGCGCTGGTAGTCGTCGGTATCCTTGCGCAAGTCACGAAGTGACTGCATGCAACCAGCTTCCAGCGTGGCGAAGGCCTCGACGATGCCATCAAGACCGGCATGGAAGACCTGGTCGACCGCGCTTTGGAACGGGAGCAAGGACATGCGCAGCAGGCGGGCACGGTCGGGAATGGACCGTTCATTCTGCGGAGGCGGGAAGCAACGGTCGCTGGCAAACATCTGCATCTGCTCGACAATACCGTTTTCCTTGACGCCGCTCTGGACCTTGGCGACCAATACCGCGTTGTCAACATAACGCTGGGTGCGCTTGACAAGGTCGTCGAAAAGCTGGGCAAGGCGCTTGTAATCCTTGGTATGGATGTCACGTTCGGAGTGGATCGCCTCGGCGTCGTAGGTCTGCTGGAGCACATAGGCGTTCTGCAGGAAGCGGACGAAGGCGCTTGCCGTGCAGGCCGCCTGCGCATCACCCTCGTTGGTCACGCGCCAACGATCCCAGCAAGCCAGTTTCATCATCTCCAGCGGAGCATACTGCATAAGAATCGCCCGCATCTGACGGACATCGCTGTCCATGAAGACCATCTGCTCGCGCATATTGCGCTCAAGCTTGTCGCTGGATATATCACCAACCCGACTCAAATCCCAATTCTGCGTGCTTCTCACCGTATTCCCTCTGTCTGGTATCGTAGCAGAAATGCCAAGTCATGTGGTAGAGAAACGCCGTCGAAAAACGCAGAAGAGCACGGCGCTGGCCAAGGCAACCGCACCACAGGAAAGGAACATCGCCCGATATCCATAGAAATCAACCAAAAAGCCGCAAAAAAGGTTACCCACCATAGTCATCAATCCGGTACCTATCGACTGCATGAAGCCCATTCCCTTGGCCTGGTCGTTCGGACTGACCAGCTGGCGTACAAACAGGACGATTGCCGGTTGGAAGAAGCCGAAGCAGAAAGAATGGGTGCACTGGGCGAGCGCCACCCCGAGCACCGAGGGAACCATGGCATACAGCAGCATGCGCAAGACCACGGCAAGCGAGGAGATGACCATGCAGGCAAGCGGGGAAAGGATGTGCTGGTTGATCAGTCTTCCGGCAAGCAGCATGGCGGCAAACTCGCTCATCGTCGCACACGCGTACATCAGCATGATCCGGTCGTCACCGAGCACGTCGACCATGTACAGGGGCATGTACTGCACTCCCGCCATGGCGAGCCTGCCCATGGCAACCAGTACCAGGCAAAGGACGAAGGACCGGTCGCACCACCTGCTTTCCTTCCCCTGCGCTGCCGGCCGCACAGCTGGCACCATAGCCTGACCGTGATGGGGGAAAAAGCAAAGCACGAGATAGGGAGTCGAGGAAACCAGGATCAGGCGAAGAATCGAATGGTTGTCCGAAACATCAGGCAGATGGACCAATTCGTAGAGGAGGCTGAAAAAGGTCGCGCCCAGCGTGCCCATGGCCCGCATGCGCGAATACCGGTCGACGTCACCTTGGGCGACATCCATGCCAAGCGCGTCCTGGAGCGACACCTGGCTCTTGTTGCAGAAACCCACCACGCCACAGGCGGCCAAAGGAACGGCATACAGCGGCAAATGGACAATCAGCAAGACGGAAACACCAAGGGCCACCATCAAGCCGCCCAGCACCTGGCGCATATGCCCATGCCGGTCGACAAAGGCGCCGGTGAGCACCGGACCGACCATGCCGAGCAATTCCATCAACGCCATGCCGAGTCCGATCATGGCATAGGAATAGTGCAGATTCTTCAACAACACCTGCATGTAGAGGCTGACCACCACGAAACATGCCTGGGAGAAGAAAAAAAGAGCCGACACTGTCATCATGACGGCCAGTATACGCTTCAACCCGGGAAATAGCCACTCTCCTCAGACAAAACCCCGGCAAGTACGCCCGCCCCACTGGCGGCTATGGGACTGCTCCCGCTGTATCGTCGCCTCGAAGTCTGCCTTCGGGTCACAGTTCCGCTCGATGGCAAGGGCCGTCTGGCTGAGGCGCCTGATACACTCGCCCTTTTCCTTCCAGCCCAGTCTGGAACGATCTATGGCGTCGCCAAGAATACGGATCGATTCGTCATAGACCTTGGTCGGGACCGGAAACGGATGACCATCCTTACCCCCATGGGCAAAGGAGAAACGAGCCGGGTCGCAAAAGCGGCTCGGGGTTCCGAAGATCACTTCGCTGACCAACGTCAGGGACTGCAGGGTCCGCGGGCCGAGACCCGGGGTAAGCAAAAGGCTTTCGAAATCCTTCGGCTGGCTCTCATATGCGGTTGCCAGCACCCCGCCGAGACGCTTCAAGTCCACATCATCCGCCATGACCTGGTGACGTCGGGGCATGACCAAGTCACGACCGGTCTCGATGACGACCTGCTCGGAAGGAAGGGTTTCCGGAAACAGTTCCAGCTGGCCCTCCGGCACGGACACGTTTCGGGCCACAGCGCGGATTTCTTTCAGTGTCCGGTCAGGACGCTCCCCCGTGGAAAGCGCCAGGATCGAGGAGCGGGTCTGCGTAGCGGCCTTGTCGGTAAGGTTGAGGATCTTCCCCCTGTTCTCCCCCGTCACCGCCGTGTGAGGTTCCTCGACAAAAGAACGCAGCGAGGCAGAGCACCAGTGGTACCGCCTGGCAGTCTTGCTCTGGATGTTCATGCCCTGCTGGACCACAGCCCAGTCGCCCTCGTCGGTGACGATGAAGTTGTGCTGGTAAAGCTGGAAGCCATCCTGCACCGCCGCGCTGTCCACCTTGGCGCACAACCGGCTGGCACGGGCAAGGGACAGGCCGTCCAAACCGGTCGTCTCGCCATAGGAAACCAGTTCCTGCGGACTCTGGCGGGAATACGAGCCTCTACCGCCTGCCACATACAGGCCGAACTCGCGGCTGTGGGCGTTGATGCCGCGCTTGAGGGCATACATGACGCTCGTGGTGATTCCGCTGGAGTGCCAGTCCATGCCGAGCACCGCCCCCAGGCTCTGGAACCAGAGCGGGTCGGAAAGGCGCACCAGCACCTCCCGCTTGCCATACTCCATCAGCAAGGCCCTGACGATCTCGGTCCCCAGTTGCATCATCCGGTCGGCAAGCCATCGCGGCACCGTACCGGAATGCAGCGGCAAATCCGCATATCCCGTCCTCTTGATCATGCAAATACGTTACACCTGTTACCAAGAATGGACAACACCTACCGTTCTTTCCACCCACTGACCACCATGCCTCCGATGGCGAGAACCGCACCGAGCAGAGAAAGAGGCGTCAGTCGTTCCTGCAGGAAGAGGCTGCTGGCAACCAGGGTCACGACCGGCGAGGCGTAAATGTAGAACGAGGCGTTCACCACCCCTGCATACTTCATGGCGAGATTCCAGGTGACGAAACAGATGCCGCTCGCAAGCCAGCCCAGAAAGAGGAGATGGCCGATGAAGGGCCAGCGCACAAGTTCTCCGAACCGCCATGGGGCAGGCTCAAACAGGTTGACCACCAGGATTCCAATCAACGCGATCAGGAACATCACCCTCGTCGCCGGGAGCATGTCGTAGCCCCCACGTGTCACCCTGGTGGTGAAGAGCGAATAGAAGCCCCACATGACCGCCGCACCGAGCGCCATCACATCCCCTTTCGGGTTCAGGTGCAACACCTGGCTGCCATTGAAGGAAATCAGGACGATACCACAGATGGAAATCAGGAAACCGGCCAGATACTTCATCTTCAAAGGAGTACGGAAAGCAACCGAACAAATCAGGATAGTGAACATCGGGGCGGTACTGACGATGACGCTGGTATTGCTGGCATAGGTATAGGTCAGCGAGCTGTTTTCCAGAAAATAATACAGGAAGACACCGAAGAAACCCGCCCCTGCGAAGTCCAAGACATCCCGTCCCGACCGCACGTGCAGGCGATGGGGATGGATGACCCAAAGCAACAGGTAGCCAAGCAGAAACCGGCAGAAGAGCAGCTGCAGGGGAGACATGACCGCCAGCAGCCTTTTGCTCGAAACGAAGGTGACCCCCCAGACAAGACAGGTGAAGGCCGCCAGCAAGTTGCCGGCAGCCTTGCGCGTGGCTTCAGTCATGCATCATCCGCCTGCGGTAGGCCTTCAGGCCGGCAGCAAGGCATTTCAAGGAATGGCGGAGGTCATTGGGATTGATCACATAGGCAAGCCTCACCTGCCGGGTCCCCAACTCCTTGTGGACATAGAAGTCGGCGCAGGGGGCGACCATCACCGTCTCGCCATCCAGGTTGAAATCCTTCAGCATGAAGATGGCGAACTGCTCTGCATCATCGACCGGAAGTTCCGCCACCAGGTAAAATGCTCCCTTCGGGGTGTTGCACTTCACCCCATCGATGTCGTGCAACCCGCGGACCAGCACGTTGCGTCGCTCCTGGTACTCCTTCTTCACCTCGGCGATATAGGTTGTCTCGTCGGCCCGGAGCGCGGCCAAAGCGGCATGCTGCTCGATATCGGGCGGGCAGAGCCGGGCCTGGCAGAGTTTCAGGACGCCACCGAGGAACTCCTTGTTCTTGGTGACGATGGCTCCGACACGGCTGCCACACATCGAGAAACGCTTGCTGAAGGAATCGATGCAGACGACGCGGTCGGCATACTCGGGGAAGCTCAGCACGCTGACGAAGTTCTTGCCGTCGTAGCAGAACTCGCGGTAGACCTCGTCGACAATCAGGAAAATGTCGTGCTTCCTCACCAGCTTGAGCAACTGGAGCAGCTCCTCCCTCGTATAGACATGACCGGTCGGGTTGTTCGGATTGCACAGCAGGATCGCACCGGTCTTGCGGGTAATCTTGCTCTCGAAATCGTCGATGGTCGGCAACACGAAACCGTCGTCCATGCGGCTGGTCACAGGCACCAGGTTGACCATCGCGACGTTGGCGAACGAAGCGACGTTGGTGTAGTACGGCTCGGGAATGATGACTTCGTCATAGGGGTCGCAGACCGTCATGAAGGAGAATTGGATCGCCTCGGAGCCACCGGTGGTGATCAGGATGTCCTCCGGATCAACCTGGCAGTTGTAGCCTTTGTAGTATTCACTCAACGCTTCACGTAATTCGGGAAGGCCTTCGCTCGGGCCATAGGCGATTGTCTTGGCCGAATAGTCCTGGACCGCTTTCAAGGCAGGTTCGGGAGTCTTGATGTCGGGCTGGCCGATATTCAGGTGATAGACCTTGATACCCTTGGCTGCCGCTTCACGGGCATACGGGCTGAGTCTGCGAATGGGGGAACACTGAAAACCGTCGATACGATGAGACATTTGCATAGGATGGCACTCCTTGAGTAGCTATGGCGGGCCAGCAAGGGCAGCCCCTCTCCGAAAGGCCACCCCTGTTTCTGGCTGAGTCCCGGTACCGCGTTGACTGTTCGTCTATGCGCGGACCGGGTCCGTAGCCGCCGCAGCCTCAGTCGCGGACGCAGGAAGATCCTCGTCCTTGATGCCCTGGCTATTGTTGATGAGGATCTGGATGAACTTGCGGTTGTCCAGAAGCGGACTGATCGAGCGTCCATGGTGCAGACGGTTGATGATGCGGGCGAAGAGCTCGGTCACATCGGCCTGCACGAACCACTCCTTATCCAGCAGGTCATGCCCGTGGCAGACGGCATTGGTACCGATGATACGGTAGAAGACGCCCTCCTTGTAGGCCGCGTCAAAGGTGTCGACAGCCCCGCAGTTGAAGAACGGAAGGCTGATCATGCAGATGATCCGCTTGGCACCCAGCCGCTTCAGCTCACGCATCGCCATCAGCATCGTGCCTCCGGTGGCGATCATGTCATCCGCCATCAGGACCGTCTTTCCTTTCACATCTCCAAGCAGGTTGATCGACTTGATGTTGGTGTTCTTGGCGTTGGTGCTCACCTGCGAGTAGTCGCGCACCTTGTACAGCATGGCAAGCGGGCGATGGAGCGCCTGGGCATAGAACTTGTTGCGGCTGACGGCACCGGTATCCGGGGAGACGACCACCAGGTCGGGGTCGTTGAAATCGATGATCTTGTGCAGCGCGATCAGGGTCTGGTAGGAACCATGGAGGTTCTCCAACCTGATATGACTGAAGCTGTTCTCGATCTCACGGCTGTGGATGTCGAGGGTGATGATGCGGTCGACATCCAGCATCTCGCACATATGGCCGAACATGCTGGCGGTAAGAGCCTCGCGGCTCGCTTTCTTGTGCTGGCGGGCATACGGATAGGTCGGGAGGACCAAGGTGATCGAGTCGGCACCGGCAAGATGGACGGCGTTGATCGTGGTGAAGAGGAACATCAAATGGTCGTTGACCGACAACTTGATCGGCTCATCGGCTCCGGCGACCGCGACAGGTTCCTCGTTTGCCATGTCGTAGATGATGTAGACACGCAGCCCCCGGACAGGATCAAGCAGCTCCGCCTTCTCCTCTCCATTGGCGAACCTGGTATACTTCACCTTGACGGTGAAATCAGGAACCTGGAAGCTGGTCGGGCATTTTGCCTTCGGAATACTCTTGCTGTCCAAATCGTCGATCAGGGTGACCGCCTTCAGTACCTCCTCTTCCGACATCCCATGGCGTTTCGCCAGCGCGGAAGAGAGCTTCTCATAGCGTTCCACATACAATCGGCGCAGATGCTTGACGATCTTGCTCGTGAAATACTCACTGCCAGGACCGGCAATTACCCCAAGCTTGTGCGGCTTTACGATACTCATCTCGCTGTCCTCTTTTCGGTGACGGTGTATCACCGTGTATTGTTAGTAGGTCTTCGTAGCCTACTGCAAAAAAAACCGTTTTGCTAGAGGGGAAGGAGTTTACAACTCGATGGTGTCCACCCCTTCGAGCCCCGAAAGATGCTCATAGGCGTCATGGACCAGCTGTTCCTTCTCCTTGACCAGGCCTTCCATCAGACAGGCGTCTTTCATCGTCGCGTCCAACAGCAAGTTGCCTGGGGCACCGATGCTGGTGCGGCTCTTCAGGGCGGCCGTGATATCCTCGGGAACCTTGACCATCTCCAAGTGCAGGCCGACGTCCTTGTAGGCGTCGCGGAAGGTCTCACCATTCCTGACCCGCTGGAAGACCAAGTCGGTGGCGTACAGGAGCGAGTTGCAGGCGCCCTTCAGCTTGTCTTCGTGGACCTCAAGCTGGCTGACCATGCGCGCCATGATGGCGACCAGCAGCCACGTGGTCGATGCGCCCTCGATCAACGGAGCCTTGGTGTCCTGGAAATCCCGGTTGTAGCCGGAAGGGAGCGCCCTGACCAACGCCTTGACGGTTGCCGCGTCCCCATCGACAATCGCGCTGCGGCTGCGGGCCAGCTCCAAACCGTCAGGATTCTTTTTCTGGGGCATGATCGAACTGCCGGTGGTCAGCTCCTTCGGCAATGAGAAATAGCCCAATTCGGGCAGGGTGAAGAGCATCAGGTCCTGCGCCAGCTTGCTGATGGTCAAGGCGATATAGTCGCAGTGGTCAAGCAACATCCCTTCGAACTTGCCCCGGCTATCCACCGAGTAGAGGACATTGCGTTGCGGGCCTTTGAAACCCAACAGGCCCGCCGTGTAGGCGCGGTCCAGCGGCAACGGGACGCCGTAGCTGGCGGCCGCCCCCAGCGGACTATGGTCCAAAAGGCCTTCCAGGTCGAGCAACAGGCCGGTCTCATCAATCAGCTCCTCGGCAAAGCTGGCGGCCCAGGTACCCACCGACGAGGGCATGGCGATCTGCATGTGGGTACGTCCCGGCATCGGTGTGAACTCGTAGCGCTTGGCGAACGCAAGGAGTTCCTTGGCGAAGGAAAGCGTCTCCCCGGCAAGGCGCAGCGCATAGTCGCGCATCCACAGGCGCAAGGCAACCTGCACCTGGTCGTTGCGGCTGCGGCCGGTATGGATCTTCTTACCGACGTCGCCGTAGCGTTCGGTCAGGAAGTTCTCGATCGCCGTATGGCAGTCCTCGTCGCTTCTCTGGATCGGGAAGTCATGCCTCTGGCGCAACCTGATCACCTCGCGGAGCCCCTCCATCAGCGTCTCCCCTTCCTCTTGGGTCAACAACCCGATTTTCACCAGACCTTTCATGTGTGCCATGGAAGCAAGCGCGTCACTGATGACCAGATGCTGGTCGAGAAGATAATCACTGCCGACGGTGAATTTCTCCATCAGCGTATCCAGCGAGTAGTTTTTCTGCCACAATTTCGCCATATCGAATCTCCGCTGCATCCAGTGTATGGATTGGCTCCAGCGCGGTCAATCGACAAGAATGGCGGAAAAGACCGTATGGTAGGATATGAGACATTCCTATCTTGCCACTTTCCTGCTCTTTTTGGCCGGTTGCAACCCGCAAGCCACCCTCACCAACCTGGGGGACCTGCACGCCCCGTCCCTCGTCTCTGCGGTCATGACGGCTTCCGATAGCGCCCGGTTGGTATTCGACGAACCGCTTTCCCCCAACGGCTCGAGCGCAGAAAGTCCCATCGCCATCGCCAGCATGGCTGTCGAAGGGAACGAGCTGTACGTATACTTCCAGAAGGCGCTTCCGCTGGACCGGACCACCGTCCTGAACGGCCGGGTCAAGGACGGGCGTGGGAACAGCTGCAACTTCACCGTCCCCCTCTGGGGGAAAAACGAGCATCCTGCCACCTTGCTGATCAGCGAATGCACCACCAAGGGGACCAAAAGCCAGCCTGACCGGGTCGAGCTCCTGTGCGTCAAACCCGGCTCCCTCAGCGGACTGACAGTAGCGGACGGTCCCCCGGGATGGGGAAACGACCGATGCGTCCTTCCCGACGAGTACCTCTGGCCGGGAACCCGTATCGTCATCCAGTTCCAAACCGGAGACGAACAGCTTCCCTACCGCTCCAGCCTTGCAGGACTTGGTTCCAACAATGGCTGCATCGTCCTGCTGGGCGACCCATCGGCAAACGCCGAGGTGCTGGACGCCCTGGTCTACAGCAACCGGCAGAGCGACCTGTACGGAGGCTGGGGAACCAGCTCCACCCAGAACGCCATCAAACGGCTTGTCGAGCTGGGTGGATGGGAAAGCGACTTGCCCTCCTCCGCCGTCGACTCCACCCACAGCACCTCGACCAGGAGCATGCAGCGTCTTGGCGAGACGGACACCGATAGCGCCTCCGACTGGGTAATCGCTCCGACAGGAGGAGCCTCGTGGGGATATTAGGAAAGCCGCATGTCTCCACGTCAGATGTGGGCTGCGATGAATTCCAGGATCGTCTGTTTCACGGAGTCCCGGAAAAACGGGTGGTCGGCGTGCTCCGCTCCTTCGACCAGCACCAAGTCGGAGGGCACCCCGGCCTTCTGCAAGGCAACATACAGTTCCTCGGATTGGCTGGAGGCGACCTGGCTGTCGCCCGTACCATGCACCAGCAGGATGGGTTTGGAGACTTTCGGGTCTACCGATTCTGCCAACACCGGGTAGGAGAAGGCGTCATACGGAATCTCCTGCTTCTCCGGGTCGAAGCCCAACGTCCGCACGTTGGTCACCGGGTACAGCCCCACCGCGCAGCAGACGCCGCTCGGATATTGGCCGTAGAGCCCGTTTCCATAGCGCTCCGACGCTCCGGACAGCCCGGACAGCACACTGAAATAGCCGCCGGCCGATTCTCCCATGATGGCGATCTCGTCGCTCTTGACGTGCAACGCCTTCGCGTTGGCCCGGATATAGCGGATGGCACAGGAAATCTGCTCCATCTGGGCCGGGAACCTGGTCTTGAAGGTGGTCCCGTACTCTACGCTCGCCACGACGAAACCGTGGCGGACGTAATACAGCAGTTCCGGCATCCAGACATTGCAGTCGACCTCACGGAAGGACCCCCCTGCCAGGAATACCAGGCAGGGGTAGTCGGTGACCGTATCGTCATACGAGAAATGGCTTCGCGGCCGCATCACCGACAGGTGCAGCGGCTGGCTTGCGGCCCCGCACCAGAAGCTCGTCTGCATGTAGACAATTCCCGTCGTCAGGAGCACCACCGGATGGTCGCTTCCTCCAGAAAGAACCGTACGCATGATTCCCCCTACCGGAGCAATTCGTCCATCGCCTTTCCGTCGATATCGTCGGGCATCTCGAATCCCAGCGCATTGGCGAAGGTGGGAGCCTCGTCGACGATCGGATGGACACCGGTCCGGAATCCTTCCTTGAACGCAGGTCCCTTGGCGAGGAAGACCGGCTGGGGTCCTTTGTCCGGCAGATAGCCATGGGTGGCATGCCCGGTCCGGTAATCGCTCGTGTCGAAAGACCGCACCAATGGGGGCAGCCAGCTGTCTGCAAAAGAGGTATATCCGTCGGTTTCCAGCACAAAGGAGAAATCACCGCCCAACCGCTCCTCACGCCGCGATTCCTCTTCCGTGTAGACGTGGCTGATACCGTAGACACCCTCGGCGCACAGGCCGTCCAGCAGATCTTTCGTCTTCTGCCAGACCCGCTTGTCCGCAGGATCCTTCAGATAGACAAGGGCGGAAGCACCACCGCTGAGGACGTAGGCGTCCCAGTCCTTGATCTCTCCCTTTTCGTCCAACCGGATCAGTCCCGCCTGCACCAGTTTCACGTTCAGGCAGAGGTTGCGCACCACGTCGATCTGCCCGTGGTCGCTGATCAGGCAGAGGTTGGTCGACTCCAGAAGTCCGGCCCGCTCCACCGCGTCCATGATGATGCCGATGAAGCGGTCCGTCTCGATGACACCAGCGTCCACCTGCGGAGTGAAGACACCCGTATGGTGGCGGTAGGCGTCGATATTGGCGGGATGGATCGCCAGCAAATCAGGCTGGAACTGCGTGACGATGTCGGCAGCGACATGGATCAGAAATTCGTCGCAACCCGGATGGACCCGGTTGGTCAGAATCGGCTCGTACCGGTCGATGATCGAGAGCACCTCGGGCGAGGAACCCATCCGCTTGAACGCCTCATGGACCGTGTCCTCAGGCCCCTGGGGCCAGTACTCATCGCACAGCCAGTCGATATGCTCGTGGTTGCCGGTCACCGGCCAGAAGACCGCGGCGGTGGTACATCCCGCTTTCTTGGCCATGTCGAAGATATCGGGACGCCTGACATGCTTGTGGTCCCACGCCCAAGGCTGCTTGTGCAGTCCGACCGTGAAGTCCAAATTCCCATAGATGCCGTGTTTGTCCGGGTAGCATCCCGTCACCACGGAGGTGTGCACGGGATAGGTGATGGTCGGATAGATGGTCTTGATGTGGTCGCACTCCACCCCTCCGGCCAAGTACTTCTTGTAGTTCGGTAACGTTTTCAACAAGGAAAGGTCTTCCGTGACCATTGCGTCCGCGGAAAGAATGATGAGTTTTTGTTTCATGATGCAACCTACTTGATCCCAGTATATGCGAAAGCGGAGATAATGTGTCTATTGGAAACCGCATAAATGAGCAAAATCGGAAAGACCAGGAACATGTTTCCCGCCATCACGATGTTCCAGTTGGTAATGCCTTCGGAGTCGTACAAACTCTTGACTGCGAGGGTAAGCGGACGCACGGCATCCCGGTTGGTCATGACCAGCGGCCAGAAATAATCGTTCCAATGGGCAATGAAATTGAAAAGGATGATCGTGGAGATGGCAGGCCTGCTCATCGGCATCAGGATGTGCCAGAGCATCTGCACTTCCGAGGTTCCATCGAGTTTCGCCGCTTCAATCAGTTCCGTGGGAACCTGCATGAAGTATTGCCGGAGCAGGAACACGCCGAAAGCGCTTGTCATGAAAGGAAGGATCTGCGGAACCAAGGTTCCCAACAGCTTCCACCGGCTCATCATCATATACACCGGGAGAAAGGTGATCTGCCCGGGGGTCATGAACGCGATGATCACCAGGGCGAAGAGCAAGGACTTGCCTTTGAACGAATACTTCGCGAAGCTGTAGGCGGCAGGAATCATGACCGCCAGCTGGAGGACTAGGATCGCCACGACGACAATGACCGAATTCCTCAGGAAAAGCAGGAAGGGCCGGGATGTCCAGGCGTCAACATAGTTGGAGATCATGCAATGGTGGGGGATGATGGTGGCAGGGAACGTCATCGTCTCCTCGGTGGTCTGAAGCGATACGGAAAGCATCCACAGGAACGGGAAGACGAACAGGAAAATCAGGATCAGCTTTCCGAGAAAGGAAACACAGGAAAGGGTGGTTTGGAACCTTGTCTTTTTCATTGGGAACCTCCCTTATTGGTAGAACACTCGCTTGGAGAGTACTTTGAAGTAGACTGCGGAGAGCAGCGCGACGATCACCAGCAGCACGACACCAGCGACAGCGCCATACCCCCATCGGTAATTGGTGAACACTTCCATGTAGATGAGATAGGCGATCGAGCTCGTCGCGTTGTTCGGCCCTCCCATCGTCATCACCAGGATCAGCTCGAACACTTTGAAAGCGGAAATCGTCAGGACGATCAGGACAAAGAAAATCTGCGGGGAGATGATGGGGAGGACGATCTGGAAGAAAATCCTCGCGCCGCTGGCATGGTCGAGCTCCGCCGCCTCGTAGATGTCCTGGGGAACACTCTGGATGGCGGCGATGAAAATCAGCGTGTAGTAGCCCACACTCTGCCAGACGGAGATGAAGATGATGGAAGCCAACGCGCTTTGCGAGCTTTGCAGCCATTGGCTTGTGGGCAGGCCAAGACTCCGCAGGAAGGAATTCATGATGCCGTATTGTGGTTCGAGAATCCACATCCAGATCAGGGAGATGGAAACGGTGGCGACAATATGGGGGAAGAACACGCATACTTGCGAGAGCCGGTCGATCGGTCGTTTCTTCCGTCCGATCCATTCGGCAATCAACAGGGAGAGGACCATGATCAGGGCCACGGTCACGAAGGAATAGATGACGGTGTTCGCCATCGATTTGGAAAAAGAATCCTTTGCGAACATCCTGCTGTAGTTGGTCAGCCCGACGAATTTCGTCTTCGACGCGTTGAGCATGTTGACATCGTAGAAGCTGAGCTTCACCAGACTGAAAATCGGATAGATGCAAAACAACAGGATCCCGATGACCGCTGGAGCCACCAACAGATATGGCGTCAGGATTTTTTTGATACGGTAGTGCTTCATGTGTGTTTCCAGAAAAGCCGACAGGGTGCCGGCATCACCGGCACCCTGCAAGAGGCGCAATGGTCATTTGCCAGCCATGATGTCCTTTACGGACTTCGCCATGATGTCGATCTGTTTCTGGACATCGGCGTTGTCGTACATCGTGGCGTCGATCAGCGTGTACAGCTCGTTCATGATCTGTCCACCCTGTGGCACACGGGAACCACGGTCGTCCGCATACTGCAGCAGCTCATATGCGGTCTTGCGGCCCGGCAGCTTCTTCCAAAGTTCCTGCTCCTGCTCGCTGGAGGCCATCGATTTGGTAATCGGCAGGTAGCCAGAGTTCTCCGTGAAGAACAACAGCCCGTTCGGATCGGTGAGCAGCCAGTCGATGAACTCCCAGGCTTCCTGCTTGTGTTGCGAACCCTCGAGCATGACCAACGCGTTTCCACCCGTCGGCACGCTCAGGACGTCGCCTTTCGGCGGGAAGAAGACCTGGCAGTCGAACTTGCAGGATTCCAAGGTCGAGACCAAGGCCCCGATGGAGTTCCACAGCATCGCGCACTTGCCATCGGCGAACATCTGGGTGACCACCGTGCCGCCGTTGTTCGCCGGAGCGAAGAACAGCTCCTGGGTATTCTTCATATCCTGCAGGAACTTCCATGCCTTGTAGGCGTGGCCGTTGTCCACGCAACCCATGCCGGTGCGATCCTTGTTGATCAGGTCTCCGCCGGCCTGCGCGACGGTCATGTACCAATACCAGGTATCGCGGATCAAGCCGAGTCCATAGCGTTCGACCTCACCCTTCTCATTGACCTTCTTCAGCTTCTCGCAAGCAGTCCTAAGCTCATCCCACGTGGTGGGGACCTCGACGCCAGCTTCCCTCATGATATCCATATTGACGTACATGACGGGAACGGAGCGGCCAAATGGAATCGCAATCATCTTCCCATTCTGTTTGAAATCCCAGCTGAACGCGTCGATGAAATCGTCAGGATCGACTCCATCCTTTTTCATATAGGGCATCAGGTCGGCAAGGACTCCCTCCTCGCTCCCGAACACGCCGACATGGTCGACACCCATCTGGAGCAAGTCGGGATTCTCGCCAGCAGATACGGCATTGATCGCTTTCGAGGCGGCAGTCCAGTAGTCACCTTGGTAGGAAGGCACCACCTCGACGTCGTCATGGGTCTTGTTGAACGCGTCACACATCCGGGCGAGCAAGTCGCCATTTTTGCCACCCATGGAGTGCCAGAACTGGATCTGCACCTTCCCGGTCTTTGCGGCAGGCTGCGAAGAGGCCGGAGCCGCTTCCTTGGAACCCTGTCCGAAAGACATGCCGACCGCAAGAGCGGTGAGCAACATCACGCTAAGAAGTTTTTTCATTGTTTCTCTCCCTTCTGCCGACAACGCAAGTCTTGCATATTCGTTTCGAAACTTGTTGAATGTTATTTCAACAGTTGTCGACTTATACTATGGGATTAAACAGCAAATTTGTAAAGAAAATATTTAATTAATGTTATAAATCAGCCACGGTATTCCCCTGACATCAGATATGCCAAACGCAAGCCAAACAGAAAAAAGTTTCGATTCAACAATATTCAGAAACATCGAGACGGCCAAAGAACAGCGCTCGCGACAGAAGGAACTCCCGCCTTGTGCTGCCCAAACGGACAACTGTCTATCAATCCAGACTTCTTCCTTCCAGTCCTGGACGGTGTGCCCCGTGGACGAGAAGGCGATGCCCAAGAGGTGGACCGCCTTCCCGCATTGCAGCATCACCACGTCCCCCTGCGTGTCCCTCTTCCTCAGGGCAACCACCAGGTCCCGCACCACCGGGTCAGAAGGTTCCGGTAGCAGGCTTCCTGCACCTCCTGGTTCGAGAAGCGCTTTTCGAGCCGGAAACGATATCCTGGACTTTATTCGAGCGCTTTCAGAATCTGTTCGTAAGGAATACCCATGAAGGCGCTCACCGTGTGCAGTGGCGTGCTCAGCACCCAGTTGCGATGCATTTCCGCCTCGCGCCTGCGTTCCTCGCCATCTCCCTGCTCATACAGGCTGGCCAGCTGCTCCATCATCGCCTCGAACTTGGGGTACCGCCAACCGGACTCCAGAATGTCCCGGATTGTCGTCGTGTCGGAAATCCTCACCGGATGTGGCTCTTCGAGGACCGTCACCTCGCCGGTCAAGGCGATATCCCGGCTCGAGGTGCCGAGCTCAATGCCATAGGCTCCCCGCTCCGCATGCCAAGATTCCGTGTAGGTGTCCCAGTAGGCAAAGGAACGCTTGTCGAGCAGGAAGGAAACCTCCCGTCTCTCCCCTTTCTTCAGGAACACTTTCTGAAAGCCCTTCAGCTCATGGACCGGACGCGCGACTGATGGATGCTTGGGGGCGATGTAGAGCTGGACCACTTCCGCTCCATCCCGGTCGCCGGTATTCTCCACCTCCACCGTGACCGAAAGCGTGTCGCCCTCCTTCCAGGTTGAAGAGGAAAGCTTCAGCGCGCCAAGCCGGAAGGTCGTGTAGGAGAGACCGTACCCGAACGGAAAGGCGACCTGCTGCCTGCGGGTATCGTAGGCACGGTAACCGATGAAAAGGCCCTCCCCGTAGTAGGCGTCGTGACCGTCCCGGCCATAGTCCAGGTAGCAGGGGGTGTCCTCCAGCCTGAGCGGGAAACTCTCCGCCAACTTTCCGGAAGGGTTCGCCTTGCCAACGAGCAAGTCCACTGTGGCGCCACCGACAGCCTGTCCACCAAGATACATATTCAGAATGGCACCGACCGAGTCCTTCCATGGCATCGCAACCGGGCTGCCCACATGCAGGACCACCACGACACGCCTATGGATTTCCGCAAGCTTCCCGATCAGTTCGTTCTGGCAGGCGGGAAGATCCATGTGGCTCCGGTCATAGCCTTCAGATTCGAACGAGTCAGGCATGCCGGCATAGACCACCACCGTCTGATAGGAACCTGCCGCCTCGAGCACCGCTGCAAGCGCCTTCGGATCCGGGGTCTCGTTGTCCATTCCCCAGCCGGGAAGCCAGTCGCACCGAGCGTCCTCCAAGGCACTTTCAATCCGGGTGGCGTTGATATGGCTCGAACCGCCACCTTGATAACGGGGATTTTGGGCGAATGGGCCGACGAAGAGCACCTTGTCGAACGAAGGAAGAGGAAGCAGCCTGCCATCGTTCTTCAGCAACACCGCGCACTGTTCCTCCACTTTCCTGGCAAATGCGTGGTGGGCCTCCCGGTCGTAGGGCTTCTCCACCACTCTCAAGCCCTTGTCGATCCAGGAAAGAATCCTTGCCACCGACTCGTCAAGCACCTTCACGTCCAGGCTTCCATCCCTGACCGCGGCCGCCAGACGCCGGTCGTTTTCAGCGCTCGGCCCCGGCATCTCCAGATCCAGGGCAGCCTTGTGGGCCTCGACCCTCCGGTTCATTCCGCCCCAGTCGGTCATGACCACACCGTCAAAGCCCCACTGCTCGCGCAGAATCCTGCGCAGGATCAGCGGGTTCTCGCAACTATAGGTACCGTTGATGCGGTTGTAGGAGGCCATGACCGTCCAGGGGTTGCCCTCCTTGACCGCGATTTCGAAGGCGGCCAGGTAGATTTCGCGAAGCGTCCGCTCGTCGACATGCTCGTTGATGTTCATGCGGCTCTTTTCCTGGTTGTTGGCAGCGAAGTGTTTCAAGCTGACTCCCACGCCATGCTTTTGCACCCCCTTGATGTAGCTGGCGGCAAGCTTTCCGGCCAGATAGGGGTCCTCGCTCAGGTACTCGAAGTTGCGTCCGCACAGCGGACTGCGCTTCATGTTGACGGCAGGTCCGAGCACCGTGTGCACCTTCTGCCCGGCAGCCTCCTCTCCAAGCGCCGATCCGACCTTTTCGAGCAGGTCGGCATCAAAACTGGAAGCCAAGGCGGATCCCGAAGGAAAGCAGATGGCCGGCACGGCTCCAACGTACCTTCCGTTCACCTGTTCGGTCTGGGTCCTGAGTCCATGGGGGCCGTCGCTGACCATGATGGCAGGGATGCCGAGACGCTGGACAGCCTTGGTCCACCAGTTGTCCGCTCCAGAACAGAGCCCTGCCTTCTCTTCCAATGTAAGATGCTTCAGCAAATAGGGAATATCGAGATGCATGGGAATACCTCCAAGGGCAATGTATCACGGAAAAGGCACCGGAATACAGCAGTGCCGGTTCCGGTGCGGGAACACACGTCAAATGGAAACTCGGAAACATGCTCCTATATGCCTTCGACGGCCCGCCTGAGCATGACGAACCAGAGCTGGGTCCAACGGCAGTCAGGTACTTGCTGGTTCCGTATTCTCGTAGCTGCCACGTTTCTCTCCTTTCGGTCCGGGACCGAACTCAACCTGGTCGGCGAGCACATAGAGGCGCGAGTGGTTCTTCTGGTCCTCCTTTCCCACCCAGCTGGACTGCTTCAGCCTGCCAAGCACACGCACCCGCTTGCCCTTCTTCAGATACTGGGCGCAACGGTCCGCCAGAGTCGCCCAGCACTCCACGTCCAGGAAGACCGTCTCCGTCTGTTCCTGCTTCTCCTCTCCTTCCTTGTTCCTGCGAATGCCGTTCATGGCAATCGTGAAAACGCAGACCGTCTTTGCCGACGGCCCCACCGACTTGCTTTGGGGATCCGCCACCAGGTTGCCCTCCGCGATGACGGAATTCAGATCTCTCACAGATGTCTCCTTTGCCTTCTGGCCGGGGCGCCTCCAGCCGAAAGCCTCTAACCTATCTATACGGACTTTTCTTCCGTTTTGATTCACACTTTTCCCAATGCGTGCTAGGGTAGACGGCGGAGGACGACATGAGCGTTACGGTCATTTCACTCGGAGGTTCCATCATCGCTCCCGACTCGGTGGACATCGATTTTCTCAAGGCTTTCAGCAAGGAACTCAGGGCATACCTCAAAGAGGATGCGTCTCGCAAAGTGATCCTGGTTTGCGGAGGCGGCGCCCCCGCCCGGATCTACCAGCAGGCAGCCAAGGCCGTAGCGCCCGGTATCGACAGTTCCTATCTGGACTGGATCGGCATCCGTGCCACCCATCTGAACGGACAGCTGGTACGCACCCTCTTCGCGGACATCTGCAGCGACCAGCTGGTCATCGACCCGACCAGCAAGGATATCGAGTTCAAGGGGCAAGTGCTGGTTGCCGGGGGATGGAAGCCGGGATTTTCCAGCGACAACGACGCCGTCCTGCTCGCCGAACGGTTTGGAGGCAAGCTGATCATCAACCTCTCCAACATCGAGAAAGTCTATACGGACGACCCGAGGAAGAACCCCCAAGCCAAACCGATCGACACGATCAGCTGGGAAGATTTCCGGAAAATCGTCGGCGACGACTGGGTTCCGGGCAAGAACACCCCATTCGACCCGGTAGCCAGCAAGAAAGCCGCCAGCCTCGGCATGCAGGTAGTCTGCTCCAAAGGAACCCAGATCCAGAACACCATGGCGATTCTCCGCGGCCAGCCATTCGTCGGAACCACAATCGGTTAGCCGAGCTTGTTCCGCTTCAGCTGGAGGAAGTACGTAAGCGCGTCGGCGAAGGAAGCGGGAAACGGGACGTCCTTGGTGAAATCAGGAATCCAAGGAATGTTGTCCGCCAGATCCTGCACGAAGCCATTGTCGATACCAAGCTCCTCCAGCTTGTCGATCAGGAGATCGTACTCCTCCTCGGTGATATCCTTGAAACCAGGATTCTCCCTGGGGGGGACAAACTGTACCATCAGGCTGAGCCAGGCATGGGCGTCCAGCTTTTCCTTGTAGTATTCCAGGAAATCAAGCGTCGCCTGCATCTGCCCGGGAAACCACAGATGCCTGACCAGGATTCCATGGAGCCCCGTATGGTCCAGCTTCGTGACGGGATGGCGCTTGACAATCCACTCCATCACCTTCCCGACCACATCCGCATACCTCGGGGTTCCACAGAACTGCCCTGCGCATGCGTGGTCCAAGGTCTTCACATCAATCAGATACAGGTCGGTCAGGGGATCGAGGATCTGCAGTCCGCTGACCGACTCATAGCCGGAACTATTGTTGACGATGGGAAGCTTCAATCCCTGTTCCCGTGCCATGCGGATGGCAACCGCGATCGAGGGATAGAAATGCGTGGGGGTCACCAGGTTGATTGTCGCAGCCCCCATCCTCTGCAGCTCCAGCATCATCCTCGCCAGTTCCTCCAAAGAGACCTCGATGCCGACATGCTCGTCGGCGGCCGAAATCTGGTAGTTCTGACAATAGGCACAGTGCAGCGGGCACCCGCAGAAGAAAATCATCCCGGAGCCCTTCTTGCCTTTTACCGGCGGTTCCTCTCCCCGGTGCAGGCCGCTCCAAGCGACCCTGACCACGCTCGTCTCTCCACAGACACCCTTCTTGCCATGCAGGCGGTCAACCCCGCACTGGTTCGGACAGAGCATGCAATGCGCGTACGCGCCCAGTATCGTCGTATCGATCATGCCCAGCATTGTACCGTAGAGCCACATCTCTTGCTACCTGAATGTGCGATGTAAATCATATATTCAACCAAATATATATTCCGTTCTAGGTCTGATAATTTGATTATTATAGTTGCTTCGACCAGGTTGTGCTGTTGACCATTTGCCGGCATTGACCTTAAATATCCTTTATGGGTGGAAACGTGCTCTTTGCAAGACAGGCAAAGGAAAAAAGACCTCAGGAACGCTACATCCTCTGCATCGACGGCGGGGGCATGCGGGGGGTCATTCCATGCCACCTGCTCGCCAAACTGGATGCAATGCTGAAAGGACAAGGAGACCACCGTCCCCTGGCAGCACACTTCGACCTGATTGCGGGAACTTCCACCGGCGGCCTGATCGCCCTCGCGCTGACGATTCCCCTTGGGAAAAGCGGATTCGTGCAGGATGCAAGCGAGCAGACGCTCGTCTACCAGCCGAAAGAGCGAAGCTGGATGCAGAGGTTCCTGCACAGGCCTGCCATCGAGGAAGCTATCGGAGCCTTTCCCCGTACCGCCACCATCCAGGAAATCAGCGACCTCTATCGGGTCAACGGCAAGAGGATCTTTCCCAAACGGCAATCCCGGTTCTTCGGATCCTTCTTCACAGACAAGTATGATGTCCGGCCACTGGAAGAATTCCTGCGGGAGAAGTTCCTCGACACCCCGCTCTCTGAGGCAGTGGTGCCGGTTCTGGCTACCTCCTACAATATCGCCGAGAGCGGGAGGCCCTTCCTCTTCACCAGCAGGGATTCCCACCAGTTCCTGTTCCGCGAGGCAGGGCGGGCCACCAGCGCCGCCCCCACCTATTTCAAACCCGCCACCATGACCGACCGGGTCACCGGCGAGCCGCTGATGCTGATTGATGGAGGGCTGGTAGCCAACAATCCTGTGCTCTATGCATTGCAGGAAGCCCGCAAACTCTACCCGGACTGCACAACCTTCCACATGCTCTCGCTCGCCACCAGGCAGCCGGAAATCCACGTGGAGATGAACGGCAACACCGGCATGGTCGCATGGCTCGATCCCTCCCAGGGGGCTCCGATCCAGAGAATCCTCTATGCAGCCCAAGAGCAGACCAGCAGCTCGATCATCCGTTCCATCCGGGGGGTGGACTATGTCCGCGTCGAAGGACCGCTCTCCGCAGGCTACAAGATGGACGAAACCGCGAATGAGGCGCTTGATACGCTCCAAGAAGACGCCGAGGCGATGTTCGAGAACCATGAGGAGGAACTGGCGCGATACGTGCAGATGCTTGCAAAACGTACGGATTTCGACCAGCTGAAACTCGATCCGATTCCTCCCGCAACCACCGGGACACCAACCAATGCACTACAAACAACAGCAACTTGAGGACCAACTGAGAGCACTGTGCGACGACCTGGACGAGTACCTCGAGGACACCTACGGGGCGGAGTATCATCTCCGGCCGAACCGTCAGCCCCGTGGCACCACCTCCAGCAACCAGTACGACGGGCTTTTCGCCACCGCTCCAGCCTTCACCCTAGGCTATGGAAGCGAGCACGGCAAGGGCTATGTGGTGGAGATTTCCATCTGTACCTTCGACTGGATCGAGCCGAAGCGCCGCAAGGAGATGTTCGATGATGCCTTCGCCTATGTCAATGCGATTCTTCCTCACTATTTTCCCGACCGTGCGCTCTCGATCGTCCACGACGGGAACGTGATGAAGATTGTCGGCGATTTCTCACTCGGCGATGTGTGAGAGCAGGTGGTCCAGCTGTTCGTTTGCTTTCCTAATGAATTCCGGATACCGTTTCGCCCGGCGGCCGCAACTATCGTCGCTGATTGACCTTACAACCATGATGTCGGTATCAAGCTCCTTCGCCGCGTAGGCTACCCCGTAACTTTCCATATCACAGAACAACGAACCGGAAAGCTGGGGATGGGATTCTTGGTAAGGACGGGTAACAAAGACATCTCCAGACGCGCAGCGTCCTGCTGGAAGACCAGGAAAAGGGTTGCAGGCAATCTCACCCACCACTCCGCCACGGCCATTGGGAAGCTCCCCTGCCAAAAGGCCGAACCGGGTCAAATCGACGTCATGCTGCCAGACACTGGTTGCCGTAACGATATCTCCGATGTGCAAGGACGGGTCCAGTGCCCGTGCGGTCCCGACACACACGACCAAGTCCGGTTTCTCGGATTCGATAGCACGATAGGCATGCAGGGCGGCCTGGAGCTTTCCCACACCGACGACATGCGTATGGGGACAGGTGATTCCCTCGAGTTCCGGAAGGCTTGAAGCGACGAGGAGCACCTTCATAGGGCGACCAGTTCCTTCCGGACCGTCCGGACATCCACCCCGAGCTTTGGGTCGCGATGGGTACGGGAAACTGCAAGCGCCACCAACGTGATCGCCTGCTTGACCGCACGCTCCTCGTCGACCCCTTTGACCAGCTGTCCGAGCAGAACCGCATCAAACAAATCCCCTGTCCCCGGATAGGAGGCCGGATAGTGCTCGAAGGGAATGGTCGTGGTATCGGTCGCCACCACCCATCCACCGTGGGACTCAAGGCCGGTAATCAGGTGATGTCTGCCGGGTAGGCGCCGGCAATCTTCAGGAAGAGGCTCCCGGTCCAACCCCAGAAGCAGCTTCGCCTCGGTCGGGTTGGGAGTCACGTAGGTAGCCCTTGGCGCGAGTTTGTCCCGGAAACTATCGACGAGGGCAGGATCGATTCCTTGGTAGCACTGTCCATCATCCCCCAGCACCGGATCACAGAAGAGCAACGTCCCGGAATGGTCGTCCAGAAAAGGCAGCAAGGCCTCCACCTGCCTGGAGCTGGAAAAGTAGCCGGTATAGATTCCGGAGAAGCGAAGGCCGAGCCGAGTCCACACCCCGAGGATCTCGCCGAGGGAATCGGTCTCCTCCTTCCGATAGGGATCAAGGAAACCGTCGCTCTGGGTGGAAAGCAATGCGGTCGCCACCGGACAGGCTTCGACCCCCAGCATCTCCAGCGCGGGAATCATGACGGTCAGCGAGCTCTTGCCGTAGGAGGAAAGGTCCGTCAAAAGGACCACACGCTTTTCCATGCCTAGCACCTCCCGATTGATTGTTGGTATGATACCATACAAACGAGGTAATGACGATGATAGTGAAGGATTCTCGAACGGGTTTCCCCCTTTTCGACTCTGCGTACAACCCTTTCAAGGGACCGATTCCCACCCAAGAGGATATCGCGAAGGGATTGAAGCCCATGATTCTCAGCGCCAGCGGCTGGCGCAAGGTGTTCGCCCAAAGTGGCGATGCGGAAAGCGCGGAGCCGGAAATCACCAAGCGTGACGCCTATCTGGCGGCGGCTGCTGCTTTGGTCCATGCGGCATATCTGAAGACCCAGAAGAAGGATCCTTCCGTGCTGGTCGGGGTCGACGCCCGCCCTACAGGCTATTCGATCGCCCAGTGCGCGATCCGCGCATTCCTCGCAGAGGGGGTCACGGTACGGTATCTGTTTATCGCCTCGGCCCCGGAGATCATGGCGGAGAACGCCAGGGGAGACCATGGTTGTGACGGCTTCTTCTACATCTCCGCCAGCCACAACCCGCTTGGACACAATGGCATCAAGTTCGGAGGAGCTGGCGGCGTCTATCCCGGTTCGGTCACCGGACCCTTCGCCACCCGGTTCAAGGAACTGCTTGACGATCCGGCGTCCATCCAGCAAAAACTGCTTTCGGTGGACGAGGCGGCGCTCGAGGAAGTCTACCGGAGTAGCGGGAAAGCGAAAGACGAGTCCCTGAAGACCTACCATGATTTCGTCCTAGAGACCGGCGAGCGCCCGATTGGCGCCTACCAGGAACTGCTACGGACACAACCCCTAGGTGTCGTCATCGACTTCAACGGGAGCGCCAGGGCCGACAGCATCGACGTCTCCCTGCTGGAGGAGCTGGGAGCCAGACTGATGACGGTCAACGACAAGTGCCGCGAGGTGGCCCACGGAATCGTTCCCGAGGGGGAGAATCTCCAGCTCTGCAAGGATTCCCTCGAAATGGCGCACCAGTCGGATCCCTCCTTCGTCGTCGGGTACCTGCCAGACAACGATGGGGACCGCGGCAACATCGTCGTCTGGGACGACGCGAGCGGCAGTGTGGTCGTTCCTCCCGCCCAAGAGGTCTTCGCGCTGGTGGCCATGGCCACCCTGAGCGAGATGCAACTTTCCCATCCCGAGGCAAAGTTGGCCATCGCCGTCAACGGACCGACATCGATGCGCATCGACCGGATCGCCGACGCCTTCGGCTGCAAGGTGTTCCGAAGCGAAGTCGGCGAGGCAAACGTCGTGCAACTGGCCGGCCAGCTGCGGGATCAGGGCTATCTGGTCAAGATCCTTGGCGAGGGCTCCAACGGCGGCAACATCACCGACCCGGCCAAGGTTCGCGATCCGATGAACACCATCATCACTCTGCTGAAACTGCTGGGGGATTCCGAAATCATGCGCAACTGGTGCGGGAAAAGCGGACAGCCCATGCCAAGGAACATCACCCTTTCCGGCGTGCTGGACAGCCTGCCGGTCTTCACCACGACCGGCGCCTTCAGCAAGGACGGCACCATGCAGGTCCATCTGGACGCAGGCACGTTGAAACGCAACTATGAGAAGGTCTTCCGAGCGGAATGGAAGGAGCATGCCGACAAGCTCAAGGAAGAAGGTATCTACGGATACCGGATCTACCAGTCCGAGGGAACAGTGACCCGCGAGGGAATCGGAGAGGAGTTCCGGCACGCTCCCTTCAAAGGTGGCTGGAAGGCTTGCTTCCTCAACCAGAACGGCGAGGAAACCGGCTTTATCTGGATGCGCCCCAGCGGAACCGAGCCGATCTTCCGTGTCCTCTGCGACGTGGAAGGCAACCGCCCCGCCCTGCACGACAAATTGCTTGCCTGGCACCGGTCGATGGTACAGCAAGCCGACAACCTGTAACTCGATACCGGGCACCTTCGGGTGCCCATCACCATCCGGTTCCTGCTCCTTTGGGCCTTTATGGACCATAAGCCAGAGGAAAGCATTGGAGCAGCGAAGAAATACTATTTCGAGGATGTTGGCCTCCGAAATGCGAGCCAACAAGGAAAGCAAGAGAGCATGCAACTGAAAGTTGATTACGTAGCGGGAAAAGCATCGCTCATGAGGACGGGCGATGGTTTCCAGAAAGTGACCATCACCGGAGGTTTTGTCCACAAGCAGAGAGACGAGAAAGGAATATTGACGATACCATATTATTCCCGAAGCCTGTAACCGGTATTGCAAGCCGCATCGAGGATATCCGGCCATCTCTCCAGTTGGTCATTGGTCCCAAATCTCGTTCAGGAGGCCTTCAAGAGTCTCCTGTTGTTTTTGCTTGCCCCTCAGTTCGCACTCCCACACGACGATGGGACGCCACCCCATGGCCAGGAGCCGTGCGATCGAGCGCTCGTCCCTCGCCCGGTTGCGCTCGATCTTGCGTTTCCAGAATTCCTGATGGGTCTTCGGAAGACGATACAGGCTGCAGTGCTCATGGCCGTGCCAGAAACAGCCATTGACAAAAACGACCGTGCGGTACTTGGGCAGGACGATATCCGGCCTGCCCGGGAGCCTGCGGTCCGAGGTACGATACCTCAGACCGTGGCGGAAAAGGAACCGCCTGACCAAGAGCTCATCCTTGGTATCCCGGCCCTTGATCGCCGCCATCACCTGGCTGCGCTTCTGGGGCGAGAACAGGTCGCTCATTCGCTCAAACCGGCAATCGCCGCTCCAATGGTCGGGGCGTCCTCGACGTGGAGCAGGCGGATAAAGCGACGATACCGCCCCTCCAGGTATCGCTGGAGATACCGCTCGACAGCTTCCTTCAGCCCCTTGGTCTGGTAGTAGGTGGTGCCATCGATATTCAGCGCCACCGGCTTCTCCTTCCCGATGCCGGCACCGCTCTGCAGGACGCTTGCGGTAATACAGGCTGCCGTCAGTTTGGCGGCCTTCTCCACCACGGCCTGTGCGATCTCGAGCATCCTGGCCTTGTCGGCAGGATTGACGAGCGCCTCGCCGATCAAGCCGGTCGCAGGATCGGTCAGGAACTTGCTGACCTGGATGGTTGTCCACCGCTCCTGCTCCATCAAGCGTCCTACGCTCTCCGGGGAGAAGAGATGTCCGTCGATGACCGCATGGCGCATCAAGGTCCAGCACTGCAGGCCGAGGTAGGCTCCGCTGATCATCTTTTCAAAATGGTAGTGGAGCGGATCTTTGGTCGAGGCGAAGATCTCGCTTCCAAGGCGCCCACCGGCAATATCGAAGTTGCCGCTCTCGATGTTGACGCACTGGGAACCAGTTTGCTGATGGATCTTGCCGATATTCCTGTTCTGCTCCACGTAGGCCATATTGGTACCGGTGCCAAGGATCAATCCCATGTAGCCGCTTATCGGATCGGAGCCTGTTGCCGAAGGTCCTGCGAGCAGGGTCGCCACCGTATCGTTGACCACGGTCAGCTTCTTACGGGAGACATCGTGTCCACGGCGGGCAAGCTCATCCAACAGGCCTTTGCCGACCGGCTTGCCAATCACATCCTGGGCCTTGATTTCCTTGCTGAACATCAACGGGACACCATCCCTGTTCTCGGTGATTCTGGCCGCATAGGAAAAACAGAAGCCGATATGGTCGCTCTTCTCGATCAGACGCTCGACCTGGTCGGCGAACGCACTGAAGAACTCCGGGGCGCTCACCTCGCGGGCGATGCCGGGCATGGCAGTCTTCTGCCAGTCACTGATGGCGGCCCTTCCCGACTCGTCAAAGGAAACCAGGCTGGTACGGAAGTTGGTCCCGCCGGCATCCAGGACGATGACCGGTTCGCCACTGGGAATATGGTCGGGTATCGAGACGTAGGCAGGAATCATTTCCAGAGAACTTGCCCTTCCCTGCAATCCATCATCCATGGCTACTTGAAACGCGCGCACCAACGCATCGAAATCCACCGCTTCGGGGCCGGCGTCCCATGCTGCCAAAAAAGCCTTTGTATCCATCATCGTGTTCCTTTTGTCCCCATATTGTACTTCTACTCGTACCGGAATTCCAAGCCGTCGGTAACGATTCCCTCGCTTGCAATCCGGGCGGTTCCGCTTACCCGGATCGGGCGGGAAATACGTCGCCCTTCCAGCAAGAGGTCTACCCAGACCGTCACCTCGCCAAAGTGTCGCGCAAAGGCCTGGGCCACCAGCGTCACGACACTCGAACCTTTGGGCCAGTCTGCCCGATAGGTACCGGAAAGGAGGATGTCGCCCTTCCTCCAATCATGGACAGACAGGATGGTCCGGCACTGATCGTCCAGCGGTCCTTTCGTCTGGCTGGCAAGCCGTTGGTACCATGTTTGATTGCCTATTTTAGCAGGAATCATGGGCGAATACCCACTCAAATCGCTTTGAACGACCATCAATGTACGGGGAATCGTTTCCTGACCCAGCGTACAGCCGGGCATGAAATACTGGGGATCGGCGATGTAGCCGGCAGTCACCGCGAGGGCACAATCGGTCACTGCCGCGCGGGCGACGAGATAATCATTGTCCGATACCTCGAGAGCAGACAAGGGAAAGACAACCACCAGGAACACCAGCATCGTCAGGATTCTGCGCATAGCCCATCCTATTCCAAAAGAGATGGTTATGGTACAATTTCTTCCATGGAAAAAACACCCGAGACCATTCTTTGGTATGACCTGGAGACCTTTGGCCTCAACACCCGCTATGACCGCATCGCCCAGTTCGCCGCCCAGCGGACCGACCTGGACCTGCATCCCGTAGGCAGTCCTGTCGTCCTGTATGGAAAAATCAGTGACGACTACCTGCCAGACCCGCTTTCCTGCATGGTCACCGGCATCACCCCCCAGGAAACCGAAGCGAAGGGACTGTGCGAATATGAGCTGATCAAGCAGGTCAACGCGCTCTTCTCTGTGCCCAACACCACGGTCGCCGGCTTCAACAATATCCGCTTCGACGACGAGATGATCCGTAGCTGTCTCTACCGGAACTTCTTCGACCCCTACGAGCGGGAATGGAAAAACGGCTGTTCCCGCTGGGACATCATCGACATGGTCCGGGCTTGCCATGACCTTCGGCCCGAGGGAATCAATTGGCCGGCACGCAACCCGGATACCGGCATGCCGATTGTCAAACTGACCAGCCTGACCGAGGCGAACCATATCGACCAAACAGGAGCGCATGACGCCATGGTGGACGTCTACGCCACCATCGAGGTGGCCCGCCTGATCAAGGAGCAACAGCCAAGGCTGTACGCATGGGCATGGAAATACCGGAACAAGAACCTGTTGAAGAACCTGGTCCGGACCCCTTTCGGCACCCCGGTGCTGCTGACCAGCGCACTCTTCACCAACCCCAATGGCTACTCTGCCATGGTGGTCCCCATCACCCCGGCGAAGGATGTGGGAAACACGTTCATCTGCTTTGACTTGATGCAAGACCCGATGCCGCTCCTTGCCGCCAAGAACCCGCAGGAACTGATGCAGGTGCCCGGCATCTGCACGATTGCCGTCAACCGGTGTCCCTTCGTCACCCCGATCAGTCACAGCTTTCCTGACGAAGGCACCTACAAGCGCCTAGGCATCGACCGCGACAAGTGCCGCGAGACCTACCGGCTGCTGAGGGAGCACGCAGAGCTGATTCCGATGCTGAGGGACGCCAAGGCCGCCGAGCAGTATGATGATGTGAAGGACACCGATTTTGAAATTTACAGCGGCGGCTTCTTCAACGACAGCGATAAAATGCAGTTCCAGGCAATCCACCATACAGCGCCAAGCCAGAAGCTGGCCTTGGGCATCCACTTCCAGGACCAGCGCGTACCAGAGATGCTGATGCGTCACGTCGCCCGCAACTGGCCCGAGGTGCTGACCGAAGACCAGGCACGCAAATGGAAGAGTTTCTGCGCCAGCCGTATCCTCAGTCCTCCGGGCGGCGTCAAGATCAGCTGGGAGTTCTACCAGCGCAAGATCAAGGAAAATATGGCCTCGACCGATATCGCTCCCGAGGTGAAGCGGGACGTGCTCGAACCGCTCGAAGCCTGGGGCAAACGCCTCTCCGACAAGCTCTTCGGGCCAAAAGCTGACGTAGGTCCGGCAACGTAACACGTTCCATCTGCAGGGGAAGCAAACGAACCGGTTTTTTCGGAATCCGGCTGGTTTCACGCTTGTCGAGAACCACAGGTTTCCTTACATTGCAAACCAATGAAAGGAACACGGCTTCGGAAGATTGCTCCGTATCTGTACGTGCTGCCGGCCCTAGGGCTGGCGGTTCTTTTCTGTTACGCGCCTTTCTTCGCGACGATTCTGGACAGTGTTTCCCACGTGCGGGCTTCGGGTGAAAGGATCCGCTTCGTCGGCCTAGAGAATTTCCAGAACCTGTTCGCGTCGGATTCCTTCCATGACTCCTTGCGGAACACCATCACCTTCACCCTATGGTTCGTCCCCTGCAATGTGCTGGCCACATTCCTCTCGGCTCTGCTGGTCCACGGCAAAGGCAAGGCGCTCAGGGCGAGCCGGAGCGCGTTGATGGCGACCATCGCCATCGCCATGGGCTCGATCGTGCTGATCCTCAAAACCCTGTTTGACGAAAACACCGGGTTGTACAACCGCATCCTCTGCACATCGGTGCGCTGGTTCAGCTCCCCCAGAGCCGCCATGGGAATGCTGGTCTACACCGGCATATACTTGGATTTCGGCTTCGACTTCCTGCTCTTCTCTGCCAGCCTGGACAACATTCCCCGGGACCTGTACGAGGTGGCAGCCCTGGAGGGGGCGGACCCTTGGCAGAGACTCTGGTATCTGGAGTTTCCACTTACCGAGCCGACGATGGTCTTCGTGGTGCTGAACAACCTGAAGGATGCGTTCCTCATCTGCTCCCCGGTGATGATTCTGACCGAAGGCGGGCCATTCCGCTCGACCCAGACAATCGTCTACCAGATGTACCTTGAAGGGTTCAAGGGAGGGAACATCGCCATGGGGAGCGCTCTGGCGACGGTGGCCTTCTCCATGAGCCTGGTGCTCTTCTTGGCCGGAATGGCCCTCCAGCACAGGAGGGTGTTCTACCAATGAAACGCCTTCGCGATGTCGCCAGCGTGCTGCTTGCCGTAATCATCCTCTTCCCGTTGGCCTATGCGCTTTCCGCCTCGTTTTTCGCCAGGGGGGACTTCACCACGCTTCCTGCCCGCTTCCTGCCCTCGACTTTCACCCCGTCCAACTACGTTCGGGCCTTTGCCTCGAGCAATCTGGCACGCTATCTGTACAACTCTCTGGTCACCGCCATCATGGGCACCGGGCTCCGCATGGTGGTCTGCCTGGCGGCGGCCTACAGCCTGACTACCTTCGAATACCGCGGCAGGGAGGCGATCTTCCTGATTTTGGTTGCCAGCATGCTGCTACCCGGAGACGCCCTGCTTCTTGCCAATTATCTGGAAGTCCGCAGGATGGGGCTGGTCAACACCTATCTCGGGCTGGTGGTTACGGGCATCTTCAGCCCTACGGCGGTCTTCCTGCTCAGGCAATACTTCTTGACCGTGAGCCCGGAATACCGCGAGGCAGCATATCTGGAGGGGTGCTCGGACTTGCGCTTCATGATGACCATGCTCGCTCCGATGAGCAAAAGCGTCCTCCTCGCCATCGCCGTCCAATCCTTCACCGGGTATTTCAACGCCTATCTTTGGCCTTTGCTGGTGACCAGCAGGGATTCGATGCGGACCGTCCAGGTCGGCCTCACCATGCTGGGTTTCAGCGAGACTTATGATTTGGGACCGCAGTTCGCGGCCATCGTATTTCTGACTGCACCGATGCTGCTTCTCGTACTCGCCATGCGTAGGCGGATCTTCGAGGGAATCAGTACCCGGTTTTCAGGGAGATGAACCAATGAAACGTTATTTGATTGTGGCGATGCTGCTCGCCTCCATGACGGCCTTCGCTGCTGGCGGGCGG
Source organism: uncultured Spirochaetaceae bacterium (assembly GCA_900315435.1). Lineage (GTDB taxonomy): Bacteria > Spirochaetota > Spirochaetia > Sphaerochaetales > Sphaerochaetaceae > RUG023. The sequence continues at coordinate 62,553 of OMYY01000013.1, forward strand.
GAACAGAAGAACACCAACGAAGTGACCAACATCACCTGGTGGCATTCGAACTCCGGCATCCTAGGCGAAGCGACAGCGGACCTTGTCGACACATTCAACAATACGGTCGGCAAGGAAAAGCATATCCACGTCGATGCTGTCTACCAGGGCAAGGCGAGCGACGTGCTGACCAAGGCGAAAGCCATCTGGCAGGGAAACGACCTAGAGGATCTTCCCGACCTGGTCCAGTTCGATGCCCAGGCGGTGCTCGACATCCGGGACAACAAGGCATTGGTCCCGATGGAGCAGCTTGCAAAGGGAAACGGCTACGACCTTTCCCAGATTGTCAGCTCCGCCCGTCTTTCGCAGACGTACAAGGGGCAGATGATCGGCATGCCCTTCAACGCCTCCACTATCCTGCTCTACTACAACAAAAGCGCCTTCGACGAGGTGGGAATCACCGAGGCTCCAAAGACGTTGGATGAGCTGGCAGAGGATTCCAAGCGCTTGCTCAAGCGGGATAGCTCCGGCAACGTGACCCGCTATGGCTATGCCGGTGTCCCCACCACCTACGAGCTCTGCGCCTGGCTGGGCCAGCAGGACGGGCTTTCCCTGATTGTCGACCAGAACAACGGCCACGATGGAATTCCGACCAAGGTGCTCTTCGACCAGAACGGCACCATGGTAAACTTCCTGACGAAATGGCAGGCCCTGCATGACACCGGGGCGTTGGATAACGCGACCAGCGGGGTGACCGGAGAATTCGCCAGCGGGAAGACAGCGATGATGGCGCAGTCCACCAGCGCCCTGACCACCATGATGGAGATGACCAAAGGCAAGTTCGAGCTTGGCGTCGCCAACCTGCCGATGGTCGACGAGAAGGCCACCGGTGGCGTCAATATCGGCGGTGGCGCCCTGTACGCCCTGGACAACAAGAGCGGCCATCAGGACGCGGCCTTCACCTTCGTCGCCTTTGCCGTCAGCATGGAGCAACAGCTTGCCTGGCATATCGCCACCGGATATTTCCCGGTAAACGAAGGAACCTACCAGATGGAGGAGTTCAAGAAGCACTGCGAGGAACATCCGCTCTTCTCCGTCGCCATCGACCAGATGCGGGAGAGCAATCCCCTTCTGCAAGGCATCTGGGTTCCTTCCAGCTACGAAATCTATTACGCCTTCCAGAAGGGAATCGTCGATATGCTGGACAGCGCGGCAAGTCCCGAGGAGACGACCAAGAAGCTTGCCAAGACCATCAACGGCTATTTCGAGAACTATCGGAACACACAGGACTGACGAGGACCAGGACGTCATCTGGCAGGTTGCCGAAAGAAGCGGCACTTCTCCCGAAAGGAACAGGAAGCGCAGGCGCTTCCCGGGCACTCCTGCCAGTTGATTCCGCTTTCCAGCTGGCGGATATGCCAGGAAAGATCGCTGATGCGTTTCTCAAGGGCCGCCTGACGTTCCATGGCGGCCGAGAGCTTATAGCGGTATTCCTTCAAGAGGGCGCTCCGTCTCTGGCTGCCGTCACTATCGCCGGGACCAAGCTTGATGACATGGCCGATCTCGTCCAGCGAGAAGTCCAGTTCCTTCAGCTCAAGGATGCGGTTGAGATATACGATATCGCTTTCCGTGTAGACACGCTGCCCTCCCTCGGTGCGGCTCTTGCTTTTCAGCAAGCCGAGATCCTCGTAGTAACGGACAGTCCGGACCGTGACCCCGCAGATACGGGCGACGTCACCGATGCGATAGGTTTTCTCCATATCCACGTTTGTATCACAGCGAAAGTTTTCTGTCCAACCATCCGACATGGGACTTTTTGCCGTTTTATAGGGTATGACGTACAAAGAACAGTTGATGCATCTCGGCCCCATCAAGCATATGGCGGTCGAAGAACGGCCACGTGAGCGCCTGGAGCAAACCAGCGCCCAGCATCTCAGTGACCTTGAGTTGGTGATGATCCTGCTCGGAAGCGGCACAAAAGAAGCGCCCATCCACGCCCTGGCAAAAAAGGTACTCGACTTCCTTGACCGGAATCAGGATGCGGAAGTCACCGATTTCTTGCACATTCAAGGCATCGGACAGGCAAAGGCCTGCCTTCTCGCTGCGGCTCTCGAACTGGGAAGAAGAAACAACCGCTATCTCGGCCGGCAGATCCTCAAACCCCAAGACCTGTACCTCCAGATCCGTCATTACGGCCAGAGGATGCAGGAAGTCTTTCTCGCCGTCGCCCTGAATGGCGCGCACGAGGTGCTGGCAACCACCCTTGTCTCGCTCGGCACGGTCAGCCAGTCGCTCGTCCATCCGAGAGAGGTTTTCGCTCCTGCCATCGAAAAACGGGCAAGCGCCCTGATTGTCGCCCACAACCACCCTTCGGGAAACCTGAATCCCTCGGACGAGGACCTGGAGGTGACCGAGCGCATCAAAAGGGCAGGGACTCTGCTCGGCATTCCCCTGCTCGACCATGTGATGTTTACACTTTTGATACAATCGGGATTCTGAGGCATATCTCTGCAACACAATTATCACCAAGATTATTCTTTTTATTACAATGAATTATTGCAGATAGCCGTGTTTAGCGGCCAACAGGGCCGCATTCTCCGGCCAGTCAGGGTCATATTCGACGGCCAGTCTTTTTCTGTCGTTTAATGACCAGCGG